>CAJUBP010000011.1 GCA_910584585.1 uncultured Lachnospiraceae bacterium | reverse complement strand
GGCCCTCTGCCTTCATGTTTATGGCTGCCTCTATTTTTCCTTCCAGTTTTCCTTCCGCACGGCCTTCTGCACGGCCTTCCTTGCGGCCCTCCACACGGCCCTCCTCCTTCTTTTCATTTCCAAACTGCTCCACTGCCTTTTCCTGGTCGAACAAACCCATCATGATGTTTACAACCTCCTTCCCGCGTCCCGACAAGTACTCTTTCAGCACGTCTCTGTCCTTGCATATCCGTATTGTCTCCAGCACTGCCTCCCTGGTCTTGCCATGCAGCCTTATCTGTTCATTGTATACTTTTGTAAAGTCTACGTACTGGCTGATAATGTCGCCTTTCCCATCCCCGTAAAGCACCTTTACATTCACCTCAAGATACTCTTTGTTCCCTTCAAAAAATTCCTCCGAAAGCCGGATCCATTCCGGCCTCGTTTTCCGGTCACCGGAATATATCACATAAAGCTCCGGCCTGGGGACAGCCAGTTTTTTGCTGCCATACCGGTTTTGTTTGGTGCTCTCAATGTACTCATTCCAAGTATGCGCCAGGTAAAGAAAAATCCTGATGATAATATTCATTGTCCAGCTGGACTGCGCTTCCAGCATTAGGAGCAATTTTCCACGGACTGTCATTCCCAGGTCATTGTACTCCTGGTCAGTGAATACATTCTTTATCGTTACGTTCCCTATATCCTCTTCTGTCACATCCGTATCTTCCGGGTGGATTGCCTGGTATAACTGCAAGGCATACTTGCGTTCCCCAAACAAATCGCGGAACACGGAATCCTTGGATGTTGTTTTCACATCTGCTTTCTGGGAGCCAGATTCTGGCGCTGCCTCCGTTTTCGTCCCTAAACTAATTTTCCATTCCTCCTGTTCTCTAAACTTTTCTGTTGGATTTTTGTGCCTGCGAGCCAAAAGCTTCAAATTATTGTAAGAAAATTGCAGGCCATTTCACATATCAATTTACCAGTCCACTAAATCGTCAAAGCTATATCCGCTCCGCTTATCTTGTCACGGCTGTCCCTGTCACCCATTCCTGCACAATGTTTAGCCCCACATTCAAAATTTTGGCAATCATGCTTTCCGGCAGGCCCTCTGCCTTCATGTTTATGGCTGCCTCTATTTTTCCTTCCAGTTTTCCTTCTGCACGGCCTTCCTTGCGGCCCTCCACACGGCCCTCCTCCTTCTTTTCATTTCCAAACTGCTCCACTGCCTTTTCCTGGTCGAACAAACCCATCATGATGTTTACAACCTCCTTCCCGCGTCCCGACAAGTACTCTTTCAGCACGTCTCTGTCCTTGCATATCCGTATTGTCTCCAGCACTGCCTCCCTGGTCTTGCCATGCAGCCTTATCTGTTCATTGTATACTTTTGTAAAGTCTACGTACTGGCTGATAATGTCGCCTTTCCCATCCCCGTAAAGCACCTTTACATTCACCTCAAGATACTCTTTGTTCCCTTCAAAAAACTCCTCCGAAAGCCGGAACCATTCCGGCCTCGTTTTCCGGTCACCGGAATATATCACATAAAGCTCTGGCCTGGGGACAGCCAGCTTTTTGCTGCCATACCGGTTTTGTTTGGTGCTCTCAATATACTCATTCCAAGTATGCGCCAGGTAAAGAAAAATCCTGATGATAATATTCATTGTCCAGCTGGACTGCGCTTCCAGCATTAGGAGCAATTTTCCACGGACTGTCATTCCCAGGTCATTGTACTCCTGGTCAGTGAATACATTCTTTATCGTTACGTTCCCTATATCCTCTTCTGTCACATCCGTATCTTCCGGGTGGATTGCCTGGTATAACTGCAAGGCATACTTGCGTTCCCCAAACAAATCGCGAAACACGGAATCCTTGGATGTTGTTTTCACATCTGTTTTCTGGGAGCCAGATTCTGGCGCTGCCTCCGTTTTCGTCCCTAAATTAATTTCCCATCCCTCCTATGCTCTAAGCTGTTCTGTTGGATTTTTTGCCCGCAGGCCAAAAGATTCAAATTATTATAAGAAAATTGCAGGCCATTTTACAAATCAATTATGTTTTAGCGTATAATTACATCTTCTCCAATTTTATTATAACAGATTTTCGTAAACCTGCAACACCCCTCCCCCTTTCGGTATGGCGGCAAATCGCCGGAGGGCATTCCGAATCATGCTTATTTCTTCCTCTCTCCTTCTGGGAAAATCAGCTTATTAACAATGAAGAAAATCACCATAGCCACCCCGCAATCTGGTTGCCGCCTTCTCTGAATTCCAGCTTATGCTCACTTTTCCTGACAATCACAATATATACCACAGCATATTCTATACCATTCAACTGGCCTCAAAAATGGAGGTTTATCTCCCAGCATGGCTAAAGCCTACCTGTCTCAGCAGAGTACAAGGTAGGCTTATTATTGTTTGTAATCATTTTTCAGCTTGCGGAAAATCTGAAAGTTTCATCCATATCTTTTCTGCCATGAAACAGCGCAATACTTATAAGTCATGGCATGATCAAATAACAGGGAAAACATTCCTCAAGTTTAACTAAAATGATTCACAAGTTCATTTTTTAAAAATTATTTTATTCTAATTTTCCGGTTCAGTCCTTTCTTGTAGAACAGCTTTTTATACGCTTTCTGCTTGCCTGCCGGCACGCGCACCGCCGCTTTGGCTGGAATCCCTTTCCACGCCTTTTTTCCCAGGCCTTTGGAAGTCAGCTTTGTGGTCTTAATGGTCAGTCTCTTCAAAGCCTTGCAGCCGTAGAAAGCGTTGGATCCAACCTTCTTTACTTTGGCGGGAATTATCAGGCTCTTTAGTTTCACACATCCGCTGAAAGCATTGGCTCCGATGGAAGTAAGGTTTTTGCCCAGGCTTACATTGGTCAGGTTTTTGCAGCCGTAAAAGGCATTGGCCCCGATGGTTTCTACATTATTCCCTACAAATATTTTTTTAATTTTCTTATTTTTGCGGAACGCGCTGTTGGCAATGGAAGTCACTTTACAGATGGTTCCATCCTCTGCTTCTATTTCAGCGGGAATGCGGATCACAGTGGCTTTTGGGTTCGCGCAGTCTGTATATTCTACGCAGACTGCGGTTCCTTTTACGGAAATCACTTCATATTCTCCATCGCCGGAGTCGTCCTGGAAGATGTCTCCTTCTTCCATGTCGTCTGCATCGTTAAAATCAGAATCGGAATCATTCGTCTCTCCAGGTTTCTCTGGTTGGATGGTATCTTTATCGTCAGAGGGTGAGCTGGGGGTATCTTCTTTCTCTTCTGGTTTTGAATCTGAGGTATCTTCTTTGTCTCCTGTACTTTGGTCTGAATCAGATTTATCTGGTTCCTCCGGAATTACCTGATTCCCAATACTGAAAGATACTGTTCTTGTATCTGACTCAAAGGCATAATTTGCGCATGTCACTTTTGCCGTGTATGCTCCTTCTCCTAATTCATTTGCATTTACTGTAATATGGTGTCCTGTGAAATCTTTTTTTACTACTTCTGTTCCAGATGCATCGCATACTTTCAATGTATAAAATTCCACTCCGCCATTAGCTGATGCTGAAACTATGATATCTTCATTCGTTCCATAACTGTTTTTATCAATTGCAATCTCCGGGTTAGTTAATTGATTGTCAATTGCAAATTCAATTCTTGAAGTATCGTATCCGCCGGAACCATTGTACACCGAAAAATACGCGGAATATTTTCCTCTTCCCAACTTTGACGCAGGTATTGCGTATATTCCGTTGTCCGCCTCTTCTGTAATAACTCTCTTGTTTCTTATTGTGTCATCTATCCCTATTACCTGGCCTTTAGAACAATCTACCAATACGGATACCTGAACTGTATCATTTAACGTATAGCTTGTTTTTGTTGTGGAAAGAGCAGCGCCTTCTTTCGGAGCATCCACGATTTCAAATGACACTCTTTCTGTATCTATTCCGCCGGAACCATTGTATACGGAAAAATACGCGGAGTACATGCCAACGCCAAGTTCAGAGGCCGCAATTGTATAAGTATTTTCTGTATTTTGCGTGATAACCCTCCCTGCTCCCTCTTTATCAATACCAATTACCTGCCCCTTTGCACAAATTGTATCAACACTAATGTTTACTGTATCCGTTAAATCATACCACCAGCTTGAAGCATAGACATTTGTATAAGTAGCTGCCCCTACCACAGAAAAATCAATCCACTCTGTGTCAATTGTTCCAACATTATTTGTACACGAAAAATATGCGGAATACTGTCCATAACCATATGTGGACGCGTCAAATGTATATGTTCCGTCCACCCCCTGAGAAACTATTTTTTCACCATCTTTAAATATTGACATAAAATAGCTGGTTGCCCCGTCCGCATGAACTTTCAGTTCTATTCTATCTTTGATATCATACCATACCTGATTCTTTGAAACAGTAGGATTTGTGGGCTTTGAAGATAATGTTGGACTGGAATAATTCGGTGTCACAAATCCCCATAAATTACCGGCAGACAATGAACAGCTGCTGTCATGGACTCCATGAGGATTGGTCTGGGTATTATTTCCATCAATGTAATAAACCGTACTGCCGGAAGAGGATTTCACGATTCCCACATGCTGGCTGGCATTAGAGCCAAAAAATATAATGTCGCCGCTTCTTGGCATATATCCGGAACCTTTCAAATGGCTGGAACCGCCGGAATTAATCAGCCGGTTCTTCATATCTGTGGTGTTTGCGGTTTTAGGGATAATATTGGTTGGAATGCCTGCCTGATCGGCGCACCAGGACACAAACACTGCGCACCAGGCATATTTCGCGGCCACGCCGTTATTATTTACCCGCCTTCCGTAATACCAGTCATTGTAGAGAATATCATCCGAGTTGCTGCTTCTCTCTTTGACGCCAATCTGGCTTCTGGCGACAGAAACAATAGACTCCGCCTGATCGGCAGCCTGTACTTCCAGAGCCGGGATATTTGTGGCAAGACTGCTGAATATCAGCAGAAATGCCAGGAACTTTGCGATACGTTTCTTCATTTTTGCACCTTCCTTCTCTTTCTTTAAAATTGGATTTCATCTTTTTAAAGCGCCAATCTTTTCTTATTTCGCTTTCTCTGTGTCGAACAGACATTGTTGCAGTATGGTCACATCGCTTTCATTTGGACTCCATACATCATTTGCCAATTCTACACGCACAATCACAGATTCTTCCTCTCCATATACTGGATGATTCAACGCAGCCTGCAACGCGTCTTTTAGCAGTATTACTATCTGCTCAGTGTATGCGGCCTCATCTGAAGTATCCCCTTCATACGCTTCTATGCCAGCATTAAATGTTTCCATTGCAGGTTCAAAAATCTCCATCTTTTCATATACTACCTCCACTTCATAAGTCTTACTGTCTTTTCTGGAGACTTCTCCAATTTTATATTTCACGCTCTTGTATATACTTTTCAACACATTGCAAAACTCTGTTTCCAATTCTTCTGAAACCTGTAACCCAGAAAGCGCAACTGTCATTTCTTTTTCTATTCCATCTTCATATATCTTTTCCGCTTCCTCACTGGTGCCAATTCCCTTCTCCACAAATGCAGATGAGTCGCCTTTGTAAGAATTATCTAACAATGCTTTCATATATCCGCCTGCGTCAAATTCTTCTTCCGGTTCTTCCGATTTCGTAATTTCTTCTTTATTTTCTCCCTCTTCCTTTTTTTCGTAATCTACCATACAAGGGTCATCTATCTCATTCAAAATAACTTTTGTATCCGTAGTAAAATCATATTTTGTAATGAAAGACATACCGCTGTCATCCGTAGTAATTCCAAAATATCGATTGGATAAAACCGTTTTCGGTTCCAATATCCAACCTATGTGGAAATACTTAACGTACCAATTACTAAAACTCAGTATTTCAGTCTCAATGTCATTTCCTGAATCGTCACGATCATAAAGAAATTTAATGGATTCTTCATGCGGGGATTCTTCTAAAGTAGTTTCAACATAATTTATGACTTCTTCGTATTCCATTCCGTCAAACTCTTCTAACTCGGGATAATTCCAGTTCCCCATGTCATAATAAGTAATTTTACCGTCTTTACAAGCGAACACTGCCGCCACATTTACATCATAGGAAATTTTGCCATCACGTATCACATACCATATCCGAGGTTCATCTGTAAGAAACAACTCTGATATTTTTATTTCCGTTCCAGTATGGATATCATTTAAAACATCTTCAACCTCTTCCGATTTCTTATCATTGTCTAAATTTTTTTCTGAAAATTTTTCCGCAGAGATATTCTTTTTCTCTAATTCCTTATTGCAGCCTGCCAGTACGCCAATTAAACATACAACACTGCCTCCTATTGCTATCCCTTTCATTACCTTATGTAACATTTTAAATCTGAAGAATTTTCTCATAATGATGCCTTCCCTCTATCATTCTACAGTTGCTTATCCGCCAGCCCTGCTTTTTACAAAGCAGAATTTTTGAAACGGTTCGTTTCTAACGTATTTCCTGTTCCTTCACCTCAAAATATTTTTCGAATCTCTCCTGTGTTTCCGCTCTCCGGCAGCCAAATTTAGTTCTTCTCGCTATTGCAGCACTATTCTTTCTCCCTGATAAAAGCCCGTTCATTTAATAAATTTTGACTGTTCTCTTTTGTCCTTTATTGCGAAATAGAGCTTTATATTTTTTCAATCTCGATTTTGGTACTTTGATTTTTGCTTTAGCATGAATATTTTTCAAAGCAGAAGCCCCTACCTTCTTAAGTTTGGCGGAATGAATTTTAATTAATTTTAAATTTTTATTACCAAAGAATGCCTTTTTCCCGATACTTTTTACATTTTTGCCAATAGTAACAGAGTGAACACATGCCTTATTTTTCAAAGCATTATTTGCTACAGATGTAACCTGAAATTTCGCTCCGCAAATTTTGACAGTATCTCTAACCGTTACATCAGATGTTTTTTTTGTAATCCCAATAAATGCAACCGTACCTTTTCCATTTAATTTCGCTGAAGTTATTCTATATTTATAATTTCCAACTGTATAGTTCCTGCCTTTCATGCATTTTTCCTTAGGAATTCTATCTGATTTGAGAATCATTCCACAATTCGTACATACGATTTCCCTTTTTCCCTCTTTCACAAAGGTAGCTGCCGTAATAATACTTTTGGTACTCAGGTGTCCAACAGCATCTTTCAATACACTTTTGCATTCTGTACAAATCTGTGGCTCTGTGCAAGTTGCCGCCGAACCGGGAACATGTGGCTTTTTTTCAATAAAAGCAATATCTGTATGATGGCAAACAGAACATACTCTGTTTTTTCTTCCTCTCTCTGTACAAGTAGGTTCATTGACAGTTTCCCATTCTCCATAATTATGCTCATTGGTGGCCGGAACTATTTCTGTTTTCACATCTTTGCAAATAGCACAAACATATGACACTTCTCCTGGATTTGAACAAGTTGCTTCCCTTGTTACTTTTTTTTCATATACATGTTCTTCCTTTAATATTGTTTCTTCATGCTCCGCTCCGCACTCGGAACAAATAAAGATCCGTATACCTTCTTCTTCGCAAGTTGCATTTTTCAGCACTTTTGCAATATAGCTGTGAACATGCGGCTGTGCTCCGCTTTCATTACCGGAATCACTGATACTAATTTTCATTGTCTGAAAAGTTTCTTTGTACACAGAATTGCATACCGATACTTTCAAACTATATTCCCCCACACCTAGCAGATTTCCTTCCAAACTATATTCATCACTTGAAAACGTATCCATAAATATTTTTTCATTTTTCTCATTAAATATTTCTATCATGTTCCATTCTCCGCCCCGCTCTGATGAAACACTGACATTTATATTTTCTTGAAGTGACGCATTATCTTTGCTGAGCGCAATACTCGGATTCACTATCTTCTCTGCAATTGTAAACGGAACTGTTGACGTCAAAACTGTACCTGCCCCATTTGTACAGGCAACATAACAGGCATATTCTCCAATGCCAAACTGTCTGCAAGAAATAGCAAAAGAATGACCTGTAAATGATTCCGTGTGCAATAATTCACTTCCTTCCCATATCTGAATGGTATAATAATCCACACCGCCGTCCGCAGAAGCCAATACTTCCAATGTATCATCTATATCCAGCCTGTCATTTATTAATTGGATTTTCTGATTGTCCAAACCACCTATCACAAAATTCACAGTTGACGTAAAGATTGTACCTGACGCATTCGTGCAGGCAATGTAGCAGGCATATTGTCCAACGCCAAACTGACTGCATGGGATGGAATATGAATGACCTGTAAACGATTCCGTATGCAATAACTCACTGCCCCTCCATACTTGTATGGTATAGTAATCTACTCCTCCATCCGCTGCTGCCTTTACAGATAAATAATCTTCCAACCCCAGTTTATCTTTTTCCAGAGCAATCTGCGGATTGCTGAGCTTCTCCGCTATTCTAAAATTAACAACTGAAGAGGTTGCTGTCCCTTTTGAATTAACATTGACAACGTAACAAGCATATTGTCCAGCACCCAGTTCACTGCAAGGTATTGTGAAACTTTCCCCTGTAAAATGGCGGGTAAGTAAAAGCTCACTTCCTTCCCATATTTGAATTGAATTATAATCAACGCCTCCCTCTGCTTTTGCGATTATCTTAACCACATCATTCAGGCCGTAATAATTACTGCTTATCTCAATTGATGGATTGTATGGCGGACTTGATGGCTGATATGAATAATCATGGGCACGATAAAGAGACATCGCTCGATTTGCCGTATCAAACTCATGATAACTAATCATATATGTTTTAATTGTATTCCGATTGTCGCTATTACAATCAAAGACTTCAATTCCAGAATCATTTGCAGATACCAATATCATGGAGTGCGGACCCCTGCCGCGCTCTGTACTTCTCTGTACCTGAATATAATCTCCCGGCATTCCTTGCAATAATAGCTTTTTTGCGCTGCTTTCTGTAAGATTCCCAGGCTCAATTACACCGATTTCCTCTGCATTCGCATTAATGATTTTGTAATTTGCAGACTCTGGATAAGCTCCAATATACACATAAAATAATTCTTTAAAAACCCAGTTGGCAAAACCCTTACATTGACTTCCTTTATACATTTGGTTCGACGTAGCTGTTTTACCTGAGTATTGGCTCATTAAATTTTGTAATCGTCCTTGAATATCTGATTGCGTAAATGCAGATACTTTTAAATCACCAAGACTTATTGACAGAATAATTCCAACGACAATGACGCATAATTTTGCGCAGATTTTTTTCATGCTACCCCATCCTTCCTGTTCCTTTTTTGCGCATGCCATAAAACCGGCCTTTTCAGGCTAAAATATTCACGACTTTTACATTACGAAACTCTTTCATGCTCTTCATAATGCTATTAATAATTATACATGAAACTATAGCTAATAGCAACATTTATTTTTAAATAAATAGCTAATAGATAGTTTATTTATCTATCTATTAGTTATAAATTTTTGTTATATGAAAGGTGAATATTATATGAATTTAGCACAAATGGGACTACGAATAAAAAACAGCAGACAAAATAAACATTTGACCCAAGAAGAATTTTCCGAAAAAATAGGTGTTTCGCCACACTATATCTATGAGATAGAACGCGGCTCTAAGGCAATGAGCATTCATACATTTTATAATGTTGCCACTGCTTTATCTGTCTCCGCAGATTTTTTATTATTTGGACAGGAATCCCCCATTCAAAATGACTCTTTCCAGGCATCAGATGAATTACTTTTATTATTAGAACAAATATCTCCTCAAAAAAGAGAATCCATAAACAACATAATACACGCATTGCTTCCGTATATTAAATAGCAGAAAAGTGATTTGTCTCTCTCATAAATTCCAAAAAAAGGCATAGACTGCTTCTTTCCATCTATGCCTTTTCATTTACTCATCCAAACTATGAAAAACTACACCGTTACTATTCTTTCACTCACAGCTTCCTATTTACATATCGCGCTTGATCGTATATGATAAAGGAAATATCCCATCCTTATTTTCTCCTATAATGAAAGAAAGGAACGATCATACCATGGCAGCTTCACTTTCACAATTTACCCACACAATTGATGATATCTATGCCCTTCCGGACGGACAAAGAGCCGAACTGATTGACGGACAAATACACCTGATGGCTCCGCCAAATACAATTCACCAGAAAATCAGCTGGAAATTGCACCAGACCATTGGAAATTATATTGACGCAGCAGGAGGAACCTGCGATATCTTTGCCGCTCCTTTCGCTGTCTTCTTAAATGAAGATGAATATAATTATGTAGAACCGGACATCTCCGTCATTTGTGACAGAAACAAGATCAATGACAAAGGATGCCTGGGCGCTCCTGACTGGATCATAGAAATTGTCTCTCCATCCACCCAGAGAATTGATTATGGAGTAAAACTTTTTAAATACCGAACCGCCAATGTGCGGGAATATTGGATCATAAATCCAATTACCCGCACAGTAAACGTATACGATTTGGAACAAAACGAAAAGACCTGTCAATACAGCTTCGACGACGTCATCCCTGTATGCATCTATGAAAACTTCTCTATTTGCATTTCAGACTTAATATAGGAAAATTGAGACTATCGGAAAATAAGGAGCAGTCTCAGAACACAAACACGGTTTCTATGTCTATGCAAAGCCTAATAAATGTGACCTCAAAACCGCCATAAAATACATTGGGCGCTATCTAAGGCGTCCCGTTATTGCCACCTCCCGAATTGACAAATATGATGGTGACTTTGTCACTTTCCATTACAACTGCTACGAAGATGACGCCTATGTTGAAGAGACTCTTCCTGTTACGGAGTTCATAGAACGTCTTATCCGCCTATCCGACTGCCTGCCTCTCATTTGCTTTCCTCCCTTGACAGGATTCCCACCTGCTAAATATCACACCCTTAAATGGGCGCACTGCCATTTTGCGTCAAAAACCATTGATAAGTGGCTTAATACGCTCACAACATTCTCTGCCGTCCTCCCCCAGATAAGCAGCATGTATTTTATCTCCTGTCGGTATTCCCTCTCCCTTATCCCTTCTTAAAACGGTTTACTTCGCTGCTCAATTTCAAGGATATCTCCTGGTTGTTTTCCGTTTCCTTCTGAATCTGCCGGATGGATACTGCCAGCCCGGCTGCGTTCGCGGCAGCGCTTGTCACGCCCTTGGCGCTCTAATCCACTACGGACGCAATATCCTTCATGCTGACATTCATGCTTTCTATCGTATCATTGATATCGCTTGAATTCCCCGCAAACTCCGCCAGGATGACCCTCACATGCTCTGCATCCTGCTCGTATTTTTCCACCACATCCACAAAGCTGTCATAATCTTTCATAACGTTTTCATCTATAAACTGCAGCATATTCTCCGCATTTTGCGCCAGGCTGTCTACCGCTCCCATCACCTGGCTGCTGACGCTTTGGATTTTGTTTGCCGTATCACGGCTGTTGTCTGCAAGGACGCGTATTTCATCTGCAAAAACCATGCTAAGCCTGGATGCGTGCCGGATTTCTGCAGTGCTTAAATCCTGGATGCCTTTCTGTTTTTCCGCAGCCAATATGCCATAGGCATCTTCTGTCTCCTGTACCGGGTCTTTCTTCGTCTTCAGCTCATCCACCATAACCCCCACAATTTCAAAATCCTCTTTTTCAGCTTCCGCAAGTATCTGGGTGCAGTAATCTAAAAAAACCTCCATAGCAGCATTCCAATCCTCATAAGCCGCAATCATCTCTGCATCCTTTGTCTGTTGGCAAAAACCGCCCAAAACTGCCATCATGGCAATCACCTTGCGGCCAATACTATTTCTCATCCTATATGCCTCCATTCCATGAGATATAGAAAAAACGAGCATAAAGTACAAATAGCCTTTATGCCCGCAAACATCTATGTATTACATCATAACTTCCAGTTCTCCCTGCACAATCTTCTGTTCGCCGCATATCTCAATTTCAACTTCTGCCGTACCGGTCAGATTCCTGATGGAAACGGAATCCTTCCCAGCCTTAACCAACAGCTTCTGGCCTTTCCAGAGGATGGTAAACGTAAGCTCATCCCATTCCTCCGGGAGGGGCGGATGAAGATGAAGCTTTCCATCCAGCATACGCACCCCGCCAAATCCATATACAATGCACTGCCATACACCGCCAAAAGACGCGGCGTGGATTCCTGCATTTGAGGAACCCATAAATGTTCCAAGGTCAATCATGGAGGCTTTTTGGAACAACTGCTGGGAACTCATTCTCCAGAAGGAAAAACAGCGCCAGCGCATCCGCCTGTTTGGATACCTGGATTTCATTAATCTGTTCCATATTGAAATCACGGATAATGCCGCCCACATGCTCCTGTTCCTTGTACTTGGAAAGGTCAATGTCACGGCAGCTTAAGTAACGGTCATCCTGGGGCAGCACATGATCCTCGGCGGGCTTTGGCAGATAGATATGCGCGCTGCCGTCTTTCCATTTCTGGTATGCAGCTTCCAGATTCATCTTTTGGCTCAGCCGCCCGAAAACCTCAGGCTTTTCCTTCTTCAGGAAATCGAAATATTCCATAGCCTTTACCATATTGCAATGAGCCATGTAATTTGTAAATGCATTGTCATTCACATGCTCCCTAAACTCGTCCGGCCCTACCACATCATTGATATGGTATTTCCCGTCCGCTCCTGTTTTTTCAAGCCTTGATGCCCAGAAACATGCCGTATCCATAATCAGTTCATATCCATACCGTTCCATAAACTCATCGTCCCCGGTAATCACCCCGTACTGCCATGCGCCGTAAGCAACGTCCGAGGTAATGTGCTGCTCAATGATCCCGGACCAGACTTTGATTGGCTTTCCTGTCACAATGTCCACATCCATAAACTCCGGCGTAACCTCCCCGTCGTCCAGCCATGCAGATTCCTAGGGGAACATAGCCCCTTGATATCCATTATGCTTTGCTTTTGCATGGGCGCCTGGCAGGGCCTTTGACCTGGATTGGCACCTGGTCCCATACCTCTTCTTTCCACTTTTCCGCCGACTCATTTTTCAACATGCCATAGCCGAGTTTTTCCGCTTCCCTGCAGGCGTCCAACGAAATCTCCTTGATATCTGCCAGGGTCTTCCCCTCCGCTTCCTTATCCCGGCTGGTATAAACGGAATACTTTTCAATGGCCAATGTCTGCCCCGCTTCTATCCTCTCGTCAAATCCTGCAAATATTTTACGCCGCTCAATAAAGACTTCCGGCTCTGGTTCCAATTCCCTCTGCCCCATATAGAGCCTGTGGGCTGCGGTATTTACAAAGTGGATGCCGGATTGGGACGTTGTCTGGACAAACTGGATAAAATGCTTGCCATAAAAACGCCATGATATCCACCGCCTATCTACAGATTTTTTCAATCCATCCACACACTTCCCCAGGATAATCCGCTTCACAGTGGGGCTTATCCCATACAAGCGCATAATCAACCAATTTTCCAGCCGCCGCAAGCTTTAAAGCCAGCGACATGCTCACGGAAAAGGAGGTATCGGCATCCCCTGCCCCAACCCTGATCCGGAAATATTCTGCAGCGTCGCTCTTTTCAGAGGCGCCAATATAATTGAAGGGATTCATCAAATACACCCTTCTTTTCAGTTCCTCATCGTTATCTGCCGCCTGATAAGCCTGGTAATATTTCTGGTACTCTTCTGGAAATTCCTGCTTTAATTCCTCAATGGCTTTTGCGATTTCCCCGTTAAAATGCATAAAATGGTTTTCCGGCGTTCCAAATACGCGGTTTTCCCCGCTGTCCATGCCAAGGGTATCAAAAGACGTGCAGGGTTTCATCCTTCTGCGGTGGTTTCGCACATAGGCGTCCAGATCTGTGATTTCCGCCTTGCTGCCATCCCATTTCAGCCATTCCTGCTTATTTTTGCCTTTTACTTTCACCATCGGCGGTTCAAAGACTTCATAAGGCTCTCCTTTGGGCGGGCGTGATACCAAATCGCCAAGGGACGGCTTTTCTCTTCCCTCAGAATCCTTGCGCAAGGCAACGCCTGGCCCCGCATGGCCTTGCATGAGATTGGATGTTTCCTCATCCGGTTTCCCATCCTTTGGCAAGGCAACGCCTGGCCCTGCATGTCCCTGCATGAGGTTTGCTTCTTCCTTATCCGGCTTGCCGCCGCCCATAGGCGCCATCGTCTCATATTCATAGTTGCCTTCCAGATAATCCTGGGGAGAATAATGTTCCGAAAGTTCCCCCGCTTCAAGCCTTTGCAAAAATTCTGTGGCGGATTCGTTCAGTTTTCCCATCAGGTAATCATACCCGGCGCCGCTTCTTCCATCTTCATTCAGGCGCAGGGCATCATGGCTGTCCGGGTCTACAAGCCCAAGGCTGTTAAAGTATGCAATATATCTTTCCATCAGCTTTGTGGAAAGCGCTTCCTGGAAAGGCGTCATGCTTCCTGCCGGCCCTGCAGGGGACGCTTCATTTTCCTTATCTCCATGGAACATCCATTCATAGGCAAGGTCCGCGTGCTCCAAATCTACAATGGGGCAGTAAATCTGCGATGCATAAACATCATCCCGCTCATCCATAAAAGCGCCGTTTTCTTCCAGGTATGGGGTATAATTCCCATTATTCCCAGTCACCCCAAGAAGGGCGGACATTGCGCCGCCTGCGCTCCAGCCTACGGATATGATGCGGTCCAGGTTCCCTGGAATGCAGCCTGCATTATGCCTGAGGAAGCGGATGGCGGTTTTTAAATCCACCAGGTTTGCCGGGGACTTTCCGCACCACTTCCCGTTTTTGTCCTTAGATTCACTTCCCCGGTTTCCGCAGGTAACATAGACGTACCCTTTTTCCAGGTACTGCCGCGCATAGCACCGGGGTCCTTCCAGCCATACGTGCGGCATCTGCATATACCCTGCTGAATTATTTTCAAAAATCACCGGCACCGTGGATGCTGTGTACCCATTTACCGTACCCTCCAGGTTAATTTCCCCGTTTTCCTTCATGTAAGGCTCTGGCACAAAAATGCTAAGCCTTTGGAATTTCGGCGTTACAGCCTTTTGGGTATATAAAATATCCTCCAGGCACCAGCACTTATATTTCTCATCATAGAACCAGTCTTTTTTGCAGTCTGACAGTTCCATTGTTTGATTCGTAATAGAAATATCTTCCATTCTCTTTTCTCCTTCATGTTCAATATCTTCCATCAAAATGTCTAATTCCCTGCCCAATGTTTCCAAGATTTCTTCAATCTGCTCTTTTGTAATATGGTCGTAATGTATGCCTGCCTGTACAACCACCGGCCCTGGATAGACGGCGCTGATTCTTGCGACCCACTGTTCACAGACAATCCCCTCTTTGTGGGAGGGAAACACAATGCTATTCTCCACCCGGCCGGACAACGCCACGGCAACCGCGCCGATATGCCCTTTTGTGCCGCCTTCAATCAAGACGCTGATGCCGGCTCCCGTGTCATATACAACAATATTGATTTCACGGCCAAATACTTGTATCTTTTTTTTGCAATGCATTTACATCCCCTCCCATTCATACCCATCCTCATTCAGCCCGAACTGCCGCATGATTCTTTGCGCCGCATACCGGGTACAGTCTTCCAATGAGCCTGGATGGTTGTAATAAGTCAGCACCGGGGGCATGATAACCACGCCCATCTGGCTTAATTCATAAAGATTCCTAAGATGGACGGTGCTAAAGGGTGATTCCCTAGCTACCAGCACCAGCCTGCGCCTTTCCTTTAACATCACGTCGGCCGCGCGCAGAAGCAAGTTCTCGCTATACCCTGAAACGATACCGGCGGCTGTTTTCATGGAACAGGGGACGATAACCATCCCTTCCATCTGAAAACTCCCGGAAGCCGGCCTTGCCCCGATGCTGGCATTGTCATAACTAACGTCTGCCAGGGCCTTCACATCCTCTAAGGACAGTCCCGTCTCCTGCCGCAGGGTTAGTTCCGCCCCCCTGGTAACGATCAGGTGGCTTTCCACGGACTCTTCTTTTTTTAGCTGCTTTAACAATTCCACCGCAATGGGCGCGCCGGACGCGCCGCTCATGCCTACCAGTAAACGTTTCTTCTTCATAGCGCTTCACCTCAATTATTTGATTGCCTTTATTTTAACCACTTGCCTGGATCCACTTCCATAAACTGCGCGCGTACAAAATGTTCTTTCAAATGAAAGGGCGCCGTGCAGTCAAAAATCGTCTTACAGCTCATCCCGCCGTCCGTGATGGATGGCGCATATTCCGGGATAGAGCTCGGGTCTAAGGGATGGCATCTTACGCCTGGTATGGTTATGATATCCCGGTCGCCCTGGAATCTGGTGTTCATGGCCCACAGCACGTCGCGGCTGTCAAAGATATCCACATCCTCATCCACAAGGATCACATGCTTTAATTCTGGAAATGCGGAAAATGCCAGCAGCGCTGCCTGGCGCTGTTTGCCCTCGTCGGTATGCACCGTTTTCCTGCACTGCAGCACCGCCATGTATTTTCCGCCCCCTGAAGGGTGTGCATAGACATTTGTCACCTTGCCCGGGAGAGCCTTGTGAATCATATTGTAAATGCTTGCTTCCGTGGGGATGCCCGCAAGGTTCACATGCTCCTCGGAAGGCCCGATTACCGTCTGCATAATCGGATTCTTCCTTGTGGTGACAGCCTTTACCTTTATCAGCCAGCATTCATTGGAAGCATGCCCGTTGTATCCCGGGAACTCCGGCATTGCAAACCCGGTGTGGGAATTCTGGTCTTCCACTACCTTTACGCCTGGCGCAATCTCTCCTTCAATGACATACTCTGCATTGGCAATGGCGTTTTCATGGATGGATACGCATTTGTGCAGTTTCACCGGCTGCCTGCGGATGGCGCCTGCAATGGACAGCTCGTTATACCCAAGGGGCGTTGTGGGCGGCTCAAAGCAGGAGCCGATTTCAATTGCAGGATCTACTCCGATGGAAATAGAAATGGGCAAGGGCTGGTTTAATTCCGTGGCCCGCTCTGCCATTGCGCCGATGTGGCGGCTGCCTGGCTGTAAAAAGATAGAAAGTTCATCCTTGGACTGGATGCACATCCGGTGGATCGTCACATCCGAAAGCCCTGTGTCCGGGTGGGTCGCATAACACATTCCCATGGTGATATACGGCCCTGCATCAACCGGGGTATTCGTTGGCGCTGGTATCAATTTGAAAAGGTCAAACCCAGGATCCTCTGCCCGGTAAATCACCTCCTGGCAGGGGGCTTCCTCCTCGGTCACCTCCGGCATGACCGGATGCAGGGCGCACTCGCAGAGCAGTTTTCCCAGATTCTCCTTTTCGCAGCCCAATAGGATGCCCACCCGTTCCCTGCTGGCAAGAAGGCCGATTACCACGCTTACATCTGGATGCCCTTTTACATTTTTAAAAATCATCGCCGGGCCATTCACCTTCGTAGGCCGCATAACCGTCCCGCCGGCGCCCACATGGCGGTAAACGCCGGACAATTCTGCTTCGGGATCCACTGCTGTATCCGTTTCTATCAATTGCCCCTCTATCCCTCGTAAAACTTCTAGCGCTGTCCGTAAATCTAAAATTTCTGTTCTGTTATCCATAAGCCCTCCTCATAATAGGCATCACTTATTTTATTTCATTGCACCATCTAAAAATTCAAAAACTTTCCCCAGGTTTTCATCCGTATAGAACTGCGCATCTTCGTGCCCCGCTCCTTCAATCACGGAAAATTCTACATTTTCTTCCCCGATTACGCCGCCAAGGAATTTGCTTTCAAAAGACTCATTCGTGGAAAAAGCGCTGTCTTCCTTTCCAAGGCTTTTGTACTCATCATCCATGGTATAAAACTCCACCGGGCCGTAAAAATCAACAAGGGCTGTCACCGCTGACGAGACGTCCCCATGTTCTGAAACATCCCCATTCAGCTCTTTCACTTCCGGCGTAAGGGCAGCCATCAGGGATAAATATGCGCCTGCGGACTCGCCCCACACAGCGATATGCTCCGCATCAAACCCATATTCCTCTGCGTTTGCACGGACAAACCGCACTGCCGCTTTTACATCTGCAAGCGCCCCAGGGAATACTGTTTCCGCAGACTTCCGGTAGTCTATGCTGACCACTGCATATCCCTTGGCAGTCCCCGCCTGGATGACCGGCTGGATTAGTTCCATATTCTGATCCCCAAACAGGAAGCCGCCGCCGTGTGACAGGACAATCACCGGGAAGGGGCCGTCGCCCTTTGGCAAATGGATATCGCACACCTGGGCGGGCGATCCGCCTGCATATGCAACATTGCTGAGCGGATCTTCACTATCGCTTTCTTTTTTTGAACCCATTTTCATCCCTGCATCTTCGCCCGCTGAATAATTTACCGGCGTACAGGTTTCTCCTTCCAGCCTCCATTTGCAGGATTTATCCTTTTCAAAGAACGCTGCCTGGGGAGGATCCTGCTCAAACGGCCCTGTCACCACAATGCCGTCTTCCACGGTATACGTCCCTTCATATACCGTGTCCCCCATTGCCTCATTCCCCTCTGTCAGTATATAAGTATTGTCTTCCTTCAATTCCAATGTCCATACAACCTTGAAAGCTCCGCCCATAACGCTTTCTTCAAACGTATAGGCGCCGGGAATAACTGTGCCGTTGTTATCCGCCCCTGCTTTGCCGTCCTCTGCATCTATGCCATTTTTCACTTCCTCGCCGCCATTTTCTGCTTCGCCTTCCTTATTCCCAGCCGCGCCGCCGTTTTCCATTTCGCCGCCAGGCTCTGCTGCGCCGCCGCTTTCCACTTCCCCGCCGCCAGGCCCTGCTGCACCGCCGCATCCAAACAATAATAATCCGCTCAACGCCATAGCTGTAACTATTTTCAAATATTTCTTTTTCATAATCTCCTCCTTATCCGCTTATTTCTTTTATTTTCTTTTTCCTAGCCTGGATAAACCAGACAAGCACTATACAAAAATTTTGCGCAAGAAATTGTTTGTAAGCGCCTATAGTCTCGTATCAATCAGGCCGCAAAAGGGATCCACCGGGCTTATCCCTGTAAATTCACTCTTGCCCATCAGTTTTTCCAGTACAATCTCCACCGTCGCCTGGGTTGCAGTGTATGCATTGATATAAGTTTTCACACGGGGCACATCCTGCAGGTGATACGGGTTTGCAAAGGAAACAAAAACACAATTCTCTTCATTCAAAAACCTTGGGCTGTCCAAGGCATGTTTTGGGCTCCAATGGACACGGACTGCCGTCTGGTTGCTGGCATGTTCATAATTGGCCAGGTACAAAACCAGCCTCCGCTTAGAAAGCTTCCCCGTCCCGTGCAGCTCATCTTCCAAAGGCTTGTAAACCTCCACTTGAAAGCCATTCTTTTCCAAAATATTTAAGGCTGTCTCCGTAATGCTCCCGCCTGGGATTTCATCCTTCCCAAGCACAACCAAACGGATGCAATCGTATTTTTCCTTTGTTGCCGGAAGCGCCTGGGGCTGAAGCTGCTTTACCAGGGTTATGGCTTTTTCGGCACATTCCCGATGCCATTTTTCCGCCTCTATTTCCTCTGGCCTTACTGCCGCCTCCCCGATCCTGCATACTTTTGCTTTCAGCGCAAGCGCTCTTGTCACTGCTTCGTCCAGCCGTTCTTCTGTCAGAAGCCCTTCCCGCAGACCATCCAGAAGGCATTTATAATCTTCCTGGAAATCCGTGCTGAAAACAAGCATATCGCATCCGGCCATAATGGACATTGGGATTGCCTTTTTCCGCTCCATTGCCATGCAGTATCCGCCCATAATCGTGGCGTCCGTTGTAATCAGGCCGTTAAATCCAAATTTCTCACGGAGCACCCCAGTCAGCAGCTCCTTGCTTAAGGACGCCGGCAGGCATTCTGCCAGGGAAAGGCCTGGATTTACATCCTGCGCCACATACGGCTGCACGATATGCCCCGCCATGATGCTCAAAAGATCCTTTGCTATCATGTTCTGGTAAATTTCCCCATAGGATTCATACCATTCTTTGGCGGAAAGGCTGTTGTAGGTTGGGTGCAGATGCTGATCCCTGTAATCCACGCCGTCCCCCGGGTAGTGCTTTGCACAGGCGGCAACCCCGCAGTCCTGGACCGTTTTTGCAAATATTTCGGTAAATTTCTTTACCCTTTCCTTGTCGCTCCCATAGGTGCGTACATTGGTAATCGGGTTTAAATAATTGAGATCCAGGTCGCAGACTGGCGAAAACGTCCAGTTTATGCCAACGCTCCTGCCTTCCACGGCGCATACTTTAGCAAAATTCTCCACCATTTTTTCATCATCCGCCGCTGCTGCCAGCATTGGCCACCCAAACAACGTGCCGTCGCTGATTGCTCCGTAACCGCCTTCTTCCAAATTGGCTGCCTTTAAAAGGGGAACCATAGCTGCCTCATCCAACGGACGGTACCAGGCGCGGATATCCTCTGCCGGCGCGGGCCGGAAGAGAATCCCTCCAACCCTGCCCTCCTGCACCAGAATTTTTCGTTCTTCCGGCGTATAATCTCCACCCATAATGCAGAACAGCTGCCCCGCTTTCTGCTCTGCCGTCAGGCTGCCCAGCGTATCCTTTACCCACTGCACCTGTGTTTCATTCAGATAAAAAGGTTGTTTTGTTAAGTCAATCATCTTTCATCCTCATAAATATTTTTTTACAAAATTCCAGACCAGTTCCAAATTCTCATCTGTCCCATACTGCTTATCTTCATGGTCGGCTGTAGGAAGCGTTGTAAACTCCACCCTGCCTTCCCCAGCTTTTTTGCGGATTGCATCTACCAAAATCACAGACTGCTTGTATGGGACAAGCCTGTCTACGCAGCCGTGCTGTACCAGCATGGGCGCCATCCTGTCACTGATATAGGTAATCGGGTTTGCTTTTGCCAGGTATTCCGGATCCAGTTCCTGAAGCGGGCCTCCCATATAACTGCTCTCAGCAGAGGAAGGCTGGTCATGGTCAACAAAGGACACTCCATTCTCCCTTGCCATCTCATCCATAACCGCAAAATCCGTGGGGCCAAACTGGTCAACTGCCACTTTCACATAACAATCCCGGGCAAATTCCTTTCCCTCTTCTCCCATAAATTCCCCATTGGGGATATTCATGCCAAGGATTGCGCTTAAGTTTCCGCCTGCGGAACCTCCGATTACCCCGATACGCTCTGTATCCAGCTTGTATTTTGCCCCATGCTCCTTTATGAAACGGATGGCCATGCGGCAGTCCAGAACCGCTGCAGGAAATTTTGCTTCCCCGCTGAGCCGGTACTCAATGGAGCCAATTGCAATGCCTTTTTCCAGCAGCTTCAAATAGGTATCCATATGATCGTCCCGTTTATCCCCCAGCCCGAATCCTCCGCCATGAATGTGGAACAGCGCCGGGAACGGCCCTTCCCCTTCTTCCGGCAGAAAGATATCCAGGATTTGGTTTTTCGATTCCGCTGCATAGGGGACATCCAGATATTTTCTTTTTACCCAGCTGATATCCGCCATAGGAGCCTGAAACCCAGCCGGAGGGCCTCCTGCCCCCGGCCCGCCTTTCCCAGCGGGGCCTTTCGGGCCAGGGCCTCCAAATTGGAGGGAGCCCTTAAGTTTACCGTAATCATCTATTATTTCTTTTGCCATGTTCCATACCTCTCTTTCTATCTTTTACATTGGCGGTTTCTTCGGCTCGCCAAGGGCCGCGCGGATTTCCGGAAGATATTTCTCAACATCCATAGCCAAAACGCCCAGCAGCAGGACTACGCTTAAAATAGCGCCCAGCCATCCGAAACCGAAACGCACATAGGAAGCAACCTTTTCTGACTGTGCCATCTGGGTGGGATCATAAGCAGCCATCGCCAGGATCATAGCTGGCAGCGCCTGGCCTAACCCCATACCAATTTTTGATCCTATCGACTGGGAGGAAGCCATAAACCCTTCCGACCGCACCCCTGTCTTCCATTCGCCATAGTCTGCGGCATCCGCACAGAATGCATACAGCCCTGCAAACATAGGAGTAACGCCCAAGGACCGCAGAATCGTCCCCGCGATCAGCATATTGATATTTGCGCCCGCCAGTCCGGTAACTGCAAAACCTGCGAACAGAAGGATGGCGCTGCCTGCCATAAAAATGCGCTTGGAAAATTTATTGGCTATGTAAGGCATGATAAGCAGCATCAAAAGGCCCGGCGCCTGCCCATAGACCATCAGCTGTGTCATAACGCCTGGATTGCCCAGGACGATGCCGCAGTAATAAATCTGGAAAGCGATGGCGTTTGCATTGATTAGCAGGATAATAGTGCCTAAAACAAGCGCAATCCAGAAATATCTGTTTTGGAGGACCGCCTTAAGCTGTGTTCCCATCGGAACATCATCAATAGGCTTGCCCGGCCCTTCCAAAGCAGTCTCATCCATGCCCACTGTTTCCACACAGAACAGCCCAGGGATTAAAATCAAGACGCCTGCAATCACGCCCAGGATAACGCCCGTCCATTCCCATCCTAACCGCAGGTACAGGACAGAAACGGCCGTCCCCACAAACAGTCCGACAACGCCGTTCATCAGGGATGAGAACGTCGAAGTTGTGTTCCTCTCCTTCGGGTCGCGGGTCATACGTGCCAGCAGTGCAGTATGTGCAACGCCTAGAATCGTATAAACGATGCAGTTTACAAAAATGTAAGTCAGATAAGCATATATAAGTTTTATTGTTTCGTCCCAGTTTGCATTGACACGGAAAGTTAAAATCAAACCGATGCACATCAAAGGCGCCGCAATAATCAGCCATGGACGGGCTTTGCCTATTTTGGTGTGGGTTTTATCGATAATGCCGCCCATTGCAAAATCCGTAACGCCGTCTAAAACACGGCATATCACCATCATCGTTGCCACTGCCCCTGCTGCAATCATGGCAGTATCCGTATAATAACTTAGCAAAAAGCTGGCAAAGACAGTGCTCAATACATTGCTGCCGCCTGCGCCGCAGCCATAAGCAAACTTCTGCCATACGGGAATTTTTTTCATTTGCTCCATTTTATTTTCTCCTTTTCTATTTTTTGTCCATCCTCCTGTTCCCGCAAAAAGGGCGGCCCGGTTCCCATTTCCATCATTGGCGGCGTATGCTTTTCACGTTTCCCCATTCCTTTGTCCTTTCTGTAATTTTTGCGAACATTATAGTTTCTTTTTTGTTCCTTTCATGGCTTAGTGTAGCATCCATACATGCTTTTTTAAATAATTCTAACATTCTTGTTATTCTATTTTTCCATGCAAGAACCCCTTCCCCAAGGTTTTATGATTGAACCATATAAATCCCATGAAGCGTACCAGGAAAGCCCCGGCTCCCATAATGCGGATGGCCATGGAGCCTGTCATGCAGTATTTCCCATGCCACGCGGCCTATGGGCTGCCAAAGCGCTGACGCGTATGCCCCAGGCAGCCTATATGCGCCGAAAGCTTTTTATTGACATTTTATTGCAGAAATTGTATACTTCTGTTATTCGATTTTTCCAACAGAGGAGCGTTACTGTGAAAAATAGATTTTTCGGCGCTGTTTTTGCACAGTACCTAAGTGAAACGAAAGGAATGGGCGATTACTATGGATTTGGAAAGAGTACAGGAATTTGTTGCCATTGCACAATGCCGCAGCATAAAGAAAGCGGCAGAGACGCTGCAAATCGTCCCCGCCACCCTGAACACGAGATTTCATGCTTTTGAATCATCTTTGGGAATTACACTTTTTACAAAAGAGCACAACCGGCTGGTTCTTACTGCCGAAGGCTCTTGTTTCTATAAAGACGCTTTAAAGATATTGGAAGAGTACCAGCAGTTAAAACAGGATCTTTCCTATTTTGAAACTTCTGTTTTCCACAGCCTGCGCATTGCCATTACAGGGCACGGCCTGCCTTTCCATCTAGGCCCGTTTCTGGATACCCTGAACGCCAAAAACCCACAGATTCAGATTGAGCTTTTGGATGACTCCGCTTATTCCATCGGGGACGGCCTGCTTTCCGGCCAGGTAGACCTTTACTTTGCGCCCGCCATGAACCAGCCTGCCCCGGAAGGAATTGCCAGATATGCATTCGCTCCTTCCCAGCAATATGTCATCCTCCCTTCCAGGCACAGATTTTCCACCAGGGAAAGTATCTCCCTGAAAGAATTAGACGGGGAGCGCTTTGTCTTATACCCTAAGACCAAAGAAACATGTATCCGTGACTTTCAGCTGGCAAACCTGGATGCATCCAACATCCGCTATACGGTTTATGATACCCCGTCTTCTGTAATCTTTCATCAGTTATTTGTCCCTATCGGGAAAGGGCTGATTTTATCGCCAGCGCCTATGACAGACACCCTGCCAAACACGGTCTGCATTTTGCTGGCCGATGTCCCCCACCCGGCATCCTCTTCCCTCTTTTACCGAAAGGACAATAACAAACCCTATATTATGCAGTTTGTAGAATATTTCAAGAAATTTATTGCGGAGGCGCAAAACCATGAAAACAGAAAGACTTTATGAATTTTTAATTCTTTCCAAAACACTGAATTTCAGCAAAGCTGCCCGTGCATTATACATTTCACAGCCAGTTTTAACCAAACATATCCAGGAAATGGAGCAGGAGCTGAATGTAACGCTCTTTTACCGAACCACCCACGGGGTGAGCCTGACGGAGGCCGGCCAGCTTCTCTCCCGGAAATCAGAAAGCCTGATTGACCATTGCGACGCGGCGGCAAACCTGACCCATTTAAAAAGCCTGTCTGTCAAAGGAACCGTTCAAATCTCATGCTCCATTGAACTGGCATACTCCTCCCATATCCAGATTTTTATCGACCGCTTCATAGAACGCTATCCTGACATACAAGTTGATTTTGAAATAAAAACAGAAGGCACTCCAGAGGAAATCATCCACAGGCCCTGCCAGGATATTGTATTCACCCCCTGCGAGTACCCGAATCTGCCCTCCGATATCTGCAGGCACTTAATCCAGCGCCACGGCACATATGCCGTTCTTTTTCCCGGACACCGCCTGCTCTCCAGATCCACGGTAACCTTGCGCGAACTGGAAGGGGAAACCTTTGTTGTACCGCTTGCAGGTGAGCTTTTCGGCCCATATGCCAAAAACTGGATTCTTACCAAGCGCTACACCCATGACAAGGTCCGCTGCATAAAAGTCCAAAACCTTCCAACGGCATTGTTTTATGTCTCCATCGGAAAAGGAATTGCCATTATCCCCAGGTATGCCAAAAACCTTGTAAGCGGAAATGTCTTTCTCTCGAAGATTGCCAATGACGCATGCTGCTTTCATGAATTTATGTACTACAATAAAAAAGCAGAGAATGAAGCGGCAGAACTATTCTACGAAGAATTCTGCCGCGCTTATCCATCCCTGCCCTAAACAGTACGCAGACGAGATTTCCAATGAAAAAGGCCAGTCTCATGCCGCGAGCATACGCAAACCGCTTTTCAAATAATAGCGGAAGCCCTTTGCCGAAACATCTCTTTGAGACGTTCCACATCGGCTTTTTCTATTTCTCTGTAAGGAACCACAATCTTTTTAAATTCGCTGGGCACCAATTCCCGTACTCCGCCTCCATAGCAGCGTCCATAAAATTCGCACTGCGCCAATGTCATTGAATTGTAGAAACAAAATACCACGCTGTCTGTGATAAATGACGATTTCTGTAAAATCGGAAGCGCCAGATGCCTGCACCTGTAGGTTTCTGCCTGTTCTTGCATGCTCTCAGCACAAAGGCAAACCACATATTCTGCATCGCGGACGAAGATAAGCCCGCCTCTTCACATAATTTCTTTGCCTGTTCAATATCTGCCCTGTTCATCGTCTTTAAATTAATATACGGCGGATTGCCGATGATGAGAGAATACCTTTCCTCCTTTACAGACGCGTATTGAATATAATTTTCACATTCTACCGTCAGCTTTTCACAGCCATATTGCTGTTCTATTTGCCGGACCTTTTCCTGAAATAATTCCACCGCCTCCACATGTTCCGAACAGGATAACAGTAATGGAAGAAACTGCACATGCTGTTTCCAACCAATGTCTTCCCTGTCACATATCCCTTTTCATTCCGTTCCAAATGTTCCCTGATGTTTCCTGTCTAAGAGTTCCCGATACCGCTCCAGTTTCTGCTGACGGCGAACTTGAAATACTTTTGCGCTTTCCAGCAAAATCTGAATAAATTCTCTTAATTCCGCTTCCTTTTGGGGATCTGCCGCTTCCGTATCAAAAATATTTTTGGAGTATTTATCCCGCTCTGCCACAAGTCCGTCCGTAATCTGTTCCGTATCCACAGCGGTTAAAATAAAACACTGGATATCGCGCATAGAATCATTGATATAGTTAATCAATGTAGTTCCGTTAAATCCATAACTCTTTACCATGTGGTAGCTAATGTTTGAAGCATCTTGTTCTCATCCCGCAGCCATTGTCCACAATATAGACGCAGTCTTCTGTATTGGAATAATACAGACAGCATACGCTTGCGTCAGCATCATAGGCATTCTTTACAATTTCAAGCACGGCTCCCTCTAACTTTGACACATTTTCCCGTCCGATCAGCCTGGCAGTATAGGCATCTACATCAAATAAATATGCTCACGAGCATAATCACTATTATTGCTATTGTACCAAACTATGAGCATTTCTACAACTTTTCAATCAAAAATCACTCAAACATCCTGGCTGCTTCCTGCAAATGCCGGATTACCGGAAGATGTTGGGGACATTGGTTTTCACACTGGCCGCATTGTACGCAATCGGAGGCTCTGGCGAACTTTTCAGCCTTCTGATCATAGGACTCTTTGGCGGTAGGAAACCATGCGTCCCCAAACTGGCTGACCCCGTTTAACAATTTGAAATAATCGGGAATCGGAATCTGTTTCGGACAGCCGTCCACACAGTAGCGGCAATTGGTGCAGGCAACGCTCTTTTTGGTGAAAATAGCCGTAAGAGCCTGTGTCAGACCCTGCTGTTCTGATTCTGTCAGTGGCTTTAATTCCTTCATATAGGAAATATTGTCTTCCACCTGCTCTTCGCTGCTCATGCCGGAGAGAACCATCACTACATTGTCCAAAGAAGCGGCAAAGCGGACCGCCCAGGAAGCGGTGGACATTTCAGGAGCCGCCTCTCTCAAAATTTTTTCCGCGTCTTGCGGAAGGTTGGCAAGAAGCCCTCCTTTTACCGGCTCCATAACTATGACAGGCTTCTTATATTTCACGCAGACTTCGTAGCATTCGCGGGACTGAATTTCCGGATCTTCCCAATCCGCGTAATTAATTTGAAGCTGAACATACTCCATTTCCGGATGTTTTTCCAGAATCTCTTCTAACACTTCCGCACTGTCGTGGAAAGAGAAACCAATATGCCGGATTTTCCCCTCTTCTTTCTTTCGGACTGCAAATTCAAATGCGCCCATCCGTTCTGCCATTTCAAGATATTTCCGGTTCATGGCATGGAGCAGGTAATAATCAAAGTATTCCACCCCGCACCGTTTGAGCTGTCCGGCGAAAAATTCCTCCAGGTTATCCCCTTCCTGAAGCAGGGAAAAGCTCAGCTTGTCCGTAATGGTATAGGCGTTCCTGGGATGCCGTTTCGCCACGCACTCCCGAAAAGCCAGCTCCGCAAATTCTTTGCCGTGGTATGGCGTTGCCGTATCAAAATACGAAAATCCTTCGCTAATGAAACGGTCTGCCATTCTGCGGAAAGCTTCCTGATCAATCTTTGTGGTATCTGACGGGTCTGTAAGGGGAAGGCGCATGACCCCGAATCCTAATTTTTTTGTATTCATTTGAAAATCCTCCATGTTTTTCTATTGGTAACATACATCATAATACTATGACGAAATTTATTTAATATTTGGAAACGGACGGAACTGCCGGATTGCCCTTTCACACGCAAACTGGGTAACGCTCCGGCAAACTAACTGCTAACTTCGACTAAGGAGCTGTGCAGAAATAACTTATACAATCTGCTTGTCTTTTTCTCCGGGGGCGCTGACCAAAAATCCTCAATGTACCCCGGTACACCTCCGGTTTTTGACCAGCGCCCCCGAAGAAAAATCCTGCGCATCTTGCATAAGTTATTTCTGCACAGCTCCTAAGGAAGTCAGGAAAGCCTTCCTTCCTAAGTCTCCATAAGCAGTGGATTTTGCCTCCGCTAAGGACACCCATGAAGTGTTTGCTTAGTGAAAGGGCAATCCGGCAGTTCCTGTGTATCAAAAGGTTAACAATATGCTATTTTTTCACGCCTTTTCCGTCCCGGTTGGCAAGGCGGAGTCTGTGCAGGGCGATTTCTTTTTCTTTTCCAGTAACTTCCTGATCTGATTGTCCAGTCTTTTGACGGGGTGTATGGCCATCTATACTGCGAAGGCTGGAGCCTTTTATGGTAATTGTCTTTTCTTCCTGGCCAAGGAGGTAAACTGCGGACAGTCTGTCTTTTTCGTCTATTTTCATGCCTCGGACGCCGATGGCGCCTTTTTTCTTCTCCGGCACGTCGGAGGCAAGAAAACGCAGGAACATGTTTTTCTCTGTCTGCATGACGATGCTTTCTTCTTCCTCTTCGGAGAGGATTTGAACCAGCAAAAGATGTTCCCCTTCATTTAATTTGGTGGCTGCGACGGTGCGTTTGGATACGTCGAATTCCTCGCCCCGGACTTGCTTGAGCATTCCGCTGCTGCTTGCAAAGAGCAATTTTCTCCCCAGAAGATTATTTAAACTGCTGACGCAGATCATGGTCTCTTCATTGCTGTTATAATTGCTGATATTATCAAAAGGCGTTCCCTTGTCCCGGAATTTTCCGTGGGGAATATCCAGAATTTTTACTGTGTGCATCTGCCCTTTATCGGTGAAGACGCAGAGCCGGTCTGTGTTCATACAGGGAATTACATATTTATTCTCCCCGTCCGCCGCTTCCCTGTTCCGCTCGTAAGCGGGCGCGTCTACGGTCTTCACATAGCCGAACCGATCCATCAGAAGGACTACCTGCGTTTCTTCCACTTTCTTTTCCTCATAGACTGCTTCCGCCGCGTTTTCAATGGCGGTTCTTCGCTGCTGTCCGTATTCTTTCTGGAACCGGTTCAGTTCCTTAATAATGACCTTGGCCATAGCGGCGCGGCTGCCTAAGATTTCTTCGTATTTGGCAATGTTGGAAAGGGTGGTTTCGTGTTCTTTCATCAAGGCTTCGATTTCCAGACCGATTAACTTATACAGCCGCATTTCCAGAATAGCCGTGGCCTGCCGCTCGGTAAAGCAGAGTTGTTTGGCGTCTGCTTCAGAGCCTTTGTAGCGGAATTCAATTTTCTCAGTATTGCCGTTCATCAGACAGTCTTTGGCGTCTTTTATATTTTTGGAGCCTCGGAGGATTTCAATAATCAGATCTATCACATCGCAGGCTTTGATTAAGCCCTCCTGTACCTCCTTCTTTTCCAGTTCCTTCGCCAGAAGAGTTTTGTATTTTCTGGTGGCCAGTTCGTACTGGAAATTCACATGGTGGCGGATGATGGGCACAAGCCCCATGGTTTCCGGCCGTCCCTCGGCCACTGCCAGCATATTGACGCCGAAGGTATCCTCCAGCCTTGTTTTTTTGTAAAGCATGTTGCAGAGGTTTTCCACATCCGCACCCTTTTTCAAATCCAGCACAATTCGGATGCCTTCTTTGGAAGACTGGTTGGATATATCCAAAATATCATTGGTTTTGCGGGTTTCTGCCAGATTGTACACGTCCATCAAAAATTTTCCGATATTGGCCCCCACCATGGTGTAAGGGATCTCCGTAATCACCAGACGCTGCCGGCCGCCCTTTGCCTGTTCAATCTCCACTTTTCCCCGGATCTTGATTTTTCCGGCGCCTGTCTCATAAATACGCAGCAAATCTGACTGGTTCACCACAATTCCGCCGGTGGGAAAATCCGGGCCCTTGATGTGCTCCATCATTTCTTGCGGGGTGATGTCAGGATTTTTCATATAAGCTTTCACGCCCTCGATCACCTCGGAAAAATTGTGGGGCGGAATGCTGGTAGCCATGCCCACGGCGATTCCTTCCGCACCGTTGATTAACAGGTTGGGCACCTTCACCGGAAGCACCGAAGGCTCCTTTTCCGTCTCGTCAAAGTTCGGCACAAAATCCACCACGTCTTTGTCCAAATCGGCAAGATAGGCTTCCTGGGTAATTTTCTGCAGGCGGGCCTCTGTATAACGCATGGCTGCCGCCCCGTCCCCTTCAATGGAACCGAAATTTCCGTGGCCGTCCACTAAGGGCAGACCTTTTTTAAATTCCTGGGCCATCACCACCAGGGCTTCGTAGATGGAACTGTCTCCATGGGGATGATATTTACCCATGGTATCTCCCACGATACGAGCGCATTTCCGGTAAGGCCTGTCGTAGCGGATACCCAGTTCATGCATATCGTAGAGGGTTCTGCGCTGCACGGGCTTCAAGCCGTCCCGCACGTCCGGCAGTGCCCTTGCGATGATTACGCTCATGGCGTAATCTATGTATGATTTCTGCATTAATTCCGAATATTCCGTTCGGATAATCTGTTCCTTTTCCTGCATGGCAAATCCTTTCTGTCAGTAATCTGTATCAAATGTCAAGCTCCGCGTCATGGGCATGCTCATGGATAAATTCCCGCCGGGGCGGAACTTCCGTTCCCATCAGCATTTCCGTCACGTCGGAGGCCATCCTCGCGTCCTCAATCTCCACCCGCTTTAAGATACGGGTAGCCGGATTCAGCGTAGTCTCCCAAAGTTGATCCGCGTCCATTTCTCCAAGTCCCTTATACCGCTGAAGGGTAAAGGGGCCTTTGTGCCGTTTCCGGTATTTTTCCAAAGCGACGTCATCGTATAAGTATTCCTCGGCCCCTCTGGAAGGAATGGCTTTGTACAGCGGCGGCATGGCGATATAAACATGCCCCTCAAAAATCAGCTCCGGCAGAAAACGGTAAAACAGCGTCAGCAGCAAGGTTGAAATATGGGCGCCGTCCACATCCGCGTCCGCCATAATGATAATCTTGTCATAGCGCAGCTTGGAAATGTCAAAATCATTGCCGAACCCTTCGGAAAATCCACACCCGAAGGCATTGATCATAGTTTTGATTTCTGCATTGGCCAGCACCTTGTCAATACTGGCTTTTTCCACATTCAGAATCTTCCCACGAATAGGCAGAATCGCCTGATAATTCCGGTCTCTGGCTGTCTTGGCAGAGCCCCCGGCGGAATCTCCCTCCACAATAAAAATCTCGCAGATAGAAGCGTCCCGGCTCTCGCAGTTGGCCAGCTTGCCGTTGGAATCAAAGGAAAATTTCTGCTTGGTCAAAAGATTTGTCTTGGCTTTCTCCTCTGTTTTGCGGATCTTGGCCGCTTTTTCCGCGCAGGCGATGACTTTTTTCAGGGTTTCCAGATTCTTATCGAAATAGAGCTGGATTTCCTCTCCCGTTATTTTGCCGGTGGCCCGGGCAGCGTCCTGGTTGTCCAGCTTGGTTTTGGTCTGGCCCTCAAATCTGGGATCGGGATGTTTGATGGAGATCACTGCCGTCAAACCGTTCCGCACATCGGCTCCGGTAAAATTGGCGTCCTTTTCCTTCAAAATCCCCAGTTCTCTGGCATAATTATTGATGACGGTGGTAAACACACTCTTAAATCCTGTCAGATGGGCACCGCCTTCCGCATTGTAAATATTGTTGCAGAATCCCAGTACATTTTCATGAAATTCATTGATATACTGGAAAGCCGCTTCCACGGTAATCCCTTCGCTCTCCCCCTGAAAATACACCACATCATGGACCGCTTCCGCTTTCCGGTTCAAATCCTTGACAAAACCGCTGATCCCCTCTTCCTCGTGGAACTCCAAATGCTCCGTCACTTCTCCCCGCTTGTCCTCATAGACAATGGTAAGCCTGGGATTCAAATACGCAGTTTCATGAAGGCGGCTTTTGACATCCTCTTCCTTGAAGCGGGTTTTTTCAAAAATTTCCGGATCAGGCAGAAAATTGATTCTGGTGCCTGTCTTCTTTGTTTTGCCGGTAACGGGCAGCATCCCCTGTTCCAGTTCAATCACCGGATTTCCTCTTTCATATCTGTCGTGATAAACTTTTCCCCCCAGATACACCGAAAGATCCAGGCAGGCGGACAGAGCATTTACCACTGAAGAGCCTACCCCGTGAAGACCGCCGCTGGTCTTATAGGCGTCATTGTCAAATTTACCCCCGGCATGAAGAGTGGTAAACACCAGACGGGCCGCGGACACGCCCTTCTCATGCATCCCCACGGGAATGCCCCGGCCGTTGTCCTCCACGGTGCAGGAGCCGTCCGCCTCCAGGGTTACATGTATGGTATCGCAGAATCCTGCCAGATGTTCATCCACAGAATTATCTACGATTTCGTAAATTAAATGGTTCAGGCCCTTGCGTGACACGCTTCCGATATACATGCCCGGCCGTTTTCTCACCGCTTCCAGGCCCTCTAATACGGTAATATTCCCGGCGCCGTATTCCTGATTCTCTGCCATTTTCTTTTCCTTTCTATTGATTCTGTTTTGATACGCGTATCCTGTTCTGATCTTCTTGTTCTGTTTTGATACGCGTATTCTGTTCTGATCTTCTTATTCTGTTTTGATACACATGTTCTGTTTTTAACCTGCTTATTGTATCACAGTTTCTTACGATTTGCAAAGTTTTCCAGATCTTTTCTCAAATCTTCGCAGGATTGATACCGGCTGCCCGGTTCAGAACGGGTGCATTTTCTCACAATCCTGTCCAGTTTTCGGGACAAAGAGCGGCTGCAGCGGCGAATCCGAAACTGCCCGTCCGGCACTTGCCTTGGATCCTGCCCGGTCAAAAGATGATACATGGTCACTCCCAAACCGTAAATATCTGTCCTGGCGTCCGCCGGTTCCCCGGCAAGCTGCTCCGGCGCCGCATACCCTCTGGTTCCAAGATTTAAAGAATCTGCTCCTTCCTCAAAAACCGCTCCAAAATCAATCAGCCTCAGATTGCCTCCGGGCTGCAGCATGATATTCCCAGGCTTCATATCCCGGTAAACCACCTGCGGCCGGCAATTGTGAAGATACCCCAGCACCAGACACATATCCCTGGCCCACCGCGTTACATTTTTCTGAGACTGGGGTCCTGACCGCTGCAGCACTTGCTCTAACGTCTCCCCTTCCAGATATTCCATCACAACATAAAAAGCTTCTTCCCTTTCCAAAACTTCCTCTATCCGCGGAAAATAAGGATAATTCAGTCTCTGGATCAGCTCCGTTTCCCGCCGCATCATTTTCGTATGTATCTCTTCCCCATCCCCCGGAATTTTCCGTATTTCCTTAACCGCCAGATTTCTCTTCTGTTCTCTGTCATAAGCCAGATAAACACGCGAAGAGCCTCCTGCTCCAAGCATTCTTTGAATTTCATAGCGGCTGTTTAATCTGTCCCCTTGGTTTAGCATTTTCTTCTCCTTTTTTTCTGCTCCTAGAGCGTGTCTTAAAATTGCTTTCCGCAAGATGTCGTCCCAATTTACATCAGATTTTATGCTGAATTTCGGAGGTGTAGTGGGCTACATTGACTAAATTCAGCATGAAATCTGGTGTGAAGTGGGGCGGCAGATTGCGGGAATGAATTTTAAGACACGCTCTAGCATTAGAAAAGAGAATCCCTTTCCCGTGGGATTCTCTTTCGTAATCATCTTATGAATTTTTCTTAAGATCCCCCGACTTGCTGACAGAAATCTTATTCTCCGTTCCGCTCAGCAAGCGCTTAATATTGGCCCGATGCCGCCAGATAGCCAGAATGGTAAATACAGCGCCCACAGCGTAAACCTCCGGCAGCAGCTTCGGATCCACCCACAGACGCCCCAACTGGCCAAATACAATCAGCTGAATATAAAAGCACAGAGACACCAGAATAGAACCCAGAGACACATAGCGGGTAACAGCCACAGTCACCACAAATACCAGGAGGCACAGAACTGTCAGAGGCGGATAAAAAGCAAACAAAAACCCTGCCGTACAGGCAATGCCCTTTCCTCCTTTGAATTTCATGTAGAAAGGAAAATTGTGGCCCAGAACCGTTCCAAGGCCGGCGTACATTTCCAGCAAATGCACGGCGCCTGGATATCTGTCACGAAACAGCAGCCAGGCAATCAGCATGGACAGCATAGCCTTTCCCGCGTCTCCCAGAAACGTAATCAAACCAGCTTTCCAACCCAGGGTACGCAGTGTGTTGGTGGCTCCTGCGTTGCCGCTTCCGTATTCCCGAATATCAATATGGTGAAGCTTTCCATAGATAAAGCCTGTCTGAAACAGCCCCAAAACATAACCAATGGCAAGACAAATTACTCTGCTCAGTATCATACTACCCTTCCTTTCTCTCCCGAATAATGAATTTCAGCGATGTGCCCTGAAATCCAAACGCTTCCCGAATGCGGTTTTCCAAATATCTGGTATAAGAAAAATGCATCAGTTCCTTATCATTTACAAATATCACAAAGGTGGGCGGCTTAACTGCCACCTGGGTGATATAAAACAGCTTCAGCCGCTTGCCCTTATCGGAAGGGGGCTGCTGCATGGCGACAGCTTCCGTCATAATCTCGTTCAGCACTCCCGTCGCAACCCGCATGGAGTTGTTTTCCAAAACCACATCAATCATGTCAAAAAGCTTCCGGGTGCGCTGGCCTGTCTTTGCCGAAATAAAGAGAATTTCCGCATAAGGCATAAAGCTTAAGATCTGGCGAATCCGATCCGTGTGCTTGTAAATGGTCTTGTCGTCTTTTTCAATGGCATCCCATTTGTTTACGGCAATAATAATTCCCTTGCCCCGTTCATGGGCGATTCCTGCAATCTTGGCGTCCTGTTCCGTCACGCCTTCAGTGGCGTCAATAACCACGATCACCACATCGGCCCGCTCCACAGCCGTAACTGCGCGGATAATACTGAACCGCTCCAACTCTTCCTTAATCTTGCTCTTCCTTCTTAAGCCTGCCGTATCAATAAACACATATTCCCGATCCTGCCAGGTGATTTCCGTATCAATGGCGTCTCTGGTGGTTCCCGCAATCTCTGACACAATCACCCGTTCTTCTCCCAGCAGATGATTGATCAGGGAGGATTTGCCCACATTGGGCTTTCCCACAACTGCAACCTTTGGCCGCTCATCTTCCTCTCCTGTATCCGCATCTTCCGGAAAATATTTAGCCACCTCATCCAGCATATCGCCGATTCCCAGCCTTGAGGCTGAAGAAACAGGGATCGGATCGCCGATTCCTAAATTGTAAAATTCGTAGACATCTGTCATGTATTTCTCAAAGCTGTCCACCTTGTTCACCACAAGCACCACCGGCTTCCCGCAGCGGCGCAGCATATCCGCAACCTTGGAATCCGCGTCCACCAAGCCCTGGCGCACATCTGTCATGAAAATAATCACATCCGCTGTATCAATGGCAATCTGCGCCTGTTCCCGCATCTGGGATAAAATAATGTCTTTGCTCTCCGGCTCAATTCCTCCGGTGTCAATCAGGGTAAAGTTCTTATCCAGCCAGCTTACTTCGGCATAGATTCTGTCTCTGGTAACTCCCGGCGTATCCTGCACAATGGAAATCCGCTCCCCTGCCAACGCATTGAACAAGGTGGATTTTCCCACGTTGGGACGCCCCACTACTGCAACTACTGGTTTACTCATTCCACTCTCCTAACTTTCTCTCATCAAACACAGCGTCAAATTCTGTCTGACTTTCTCTCATCAAACACAGTGTCAAATTCTGTCTGACTTTCCCTCATCAAACACGACGCCAAATCCTGTCCGCTTGATTTTACAATATCTGTCTTCACTTGTAAAGCACTTTCCACCTGAGAAACGGTAATGTCGTCCAGAAAAGTCTCTTCCCCGCTGCGCAGAAGATTGCAGGGCAGAAGCAGCCTGTCTCCCAGTTCCCTGCCCGTTAGCTGCTCTAAAATGTCCTGTCCCGTCAGCAGCCCGGAAACCGTAATCCGTTCTCCGAAAAAGTGATTCTGCACAGGAATTACCTGAATCTCTTTTTCCGGAAAAACCTCCTGAAATTGTGAAACCAGTTCCCGCAGCACAGGGGCGGCAAGAACGCCTGTGGCAATGGTGATTTTTTCCCTTTTCTCCTGTTCCTGGAAACCATCCTGTCCTCTCTGTTCCCTTGCCCGTTCCAGCGCTTCCCCAAATTCCTCCTTAAGAAGCCGCAGCATGCCCACGCCGTTTTCCAGCTGAAGATATCCGTCATAATTTTCTTCCGGCGGCAGCTCCTGCCCCGCCAGCAAATACCATTCGTCGCTGGCATGGATAAAATGAAGGCCAAACTGCTCCATGCACAGTTTCTGATAATGATGGATTACTTCAAGCACGTCACCGGCGTCTTCTTCGGTAAAAGGCTCCAAAGGATACAGCCCCTCCCGGTACCTGCTTAACCCCACCGGAACCACCGACACGCTTTCCATCACCGGCATATATTTCATTAAATCTTCTATGCTCTGCCTTAATTCCTCTCCGTCATTGACGCCCTTGCAGAGGACAATCTGGCCGTTCATGGGAATCCCCGCCTCATAGAGCGTGTCTATCTTTTTTAACGCCTCTCCTGCAAACCGGTTGTTCAGCATCCTGCAGCGAAGCTGGGGATTTGTAGTCTGCACCGAAATATTGATCGGCCCAAGCTTATATTCCAGAATCCGTTCCAAATCATGTTCTTTTAGATTGGTAAGAGTCACATAATTCCCCTGGAGAAACGAAAGCCTGGAATCGTCGTCCTTAAAATACAGCGTTTCCCGCATCCCCGCGGGCATCTGATCGATAAAGCAGAAAATGCATTTATTCTGGCAGGACTTATAGTCATCCATCAGGCCGTTCTCAAATTCAATGCCCAAATCTTCTTCATATTCTTTCTCAATCTCCAGTTCCCATTCCTCGCCGTTCTCCTTGCGGATTGCAACGGTAAGATATTCTTCATTCGTATGGTAATGGTAATCAAAGACGTCTTCGATTTCATGGCCGTTTACAGACAGCAGCGCGTCCCCCGGCGTTACCTCCAGTTCTTCTGCTATGCTGCCCGGCTGAACTTTATATACAATATGCTCCTTCAAAATCTGCGCTCCATTCCCGCAGGCTTAAGAATCCATAAGGAATGCTTCCGAAAGCCTTCCCTGCGGTTCTCCCTGCAAATTTTTTCACGGTACGAAAAAAGGAATTATCATGATAGAAAAGCCTTTCCCGGAGCATATTGAAAATCCCTCCAATACACTCCGGTACGAATCGTTCTAACGATAATTCCCGTATCATTTGCAGTATTCAGAAAATTAATCCTCGCTGTCCTCGTCCACGACTCCTGCCACTGCTCCGGCTACAGACGCTATTACAGAAATAATTACCGCAACCAGCACCACGCCTCCGATTATAAAAACCATCATTTCTTGTCATCCCTTTTCTTATATATTTTCGTTTGATGGGTTTATTATACCAAAGAGGATGTACGGTGTAAAGGTAAATCTGATTTGCGTTTTCGCTACCCAGATGACTGCAACCGCTACTTTATGCAAAATTACTTAAAACTACAGCGAACAATCTATGGAACTGTCAAGAAATAACCGTAAATAATCCTTCCAACCATTCATTTCATTTTTCCGAAAAGTAAAGTATACTATAAATATCATACTGCAACGCATCAAGGCTCCGTCAAACGGAAAAACCGATAAACGGAAGAACGCGTCAAAGCAGGCAGGAAAAAATGAAATAATTTATTTTTCCTGTCACACGGCCGGTTTTCCGTTGTCTAATACAATATAGGAGGTAAACAGCCATGAAAAATATGACGAACGAAGAACTATTGGCTTTCATTGAAAAAGCCACTGCCGGAGATAAGGAATCTCTGGAAACCGTTATTCTCAGCGTACAGGATTTGGTATTTAACCTGTCCTTGCGTATGCTCGGCACTTTCCCTGACGCTGAGGACGCCGCCCAGGATATCCTGTTAAAAATCATCACCCACCTGTCTTCTTTTAAGGGGGAAAGCGCATTTTCCACCTGGGCGTTCCGCATTGCGGTGAATCACCTGAAAAACTATCAGAAGCATATGTTCGCAAAGTTTCCTCTCAGCTTTGAATTCTATGGGGATGATATTAAAAACGGAAAAATTGACGATGTGCCCGATTTAACGCAGAATGTGGAAAAATCCATTTTGGCAGAAGAACTGAAACTATCCTGCACAAATGTTATGCTGCAGTGCCTTGACCCAGAAAGCAGATGCATCTTTATTTTAGGGACAATGTTCCAGGTGGACAGCCGAATTGCAGGCGACATTCTGGGTATCACTCCGGAAGCCTACCGGCAGCGGCTTTCCAGAATCCGCAAAAAAATGGCGGATTTCTTAGAGGAATACTGCGGCGAATACGGAAATGGAACATGCCGCTGCGCAGACAGAGTCAATTACGCCATTCAAAACCACAGGATTCACCCTGCGCAGCTGGACTTCACTTCCGCTGTCCCCAAGGACGCCATGCTTGAAGTAAAAGAGGCTATGGAAAACATCGATAATCTTTCGCAGGAATTTGCCTTTTGCAAGACCTATGGATCTCCGGCAAGCCTGAAAGAGTTTATCCAAAAATTCTTAGACGGAACTTCTTATTCCGTTGTCACAAACGCATAGGAGGAATCATAAATGAATACACAGCTTATTCTAAATTACCTTTCTGATTTAAGGGAAAACAACAACCGGGAATGGTATCATGAACATAAAGCAGAAAACAAAGCAGCAAACACAGAATTTGAAGCGTTGATTGAAGCTCTGATCCTTCGGATCGGTGAATTTGACAGCAGCGTACTGCATAATGAGCCGAAAAAACTTACCTTTAAACTGACAAGAGATACCAGGTTCAGCCATGATAAATCACCCTATAACCCGGCATTCCGCGCCCATATTTCTTCAAAAGGAAAGCTGCCGGTTCCTGTGGGATATTATCTCATGATAAAACCCGGCGGCCAGTCTTTCTTAGGCGGCGGACTGTTTGCGGACATGTTCAAAGACGCGACAAAAATGGTTCGTGACTATATTGCGCAAAACGGCGAGGAACTTGAACACATCATCCATGATCCGGAATTTGAGAAATATTTTGCTGTACAGGGATCGGCGCTCAAAAATGTCCCCGCAGGATACGACAAAGATCACCCGCAGGCAGAATACTTAAAATTTAAGAGCTGGTATCTGGAATATCCCCTCAAAGATGAAGAACTGCATGACGCCGAAGCATTTCTCACAAAAGCAGCCGGGCTTTTTTGCATTATGAAACCATTTAACGATTATTTAAATAAAGGGCTTGCAGAGTTTCAAATGCCGGAAAGGTAATAAACTCTTCAAACTGAACGGAAGGTGGGAAACAGGCCGCGCCTCTCCCATCTTACCTTCCCTTTGCCCTTCCTCTCCTCCTGAACTAACGGCTTTCCTTATTACTTACAGTAATCTCAAAACCGTTACGCCTGTGTTTCTTTATTTTTACGCCGCTCAATGCTGCAGCATATTTTCAATAAATATTCCATATCCTTTTGACGCGTCCTGAACAAACACATGAGTGACTGCTCCGATGATTTTTCCATTCTGGATAATGGGGCTTCCGCTCATGAGTGTGTCAAATGAAGGACAACAAATTCTGACAAATTACTTCAATTTGTAATAGCTTCCTTTTAATTTACCTTCTTTTTTCAATACCCCTGCCTCTACCAGTTCTTTTAATATTTTTAATGCACGGGAATCTTTTACATTCAGCAAATCCTGAACTTCTTTATTCGTTATTGTCCCTCTTTCCTCTATATACTGAATAATCTTTTTATAATTGCCATTTGATTTATCCGTACTTTTCCGTACCTTTTCCATACATTTTTGCGTTTTATCCGTACTTTTTGGCATTTTATCCGTACTTTCCCTTACTTTATCCGTACTTTTTGGTATTTTATCCGTACTTTTTCCAATTCTGGTTTTATCCAAAAAACGGAATAAGTTTATGCGAAAACTTCCTGCAATTTCCATTAATTCCGGCTCTTCTAACCCAAGTTCCCGGCATCTTCTGATAATCCTCGGTATCCCGCTACCCCAGTGCTCCATAATATTCATATAAGTAAACGCATATACCAATGCCCGATTCCTTGGTATGGAAATCCCTTCTCTTATATCTTTCAATCTCAAGCTTCCAAAGAGCATCCCCGGAGAAGTCACTTCCACACGATCATCATACACTGCTACTTGTATACTTGAGGGATGCAGATAGCTTCGATGAACCACAGCATTACAAATCATCTCCCTGATACATTCTGTTGGTAGTTCATATATATCGGTTCTGTATAGCCCATTGATCTCGGAACCCATATTTATATTGCGCAGGACATACTCATATGCCGCATCCAGCTGTGTCACAATATCCCCATTGTATTCTCTCCGATCAATAAATACATCTCTGTCTTTCCCCTTAAATACAGCACATTGTATTGTTGCCTGCGGAAATAAATTACTTGTCATAAGCAGAAAAGCATTTGTAGGATAACACTTATTTCCCTGTTTTACTAAAAATCCCCAACTTAATAAATTTTGTTTTGTCGGGCGATAAATTCTCTCTGACGCCTCCGCAGAATTACAATGTTCCACCGCATATTGATACATCCTATCACACAAACGCTCAACTTCATTCTCTGTAACACTTGCTTCTGGCGCTGCATAGGTCTGGTCAAAACACCGATTGACGCCCTCAAATTCTAATTCCTTAATCACAAACGAATCCGCTGGTCTGGTAGTTCCTGACACTCGGATATAAGTTCCTTTTTCCTTTCCCTTTGCCTTAAGATAATATGGACGCTGACTGCCTGGCATTATATTTACCACAATTACAACCTTTTCCTCAATAGAGGCCAATGTCACAATTGGCATTATCATCGGTGTACAACTGTCACAGATTGCCGAAGTAATTCCATCCATTATGGAGAAAGCATCTTCCTGGTTGATTCCTAGAACTTTAAATGTACGGTCTTCCACACCAAACACAATTTTTCCCCCACTGCCATTTGCAAATGCAATTACTGTTTTCATATAAACTTCACTTTTTTTTGGAACTTCCTGTTTAAACTCAATATACTCTGATTCTCCTGACATAATATCCTCTACAGTCATTGAATGTCACCTTCTTCCCCTTCAAAATATACCAACTACATACCATCATATAAATCTTTACTATTTCAATCCCTTCAGATATCTTATTACTTTATCTTCTATCTCCTCTTTCGTAAAATAATCTAAAATATAGGTGCCTCCCAAAACATTCAGATACTTTGTTGCTTCATAATAAATATCTCTCTTCCTGCGCCCTTTTAGTACAAATCCGTCTTTTTCAAGCTTTGAAAGAGCAGATAAAAGTGCAATGCTGATAGTATGGTTTCCCATATAATTATTAGAAAATATTACAAGGGTCTTTGTAGCAAAATCATTCTCCAAATACTTTGTCAGTTCAAATGGATCCCTCTTATCTTTGTCATATGTCAAACGTCCAATCCACCACAGTTTCGATAAGGGATTCACAATTAATGACCGCTTTTTATTCTGCCCGAAAAAATAACGTGCCTTTATATCCTTCTCTTTATTGTTTCCATTATTTTCCATATTAAACCGCCTATGTAAATAATCCCATAAATCCCCATGGCATAACCCTGCCCATAATCTTTCATCTGTTGCTTGCGTGTCTGACAATGATTTCATTGCTGAATATAATACAATCACATTTTTTACATCCTGCTTTCCCAAATCACCTGTATCATCAGACGTTAAAGAAAATTCCTCCACTTCGGTCTGATATTCCATGAAAGGATTTTCACCCTCAAAATACTCATAAATCCAATCATTGGCCGGATGTTTATAATATTTCAAATGTGACGGAATATTGGTTTTCAACGCAACCAGTGCATCTTCTTTTAAAAAATGAATTTTCACTGCCTTATTCCTCCTCAATATTATCTTCAAATGACATCGCTGACAATGCTTTCTGAATTGGCAAATCAAGAAGTTTCTGTGCCAATTCATAAGAAGGAATACTATTCAGCGTATCTTGGTTTAAACTAATTTTATCTTTTGCTAAAGTTTTTTCAAGCACTCTAAACCACCTTCTTGTTTCAAAATCTTCTGTCCCTTCCCTAAGCAGTGTTTCAAAAACGTATATCAGCGCCGGAAGTATAAGCATAGAATGTAAAACAGGTATAATCTGCGGCATAGCTGCAAGCAGTTTATAATTTTGAAACCCCTCGCTGCTTAATGTTATTGCTATCTTATGATCCGCAATATCAATTTTCATTTCCTCCTCATTATCTGCCGCAGAACGGCAAATAGTAAAAATAGATGGAACCTTTGCCAGATTTTCCATTTCCTTTATTACATGCAAGTCATATTGCCCTCCAATTGCCAGAATACTGCCCCGTTCCAGATCAAAAGCCAAGCCTTTATAAACTTCATTCCAACTTTTATTGATATAGTTTTTGATATTTACCTTTGCGACCAAAAATGCACAGACAGAAACTTTTCCATTTAAGTTCTTTTCGGAAATCTTGCGTACATACTCCGTATCCTGAAACCTCAACGCCTCCCTGTAAGATGTGTATGGACACTCAATATGGACAACAAATTCCGCTTTGTCTGCCTGAATCAATTCCGACAAACTTTCATTCTTTAATTCTAGGTTAATTTTAAGTATAACCTCACGGATCCCTAGTTCCTGCTGCACCTTAAAAGTAAACTGCCCATCCTTATAATCATCAGTTGCTGCAGATAAAACCGGATATGGATATAACTTATAACGGATATCCATACAAACTCACCTCCATTGAACTTGGTTCGGAAAATGCAATACAAAATTCAACTGACAAAGTTCTTGTTTCCACAATATCATCCAAATAAATTTTATTATAAGTACATTTTAAATTTGCTTGGTTGTCCAGTCTTACTGCTGAAAGAATATTTACATCTACATTTTTTTGTTCTCCTGACAACTGCAGCTGCAAATATGCGCTTTTGGCATTCTTTTGAGGCTTAAATATCAACCTATACTTTTTTTGCCTTGCATCAACAAGAATCATCCTTACAGACATAATATGTACTTCAAAAAGGTGTCTAACAATCTCTTCTCTATTTTCATCTTCGTTGCCTACTGCATATTCGGTATTTCCAATCCCGTTTGTTCCGTTTCCATCTCTCTCTTCCTTGCCGAAAGAACTTCCCTCCTTCGTCTTATGAGGATTATCTTCTCCATAGTCCCTGCCTCCACTTTCTCCAGTTCCTATTTCTATTTCCGCTCCAATTACCTCCTCTTCTTCCCCACTTTTCCCTACCTGCAGCTTTTCAAATCCTCTTTGCGCCGTTTTCAAATTTGATAGCACGATATCAATATCTTTTGTTCTATCTGTAACAGTTTCTTCCTTCTCACCTTCTCTTTGGCTGGATTCTATCATATTATCCGGCAAAAACTCCCCCATGCCTTCTGCATCCATTTCGTCTACTGTCGTATTCTTTCCAAATTCAATTACTATATTTTTTATTTGTCTTGCCAAAGACTGCTTTTTCTTCTTTGCCTCCTTGGGCTGATGGTGCCGCTCTGGCTCCCATGCATTGTGCTGTGGGTTCTCCATTTCCCTGAAATAACTATTGATTCCATTATCATTTAAAACACAAATGCCAGCAAATTGAATTGTGGAAGAAATATTTTTCTGATCAAACACTTTCATGCCGTTACTGCGGCTCATCAACACCCGGCGGTGAAGATTTTTCTGTATCAGCAAATAAAATTTCACCTTTCCCAAATCCTCAAACTGAAACTCTCTTTCCTCAGTTTCCGGAGAGATTAATACCTGATAATAATTATAAGCCGTTTTGGCTTCTTCCTTATAGTCCTCTATTACCTCCGCCAAAGTTCTTTTAGAAATTTCTATCTCTTGAATACGTACAATCAATTTCCCTTCATAAATTGCACACAAAAAATCTTCCAGTACCGATTTTACCATTTCATTTTTCCAATTGTCTTTATTTTGGAATCCAAGTATAAACACATCTGTACCGCTTTGATTACGGCTAAATCTTTGATCCAAAGATATGCATTCTCTAATTGCACTTTTTCTTCTGGTTTCTCCATAGTAACCAATCCCTGTTGATATTTCATCTGCATTTAAGCCCACAAATCCTTTCTTTTTAAAGGAAACCAAGCGTGCAATGCCTTGAAAAGCTTTCAGCCCATCTTTATCCTGTGTGGCATAAAAAACGGTTCTTAGATCTGAACAAGCAAACGGCGCCGATTTCCCAATACCAAAACTCCCACCAGAAAAACCCGCTTTATCTGACACACCGGAAGCCTTTACCAAATTTTGCCATGGGGTATTATAATCCTGATCTGAACCTGTTAAACCTGTTGTGTTAAAATCACTAATGCGCAAAAGTGAAATCTTCGTGTTCTCTGATACCTTCATTGCCTGCTTGAAAAAGTCCATTGTTTTCTTATTCTTTTGCTCCGCCCAAAATTCATAACATAATTTTAATGCTTTTTTTAATGCATCAAAATCTGGTATATCCTTATCTGACAAAAAAGAGCTCATAAATTCAACCCTGACCGGTTGGGACTGCACCAAGGCAGCGTCCAGTGAATTTTGGCATATTTCTCTTGCTAGAGAACGATATGGCAACCCTTTAAATGTTTCTATTCCAGCTTCACCAATACCATTCAATATCCCATAATCATTGCTTGGAAATTCCCATTTAACGCTCATTTCAATTATCCCCTTAAACATTGTGCTTTTATTTGAATTTATCATATCCAGATAAATTTTATCATAAAATGCCGAACACCACAAGCTATCCCTCTTCCCTGTATAGGGTAGCATCGGTAATCGCTTCGCGATTAACCGATGTCCGGCTTTCGCCGGACATCACACAGAAAAAGAAGAACGTGCCTCTGACAGGCAAGCCTGCCTCGGCACCGTTCTTCTTTTCCTTCTATACTGCCCTTGTCAATGCTCCAGCATATTTTCAATAAATATCCCATACCCCTTGGTGGCATCTTGTACGAAGACATGCGTCACAGCGCCAATCACGGCGCCATTCTGAATGATTGGCGAACCCGACATGCCCTGCACGATTCCCCCAGTCAGGTTCAAAAGCTCCGCATCCGTCACCTGGAACAAAATTCCCTTATTCTCGCTGTTATAATCCAAGTCTGTAATCACAATGGAATACTCCTTTCGCTCCCCGGAAACGGTGGAGATAATTTTCGCCTCTCCCTCCTGGATTTCCTGTTTGAATCCAACCGGGTAAAAATTTTCCTCTCCGATCTTTTCCGGGGTTTTTTCCAGATTGCCGTAGATGCCCACATTGGTGTTTTCTTCTACCGTTCCCAGCCGGTACTGATCCAGATAGGTAATCACTCCGGCAATTTCACCGGGATTTCCTTTTTCTCCTTTGGTGATTCCTGCGATTTCCGCGTCATAAAGGGTGCCTTCCCCCATGCTTACCTGAGTCCCCGTATCCAGATCACTGACCGGATGCCCTAATGCGCCGTACTGTTTCTGCTCATCATAAAAAGTTAATGTTCCAACTCCGGCCAAATCATCCCTGACCCAGATCCCCAGTTTATATTCCTCCTCGGCCGTCTGGACCGGCTGCAGCTTTAACTGAATATATTCCTCTTCACGCAAAATTCCCAGTATGACAGGTTCCCCCTGGCACTGGTTAATTTTTTCAATCAGATCTTCCTTGCTTTCAATCACCTGGTCATTGACCGTTTTGACATAATCCCCGCTTTTCACCAGATTTTCCGCCGGCTCGTAATTCATACCGTCGCTTCCGGTTACCGTTCCTGTGCCGATAATCAGAATCCCATCCGTTTTTACATAAATTCCCACCGGAATCCCGCAGGGCACCACCTGTTCCTGCTCCACAACCTCCACATCTACTTCTTTCATGTGAAACAGGCCGAACAGCTTGCAGGTGATGGAATAACTGCCCTGTTCCTGAGATTTTAAGGAAAAACTTTGATTTAAATCCAGTTTGATTTTATCTTTTTCTACCTCCGGAGACTGGTTGCCAAACACCTCCAAGCCTTCCTGTTCCATTTCTCCGGTGACAGGAAGGTGAAAATCAAATTTCTCTTCCCTCCCTTTTTCAATCCGGATTTTGTCCGGTATGGATTCTTCCATGAAATAAAACGAAAAAAAGATCCCCCAGCAAATGCCTGCAAGTAAACTCCCCCGCGCCATCCATTTCTGAAATTTAACCAGCTTTTTTTCTTTCATCATTTCACATCCTTTTAAAGTTCCGCCCGCCTGTTAGCGGTCCATACGATGAAAATCAGGGACTTTCGCCGTAAATCCTTTTTAGTATGTGAAATTTTCGATGATTTAACTCTGGGATTTTTTCACAGCCACCGCAAGTTCTTTCATCTCCCGGGCGCTTTCCATTACCGTGTCCGTAATTTTCACGCCGCCCAGCATTCGTCCCAGCTCTGCGACGCTTTCCCTTTCATCCAACAGGCAGATACTGGACGCGGTAACATTATTTACCACATTTTTGCTGATCAAAAAGTGATAGTCCGCCATGGCCGCAATCTGGGGAAGATGGGTAATACAGATCACCTGATGATTTTTTCCAATCACATTCATTTTCTCCGCCACCATCTGGGCTGTTCGGCCGCTGATCCCTGCGTCTATCTCATCAAAAATCAATGTTTCGATCTGATCGCTTTTGGCCAGAATGGTTTTAATGGCGAGCATGATCCGGCTCAATTCTCCGCCGGAAGCCACTTTTCCCAAAGGCTTTAAGGGTTCTCCCGGATTGGTGGAAATCAGAAATTCCGCCTCATCCTGCCCGTTGGCCGTATATCCCTTGGTTTCCTGGAATTCCATGGTAAAGTTTACATCCAGAAAATTCAGATCCACCAGGCCGCTCTGAATCTGTTTGGTCAGTTTTTTCGCGTATTTTTTCCTGATTTTGGAAACCTCCGATGAAATTTTCCGCAGATCTGCTTCAGCTTTTCCCAGACGCTGTTCCAGTTCTTCCAGATATTGCTCATAATCCTTCAGCCTGCCGTATCTCTTCTGCTTTTCTTCTTTTTCTTTCAGCACTGCTTCAATGCTTCCCCCGAATTTATCTTTGAGGTGATTGATTTCATCCAGCCGTTTCTCCACTTCAAAAAAGGTTTCTTCTTCAAACTCTTCCTCAGAAATATAGCCTGACAGTTCCCGGTTAAAATCATTCAGAAGGCTGTCCACTTCCGCAAGCTGGCTGCACATCCCCTCCAGCTTCGGATCAAAATCCGCCACGGTCTGAAGTTCCCGAAGGGCCCGTCCAAGCTGTTCCGTGGCGCTCCCTCCCTGGCCGGTCATTTCGTAGGCGGTTCCTGCCGCTTCCATAATCTTGCGGTTATTTGCCATCTTCCGGTAAGAAATTTCCAGTTCTTCATCTTCTCCCGGGATCAGATTGGCGTTCTCTATCTCCTGTATCTCATATTCCAGAAAAGATAATTCCCGCTCTCTGCCCTCTCCCTCAGAAAAAGCCTGCTTTTTCTCTTCTAAAATTCCCTGATATTCCTGATATTTCTGTTTGAGAATTTTCTTTTTTCCTTCCAATTGATCCTTTCCGTATTCATCCAGGATTTCCAGATGCTTCTTTTTGTGAAGCAGAGACTGATGCTCATGCTGTCCATGAATATCAATCAGATAAGACGCTGCCTGTTTCATACAGGCCAGGGATACGGTTTCAGAATTGATTTTTCCTACGCTTCGGGAAGCTGTAATCTTCCGGGACATGATAATTTCATCATTTTCTGGAAAAATATCCAGTTCCGCCAGCAGCTTTCTCTGCTCTTCATTCTCCACCCGAAAAATCAATTCCACCAGCGCATATTCCGCATGCTCCCGCAGCATTTCCCTGGGCGCTTTCTCTCCCAGAGCAAGATTGATGGAGCCGATAATAATGGACTTTCCGGCCCCCGTTTCTCCCGAAAGAATATTCAGGCCATTGCCGAACTCCACCTCCGCTTCTTCCATCAATGCCAGATTTTTTACATGCAGGCTTACTAACATATATCTTTCTCCTCTCGTCTGCGGCAATTCCGCTTTCTGCAGCGCTCTGCTTCGCCGGCGGGTTACCTCTCTGTAATCTTCCGCAGTCTTTCCATTAAAATTTCTGTATCCTCCACGGTGCGCACGGCACACATGATGGTATCATCTCCTGCAATACTCCCCACAATCTCATGGCAGTCCAGGGAATCCAGAGCCGCCGCAACCGCCATGGCCATACCGGAAACAGTCCGGATCACCAGAATATTCTGAGCCATATCCATGGAAACAAATCCGTCCCGGAACACCCGGATATATTTTTCACTCATATCCGGCTGCTTCTCCTTCAGGGAAATATATTTCTGCCGGCCAGAGCCGTCCGGCGCTTTGGTCAGCTTCAATTCACGAATATCCCTGGAAACTGTGGCCTGGGCCACGGAGAAACCTTCCTGCTCCAGATGCTCCGAAAGTTCTTCCTGTGTTTCGATACTGAATTTTGAAATGATTTCCAAAATTTTCGCGTGACGCTTTGCTTTCATTTTTTCCTCCTGCCCTGCACAGAAAATCTCATCTTTTTCATCTGCCGCCCGAAGGCCCCTCGGCAATTTCTGTCAGGTATATCCCTGCAGTTTCTTCCGAAGCCTTTCTAAAAAACTCAGTTGGCTGAGCTTTAGAATCCCGGTGCTGATATGGGCTTTTTTCACGATAATCTTCTCTCCTGCCCGAAGAATTCCCACATGATCCCCATCAAAGCTGACCTCTAATTCTTCCTCCTGCTCACTGCTGCGCTTTGCCACTTCCACTGTAATTTCATCCTCTGGAGCCAATACAATGCTTTTGGCATTGAGCGTATGGGGACTGATGGGGGTGACCAGCAAAAGGCTGGCCTTGGGATCTACAATCGGCCCTCCGCAGGACATGCTGTAGCCGGTGGAACCAGTGGGGGTCGCAAGAATCATACCGTCTGCCCGGTAGGTATTCAAATATTCTCCATTGACAGAAATAATCAAATCCACCACCTGCAGTCTGCCGCAGCGGTGAATGACAATATCATTTAAGGCCGTCCGCTCCGGCTCCCGTCCTGCCCTTGTAATGCAGCAGCCGGATAACTGCATCCGCCGCTCAATGGTATATCTTTCACCCGCCAACAGCTGCTCTGCTCCGGCAATGGCCGTATCCGCTTCCAGCTCGCAGAGATATCCCAGATGGCCGGTATTGATTCCAATCAGGGGAATATCCCGCTCCGCAATATTTCTGGCCGCCCGAAGCAGCGTGCCGTCTCCTCCCACTACCAGAATGCATTCCGTATCTTCCGGGATTTTCTTTCGGTCGAAGGGGATGCCCTCTAATTCCAGATTAGCCTGATATTCGCATATTCCGCCCTTTTCGATTATGAAATCCTGGATCTTTTTTGTTAATTTCAAATGAGCGTCCCTTGCGGGATTTACAATAATATAAAAATGTTTCATAATTTTAGGTCAGTGTCCCATGGGCCTGCGCTACCACAGCCGCCACATCCACCGGCTCCTCCTGACGTTCCATTCCTTTTTGTATATGTACCAGATATTCGATATTTCCCTCAGGCCCTTTAATGGGAGAAAATTCCAGGCTGCGGACAGCAAAGCCTGTTTCTTCCGCAAACGCCAGAATCCTCTCAATGACCTCCTGATGCACTTTAGGATCCCTGACCACGCCTTTCTTCCCCACTTTTTCTTTTCCGGCCTCAAACTGAGGTTTTATCAGACATATCATTTCACCTGTTTCACTGAGAAGCTCTTTTGCCGCCGGCAGCACTTTGGTAAGAGAAATAAAAGAGACATCCACCGAAGCAAAATCCAGCACATCTCCGATATCTTCCGGCGTTACATAGCGGATATTTGTCTTTTCCATACAGACCACCCGCTGATCCTGCCTCAGCTTCCAGGCAAACTGACCGTATCCCACATCTACCGCATAGACTTTTGCCGCGCCGTTTTGAAGCATACAGTCGGTAAAGCCTCCGGTAGACGCCCCGATATCCATGCAGATTTTATCCGTAAGGCTGATATCAAAATTCTGTATTGCCTTTTCCAGCTTCAGGCCGCCCCGGCTGACATATTTCAGGGTATTTCCCCGAACTTCTATAGCGACCTTTTCGTCAAAAGAAGTTCCGGCCTTGTCCTCCCGCTGGCCGTCTACAAATACGTTTCCTTCCATAATCATGGCCTTTGCTTTTTCTCTGGAAGGGGCAAGGCCCCGCTGCGTTAACAGCACATCCAATCTTTCTTTCATGTTGCGCCTTTCTTTCGGTTTATTGCCCCTTCACAATCAGATTTCATCGCTGCTAAAATCCTGCCAGTGACAGATTCACTGTCAATTCCCAGTTCTTTTCGGAGAACCTCTACATTTCCATGCTCCACGTAAATATCCGGAATTGCAATATTTAGTATTCCGGCCTGCCCGGAGTGTTCTTCACCAAAATCCTTTTTCTGTCCCGGCAAATTTGATGGACAGTCAGAAACTTCCCCTTCCTGAAGGCTTTTCAGATATCGGGCCGCATGCTCTCCAAAGCCTCCGCTCAGGACATTTTCTTCCATTGTTACCAGAAGATCATGCTCTTTTGCCAACAGCTCTATTAATTCCGTATCCATGGGTTTCACAAACCGGACATTCACCAGTGTACACTGGTATTCTTCCCTCAATTTCCGCCAGACTTCCTCTGCCGTTTTCACCATGCTGCCTACCGCCAGAAGCGCGATCCTGCCGGAAGCCGGTTCCCCTGGGACAAACGGAACTTTGGCTTCAGCCCCTTCTTTCTGCTCAGAATGGAGTTCGAAAGCCTCTCCCGGCAACTTATTTTTCCAGTAAATCACTTCGCTTTTCCCGTAAATGATTTTCTCTCTGTGCTCTTTTAGTCCGTCATAAGCTTGTCCTCTGGGATACCGGATGGCAATCGGATGCCCGAAATTCACCGCAAATTTCACCATATCAGAAAGCTCCCACTTATTCTTGGGGGCCAGTATGCTCATATTGGGAATCGTAGAAAGATAAGACAAATCAAAGATCCCCTGATGGGTCTCTCCGTCGCTTCCCACAAGCCCTGCCCGATCCACAGTAAAGGTTACCGGAAGATCCTGGATGCACACATCATGCAGCATCTGATCATATGCCCTTTGAAGAAAAGAAGAGTACACTGCCAGCACAGGTTTCATCCCAGCCGCCGCCAGCCCCGCCGCAAAAGTCACTGCATGTCCCTCTGCAATTCCCACGTCAAAAAAACGATCCGGGAACATATTGTGGAAACGCTTTAATCCGGTTCCGTCTTCCATGGCTGCGGTAATGGCGACTACTTTTTCATCCCGTTCTCCCAGTTTGCGCATCACTGTGGAAAAAACATCGGTGTAATTGGCCGCGGTGCGCTTCTTTTTGGGAAGGCCCGTCTCAATTTCAAAAGCGTCTGTCCCGTGAAATCTGGCCGGATGGCGCTCTGCCGGAAGATACCCTCTGCCCTTCTGGGTAATGACATGCACCAGCACGGCGCCGTTTACTTTGGAGGCTTCCCGGAAGATCCGCAGCATCCCATTGATATCATGGCCGTCCACAGGCCCCAAATAGGTGATCCCCATATTTTCAAAAAGCATGCCAGGGATCAGAAGCTGTTTGATGCCGCTTTTGGTCCGGCGAATCCGTTCCACCATCCGTTCTCCGTAGACCGGAATCCGGTTCAGGGAATTGGTCACCCCTGTCTTCAGACCCTGATAAGCTTCCGCCGTGCGCAGATTTCCCAAATGACTGGAAAGCCCGCCTACATTTTCAGAAATAGACATTTTATTATCATTTAATACAATGATAAAATTTGTTTCCAGCAGCGCGGCATTGTTCAGCGCTTCGTAAGCCATGCCGCCGGTCAGCGCGCCGTCGCCGATGACAGAAACCACCCGGTAACTGTCTCCTGTAATCTCCCTTGCCGCCGCGTACCCCAGTCCCGCCGAAATAGAAGTGGAACTGTGTCCCGTGTCAAAACTGTCACAGTCGCTTTCTTTCCGCTTGGGAAATCCGCTCATGCCGCCGAACTGCCGCAGTGTCTCAAATCCTTCCTTCCGCCCCGTTAAAAGCTTATGGGTATAAGACTGGTGCCCTACATCCCAGATAATCTTATCCTCCGGCAATTGAAAATAAAGATGCATTGCCATGGTAAGCTCCACCACCCCCAGGTTAGAAGCCAGATGGCCGCCCCGTTCTGAAACCTGGTGAATTAAAAAATCCCGGATTTCCTCTGCCAGCGCCGGCAGCTCCGACTCTTCTATCTGCTTAATATCATTGGGCTTTTCTATCTTTTCCAATACCATATAGAAACGACCCCCCTTTCTTCTCCTGTATTCCTTCCAAAGTCCGGCCGGTTATTTCTCTCTCCTTGTCAGTTCCATCATCAGGGCTGTTAAAAATTCATTTTTTACCACAAGCTCCTCCATCAGTTTGACACTGTGCCTGGAAAGCCGTTCCGCCTCCTGCCCGGCCTCTTTAATCCCGTATATGGTTACCCAGGTGCTTTTATGATTTTTCTCATCGCTGCCTGCCGGTTTCCCCAAAACCTCTGTAGTGCCTGTGACATCCAAAATATCGTCCTGGATCTGAAAAGCCAGGCCCAGTTCTCCCGCCGCCTGTTCCACCTGCCGCTGCTCTCCTTTGGTGGCTCCTGCCAAAACAGCTCCGATCAGCATCGAACTCTCCAGTAAAGCCCCTGTTTTCAGCCGGTAAATCAACTTCAGCAGCTCTTCTGTCACCGGCTTTCCTTCTGCCTCCACATCCACGCACTGACCGCCCAGCATTCCGTGTATTCCGGATTTTGCAGCAAGTATCTGCAGCGCTTTCCCGATATTGGCATTGCCAGGCTCTATCTCAAAAGCTTTCACTGCTGTCTCGAAAGCATAATTCAAAAGACCGTCCCCGGCCAGAATTCCCATTGCTTCTCCATACTGCGCGTGAGTGGTCTTTCTGCCCCGGCGGTACTCGTCATTGTCCATAGCCGGCAGATCATCATGCACCAGAGAATAAGTATGGATCATCTCGATTGCCGCCATAAAAGGCTCAATTACTTTGGAACGTCCCCCGAACATCCGGTAAGTCTCCCACATAAGCATGGGCCGCAGCCTTTTGCCGCCTGCCAGCACACTGTAATTCATTGCTTCTATTACCGTTCGCTGGTATCCTTCTTCTTTCGGCAGATAGCCGGCAATTACGGCCTCTATCTGACTGGTCCTGGCTGCAATTTCTGCTTTTATCTCCATAACTGCTCTGTCCTTTCTTCTGTGTTATTTCTCTTTTCTCCGTCAGCTTCCAGATTCCGACAGCTCTCCCAAAGGCTCCAATTCTCCCTGTTCATTCAAAAGAAGCATTTTCTTTTCCACCCGGTCTATCTTCTGATTACAGAACTTCAGCTTCCTGATTCCCTGTTCATACAGCGCAAATGACTCTTCCAGCGTCACTTCCCTCTGCTGCATTTTCTCTATCATTTCTTCCAGCTCCTGAAACGCTTCTTCCAGGGACTGTTCCTGCTCCTTCTCCTGCTGCTTTTTCTGGTTCATAAGACCTCCTTACTCTCCCGGCGCTTTTTCCGCCCATATCTGCTCTACTTCTTCCACTTTTGCAGACACTTTGCCGTTGAGCATATGAATCTTTAATATATCGCCTTTTTGCACTTTCCCGGCGTCGCAGATTCCCTGTCCCTGTTCGTCCGCCACAAAAGCATAGCCCTGGCTTAATTTCTTCAAAGGCGACAGGGCTTCTAACCGCTCCGCCAAAAGCTCCAGGGTGTGCCTGCGCTGCAAAAGCTGCTGCTCCATCTTCACGCGCAGCTTTTCTTCCAAATCCGCCGCCGTCTGCCGTTTCTCATTTAACTGATGCACAGGGCTTAACAATTTCAGTCTGTGCTCATACTGGAGGACCCGTTCCTCTGCCCGCTCCAGCCTGTCGGTCATGTTCCGGTTCAGTTCCAACTGAAAAGACAAAAGGGTTCCCTCCAATTCCCGGATATCGTACACGGCCAGTTCCGCTGCGGCCGAAGGCGTAGGCGCCCGCAAATCCGCAGTATAGTCGGCAATGGTCGTATCTGTTTCATGGCCTACGGCAGAAATAATGGGAACCGGACATTCAAATATTGCCCTTGCCACAATTTCTTCATTAAACGCCCACAAATCTTCCATGGAACCGCCGCCCCGGCCCACAATCATCACATCTACGCCCAGCTGCTCTAAGGCATGAATGCCGTTTACAATACTGGCCGCTGCCCCCTCCCCCTGAACCAGCGCAGGGTAGAGGATCGTCTGCACATAGGGGTTCCGGCGCCTGCTGATATTTTGAATATCGCGGATAGCCGCTCCCGTAGGCGCAGTCACAATCCCCAGCGTATGAATATATCTGGGAATGGGCTGCTTATACTCCGGCGCAAACATGCCCATCTCTTCCAGCTCCCGCTTCAGCCGCTCAAACCGCTGGTACAAAAGCCCTTCCCCGTCCGGCAGAATCTCCCTGGCATAGAGCTGATATTTCCCATCCCGTTCATAGACGGAAATAGACCCCAGCACAATCACATTGTCGCCGTTTTTCATGGGAAAAGACAGGCCCTTGCGGTTTCCTGCAAAAAGCACTGCCTGCAGGGCTCCGGAATCATCCTTCAGCGTAAAATAAATATGGCCGGTGGTATGATACTTGCAATTGGACACTTCACCCTTCACATAAATGCGGTTCATCATAAAATCCTGGGTGAACATATTCTTAATGTAGGAATTCACCTGCCCTACGGTATATACATTCTTCGTCATGCCAGCTTCGCCAGAATCCCATTGACAAAGGAAGCGGAATCATCGGTGCCGTAGCTCTTGGCAAGCTCTACCGCCTCGTTGATCGCCACTCCCGTGGGAACCTCTTCCTCAAATTTCATTTCATAGACAGCCAGACGGATTAAGGTAAGATCCACTTTGCCCATCCGGGTAGTCTTCCATCCCTGAGCCGCCTCATTAATCATCCTGTCCAGTTCCGGCAGCCGGGACACAATCTGTTCAAATTTGTCCTGAATATAACGGGTGTCTTTCTCTTCTTTTCGATCCAGTTCTTCAAAAAACAATTCCAACTGCTCCGGCAACTCCGTCTCTTCATAGAATTCCGCCCGAAACAGCAGCTTGAATATCTGTTCTCTTACTTCTCTTCGGCTCATATATTTCCTTTCAAAATGGTTCTGCTCACAAAAAGGCTGTCAAATGACAGCCTTATGATCTTTCCATATAATTCCTCATTTTCATACAGGAAAAAACCTGCCGCACCTGATTTTATTTCTGCTTCTCCATCTCCACGCTGGCAATGCTCACATTCACGCTGCTTACTCCCAGTCCGGTCATGTTCTCAATGGCAGATTTCACTCTCTCCTGCACCTTGGAGGACACTTCGGGAATCGCGTATCCGAAACGGATATTCAGCGCCACATCCACTCTCACTACATTTTCCTTAATCTCAATCTTGATTCCCTTGGACAGATTCTTCATGCCCAGCTTGCTCACCAGTTCATTGGTGATGTTTCCCGCCATAGAACTGACGCCTTCCGCCTCGGTAGCCGCAAGGCCGGCGATAATTGCAATCACCTCGTCCGCAATGCGCACCTCGCCCAAATTGTCGTCTTTTATCATATATGCTTTCCTGTCTTCAGCCATTTTACGCCTCCTAAAACTTATTCATTTTTTTATTATAGCAGAATTGCCGGCATTTGCAAAGCGATTCTTCCGGTTTTATCCAATTATTTATGAAATGCCGATGAATCTTCATAAATTGCGCCGCTATTTCCCTGGCACTGCGGTATACTCATACGGCGTGGCCTGGTAGACATAATAATTGAGCCAATTTGTATACAGGGTATTGGCATGGGCCCGCCACTGCAGATTAGGCCGGATGGTGCAGTCGTCATTCTCATAGTAATTCCTGGGCACCTGAATATCCAGTCCTTTCTCTTTATCCCGTATGTATTCGGTGTGAAGGGTAATTCTGTCATATTCCGGATGGCCCATCACAAAAATCTTTTTGCCGGTGGCATCCATAATCAGATAAGCTCCGGCTTCATCAGATTCCGCCAGTATGGTAAGTTCCGGAACTTTCTCTATCTCCTCCGTTCTCACCTGGGTATGTCTGGAATGAGGCGCCAGAAAATAATCGTCAAATCCCCGGACCAGAGGGATCTTCCGGTTTCTCACTTTATGACGGAACAGGCCGAACATCTTATGCTCCAGCATTTCTTTGGGAATTCCGTAGTGGTAGTACAAACCCGCCTGGGCTCCCCAGCACAGATGCATAGTAGAGGTCACATTGCTTTTTGTCCACTCACAGATTTCTTCAAATTCTTTCCAGTAATCTACTTCTTCGTATTCTATTTTTTCCACCGGAGCCCCGGTGATGATAAATCCGTCAAATTTACGGCCTTTGATCTCCTGGAAAGTATGATAAAATTTATTCAAATGGCTGCTGGAGGTATTGCGGGACTCATGGCTGCCTGCCACCACAAAAGTGACGTCCACCTGCAGGGGCGTATTGGAAAGTTCCCTGAGAATCTGCAGCTCCGTCTCTTCTTTTAAGGGCATCAGATTCAAGATGCCAACTTCAATGGGACGGATATCCTGATGCACCGCTCTGTTCTCATCCATGGTAAATACATTTTCCCGCTCTAAAGTCTCCTTGGCCGGCAATTCGCTCTGCACTTTAATAGGCATGATTCTTCCTTCTTTCTCTGTAAAATTTATCACAATTCAGATCCGCGAAAGCGCGCCTGCCCATTGCTTTTCATGATCAGGCACGCTCTAGAGCGTGTTTGAAAAATGCTTTCTGACAGATGTATTCTCCACTTAGTGGGACACTGAAGGCGCCCTGTGGGGATTTGTGCCAAATGAAGGGCGCATAGCGGGCTATGTAACCTGAATTTGGCACAAATATCGCGCTAAGTGGGGGATGCTTGGCACTAAGGGGGTATCAGGTGCGAAGCCTGGTGGATTCCTTAGTGCAGATGGCAGGAATGATTTTTCAAACACGCTCTAGCATGGCAAGCAGCTCCTCTTCTGAAATGATCCGAATTCCCAGATCCTGCGCTTTCGTCAGCTTGCTTCCGGCATTCTCTCCTGCCAGCACCGCACTGGTTTTCTTAGAGACAGATCCGGATACCTTGCCGCCCTGCTGTTCAATCAACGCCGCCGCCTCTTTCCGTTCCAGAGTGGGCAGCGTTCCGGTTATCACAAAAGTCATGCCTTCAAATCTGCTGCCTGAAAGCTGTTCCTTTGATTCCATATTTACGCCATATTCTTCCATGCGTTCCAACATCCGGCAATTCTCTTGATCTGCAAAAAAATCCAGAATGCAGTTGGCGCTGACTGCCCCGATATCATTTACATTTACCAGAGAATCCGCGTCTGCCTCGCGCAGATTTCCGATACTTTTAAATTCCCTCAGGATGGATTTGGCCGCCGCTTTCCCCACATTGGGAATGCCGAATCCGGTGAGAAGCTGGGCCGCGTCATTTTCCTTGGATTTCTCAATGGCTTCCAGCAGTTTATCCGTATTTTTCTCTTTCCCGATAATTCCCTGCTCAATCAATTCTTCCCGGTAATTCTTCAATGCGTAAATATCTGCAATATCCTTCAAATATCCAAGGCGCACCAGTTCTTCCACATAAACAGTTCCAAATCCCTTAATATCCATAGCGTCCCTGCCCACAAAATTGATGATGCGCCGCTCTAACTGAGCCGGGCAATTGGGGGAGGTGCATTTCAGATCCGCCGTGTCTTTCTCCTTGCGGGTCTTCGCCCCGCAGACCGGGCAAACTTCCGGCAAATGATAAGGCTGCGTGTGTTCCGGCCGCTTTTCCTTCAGCACTTTCCGGACTTTCGGTATAATTTCACCGGATTTATACACCAGAATCCGATCGCCGATCCGGATATCCAGTTCGTCGATAAAATCCTGGTTGTGCAAAGTCGCCCGGGAGACGCTGGTGCCGCAGAGACGCACTGGTTCAAAAATTGCGGTAGGCGTAATTCTTCCGGTCCGTCCCACAGACAATTCAATGTCCAGAAGCGTAGTCTCCTTTTCTTCCGGCGGATATTTATAGGCCACTGCCCAACGGGGCACCTTAGAGGTGGCTCCTAATTTTTCTCGATCTCTAAGGGAATTAATCTTCACCACAGCGCCGTCAATATCATATCCCAGGCTGCCCCGGTTCTCTTCGATGGCGCAGATAGCTTCCCAGACCTCTTCTTTGCTTTTGCAGACCCGGTAATCGTCAATGACAGGAATGCCGTTTTTCTTCAGATATTCATATCCCTGGGTATGTGTGTCAAGCTCCATTCCCCGGATCTGCTGAATATTGAACACAAACATGGACAATCCCCGTTCTTTTGTGATCTTACTGTCTAACTGGCGCAGCGTTCCGGCGGCGCAGTTTCTGGGATTGGCAAAGGGTTTCTTCCCCTTTAATTCCTGCATGGCGTTCACATGCTCAAAATCTTTGTTTTTCATATAAACTTCCCCGCGGATTTCCAGATATTCCACGGGAACTTTTAATTTTTTCTTTACATCAGAAATCACCTTGGCGTTTACAGTCACATCTTCCCCGAAATTCACGCCGTCTCCCCGGGTCACCGCCGTCCGCAACGCGCCTTCTTCATACCGGAGGGCCATGGACAGCCCGTCAATCTTATACTCCACCACAAATTCCGGATCTTCCAACTGCTCCTGCATCTCTTCCACAAAATCTTCCACTTCTTCTTTGGAAAATACGTCCTGAAGGCTGAGCATGGGAACATTGTGCCGGACCAAAACCCCTGCCTCCCGCTTTGCCGTCCCTCCCACTTTCTGGGTAGGGGAATCGGCCGTCACCAAATCTGGAAATTCCTGTTCCAATGCTTTCAGTTCCCGCATCATGGCGTCATATTCAAAGTCACTGATCTCGGGACTGTCCAGATTATAATAACGGTTACTGTGATATTCCAACTGACTGCGAAGTTCTGATATCTTCGCCTCTGCCTGATTTCGATCCATGGTTTTCTGTCCTTTCAAAAGCTGCGCTTATACGGCCGGATACGGGTTTTCATTTTCTATCCCTTTCACTGTTGCTGTCATCCTTTTTTAAGCTGCGCTTATACGGCCGGATACGGGTTTTCATTTTCTATCATTCAACTGTTCCAGCAGTTCTTTCCATTCCTGGCTGGTAAGCTTGCGGTATGTACCCTCTTTCAAATCCCCCAGACGGATATTCAGAATCCTTACCCGCTTCAAATCCACCACCCGATACTGAAAAGCCTCGCACATCCTGCGGATCTGCCGGTTCAGGCCCTGAGTTAAGATAATGCGAAAGGTGCGTCTTCCTACTTTTTCCGCCTTGCAGGGTCTTGTCTCCGTCTCCAGATCTTCTAAATATACTCCCTGTGACAGGCGCAGAAGAAATTCCTCTGTCACATCCCGGTTCACTTTCACAATATATTCTTTCTCATGAAAATTCCTGCTGCGCATAATCTGGTTGGCAATTTCTCCCTGATTTGTCATCAGAATCAGCCCGTGGGAATTCTTATCCAGCCTGCCGATTGGGTACACCCGTTTGGGATAATTCACATAATCCACAATATTGTCCTTCTCCCGCCTCTCGGAGGTGCACACAATTCCCGCCGGCTTATTCACCGCAAGAATCACCGCTTCCTCCTCCGTGGAGACGCTTTTCTTCCCATACATCACAACATCTCCGGGGCTGACTTTATCCCCCATCACCGCTGTTCTTCCATTGATGGTGACGTTTCCCCGCTCAACCTGGCGATCGGCCTCTCTTCTGGAACAGACTCCCGCCTCACTGAGATATTTATTGATTCTGACTGATTCTGACATTGCAAACCACACCTTTACAAAAATCTCTTTAATCTGGCAATATTTTCTTCCTCAAAATCCATCAATTCTTCCGCCAATTCATTGGCAAAGCTTCCGGTATTTTTGTTATTGTGTTTCACTTTCAAAAGTTCTGTAATTCCTCTGGTATTCCCCTGTATCATCATATCCGCCACATGAGGCGTGCTGATATTCAGCATAGTATTGGCCTGTATGGCGCCCCACAGCATTGCTTTGCCAAGGCCCGACTCTTTGGACGTCACTCCGTGTTCCCACAGTCCCGCGTCCGCCTTCCGCTCGAAATTCTTAAACCGGTTTCTCTGGGACGTCAGCTCATAGGCAAATTCCTGATTGTACACTTTCCCCATCAAAGCATCAATGGCTTTTACTGCCATGGCTGCATTTTTTCTTGTTTCTTTTAAAACATTAATTTCCTGATAATTACGCATGGTTTCCTCCTAATGGTGTTTCCTATTAGGTTGGAACGTTTTGCGTTTTTTATACCAGTTTTCTCTCAGTTCTTTTTTGGAAAACCTTGAATCGTACATTCCGAATTTTCCCTTTTGCTAAAAAGAGAACTGCCTATCCAGGCAATTCTCTTTCTTTAGACCTCTTTGTCCTGTCACTCTAATTATTCAACAGCAAATCTGTTCTGATATATCCAGTCTGACCGTTCCACTCTACCTTCGTCCAGCCTTCCGCATAACTCAAAATCACTTTGATGCTGTCGCCTTCTGCCGTGGTTCCCACCAACTCAGCCGATTCATTCATAGACTTGCGCACATTGTAGCTGCTGCTGGCGGTAAGCACCTTTCCTTCCGGCACATAATTAATCTCCGGCGTACTGTCTTCTTCCGGCGCCTCTGTACTCTCCGCCGGTTCCTCAGACGCCTGTTCTGTATTTTCCGCAGGCTCTTCCGGTTTTGCTTCAGCATCTTCCGCAGGCGCTTCCGGCTGTGCCTCCGCGTTTTCCTTCGGCTGCTCTTCTTCTGCAGGCGCCTCAGGAGTATAAGAAGCGCTCCACTGACGGATTGCTTCCGCAACAGCATCTGCCAGATTCTTTAAATTCTCATCTGCCGCCACTGCCTGTTCATATTTATCCTGAATTTCCGTACGGAGCTTCTGTACATCTTCCCCCGCCTCAAATTCCGCAATCAGGCTGTCCACTTCCGCTTCCGTCTCCTGTTCTTGGATTTGGCGGTTCAAAGCGCTGTAACGGTTATCAATGTACAGCTTCCCATCCTCGCTTGTCCTCAAATAGAAGAAATCCATGCCCGGAAGGCCGCCTTCCGTTCCGCTGCAATGCATATTAAAAGTAACGGATACCAGATAGGAGCCGTCTTCCAGTCCTTCTTTGGTATAACACGTCACATCACTGTAACTCTCCACATGTTCATTCATCATCTGAATATAGCTTTTCTCCATATCCGTAAGAGGCTGGGCGATGGAAGCCAGCTTCTCAATATCTCCTGCCGCATAGGAATTATAATAAGTAGATACCAGCTCCTTCACTTCCGGATGGGCGTCTACCTCGTATTCATCTTTCTCAGCCTCTGGCTGTTCTGCATTGTCCGCAGACACTTCCTGCTCTGTTTGAGCCTCTCCCTGATTCTTGTCCCCGCTGTTCTTGTTCTCATTGCACCCTGTCAGCATAAGAACAGAGGCCAATGCAAAAATCATTGCCGTTTTTGATACATATTTCACATTTTTCATTAAAAACTCTGTAATTTTATTTATAATCATTCCGCTTTCGGACACCAATTCAACATTATCATTCTTTCTATCTGTAAATTTCATACTTGCTCCTTATTCGTCAAACTCAATCTATCGTCATTCAGCCACACCCGGCCTGTCCATCAAATGATTATCTGTCGGAATGCAGCGGTTACTATGTTTCAGTAATTACTGCAATTAGGAACTGTTCCTTAGTAATTATCAAATGCACCCAGAGGGAATCGAACCCCCAGCCCCAGAACCGGAATCTGGTATTTTATCCGTTAAACTATGGGTGCTTTTTCCAGTTATTTTCTGCAACGCAAATATTGTACCATACTTTTTTTGAAAAATCAAAAGAATTTTGAAGTTTTTGTATTTTTGTGCAAATTGCACCTGAAAGATATCTTTCAGGTGCAATTTATATACATTTTCATGTCCGCGGGGTAAAATTTTTACTCCATATACGCTTTTACAATTTCCTCGTCCACAACTTCCTTTATTTCTTCGTAAACGCTCTCAGAAGCTTGTTTCATTTTCTCCCGCAGTTCTTCCTCCAACACAACAATCTCTGTGCCGTTGGCCTCAATCTCCTTCTTTTTGTCCGCAATGCGCGCGTCTGAAGCCTTTCTGGCCTCTTCTCCCGCAAAAGCCGCCGCTTTTCTTAAGATTTCCTGTTTCTCCGAAGGCAAATCCTGAAAAAAGCTGTCGCTGACAATCAGAGAAATCAAATGGGGCAGGTGATTGGTTTCCACTACATAATCCTGCTGCTCATAGAGCCGGTTGGAAACTATGACCTCATAAGGATTTTCCTGGGCGTCAATAGTTCCCTGCTGAAGCCCGATATACACTTCGCTGAAAGACATGGGCGTGGGAGCGGCGGACAATGCTTTCCAAAAATCCATGTGATAGGAATTTTCCATGGTTCTGATTTTCTGCCCTTTATAATCCCAAAAGGCAGTAATATTTCGGTTGGTGGACATCACTCGGAATCCCTGATCCCCATAGCCCAGCAGGCGGTATCCATGGTCCTGGTACACCTGCTCCACCAAACTGTAAAATTTATCGTCATCCACTTTCTCCCGGACTTCTTCAATGCTGTCAAACAGACAGGGCATATCAAATACTGCCAGATCCTGCATAAAGGACACCTGCGGCGCAGTATTCTGAATGACAAAGGGAATATCCCCGTCCCGGCAGCTTTCCAGTAACTCCCGGTCACCGCCCAATGTACTGTTGGGATAGACTTGAATCTTCATTTTTCCGCCGCTGAGCCGGTTCACTTCCTCTGCAAATTTCTCCGCGTAGATCTGAGTGACGGTATCCTCCGGGCTGGCCGTCCCAAGGGGCCAGGCGTATCTTTGCTCTTCTTCCCCTGCCCCCGTTTTGCCGCAGCCGGCAATTCCAAAAAGCATCAGGAACAGCAGGCACAATACCGCCAGACGCAAGGCGCTGCAACTTATCTTCTTTTTCTCCATGCAGCCACCCCCCTAAAGAAACGCCATGCTGATTGCCGGCACAAAGGTCAGAAGAAGCAGCGCAGCCAGAAAATACAAAATCATCGGCATCGCTTTGCCTGCAATCTCCATCACTGGAATGTCTGTCAGAGAACTTGCCACAAACAGATTTACGCCTATGGGCGGCGTCACAAACCCGATGGCCAGATTCACCACCATCATCACCCCGAAATGCACCGGGTGCATGCCCACAGCCTCTACGATCGGAAGCAGTATCGGCGTCAAAATCAAGATTGCCGGCGTGGTGTCCATCACCATTCCTACTATTAATAGAAAGAGATTAATCACCAGAAGCAATGCAATCTTGTTGGTAAAATGTGCAAGAATCCATCCGCTGACTGCCTGGGGCACCTGCATCAGCGTCAGCACTCTGGAAAAGGCCACGGAAGTCGCGAGAATAAACAGAATCGGCGCGTACGTGCGGACAGCCTCCTCCATAATTCCCCAAACATCCCGAACTCTAATGGATTTATAGACAAACAGGCTGACCAGCAGCGCGTAAAATACAGAAATCACCGCCGCTTCCGTAGGGGAAGCAATTCCGGAATAAATGCATCCCAGAATAATCACCGGGCAAAGCAACGCAAAAAAACTGTCTTTCAGCACGGCAAGCAGCCCCTTTTCATGGAGTTCTCCCACCACCGCCTCTATTTTCTCCCGATCCTCTCCATGTTTTTTGCAGTAATACCAGGCGTACAGCATCAGCAGCCCACTGATCAGAATTCCCGGAAGAATTCCGGAAAGAAACAAATCGCTGACAGAAGCCCCTGAAGCCATGCCGTACATAATAAAAGGAATACTGGGAGGAATGATAACGCCCAGTCCGCCGGACACCGCCACTACTGCGGTAGAAAAAGATTTGTCATATCCCAGCTTTACCAGAATTGGAATGGTCATGCTGCCTACGGCCGCCACCGTGGCGGGCGCCGAGCCGGAAATTGCCCCGTAAAACAGACAGGTGACAATTACCGCGCAGGGAACGCCCGCTCTTCGCCGGCCCAGAAAAAAGGCAAATACATCAAACAGCTTCTTGGAAATCCCGCCTTTGGCCATCACAATGCCGGAAAGCACAAACATGGGTACAGCAAGCAGCGGAAAACTGTCAATGCCGCCTAACATGGAACGAATCACAAACTGCCCGGAAGCGGTGAAAGAAGGATCAAAAGCGCCCGGAAGCACTGAGACGATTCCAAGAGAAATAGACACCGGAATCGCAATGACCAGGCAGACAACGAAAATGATAAATACAACAACCGCTGACATTTTCAATCCGCCTCCTTTTTTCCGCCCTCATTTCTTTTTCCCGGTTCCTCCTGCCCTGTGCGGATTACCTGCAGCTCAATATACCACCGCTGGATAATCCGAAACGCCACCAAAAGAAAGCTAACAAGCGGCGCCGCCTGCACATAATACATGGGAATCTGGCAGGCCGGACTGACCTGTCCGCTTTCCACCGCGGACATCAGATATTTTACGGCAAAAGGAATCAGATAGAAAAAGAAAATCAGTTCAAAAGTATGGTTTACCAGCTTGAATACCGCCTTTCCCCGCCTGGGAAACAAGGCGACAAACTGTTCAATTTTGATAGAAACGCATTTCTTTGTGCAGTAGCTGACGCTTAAAAACCCAGCCCACACAAAAATATATCTTGTAAGCTCTTCCGACCAGGAAAGAGACGCTCCCAGCACATACCGGGAAAACACCTGGATTCCCATGATAATTGTCATCAGAATCAGACTGACCACCATAAGAAACTCTTCCAGACTGTCGTTGAGCCAAGAAAGTACCTGCTTCATAGGCTTCATCATTCTAAAGGCTCTTATGGAGCAGGGAAAGTACCTGGGCAAGATCCTCTACTCCCATCTGCCCCGGCGCGGAAGCTTTTTTCGCCGCTCCAAAAGTCAGCGCAGAGCCGAACACTTCGCCGCACAGCCGGCTGATGACGCCAGTGCCCGCCATGGACATGGTAATAATCGGACGGTCCGCGTGTTTCCGGTTCATCTCTTCTGTTGCCGCAAGCAGGGTTAAGACATCCTCCTTGCTCTTTGGCATTACGGCAATCTTCGGAATATCCGCGCCAAGCTCCTGCATTTTGCAGAGCCTTCCTACAATATCCTCTTTCTCCGGGGTCTTGTCAAAATCATGGTTAGAGGCAACCACTTTCACTCCATGCCGGTGCACTGCTTCAATGATCTCTTTTACAATATCATCTCCGGTAAAGGCTTCCACATCCACCAAATCCACAAAACCGCTCTCTGCCGCCGCAATATTCAGCTTGGCATAGGCTTCCGGCTCAATGGCTTTTTCCCCGCCTTCCTTGGAAGTGCGGAAGGTAAACAGAATCGGGATTTCTTTTAAAGCCTCCCTCAGTTCTGCCAATACTTCTTTTACTTTATCCATCTCAAATACATGCTCAAACCAGTCCACGCGCCATTCCACAACATCCACAGGAATTGCGTCAAAGGTTTTTGCCTCTTTGATAATATCCTCTTTCGTCACGCCTACGATGGGCACACAGATCTTGGGAATTCCTTCCCCTATTTTAATATTTCTTACGATTACCGGATTCATTTTACTACCTCCTGCTTCTTTTATTTTTCAATAACAATTCTGGTTTCATTCCTGACTGGATTTTTGGGAATTCTCCACTAACGTTCCATACCTTACATTTACAAATACTGCAAGAGCAACTCCTACAATTGTAATAATTAAATTCATAATAATTACATTCATAGCTGTCATCTTAGAAGCAGCGCTTAAAATCGTATAGTTGCACAAACTGGAGGCAATCATAACCAGACTTGTAATGGTTCCCTTAATCTTCGGGAACAGATCATTGACCGTAGCTGTGGCCATCTGGAGAACGCCGCCTGCAGCTGCGTATCCGATTACAAAAGCTCCCACATAACAAATCATCGGCGTCTTGATCAGGTACACCAACACCAGCATCACTGCTGAAATTGCCGGGTAAATCACAAGGAATCTCACCTGCTTGAACTTAGTAATTAAGAGACTTGTCACCACAAGGGCAACCATCGTTCCGGCTGAATAATAGGTCTGCATCATGGAAACTGTTTCTGACGGGATGCCTGCCACTTCTTTTCCAAAAGTCTGGGCGCAGTTAAGCCAAAGCTGGAATGTTGCCGTGCTTGTAAATCCGATCAAAATAAGGGCAACGCTTTCCAGTGAGAAATGCGCGTTTTTCAGGTTATCAATGAATGATTCTGATTTGCCGCTGGCAGATTCCTGAGGCAAAGGCGCAAAGATCGCCAGTACTCCGAGAACTGCTATCACGATTCCCGCCACTAAAGGCAGCGTCAGATATGACATTTTCGTTCCTGCGAAAATCCCCAGGAAGAAGGGCATCATCAACTGGGCAATAGAGATAAAGAATTTAATTCCCATGGTCGCAATTCCTGTGTACGCGTAAATAATTTCCGCTACTGCAGGATAAGTCGCCGTATCCAGGAAAGAGTTCGCGATGCCGCCAAGAACAGCCGCCACGTAAGCGATCTGCATATTGGGTGAAAAAGCGATTCCTACAAAAAAGATGACATAGGAAGCCACGCCAATCAAAACAGATATCCTGCGTCCCAGCTTATCCGATAGCGGCCCTGCAAAAGGCAGCGAAATCAACCGTCCCAATCCAAGGGCTGCCGCAATTGCAGTTACCTGCATAACATCCTCAATCCCCCATTGCGCGATCAGCGTCTCCTTTACCACCTGCTGGCTTAAAATGGAACAGCCGATCCCATGGATAAAATAATTCAAATACAGAATCAGCGCACTAAACATATATTTCTTTTTCATGTTCTCCTCCACTGGCGCAAAAGCGCGTCCAGCGCGCCATGCGCCGTCCACTATTATTCGTTATTCAATTGTCAAGCTGCAAATATTTTTCCACGGAAAATAAGCCAGCCAGCTCCGAAACGCATGCACTTTTACAGATACGTTCCGTCTGCTTCCTGACCTGTTTCCGTCTATGTTATTTAATCATACTTAATGTCAAGAACTTTCTTCATATGCTCGATGGGCATTTCTTTTCCGGTCCACATCTCAAAGGCAGCCGCACCCTGGAACAGCATCATTCCCATTCCGTTCATGGTCTTGCAGCCCACTTCTTTGGCCATCTTAAGCATTGCTGTCTCACGAGGAGAATATACAACGTCAGTTACAATCAGATCCGGGCGGAAGAAAGATTTGTCCGGAATATAAGTCTGTCCTTCCAAAGGCTTCATTCCCATGCCGGTTGCATTCGCGAAGAGATAAGAATCCGCAATCTCTGCTTTTAATTTGTCCAAATCCGCCAGATCATATAAAGCTACCTTACAGTTGGTTCTTTCGCTGATTTTATTCACGGTCTCCTGCGCGTTGTCCCAGAATTTGTCTCTGATATTAAAGATGGACATCTCCGCCACGCCGTCAAGGGCCGCCTGCACCTCAATGGCGGTAGCTGCGCCGCCGGAACCTACGATTGTCATTTTCTTGCCGATTACGTCAATATTGTTGTCTTTCAGAGATTTCATATAGCCGATACCGTCTGTAATATGTCCGGTCAGTACGCCGTTCTCATTGACAATGGTGTTGACTGCGCCGCACAGCTCTGCAGCCGGTGATAATTTATCCAGATATTTATGTACTACGGTCTTGTTGGGCATGGATACATTGGAACCCACCATCTTCAGCGCGCGAAGGCCCTTCACAGCGTCTTCCAGTGTGTCATTGTCTACTTCAAAAGCAAGATATGCATAGTCCAGACCAAGATACGCGAACGCCTCATTGTGCATCGCCGGTGAGCTTGAATGTCTGATTGGATAAGCCATTAATCCGATAAGTTCTGTATGTCCTGTAATTCTCTCTGCCATGTTATTTCCTTCTTTCATTCTTATTTTGTCATTATCCTTATGTCTATCCTATTTCCGTCTCTTGCCCGTTTATTTGTTAAATCTCTAACAACCTCTTGGCAACCATTATATACTACCTTTTTCATTTTTTCAACTGTTGATTTTGCACATAATCCAAAAATTTTTTCAAAACAGGCGGCTGATACTGCCCCTTTAACCAGGCCATATAGATGTAGCGTTCGATGACAGGATCTGTAATATTCAAGGTTTTCACATCCAGATATTTTAACACCGGAACCTCCGGCATCACTGCAATTCCGAAATTTCCGGCCACAAGCCCCGCCATGGCGCCGTCCTCTTCAATCTCGTAGGCAATCTTCGGCTCAACTCCCGCCATATCGAACATCTTCACAATGGTAGGGCGAAGGCCGCTGGATCTGGTGAAAAATATCTGGGGATAATCTGCCGTCTCCCGCAGAGATATCCCCTTTTTTTCCGCCAGGGGATGATCTTTTGCCACAACTACCACCAGCTTTTCTTCCGCCGCCGGTTCAAATATCAGCTGCTTCTCCTCTTCCTTTCTGGAGCAGAAGGCCACGTCATATTTTTCTTCCTTCAGTCCCCGGATAATCTCCACGGTATTTCCCACCGTGAACCGAAACTGCACGTCCAGCTGAGGATTGTCTTTCAGAAACTGCCTTACCAGCCTAGGCACAAATTCCAGGCCCAGCGTATAGATATACGCCAGATCAATGACGCCGGAATTCCTGCCGGTCAGCGCTTTTGTCTTCTTGATTCCAACCTCTAAGGACTGGAGAGATTCCCGGGCATGTTCCAGAAACACTCTGCCGTATTTGGTCAGAACCACATTGCGCCCTCTTTTTTCAAAAAGCTCTGTCTCCAGCTCCTCTTCCAGCTTGGCAATGGCATGGCTAAGGCTGGGCTGAGTGATGGACAGGATTTCGGCTGCCCTGGAATAATGCTCTGTCTCTGCCAATGTTACGAAATAATAAAGCTGACTCAAATTCATTTTCTGCACATATCCTTTCCGAAAATATTTTTCCGCACTGCCGAAAAGACACCCAAACCGAAAGCTTAACAAAAGGGCCATCCTCTATTTCCCGCGTATCAAAATATTATAAGTATTATCATACCAAAATCCATGCACAGTTTCTATAGATTTTTACAAAAATATCAATTTGTTTTCTGATTCTTTATCCATTATACTGAATGCAACAAATATATCAGGGCCGCCCGTACCCAGATATATGCGATATAACAACCTCTCAAACCTATATTTTTGTCAGTCCTGCACAACGCACCGCTGCAGGAACGGCAATCTGACACTTTAAAAACCTGGGGGTAATGATCCATGAAAAATGAGTACAAACATATTTTTGAACCCTTTACCGTCAAGCGCATGACCATGAAAAACAGAATTGTCATGACGCCCATGGGAACAAATTACGGTGAGCAGAACGGCGAAATGAGTTTTCTGCACATCAATTATTATGAACAGCGCGCCAAAGGCGGCACAGGACTGATTATTGTGGAAAATGCCAGCGTATTTTCCCCGCAGGGCTCTAACGGAACCACTCAGCTCCGTATCGACCATGACAGCTATATTCCCAGATTGTACAAATTGTGCGAAACCATTCATAAACACGGCGCCTGCATCGCCATCCAGATTAACCATGCCGGCGCTTCCGCACAAGCCCACCGCACTGGGATACAGCCGGTTTCCGCTTCTGACATTCCTTCCAAAGAAGGCGGCGAAATCCCCCGTCCTCTGAGTAAAGAAGAAATCCTGGAAATTGTGGAAAAATACGGAAAAGCGGCAAAACGAGCCCAGACGGCAGGCTTTGACGCAGTGGAGATTCACGCAGGGCACTCTTACCTGATCAGCCAGTTCCTCTCACCGCTGACCAACAAGCGGACCGACGAATTCGGCGGTTCGCCAGAGAACCGCGCCCGTTTTGCCAAACTGGTGATGGAAGAAGTCCGCAGACAAGTAGGCCCTTTCTTTCCGATTTTCGTCCGGTTAAGCGCCGATGAATTTATGGAAGGCGGAAATACCTTAGAGGACACGCTGGAATACTTACAGTATTTCGAGAAAGAAGTGGATGTATTTGACGTATCCGCCGGCTTAAACGGTTCCATCCAATACCAGATTGACGCCAATTACTTAGCGGACGGCTGGCGTTCCTACATGGCGAAAGCTGTCAGGGAGCGTTACAACAAGCCCTGCATGACCATGGGAAATATCCGCGATCCCAGAATTGCAGATGACATCCTGGCCAGAGGAGACGCAGATTTGATCGGCATCGGCCGGGGGCTGATTGCAGATCCGGAATGGGTTAACAAAGTAGAATTCGGAGACGTGCAGGATATCCGCAAATGCATTTCCTGCAACATCGGATGCGCCGGACACCGGATCGGCATTAACCGCCCCATCCGATGCACCATCAATCCCGGCGTAAACACTGGTGAGGATTACAAGAAAAAACGTGTAAAACGCCAGTGCAACGTAGTCGTTATCGGCGCAGGAACCGCCGGTTTAGAAGCCGCGTGCACCGCCGCGGAAGTGGGCTGCACTACTTTCGTGATAGAAAAGAAGCCTTATCTGGGAGGACTGGCCGCTGAAATCTCCAAGATTCCGGACAAAAACCGTCTGGCGGATTTCCCCAACTATCTGATTCACCGGGCGGAAAAAATGAAGAACCTGTTTATTTTCAAAAATACGGAAGCGACCATTGATCAAATTGAGAGCCTGCACCCTGACATTATCGTCAACGCCACCGGCTCCAGCCCGCTTCTGCCCCCTATCAAAGGGCTTCATGACGTGATAGACAAGGAAAACGGAAAAGTGTCTTCTATCTTAAATATGATAAATCACGTTGTCTCCGGTGATTATCCGAAAGATATGTCAGGCAGAAAAGTCGTTGTCATCGGCGGCGGAGCTGTGGGCCTGGATGTGGTGGAATACTTCGCTCCCCGGGGCGCAGATGTAAGCATTGTGGAGATGATGCCCATCATCGGAAACGGAATTGATCCGGTATCCAAAACAGGCACTTTCAATCTGATGGAAAAGCACGGGGTAAAACAACTGACCAACACTGCCCTTCTGGAAGTGAAAGAAAGTTCTTTCCTGGTGAAAAATCCTGATGGAACGGAAGAAGAACTTCCCTTTGATTACGGCTTTGTATGCCTTGGAATGCGCGCAAACAATCCCATTTTAAAACAATTGCAGGAAAGTTTCGACACCGGAAAAACAGAAATTATGAATGTGGGAGACAGTGTCAGGGCAAGAAGGATTATTGAAGGCACGGAAGAAGCCCGCAATATCTTAAACGTCCTGGACAAACGGGATTTTATTTAGAAACTGCAAGAAACTGTTCAAAGTCAATGGCTTGTTGGGAAATGGCAAATTTCCGTAATAGATAGATATGTATCGCTGAGCTTCAAACTATCTGTTGCTTGAAAATTTCATTTCCCGGCAGCCTTTTTTGCGCACCTTCCAACGGCGCCCGAAAAACCCTTTGCTTAACAAATACGCTTTAAACAGAAATCAGTTCTCACTGTTCTTTTCATCCAGTTCCATCAGGCGCTGTACCAATTCTTCACAGATTTCCAGCTCATTTTTTCCATCTGTCTCGATGATAACGTCTGCGGCAGCCTCATATTTTTCCCGCCTTTTCTCCATCAATTCTGTGATAAAAGGAACATTCTTGTTATTTTCCAGCAAAGGTCTGTCATGGCTGTTTTTGACCCGGTGATAAATGGTCTCAGGGCTAGCTGTCAAAAGAACAACTCTGCCGTTTTTCTTCATCTCAGCCACATTATTTGCCCGCATGGGCGTTCCGCCGCCGCAGGAAATTACCACGTTATTCTTTGACTGCATTTCTATCAGAAGGTTTGTCTCCAGATTGCGGAAATATTCCTCCCCGTACACTGCGAAAATATCTGATATGCTCATGCCTTCCCGCTGCGAAATAATCTGATCCATCTCCACGGTTTCCATGGCGAACATGGTGCTCAGATAATCAGATATGGTGGACTTGCCGCTTCCCATAAATCCAATCAGCACAATATTATAATGAAACAGATGTCTGGCCTGTATCTTCTTGCTGTTATAGGTAATGCGCTGAAAGATATCCAAAATCTCTTTCGCGTGCCTCTTTCCTTCCAGTTCCTGCTCTAATTTCTGATTCTGCCGCTTCTCCTGATCCGGCTGAATAATCTGCATGTTATGGGATTCTTTATATTTCATAATGTCTTCTACAATGGCGTTTCTTTTCAAAAGACATTCCAAAATCTGTTCATCGCATACTGACAGCCTGACGCGCAACTCGTCTAAATGATTCATGATTTTCCTCCATTCGTACTTCTCCGCTTCTCTTCTCCCCCAAAAGCAACAGACTAATTATAGCAATTCCCCCTCTGCATTGCAATAAAAAAATCTGAATGTATAGAGAGAACTTTTATTCTTTGTTGCAACTCACGCCAGGCAGACATTGACATATTTGATATTATCTATTAAGATATTTCATGGAATTTGAAAATTACCTGATATTACCTTTTAAAGGAGACTGCGACTATGAGTTTTACATTTTTAAAACAGCTTCCGACTCCGGAAGAAATCAAACAGGAATATGCCTTATCCCCGGCAGCGGCCCAGACAAAAGCGAAACGGGACAAACTGATTAAAGATATCATTACCGGCCAGTCTGACAAGTTCCTTGTCATTATCGGCCCTTGTTCCGCCGACAATGAGGACGCTGTCTGCGACTATATCAGCCGGCTCAGCAAAGTCCAGGAAAAGGTGGCTGACCGCCTGGTGATTGTCCCCCGCATTTACACCAACAAACCCCGTACTACCGGAGAAGGCTACAAAGGCATCGCCCACCAGCCTGACCCGGAAAAACGTCCGGATATGCTTGCCGGCCTGATTGCCATGCGCAAAATGCATATCCGCGCTTTAGAAGAAAGCGGTCTTTCTTCCGCGGACGAAATGCTTTATCCTGAAAACTGGCCCTATGTGGAAGATTTGCTGTCCTATGTCGCCATCGGCGCCCGCTCCGTAGAAGATCAGCACCATCGTCTGACTGTCAGCGGCTTTGACGTTCCCGCCGGCATGAAAAATCCCACCAGCGGAGACTTTTCCGTTATGCTGAATTCCGTGTACGCCGGCCAGCATCCCCACCATTTTGTATTCCGGGGATATGAGGTAAGCACCACAGGAAATCCGCTGGCTCATGTGGTATTGCGGGGCGCTGTCAACAAACGTGGCGTCTGCCTTCCCAATTATCACTATGAGGACTTGGAACGGCTGATCCAGATGTACGATAAAATGGATCTGGTAAATCCCGCCGCAATTATTGACGCCAACCATTCCAACTCCAACAAACAATATGAACAGCAGATACGTATTGTAAAAGAAATCATGCATAACCGCAAAATCTCGCCGGAACTGAAAAAACTGGTAAAAGGAGTAATGATTGAAAGCTATCTGGAAGCAGGATGTCAGAAAGTCGGAGAACATGTCTACGGAAAATCCATTACCGACCCCTGCCTGGGATGGCAGGAATCGGAAGAACTGGTTTATCAGATTGCCGAAATGAACGAATAAGAGTGCTTCTGTTTCAAATTGCCTTAACTCCTTGGATGCGTCCTTCCGTAAACCTCCCGCAGGCGGTTCCCGGTCATCTGGGCGTACATCTGAGTAGTCGAAATATCGGAATGCCCCAGCATCTCTTTCACAGAATGGAGATCCGCACCATTGTTTACCAGATGAACTGCAAAGGAATGCCGCAGAGTATGAGGCGTCAGTTCTCTGGTAATCCCGGCTTTCCTGCCATAAGCCTTCACCAGTTTCCAGAATCCCTGACGGCTCATCGCCTGGCCGGAACAATTGGTAAACAGGCAGGAACTGTCTTTTTCTGTCATTGCAGGACGCCCCTGTTCCAGATACAGCTCCAGCGCCTGCTTTGCCACCGCTCCAAAAGGAACAATCCGCTCTTTCATTCCCTCCCGGCAGACTATGTATTCCATCTGCAGATTCACATCTGAGACTTTCAAAGAAATCAATTCCGATACACGGATTCCTGTGGCATACAACAATTCCAGCATAGCGCTGTCCCGCAGTTCTTTCGGAGTCTTGCCTTTTGCTTCTTCCAGCAGACGGCTCGTCTCTTCCTCTGTCAGAATCACGGGCGCTTTTTTCTCCACTTTCGGCGCTTTTAACTCTTCCGCCGGATCTGTATCCGCCAAACCCTCTTTCTGCAAATAATGAAAAAACGCTTTCAGAGCCGCAATGCTTCTGGAAACAGTAGAAGGCTTCCTGCCCTGTTTTTCCTGAAATAGAATATAGGAATTCAGCATAACTGGCGTAAGCTGATTTACATCTTCGATTCCCTGTTCCATGAAATATTGATTCATCTTTTTCAAGTCCCGTTCATAAGAAACCACTGTATTATAAGGAGTCCCGCGAACCTCTTCCATATATTGAACGAACTTTTGAATCTCACGCATCATAATTTACTACCTCATTCAGAAAATTTTTAGTATATATTTTAAAACCATTGGATTCACATAACTTTCCAAAAAAATCCCCGCCGCAAAGGCCAGCAGCAGGACAGCGAAAGATATTCCGCCCATTCCATAGGCCAGCTTACGTTCCCTGATTTCCTTCCCTTCCTTTGACAAGCGCTGCCGGAGAAAAACCGCCGCATAGCAATAACATACATAAACAGCAAGATAAAAGAAATATTGAGGAAACAGGCCGCCCAAAACCAACACAATGCCTTTTATCCCATATTTGGCAATTCCTGTGGAAAGCATAAATCCCACCGAAAATCCCTGCCAGCTCAGGACAAGAATTCCTCCGATAATCCCGAAAGATGTAAAGCTCAGAACAAACAGCAATAACAGCAGCGGCAGCCTCTCTCCCACAATATAAAAAAAGAGATTCTGCCCATCCACCTGGGCATACTGAAATTTCTCAATAAAATAATCATTCAGCACCCCTGCGTTGGAAACCGCTTCCCTTCCCATCAGATTCGCCGTAAAAATACCTGCAACAAATGAAACCAGAAGAAATATCTTCATCATCATAATCCATACAGGCTGAGTTCTGGCCGCGTCATTTTTCTGCTTCCGGGAAAAACGCATCATTTTTTTCATAGACTACTCATTCTTTTTTCTTAAATCTTATGCAAGTCCCTGAAAAAAAATTATTCAAATTTGTTCTTATATGCCATTATCGCCGCCACAGTCTTAGCGTCTTGTATCACGCCCTGATAAATCAGTGTACACAGTTCTTCCAGAGTATGAGGCTCTAAATCAATAAATTCCCCCTCATCCAAATGCTGACGGGCCGGAATCAATTCCCGGGCCGCATACACATCCACAAGTTCATTGCAGAAAGCAACCGTGGTACGCAGCGAGATTAGGAACTCCAGATTCTCACACCGATATCCTGTCTCTTCCTCCAGTTCCCGGGCTGCGCACTCAATCGTTGGCTCTGTCTTGGAATCCCTTGCCCCTGCGGGAATCTCAAGCGTAAACCGATCCAGGGCATTGCGGTACTGCCGGACCATCAGAATTCTCCCGTCCTCCATCACAGGCACCACTGCCGCCGCTCCTTTTCTGTGCTCTACATAATCCCATTTTTCTATTTTGCCGTCCGGAAGTTCCATATAGTCCGAATAGATATCTAAAATAGCTCCCTCATGCTCCAACACTCTTTTGGTTCTTTTTATCAATGGCTGTTTCATACTTATATCCTCCCAAGCCGTTTCTATGACTTTTCTGCAATTCAAAGACCGTCAACAAAATGTTGACGGTCTGATAATTCTGGCATATGGGATCATCTTTCACCGAAAGATTGTCCGCTTCTCCAAATTGTGCAACCCTACTTAGCGTAATCTGTCACACGAGACTCACGAATTACATTGACTTTAATCTGTCCCGGATATTCCAGTTCATTTTCAATCTGTTTTGAAATATCACGGGCCAGCAATACCATATCAGCATCCGTAATCTGATCAGGAACTACCATAATTCGAATCTCTCTGCCTGCCTGAATAGCAAAAGACTTATCAACACCCTTAAAACCATTAGCAATATCTTCTAACTGTTTCAATCTGTTTGAATATGTTTCTAATGTTTCTCTTCTTGCGCCCGGTCTTGCGGCTGAAATTGCGTCAGCGGCCTGTACCAGACACGCAATCAAAGATTCTGCTTCCACGTCTCCGTGATGTGCTTCCACTGCATTAACTATGGTGGGACTCTCTTTATACTTTCTGCACAAATCCACACCAATCTGAATATGTGAGCCTTCCATTTCATGGTCAACAGATTTCCCGATATCGTGAAGCAGGCCGGCCCGCTTTGCTACCCTTGCGTCCACGCCCAGTTCTGCTGCCAGCAACCCGGAAAGCTGGGCTACTTCAATCGAATGTTTCAGAGCATTCTGCCCATAGCTTGTACGAAACTTCATTTTACCAAGCAACCGCACAAGTTCCGGGTGAATTCCATGCACCCCGACTTCCAGCGTAGCTGCCTCGCCTTCTTCCCGGATCATGGTCTCCACTTCCTTCTGGGCCTTTTCAACCATCTCTTCAATTCTTGCCGGATGGATCCGTCCATCCACAATCAGTTTCTCCAAAGCAATCCGGGCAACCTCCCGCCGAACCGGATCAAAACCGGAAAGAATCACAGCTTCCGGCGTATCGTCGATAATCAAATCCACTCCTGTCATTGTCTCCAATGTCCGGATATTTCTTCCTTCCCGACCGATAATCCGCCCTTTCATTTCATCATTGGGAAGCTGAACTACAGAGATCGTAGTCTCGGCTACATGATCCGCCGCACATTTCTGAATGGCAGTTACCACATACTCTCTTGCCTTCTTCCCGGCTTCTTCCTTTGCTTTGATTTCCATTTCTTTGATTAATTTTGCAGTATCAAGCTTCACATCATCTTCAACCATTTTTAAAAGATAATCTTTTGCCTGTTCAGAGGTTAATCCAGAGATTCTCTCCAGTTCCTGTACGCGTTCTTCGTGCAGTCTCGAAACTTCTGCTTTCTGTCTGTTAATTTCTTCTTCTTTCGCTGCAAACCCGGATTCCTTCTTCTCAATTGCTTCCAGCTTCCGATCCAGATTCTCTTCCTTCTGGATAATCCGCCGTTCATTGCGCTGAATCTCATTTCTGCGTTCTTTGATTTCCTTATCGAGATCGTTTTTCGTCCGTATGGACTCTTCCTTGATCTCCAGCAAAGATTCACGCTTCTTGGTCTCCGCAGTCTTGACAGCTTCATCTATAATTTCTCTTGCCTTCTCTTCCGCGCTTCCAATCTTGGATTCAAACACGCGCTTACGGTATTCCAGCGTGGAAAAGTAGGTAACAGGCACTGCAAGAATTAACGTGACTACTACAGCGATTAAAATTTGCGACACAGGGCACCTCCTTATTAAGTTTTCATTGTACATATAGCAAACTTTCATCTCTAATATGTCATATACAATAAATTACAGTGTTGGTCCGCAATCTATGAACATGAATTACAACATATTGATTTTATACTTTTTTCGCCCTTATGTCAAGTAGTCTAATACATGCAAAATATCATCCGACTGAAAACCTTTCCTCATCAGAAACTGATACATCCTCTGTTTTTCCTTTAAATCCGCTGTTTGAGCCGAATAATGTTTCTTCTCCGCCCACTTCAAAATCAATTCCTGCTCATTTTCCCTCGGGCATTCTTCTTCTAACGCCTGTTTAGCCAGATCCTTTCCGATTCCCTTTGCCATCAATTCCATCTGGATCTTTCTGCGGCTCTTCTTCTCCATCTGATTCCTGACGTAACTCTCCGCGTACCTGCTGTCGTCCAGATAATGATACCCTTTGACATATTCCACAGCGTCTTCAATGATATCTTCCGGATAAAAGCCCTGGCGCAGCTTCTCCCTGATCTGCGCCTCTGTCCGATCCATCTTTTCTAACAAATGCATCGTTCTTCTTCGGGCCCTTTTCCTTAAAATCTCACTGCAGATCTCCTCATACTGTTCATCGGAAAGCTCTGAGCCCTCTTCCAGAGAATATCTTCTCACTTCTCCCCGATACAGCACAAAACTTCTTCCATCTTCTAACAAAACCCGTATCCGTTTCTTATCGAGCCCGTTCATCTGCACAATCTGCATTCCGCTTCTCTCCTGCCGCTATCCCGCTTATAGTCCCGATCCCGGAACTTCCTGAAGTTTCCCGGCTCTCTCCTCCGGTTTCTCTTCTGATTTCCCGGACTTTTCTTCCGGCTTCTCTGGCTTGCCGGGCTTCTGTTCCTTTGCCGCCGGTTTCTCCGTCTTGCCTGCTGCCTTTTCCTGCTTATCGTTCTCTTCCATCTCTTCCGCTCCCTGGGACAACGCCTGATCCCGGACTTTCTTCTCTACTTCCAGACAGATATCTTCATGCTCCCGCAGATACTGCTTCGCATTCTCCCGCCCCTGGCCGATCTTGGCGCCGTTATAGGCAAACCACGCGCCGGACTTCTGAATGATGGAAAGGCTCACAGCCAGATCCAGAATATCTCCCTCTTTGGAAATTCCCTGGCCGAACATAATGTCGAATTCCGCTTCCTTAAAAGGCGGCGCCACCTTGTTCTTCACCACTTTAATTCTGGTACGGTTCCCGATAAACTCTCCTGCCTGCTTCAAAGATTCTATCTTCCTTACATCCAGACGCACGGAAGAGTAAAACTTCAAAGCCCGCCCGCCGGTGGTAGTCTCCGGACTCCCGAACATCACGCCTACTTTCTCTCTCAGCTGATTGATAAAAATGACAATACAGTTGGACTTGCTGATGACGGCCGTCAGCTTGCGGAGAGCCTGAGACATCAGCCTGGCCTGCAGACCCACATGGGAATCCCCCATATCGCCGTCAATCTCCGCCTTGGGCACCAAGGCCGCAACAGAGTCCACAATCACAATATCCACTGCCCCGGAGCGCACCATGGTCTCTGTAATCTCCAATGCCTGCTCTCCATTGTCCGGCTGGGAAATATACAGATTGTCAATATCCACGCCAATCTTCTCTGCGTATACCGGATCCAGCGCGTGTTCCGCGTCAATAAATCCGGCAATTCCTCCTCTCTTCTGCACTTCCGCCACCATATGCAGGGCAACTGTGGTCTTACCGCTGGACTCAGGCCCGTATACTTCCACAATCCTTCCCTTGGGCACGCCGCCCACTCCCAACGCCAAATCCAGGCTGAGGCATCCGGTAGGAACCGCCTCCACGTTCATATTCGCTACGGAATCGCCCAACTTCATAATCGAACCCTTCCCGTAATCCTTCTCAATCTTCGCAATTGCGGCGTCCAATGCCTTTAATTTATCTTCTCTCTTATCTTCTTTTGCCATATTGATTCTCCTTCTGCGAACTTATGTTCGTATTTATAGTAATATATTTTTCTGTAATTGTCAACTGTTTTCTGGTGATTTCTTAGATTCCTGAATTATATTTGCTACAAATCACATCCCGTCAGATTTTATAATGTATTTGCTATACCTGGGCGTGAAAAGTAATTTATATTTTACAGACAGCGCCGCAGCTGCCCTGCTTTGCCGGGCAAACCCGCGCAAAACCGCATATGCGTAAACGCGGCCGAACGCTGATTTTGCTGAAAAGAAAAAAGAACAGTTACAAAAGTAACTGTCCTTTATTATAGAATGTATTTTCGGATTCGTCAAGGCAAAAGCTTTCGGATTTCCTCCAGCGAATGAAAGCCCACCGCTTTTTTATAAATCTCTCCGCCCTGAAACACAATCAGCGTAGGAATACTCATAACGCCGTATTTCTGCGAAAGCTCCCCCTGCTCATCCACATTCAATTTTCCCACTTTAATCCCTGAAATCGTTTCTGCCGCCTCTTCGATGACCGGCCCCTGCATCTGGCACGGCCCGCACCATACGGCCCAGAAGTCCACCAGCACCGGCACTTTGCTGCGCAGCACCTCCTCTTCAAAATTGTCTCTTGTAATCTCCAATACTGCCATGGTAAATCCCTCCTGTGAATCTTTAAATTTTGGTAATTTTAACTCCTGACTTTGATTTTATCATATATTCCATGGTTACTGTTACATTTTCTGCTAAAAAAATGTTAAATTTTTCTTTCCTTCTTGAATCCTCATCTCCTTCATGGTACATTAGTAACAAAACTACAGTTACAATCAGAACATGGAATCGAGGTGTACAGATGAAAAAAATTGTAAAAAGACAACTGTTCCACGATTTAGCCGTCACAAGCGGGCTGCTTTTTGTAACCACCGGCCTGACGTTTTTTCTGTTTTATTTCATTTCACAAAGCCCGGCGAACATTGCCCTGTTTTATGTGATTGGCATCATTACAGTTGCGCGGTATACAACCGGTTACTTTTATGGCATTCTTGCTTCTTTCCTCAGTATTATTTTAATCAATTGTTTCTTTACTTATCCATATTTCAGACTGGATTTTTCTATACAAAGCTATCCTTTTACCTTCATTTGCATGCTGACGCTCTCCTCTATTACCAGCGCTACCACATCCAATCTGAAACAACAGACAGAAATTCTTGCAGTTCATGAAAAACAATTGATGGAAGCAGAAAAGGAAAAAATGCGCGCCAACCTGCTCCGCGCGGTCTCTCACGACCTGCGCACTCCCTTAACCAGTATCCTGGGCTCTGTCTCTTCGATAGAAGCCGAGGAATTCTGCCCCTGTTCCCGGGAATGCCAGAAACTTCTTCATAATATTCACGATGACGCGGAATGGCTTCTGAATATGGTGGAAAACCTTCTGTCCGTCACCAGAATCCAAACCGGGACTTCCAGCCTGAATACCAGTCCGGAAGTGGTGGAGGAAGTGGTGTCTGAATCGGTGGACCGGCTGAGAAAACGGTTTCCCGACGCGGAAATTAATGTATCTGTCCCCGATGAACTGCTGATCGTCCCCATGGACGCCATGCTCATCGAACAAGTTCTGATCAACCTTTTGGAAAACGCCATTATCCATTCCAAAAGCGCCCAGCCAATATGCCTTGTAATCGAAAATCAGCCGGAATTTATTTATTTCCGCATTATTGACTATGGAATCGGACTGCAGGAAAGCCATTTGGAAGAAATTTTTGACGGCACCTGGTCTGATTCCGATATTCACAAGGGCACAGGCATCGGCCTGTCCATCTGCAAAACAATCATCACTGCCCACCACGGCAGCATCACGGCGCAAAATCATGAAGAAGGAGCAGAATTTGTATTCACACTGCCAAAGGAGGAAGCATATGCATAAATTTACCGTACTTGTTGTAGAAGACGAAAAAAACATTTGTGAGTTTATTTCCAAAGTTCTGACATCCCACAATTACCGCGTCAGCTGCGCTTCTACCGGAACAGAAGCTCTTTCTCTGGCCTCTTCTCTCTGTCCCGATATTATCCTGCTGGATTTGGGGCTGCCGGATTTGGACGGCATCGAAGTGATTCAAAAAATCCGTTCCTGGTCAGGAAATCCCATCATTGTAATTTCCGCCCGCACTTTAGAAGACGACAAGGTGCAGGCATTAGACGCCGGAGCGGACGATTACCTGACCAAGCCCTTCGGAACCTCTGAGCTTCTGGCCAGAATCCGCACTTCGCTGCGCCACAGCAACAAAATAAGCGGCAATGGGCTCCCCCAGCATCCATTCCGGGCCAAAGGTCTTGAAATTGACTTTTTCAAGCGCAATATTACCGTAAACGGGCAGGCCATCCATCTGACTCCCATCGAATATAAAATCGTGGCGTTTCTGGCCCAGAACAGCGGAAAAGTCATGACCTATTCCGCTGTCATGAACAATGTCTGGGGCCCTTACGCGGAATCTGACAACAAAATTCTGAGAGTAAACATGGCCAATATCCGGCGCAAACTGGAGAAGAATCCAGCGCAGCCCATCTTCATTTTTACCGAAGTAGGCGTGGGCTATCGGATGGTGGATGAGGATATTCTGTAAAATTTAAGAAATATTCCATTGTTTTTTTTCTTTTTCAGAGATACAATAGTTATGGCGTCTTTTACAGAAAAGACAGAAATCTATAACAGAATGAAGGGTAGAAACAAAATGATGGATGAAAGGGAACGAAGACGAAGAAGGCGAAGGAGACGGAAACGGCAGGTTTACAGAGCCCGCATCCTTGTGGGCGCCGCTGCATTGGCCATTGTACTGGCCGCCGGATTCGGAATCTCCACGGCTGCGAAGAAATCCGCAGAACGAAAAGCGCAGAAAGAACAGGAATTAAAGCAGCAGGAACTGGCAGAGGAAGAAAAGAAAAAGGCGGAAAAGGCCGAAAAAGAGGCCAAAGAGGCTGCTGAAAAGGCCGCCAAAGAGGAAGAAGAAAAAACATTTACACTGGCGGATCTGGACAATCCGGATGGATTTGACACACGGCCTACCGAACATGGAATCGCGCTCCAGAATCAGCAGATTGATCTGAACGGACTGGATACCACCGGATTAGACTGGGGACAGGGCGGAGACAAGGATCAGTGGAACCGGCCGGCCGGATGCCTGCAGTATCAGGAAAAATACGGAAAGTACAATGCTTATTTTATCAAGGACGAGCCAGAGAAAAAAGTAATTTACCTGACCATTGACGAAGGTTATGAATACGGCTGCTCTCCCCGGATTTTAGATACTCTGAAGGAGAAAAAAGTGCCTGCCGTCTTCTTTGTGACCAAGCCTTTTGCGGAGCAGAATCCGGATTTGGTACAGCGCATGATTGACGAAGGACATGAAGTGGGCAACCACAGCGTAACCCACCCGGCTGCCGGGCTTTCCTCACAGACCATTGAGGAACAGACCAACGAAGTCAACGGCCTTCACAGCTACATCAAGGAACAATTCGGCTATGAAATGCACCTCTTCCGCTATCCTGCCGGCAAATTCAGCGAACAGTCTGTGGCTCTTTTAAACAACTTAAATTACAAGAGCGTGTTCTGGAGTTTTGCTTACCTGGACTATGATGTGGAAAACCAGCCGGATCCGGCGGAAAGCCTTCAGAAAACCATTGACTGCCTGCACCCGGGAGCTATCTATCTGCTTCATGCGGAATCAGAGACTAATACTCAGATCCTGGGAGATTTTATTGACCAGGTAAGGGCTCAAGGGTATGAGTTTAAATTATTCCAGTAAGGAAAGCATTTCTTTGGAGATGAACGAAAATGCAGAATGGTTCTTTCTCACGCAAGCATGGGCGCGTTTCAACGAACTGAAGACACGCTCTGGAGAAAGAACCATTCTGCATTTCCTGCAGATCGAAATTTCTGCACAGTTCCTTTCTCCTAATTCCGGCCAAATTCTGACAGTATCAGTCCCTCATTTCGATCCAGAGTCATGCCTACGCTCCAGGCATTGACAAACAGCAGCAAGGGATTTCCCTTTAAATCCTGAATCTTTTTCATATCAGACGTTCCCGTTAATTTTTCCATGTCAATCTCTTTATTTTCTATCCATCGGATATGCTCGTAGGGCAATTTTTCCAGACGGATCTCTACGTTATATTCATTTTCCAGCCGGTATTTCAGCACGTCAAACTGCAGCTCTCCCACCACCCCTACAATGATCTCCTCCATTCCGGTATGATATTCCTGGAAAATCTGAATGGCGCCTTCCTGGGCTATCTGGGTAATTCCCTTGACAAACTGCTTGCGCTTCATGGTGTCTAACTGGCGCACTCTGGCAAAATGCTCCGGCGCGAAGGTGGGAATTCCCTCAAAGGCAAATTTCCGGCCGGAATTGGTGATGGTGTCTCCGATGGAAAAAATTCCCGGATCAAACACACCGATAATATCTCCGGCATAAGCCTCTTCAATGATTTTCCTCTCCTGGGCCATCATCTGCTGGGGCTGGGACAGGCGCATTTTCTTCTCTCCCTGAATATGGGTCACTTCCATGCCCGCTTCGAATTTGCCGGAACAGATGCGCATAAACGCAATCCGATCCCGGTGGGCTTTGTTCATATTTGCCTGAATCTTAAACACAAAGGCGGAAAAATCTTCGGAAAACGGATCAATTTCCCCAATATCTGATTTTCTGGGAAGAGGGGTTGACGTCATCTGCAGAAAATGCTGCAGAAAAGTTTCCACCCCGAAATTAGTCAGGGCGGAACCGAAAAACACCGGAGACAATTCTCCCTTTGACACCAGTTCCATATCAAATTCCGCGCTTGCGCCGTCTAACAGTTCAATTTCTTCTAACAACGCAGCTTTGTAATCTTCCCCGATTTCCTCCGCCAGCGCCGGATCATCCACATCAATATCCTTTTCCAAACCTTCCTTCGTTCCTTTTAAGGTGTCGGAAAATGTCATAATCTTTTTCCTGCTTCGGTCGTATACGCCCTTAAAATTTTTCCCGGAACCGATGGGCCAGTTAACGGGACAGGTGGCGATTCCCAGTTCTTTTTCAATCTCGTCCAGCAGATCAAAGGTATCGTTGGCGTCCCGATCCATCTTATTGATAAAAGTAAAAATAGGAATATGGCGCATCACACAGACCTTGAACAATTTCCTGGTCTGGGCTTCCACTCCCTTGGAGCCGTCAATCACCATCACCGCCGAATCCGCCGCCATCAGCGTTCGGTAAGTGTCTTCCGAAAAGTCCTGATGGCCCGGCGTATCCAAAATATTGATGCAATAGCCCTGATAATTAAACTGCAGAACGGAAGAGGTAACAGAGATTCCTCTCTCTTTTTCAATTTCCATCCAGTCCGACACCGCATGGCGGGCGGTCGCTTTTCCTTTGACGGAACCGGCCAGATTGATGGCTCCGCCGTACAGAAGAAATTTCTCCGTCAAGGTAGTTTTGCCTGCGTCCGGATGGGAAATAATTGCAAAGGTTCTGCGCTTTTCAATTTCTTTTTTTCTGGTATTTTCTATTTCTGACAAGACAATTCCTCCATTTCCCCAATTAATTCTCCAAAAGTTTTCAATGCCTCAGAAACCAGCTCTTTGGCGGTCATATCCACGCCCGCGTCTTTCAGCAGTTCAATGGGAGGTTTGCTGCATCCGCCCTGTAAAAACTTAAGATAACGGGCCACTGCCGGCTCCCCTTCTTCTAAAATTTTCTTACTTAAAGCCATGGACGCCGCAAAGCTGGTGGCGTATTGATAGACATAAAAATTATAGTAAAAATGCGGAATCCTTGCCCATTCTATTGCAATTTCATCATCCACAATCACATCCGGCCCGTAATACTGCACATTCAGGTCATAATACAGTTTTTTCAAAGCCTCTGCCGTCAATGCTTTTCCCTCTTCCACCATTTGGTGGGTCAAAAGTTCAAATTCCGCAAACATGGTCTGGCGGTACAGCGTGGTGCGGAACTGCTGGAGAAAATGATTGATGAGATACGCTTTTTTCTTCTTATCAGTAGTGCGCTTTAGCAGATAATCCATCAGAAGAGCCTCATTGCAGGTGGAAGCCACTTCCGCCACAAATATTTTGTATTCGCTGTCAAATACATTCTGATGCTTTGCAGAATAATAAGAGTGAAGGGCATGTCCCATCTCATGGGCAAGGGTAAATTCAGAATCCAGATTATACTGATAATTCATCAGCACAAAAGGGTGCGCCGAATAGCAGCCGGCGGAATAAGCGCCGCTTCGCTTACCTTCGTTCTCATATTTATCAATCCAGCGGTTCTCAAATCCCTCTTTCAGCACACGGACATAATCCTCCCCCAGAACCTTAAGAGCTTCTGTAATTTCCTCCTGTGCCTGTTCGTAGGTAATTTGCCCATTCTCTTCCTCCGTGATGGGCACATACACATCATACATATGAAGCGCTTCTTTTCCCATCAGTTTTTTGCGCAGTGCCATATATTCGTGCATATAATGCATATTTTCATGGACTGCCTCAATCAGATTGTAATACACCTCTTTGGGCACATTGTTGGCGTCCACAGCCGCCTCCATGGAAGATCCGTAGTTTCTGGCTTTCGCGTAAAAGAAATTAGCCTTAGCTTTTCCTTCATAGAGGGCGGCAAAAGTATTTTTGTACTGCTCATACCTGGCGTAATACGCCTGAAAAGTCTCCCGGCGCACATTCTCATCCCTGCTCTCTAGCATGGGCACAAACCGGCCGCTGCTGACCTTCACCATTTCGCCCTTTTCATCTCTGACCGAAGGATTTTCAAAATCCGCGTCCGTAAGGAGACTGTAGGCCTTCTCCACAGCGTTTCCCATCTCTCTGGATGAGGCCAGAAGCTCTTCCTGTTCCGGGGAAAGAGTATGTTCTCTCAGCCTGCGCAGATCTGAAATGGTCACTTTATAATTGCCCAGTTCCTCCGTTTTCCTGTAAAACTGCTGCAGCTTCTCTTCTTCCAGCGACACAATCCAGGCGTCCATAGGCGCGGTCACTGTGGCAAATTTATGGTAAATTCCCATCATCTTTCCGCTCAACGCCTGGTATTTATCGTTACCGGTATCCACATCCGCATTCCGCTCAGAATAACAGAGCGCCCGATCCAACAGAGTTGCCATTCTCTCCAATTTCTGAAAATATTCCAGAAGATGCTCTCCGCTCTCCAAAAGATATTCCTGCGTAATATCTTTTAACTGTTCCACCATCTCTTCCAGCTTTCCGGCTTCTTCTAAAAATAACTCCACGGAATCATATAAGTCTTCGATCGCCCAGGTATCCTTTGCAGCTACCTGGCTTCTTTTTAATAATTCTGCTGCCATTTTTTGCACAACCTCCATTTTTTATATACCGGCCTTTCCCACATGGCCGCTAATATTTCACATATCGGCGATTACTCTTGATTTCCATTTTCACATACCGGCAATTACTCTTGATCTCCATTTTCACATACCGGCGCCCAAAGGCGCAAGTTTCTTCCGTATTATGAGATAACAAATCAGATGCACAGACGCTGTCAGCATCCAGGATACCGGATAAGAAATATACAGGCTGAGCAGGCTCTGCTGTTCCCGGAAAACCGTAAAAATCCACAAAATCCGAAAGCCGCAGGCCCCCAGCAGTGATACAATCATAGGCATTACCGCATAGCCAAGCCCCCGCAGTTCCCCTACCAGCACATCCATGATCCCGCACAGAAAATAAGTGGTGCAGATAACAGACAGCCGCAGCATTCCCACTTCAATTACCTCCGGATCAGAAGAATAAATCCCCAGAAGCTGATGTCCCGACAAATAGGCGGCCCATCCCATCAGAAGCCCCACGCCGGTTACCATTGCAAGGCATTCCAGCAAAACTTTTCCAATCCGCTTCCACTTTCCTGCTCCGAAATTCTGGCTGGTAAAACTGAGGGCCGTCTGATGACAGGCGTTCATTGCCATATAGATAAACCCTTCGATATTGGACGCAGCGGTATTTCCTGCCATTGCCACAGAGCCAAAGGAATTGACCGAAGACTGAATCAGCACATTAGACAAAGAAAACACGGTTCCCTGAAGCCCTGCCGGAAGCCCGATGCGCACAATCTGCGCCACCTTGTCCTTCTTCATGGACAGCTTCTTCCATTCCACCCGGCAGCCGCCCTCCATCCGCGTCATGCACCGGAAAATCAGCCCCGCCGACGCCACCTGGGAAATTACCGTTGCCAGGGCCACTCCCGCCACTCCCAGATGGAATCCTATCACAAAAACCAAATTCAGAATAATATTGATAATTCCTGCCGCAAACAAATAATACAGGGGCCTCTGGGTATCTCCCACTGCTCTTAAAATAGAACTGCCGAAATTATATAAAAGAATCACCGGCATTCCCGCAAAATAAATTCGGATGTACAAAACAGCCTGGCCCAGCACATCCGAAGGGGTTCCCATCAGCGCCAGAATCTGGGGCGCCACCGCCATTCCAAAAACCATCAGTCCGACGCCGCAGACCAGACTCAGCACAATTGCGCTGTGGACGGTTTCACTGATATCCTTTTCCCTTTTCGCCCCGTAAAACCTCGCCACCAATACATTGGCCCCTACCGAAAATCCAATAAACAGATTAGTCAAAAGATTAATTAAAGACGCATTGGCCCCTACTGCAGCCAATGCCGTGCTTCCTGCAAATCTTCCTACCACCACCATATCTGCCGCGTTAAACAACAGCTGCAAAATGCTGGAAACCATCAGCGGGATGGAAAACATCAGAATTTTGGGAAACAATGGGCCGCTGCACATATCAATTTCATAAGATTTTCTTCTCATTTTTGTTCGCTTCCGTTCTTTTTATCTTAGTAAATGTTATAACTTTTATTTATTTTTATGTTACTGTTCTCATCTGTTTTTATTTCACAGCAAATGCGAAGGCTGCCACCCGTTTTTATTTCACAGTAAACTTTACAGTTCTCACATTTCCGGCCTTATCTGAGATCTTTAATACATAATTTCCGGCCTTCGAGACTACTTTGCCGCTCTTAATCCGTTTGCCGTTGAGAGTCGCTTTCTTTATGCCGGAGGTTTTGTCCCGAAAGGTGATTTTCACTTTGCCGCTGTAGGTTTTTGCTTTGATGTTGGTCTTAGGCTTCGTCCGGTCAATGGTAAATTTCACAGTTTTCGCACTGCCGGCCAGCAGTTTCACCTTTACCTTGTAAACGCCGTCAGTAATTGCCGTATACTCATTGACGGGCTGACTCTCATTATTCACCCGAAAGCTTGTAATAACGCCGCCGGAAGATGCCTTTACTGTTTTACTCTTCCGGTAACAGCCGTTGTTTTTCACTCCTTTGATGGTACATGTTCCGGCGTTGGCGCATTGTGCGGTTCTGACAGCGTAAATACGTTCTCTGCCTTTCATTTTATCCATTGGATAGACTACCGTATGGCCGTCTTCCTGCAGAATTCCATTGGTCTGATACACCTGGAAGGGGTATTGAACCTTCACGGTAATATCTTTTGTATTTAAAAAGTTCAGATTCTCGGGGAAATCTTCTCCCGCCGCTATTTCTTTCTGAATCTCTTCAAATCCATCAATATCCAGTACAGCCTGATCCTTTGTCAACACGGTAAAAGAATCTTTGGTGTCTTTCTTGGACCTTTTCATTGTAGACTGATAAACGTTATGGACTGTGCCATTCCGTTCTTCTGTGCCCTGATACGCGCATCCCGCTTCTTTCATTAATTGGGCATAGGTATACCCTTCGTCTAATTCCTTTGCAATAGCCGCTTCCTCCTGACTGGTGGTGTAATATTTCACATCCGCCTGTGACGACAGGTCAGGATTCACTGTGATTGTTTCTTCCATTCCGCAGCCGGCGCACCCGAAAACAATCAGCGCCGCCAGGGCTGTGATCCATAACTTTTTCATTCCCACTGCTCCTTCCTTTGTCAATGTCTCTATCCTATGCTTGCCATTCTCCCTGTTATGAGGTAAAATAAACCCTGAAAATATCAGGAACGGTAAGGCGTACCATCCAACGCTATTGCAATAGCGCTGGACAATGGCTGGTAAATGGGCTGCCACACAATATAGAACAAAGCCATAATACACAAGAGTTATTATAAGGGATATCCGCTTGATTTACAATAAGGAAAGTGTATTTTAAGATGAGGGCTGGAGAGAAGGCCTTGAGATAGAATACAAGGAAAGTCCCCGCAGGCTGTCACGAAGCCGCTTAAGTTTCCGGAATCCACGCAGAACTTCATGCCGATTCCGCCGCCGGCCTTCGAGGTAACCAGTGGAACGAAAAGCCCCGCCGTCAGGTAGGCGAGAAGCGCAGGAAGCCCCAGTGAGGGATGGAAAAAGCCGATAAACAGGCACAGAATCACCGTCTTTTTCCCTGCCAGGGCATAAATCTCCCCCATGATGTCATCCTCGCTCTCCACATCAATAGTCCGATCGTGCCTTTGAACAGATAACTCTGGCGGCTGATATAGGTGATGTTTTTCATAAGGCTGTCTTCCTTGATATCCTTAAGCTTTCTGTCCCCAATCTTCACGGAACCGGAATAGCCTGGATTCCTCCCCATGAGGATTGCCGCCACATTCCCCGCTATGTATTTTTGCTCCCGGCAATCACTCCCTGTTATCCTTCAGGCTCTCGATCATATCCACCTTCTTCACCTTGCGGCGCAGCAGCCACAGCGAACCAAAGTAACAGCCCGCCGTCAGAAGAATCGAAATCAGATAGCTTTTCGGCGCAATATACGTGTCCATCAGCATCACCCCGAACTCCACCATCCATAGGAAAAACGCGTGCGCCGCCGCATAGACGCAGGGCACAGACAAAAGGATTCCGATGGGAAGCAAGACATGATGAATCCGAAGCAGTATTTTGTTGATCTGGCTGTCCCGGTAGCCCAGCACCTTCAGCATGGAGATATTGCCGCGGCTTTCGGTAACCAACATATTGACCGCCACATAGACGGCGGCAATACAGATGATCATGCCCAGCCCAATCATCATCTGCAGCAGGAAATTCATCTGCTTTGTCATAGTCTTCGCCTGGTCGGTAATATCGCTTCTCCTGCTCTCCTGGGCAATTTTAGCTTCGGGAATAGAAAGAGCGCGGTCGCTGACAATGCAGTTGAAGCTGTTTTCCTCCAGCCCTGTAAGCTCTGCCGCAAGGGCTTTGGTGGTAAGGATACTTTTCTGTACATTATTCTGGATGATTCCCGCAATCCGGATTTCTTTCTTTTCCAGCGACAGCGGGTTATACACCGTCACCTGATCCCCTGCCTGCCAGCCAAAGGTAAGCTGCGCAAGGCTTGTAATATAATAGCCCTCTTTCAGGGATACGGAATTTCCGTCTTTGTCACGAAAATTCAGATACGGATTGCTGTCCGCCGTGCCGATCACGGACAGCCTGCTGCCGCCTGCGTCCTCCACAGCCGACGCCAGCATGGCCTCCCCGCCATAAGGATTTTCGGTCAGCATTTCATTCAGGACGTACTGATGCTCGAAGCTTCCCATCTCTTTGGCTGCAGCGCTTCCCATATGGTCGATGGAATCAAAGAATCCCTGTCCCAGCAGCATAATAAAACAGCCCAGGAATATACCCAGAAGAACTACCAGGCTGCGCAGGGGATTGCCCAACAGGGAACGCAGGGCAAACTTTGTACGGAAAGAAATTTGCCTTCCAGCCAGCAGACGCTTTCCCTTTTTCTTCCCACCGTCCGCGTTGCCGTTTAAGAGCAGGACCGTATCCTTTTTCAGCAGCTTACGGACCGACAAAAGCGCGGCGGCAACATACAAAAGAGTAGGAATCACCACTCCCAGTAAAGCGTTAAGCGGGTTCAAACGCCCCAATACACGCATGGGTTCATAATCCTGCAGACCCATTTCACTCATGGGCTGCGCCGCCGCCATGGAAATCACGGCTGTCAAAATGCCGCCCACAAGTCCTGGAATTGCCGCAAATCCCGCATAATGGAGCATAAGCCGGCCTTTCTTATAGCCCAGCGCTGAAAGCGTTCCGATCATCCGCTGCTCCGACTTTACCTTGCGGCTGATAATAATGCTGATCAGAACCACCGCCACCAGAGGCAGGATACACAGAAGAACATAGGCCATGCCGATAAACATCTGCGCTTGCTGCTCCACCATGGTAATGCGGGGGTTTTCTTCCGCCGCAGAATAGGAGCGCATATAATACCGCTCATGCACCGCCTTCCGAAATCCCATAACGTCGGAATCCGGATGGTATCTTACCAGATACTGGCAGCCCGTATCACCCAGGGTTTCAAACTCCCGGTCCGTCATATAGCAGAGATAAAAAGTGGAGATATTCTTGTAGGAATCATCCTCACTCTCCAACATATACAGATAATCCGGCCGTTGCATGAAACCAGAAACTGTATATTTTTTCCTGCCGATTTTCATACCGTCGCCGACTTTTACGCCATTTTCCACCGCATACCCCTCGGACAGGACGATTTCGTCATCCTCCGCCACGTCTCTTCCCTGGGTGATCTCGTACAAATCCACCGTTTGAGTTCTGTCAAAGATACGGGCGGTAACGCCGTCTGTTTCGATATTAATATAACGCTGTTTTTCCAGTGTTATTCCATATGTATCCGCAAGTTCTGAAAGTTCCTCTTGGGGGATTTCCATATAAGCGCTAAAGTGTGCGTCTTCCCTTTTGTTTCTCTCATAAAACTCCTGGCTGAATGTAAGGATGGCGTTTCCCGCAATGTTAAACAGGAAATACAAAAGCAGCGTCACAACCGTCAGCACAGTGGAAGCAAAATAAAAAGACCGGTTTTCTTTGATACTGCGAAGATAACGTCGGTTCAGCTTCATTCGGACACCCCCTTACAGCACAAGCTCTGCCGCAGGGATTTTCCGTTCATTCCCCCGGTTCTCGCAGATACGGCCATCCTTCAGGCGGACAATCCGGTCCGCCATGCCTGCAATCGCTTCGTTATGGGTGATAATTACCATCGTCGTGCCAAACTGGTTGTTCATTTTTTCTACGAATTGCAACGCCTGCCCGGAGGATTTCGTGTCCAGCGCCCCGGTCAGCTCGTCACAGAGCAGGAGCCTGGGATTTTTAATCATTGCCCGGGCAATCGCCACCCGCTGCTGCTGTCCGCCCGAAAGCTCCTTCGGGAAGCGGCGGCGGTATTTTTCGATATCCAGTGCGTGTAACACTTCATCCATCGGGAGCGGTTTGTCGGAAATATCCGCCACCACCTCAATGTTTTCTTCCACCGTCAGATCGGGAATCAGGTTGTAAAATTGAAAGACAAAACCCACATCTTCTCTGCGGTAATCCGTGCGCTGCTCCTGGGAAAGCCCCGTTACCTTTCTGCCGCCCACCGTAAGCTCCCCCTCATCCAGGGCGTCCAGCCCTCCCAGCATATTTAAGAGCGTGCTTTTTCCAGAGCCGGAGGGTCCTAAGACCACGCAGACTTCTCCCTCATTAAGCGTAAGCTCGGCATGATCCAACGCATAAACCAACGTTTCCCCGCTGCCATATTTTTTTACTGCATTTTTTAAATTGATCAACATACGGATTCCCCCTTTTTCTCATAATTTTCTTTTATCCAAGCGCCACATCCAGCGCCATCATGACCGTAAAACCTGGCGCAAACAGGACGGTGCCTATCCTGGAGCGCTTCTTTTCCGACATTTCCGGGATCAGTTCCTCCACCCTCCTCTCCTGGACAGCCCGAACAGACCTCTCTTTTTATTGCGGTTAGGATCTACTAACCCATATTTTTTATTTAAGCGGCTACTTCGTGTTAGTAACCGCTAACCCAAGTTCTATTATACCCTCTCCGTTCCGATTTTGTCAAGAGACATCCTGCACTCCCTGCTGGCCATCAATTCCCCAAAAATAACTAAAAATCAGCACCGCAGGAATTACCTGTGCATCCACAACCACGATATGGGGTGTGAACTCTCCGGCTTCTCCGATATCTTCTGGAATGAAGAAAGGATCGGCTCCCTGACGCGGAAGGTGGACGCGGTAACTGTCGCCACCGGACTGGCCCATCTGCCTGCCACGGCTGCCGGACAGCTGAAAAACTAAATGCTTCGTATGGCTGTGGGTCTCATGATGGGATTCATGGCCTTTTATATTTCAGGGGAAAATCCATGCTGACAACAGTTCGCCGCATTTGCGGCAGGATCATGCATTCACAGACGGCACTGCGCAGTCAATAGGATAAAGGTTGGAAAAATAATTCGCAGTTTACGTCTCCCTCAATTCGCCGTCCGACAGCCAGTTTGGAAGAAATCCGTAATGCAGGATACTATCGGCGGGACTGTCTTAAAACAATGCACCTCAACTCAAAATATTGGCTTTGAAACAATGCCATATAATTCAAAACAAACTTTCCGCCTTAAAACAATGCCTATATTTCAACTCAGAACATCTGCCTTGAAACAGCCCCATATATTTTAAAGAAAGTATCCGCCCCAACTCATAAAACAAAAAAAGAGTCCCCTCCCAAAACAGGCAAACAGAAATGTAAAACCACATCTGCTATAGCCTGTATTGGAAGGAAACTCCCACATGAAGCAACTCACCCATATCAAACAGCGGAACCGCCGCCTGACGGCAAAACCGTCCGCCTGATGGGTCTTGTGTCTTGTGTGACTTGTCCCTGAGTCTTGTGTATGTCATGCGCGTGTCTTGCGGAGCAAGTGGATACCCAAAATACCTGGGTATCCACTCTCGCAGTATTCGCCAAATATCCATGCAAGCATGGCTACTTGGCTCATTACTTGCGGAAATTCAGCCCGTCCCACGCCGTCCCTGGGCGTCAGGAATGCCCATTTTAAACGGTTTTCTTAGAACTTTCCGGCTTTAGCGGCTTCCTCCACGTACTCAGTAAGCGGCGCATTTACGGGCTTTTTCAGCGGTTTGTGTCTTGCGTGATACTTTCCCAGAAAACCCTACGCCAACCCAGAGCGACCCATGAACCAACAACGACCCTACACCCATGTTTCCTTCCGTGCTGGCATGTTAGCATACAACTTGGTAGGATGCAACTCACCGGAAATCCGGGATTTCCCGCCTCAAAATTTTCATATCTACAGGTAAAAAATTGCTTAACAACAGCTCACTTTCTCAGGATACCCCGCATCATTCAAAGTCCTTCTCCGTCTCGCCGCGGTATATAAAACCTGTAAACTCCCATAACAACTTCGGGCTTACATAATAATCATACTGGTTTGAGCCTTCCTTCTTGAACACGGAGCCGATCGGCAAACTACCGTGAATCATCCCCTGCCTTACAAACTGCTTGTCTTTTCCCATCACCTTCGCCACAACTGACACTGGCACATTGCGGCCAGTAAACTCTGGAACTGCCTGATATACTACCTTGCCATCCATACAGAATCCTCCTTAAAAATAGAAATTGATAAGAAGAATACAATGGCTCAGGAGATAGCTCCATTGAATATAAAAACAGCTTCTGCACGCAAATATGCGGATACGGAAACTGTAGAAAAGACCTTTCTCAGACACCCCGGTTAGATTTAGAAGAAAAGCGCATGGTCTGATACCCCATACGCTTTTTCACTAATCTAAAACTGTTTACTTATTTTTATATTACATCTGCCTTTTGCTGTCTTCCCAGGATTCACGCTGGCTGAAATTCTTTTTCTAGCTCAGATACCTGTTCCAATGTGAGTCCTGAATACAATGCAATCTCATCTAAAGACAATTTTCCTGCTTCTATCATCCTCATTACAGACTGCCTTTTCTCCTGTTCTATGCCTTGTTCTATGCCTTGCTCTATGCCTTGCTCTATGCCTTGCTCATATTTTTCCTGGTAATGCATCTGCAATGTCATATAATCCAACCTCCACTTCTCATTTTTTCTGGCTGACTGTACTGCCTCATCCAATTCCCTGGTAAACTCATCCTCCGGCGCTTTCCCATCAATAAAATCAAGCAGCCTCTTCAATTCTGGAGTGACGTCATCCATTGTCCCTTTGGTGTTTAAAATGATCTTTGTCGTATCATCGCCTAAGCCAAGCTCTGGATTCTGGATGCAGCGGTTTTCAAAGGTATAGATATGCCTCCCTTCCCCAAATAAATCAAAGGCGCAGACAAAAATGACAAAGCTCTTCTTCAAATCCTTATAGTCCTTCCCCTTTTCCAAAATGTTCAGGTCTATCATCCCCTGATAATATCTTGTCCTCCTGGGCAGGTTCCGATTCGTTACCGCTTGCATTTCAATGTTATAAACAGTTTCTTCCCCATCCTCCACATAGATGTCCAGGCGCACACTTTTCGCCTCAGCCGATAAATCGATCGTTTCCTGCGACCTTGGATATTCAATGCGGGATATCTTTACGCCCAGCACCCGCTCTAAAAAAGGCTTGCAGAATTTTGGGTTCCTCATGATGACGCTAAACATGAAATCATCTTTTATTTGCAGCTCTTCAAATGCTTTTGACATAAACGCTCCTTACTGTTGTTTCCATTCAAATTCTGGTTCTGCTTATAATATAGCATACAAAAAGCGGATGCTCAAGGATTTTCCCTGAAAATCCAGATACCCCATATATTTTTAAACCAGACATATACATAGTCTGCCTTGCCTGAAATGGAAAGATACCGTTTCGCCAAAAATGTGCAGAAAATAACCGCCCAGCATTACAAATTGGACGGTCACCTTCAGAAAATCAACCTGCACGATCAGGTTTTATTTGGAATTGAAAGCTCCTTATTTTATGCGCATGAAATGGGCAACCGACTTATCTTTCCTGCTATACATATTTGTTTCTCCAAATGCCTTGCGCCCAAACACGAACATTTTATCAGCACCCTTTAGAGTCGTAAAACCTCCTATTCCAATACAAAGCCCCTTATAGTTCTTAGGATAAGTCACTTTCACGTTTACTGATACATTTCCGATAGATACAGAACAGCCATGATCATCGTGGTACCCTTCGGTTCGCCAAAATGTCTTACCTGTTTCACATACGGTGACATTTTTCCGGCTTCTACTCACCAGTTTTCCTGTATCATAATCCAAAATAGCGTAGTAATAGCCCATGTCCATTTGCGGATCTCCCCCAGCATTTGCCACCTTATGCACCTGGTTTTTGCTTATATTCCACTGGCGCGTGTAGTATACTGTAAATGTCAGTTCCTTATACCCTTTCTTTTTAGAATTCTTCACTTTATAATTCGTTATTTTGGCTTTTTGCTTTACCATGCCCAATCCGGGGCATCTGGTCTTATATATGACAGTTTTATTCTTCTTCAAATCCCACTTGACATTTACTGTTTTCATATGGGGCTTGGATGCCGCTTCAACCTGCGAAGGCATAAACACACTTCCAAATGCTATCACAACTGCCAACAAAAACACGGTTAATCTTTTTCTGCTGTCTTTTTTCATAAATTTTCTTCTCCTTACATCATCCCTGTTTTTATAAATCATTCCCGCTCCCCTTTGAAAAAATTAGGATACCCCGTAGAAAGGGGAATTCTTTAGAATTGCTATCAGGGGCTATGACATACCCCAATAAAACTGCTTTCAGGTATCTCGTTCTTAGGACTTGCTATCAGGGGCTTTGGGGATACCCTATGAACAATTAGCACTCATATCTCTATAGGCGGCTTATTATCAGGAGCTTCGGCAATGCCTCTTGATACCCCATAAATATCTCTTTTCCCATATAAAGAATGATTCTGCACATTCTTTCTTGGGGATTTCTACCGAGGGATTAATGATATCCATATCCCTACAGACAACTTATTATCAGAAAATTTGAATCGTCCCTATACCCTTTCAAATACCTCTTTCTTGGGGCTTGGGTGAAGCCTTTGCATACCCCTTATAGATATAAATACTAACGATACTCAACTGCTTTTATCTATCTCTTTGCTTGGAGTTGTTATTAGGGACTTTGACAAAACCTTTGATACCCCTTATGAATGTCAATCGCCACTTACTTTTTCTTATCGAAATCTTTACTTTAGGGCTGCATTCCTTTCTTGGGGATTTCTGACAAAGGCTTGATGATACCCCTTGAATGAGTGATGCCTGTATCTCTTTGTTGGGGATTGTTACCGGGGATTCAATAAATCCCTTGGATACCCCTTATGGGATCTGAAATGCCAGAGAAATTTATACCTTGCTTCTTGGCAACTTTCCATGAGGATACCTGCATATTCCACATGAAAATGGATGTACCTCTTTCTATTGATATTTTTCTTGGAGATTTCTATAAGGTACTTTGATGATACCCCTTGAGAGAATGATACCTATATCTCTTTATTGGGGATTGCTATCAGGGGCTTCGGTGAAGCCCTTACATATCCCTTATACCTTACTAATATACCTCTTCCCCTAAAATTGTCTTTGGCTAGGCGGATTTACCTTTTCCTGATAACTACAAAAACCCTGAAAAATGTCAGGCGGTTATCTGTGCTTGTGGGGCCGTTCCCTTTGGTAATTTAAAATCCTATGTCGCCTAACGGATGGGCTATGTCGCTAGTGGGGGCGTGGATTTTAGAGTTAAATCGGTTGCGTGATGTGAAAATGCGTGGTTGTCTTTTATGTTGGGAAATTATTATTATGTTAAGTGAGGGGGATATATTCAATGATAAGATGGCGTGAATCGCCTGTTTTTGTCTGTGGATGCTGCTGTCGGCGGATTGCCTTTCCCTTCCTGCTAACTGGCTTTTTGAGTCGGCGGGAGTGCGCCTTTCGCACGTCTCTGATACCCCTTTGGATGTTTTTGCTTCTTAGCCCTTGAGTGGGGGCAATCTTGATACCCCTTTGGATATCTTTACTTCTTTAGAAAGGCAATTGATACCCCTTAATTTCTGATAAATACTATGCTGATGATGATATCTCTATTTCTTATATCTTGATACTTAGCCGGGGCTTTCTGATACCCCTTTGGATATCTTTACTTCTTTGGAAAGGCAATTGATACCCCTTTGGGTATCTTTACTTACTGAATTACACATTTCCTCTTTGGAAGAAATCTCCATACCCCTTTGATTTTCTTTGCTTCTTTTGAAGAAATCCTGGTACCCCTTTGGGTATCTTTACTTATTGAATTACACATTGATTCTTGAAGAGAAATCTTGATACCTCTTTAAATATCTTTACTTCTTATATCTTGATGCTTAGACGGGCGACTTGTTTATACCTTTTGAAACTCTGTCATATTTGAATGACCCTATGGCTTGTTATGCTCCAGTTTCCAAAGCTGGGGCTATGGCTGCGAATGAAATTGCGCCCCACTATTGATTTCTAAACTGTATCGTTCTATGCAAATTGTTTTATGACTTGACAATTCTCTGTGCTACTTGTTGCTTTCTAAGATTCCAGAGTTGTCTCCTTATAAGCGAATGAATTTATGTCTCAGTAACTCTCTGTATCAGCATACACTTTCTAAACTCTCAAAGACAATGAACTTACAGATACCTTAAAACTCAGTTTCCCCTTTTTCATCCCCTTCATCTCAAATCGTGGTAATCCATGTTAACCTCTGTCTGATTCCAGTTCATTTCCTGAAATTCTATATGGTTCTTCTTTCTTTCCAGATTATTATCTCCCTTATGGCTGCCGCTTACCCTCAGTGCTCTGGCGGCAAAGCTCACAGATACCCCGGCATATCCCTGTTTTATGTCAACGGAATACATGTTCTGATGCCTGGGCATCCAAGCTGCACAGGAAAAGAGCCTGCCTGGACAGGCAGACCCCATACCCCGGCATTCAAGCCCCCGGCTGCTGGCTTTTCCTTTCGTTTGGGTTTCCAGCATACTCAATCTCATCCGCTATGTCGGAAAGCTCCGAAGCAAGGAAACTGAACGCCGCCTGCTGTTCGCTGACTTTGTCGTTGCAGGATGAAGCTGCCTCAAGCAAGCCTGACAGCCCGCGCAGCTTCTCCACAGCCAGGCCAACCCTTATAATCGCCATAAAACAACACCGCCTCCCTTTCTTCTGCCCCTGGCAAAGCCCTCTGGCTGTGTTATCTTAACTCTTCCGAGGGGCGTATGCAACCCCCGGAACCCGCCCCGAAAGACGGACAAGGACGCCCCAAAATGCGCCCAAATAAGGCGGGAAAGCCAAGCCATGCCAAATTCCCCACAAGGGGGGCGTAAAACGGGCGGTATGCCGCCAATGCGGGGCGTAAAAGGCACTCCGGGAAAGGCGGGCGGGGCTTCAGCGGAAACGTGTTTGGGAACGTGTGTTTTCATAGGAAAACCCCGCCATTCCTGGCAGGGCTTCTGCGCGCTTCGCCTTCAGGTTCCCAGCATCTGCATATCTTTGCAATCCCTTCCTCTTGCGTAGAAATCCACAGCAGGGACAGGGAACGGTTCTGATGGATTATGCGGAACTTGGCTGCTGCCTTTTCGGGGCGCGGGAAAGGGAGATACCCCGGATGGATATCCCCTTGTGGAATTATATCACGCTATAAAATTGCATTGCTTTCAAAGATGTTAAGGAAATCATGGTATGTATATGCGGTAAACTTTGTCTTGGCAGACTTGCCATTGTTTGAGAAACCATGGATGTCGAAATTGCATATCATAATCTCGGCAACCTGGCTGCCCTTGATAAGTGCTGGAAGGCTTTTCCCACCTTTCCTGACTGCAAGGACACTCAGGCTGATTCCTGCTGCTTTGGCTTCTGACTCAAAGACATGGAACAGGTCATCACGCAGGGAACGGTTCGCGCTGTTTATGGTTGGCTTCCCCTCACCCTCCTCTTTGCTTTCCGCCGCGCTCTTGCAAGCCCGGCAGGAGAAGATGAATTTCTGCCCGCAATGAACCAGCTTCTGGATTAAATCACGCATGTCTCCGATTGTAAACTTACTGTCATACCCAACCGTTTTGAGGTATGGGCTGTCTGAATAAAATACCACCCTGCCTTTATCTGAATAATGTTTGTTATTAATAATGCTGTCAAGAAAAACCCTGAAATCCTCATTCGATAACTCCACTTTCCTGAAACGCTTGTGGAACGCCTCTATTTCCGGCAGTAGGGAGCAGCCCAGGAATTTTTCTATCTTCTCATTGTTCTTATAAACTGTGGAGCCATCGCTTAAGGTAGTGGGTTCGTCCGCATTCCGTATGTCATTGTCACTGATTTTATTTCTGCGGAACGCAGAATATCTGAGGAAAATATAGGCAAACGCATAGAACACCTTATCCTCTTCCTTGGCAAAGGGGCATCCACTCGCCCGGTATCCCTTTGCCATGCCATCAAACAGGTACCAGTAGCACAGCATCATGTAATGCACAAAATCAAACCGCTGCCCCACTGCGCTTACCTCCAGTTCCCCCAACTTAGCCTGTTCTTCGGCCGTCAGTGGTACGCCTCCCATATATTTTTTAAACAGCGCGCCATCATCCCATGTAACATCCAATGGGATGTCATCCTCAAAGCCGTCCCCTATACTGTCATCTGTAAGCGCGGCATGGTGACCCCTTGGGGTAATGCCCAAAACTTCCGCCACCGCCTGCACTGCTGGGTCACTGAATTTCCGCCAGAGAATATTATGGTAGTCCTTGTTTTTCAGTTCATATAAATTATAGACTTCACCTCCCGCCCGGATCTCTGTCTGCCCGCATGCCATGCAGAGGTTAATCCCTTTCTCATACTCTGCAATGAAATCACTCATTTCACTATAAGTCAGCCTTACAGATACGGGGTTTATATCTTTTATCTTGCCAACCTGGCCCTTGGTTTTCCCATCTTTTGAATGAAAGGCGTTATTAATCGCCCGCCTCGTGGCATTGGGTGGCAGATACCCCACAAGAAATTCAGACCTTCCTTTCCCTTGCAGCTCACCGCAGAACTCCCGGTACAAGCCAACCAACTTTTGGCATAGTTTTTCATCTTTCAATACTTCCACCGCATTAAATGCGATGGGGTCAACTTCATTATAATAACACTGCACAGTATCTACCGGCGGCACTGCAAGCGTCGCGTTGCCGCCACCGCCAAAGATGTCGGCAAATGCCTTATGCTTGCCTGCCTGGTACACAAGGTTCCTGATTGCATACCCATATTCGCCTGTCTTAGCCCCCATATAACGTATCGGTGAGTCCGGCTGCTCATAACGCGTCACATAGTAATACTGCTTTGGGCGCATGCCCCACTTCGTAAAGGCGTTATGCCCAAGCCCCAGCCCTTTCAGTATTTCTGACTGGCTCACTGCCTTATCCGCTTTTTCAATGCCTCCATACTTTCTATCCGCCAGCTCCATCGCCCGGTAAACCATATAAGCGGCTACAAGCCTTATTTCCTGCGGGATTGGGGCTGCGCCTTTATTCTTATGAGTCTGGGCTATAACTTTTAACACTGCAAAGGCAAACGCATAATTCCTCCTGAACTCATTCCCATCCTTCTTACAGCCCGCCATACCCCTCACAAAATTTTGCGTATTTGGTATCTGTATGCTTGTTTTGTAATCATCCTCATGGGTTTTTATCATTCCTTAACATACAATAAACCCCGCCGATTTCCCCAAACTCAGCCTGTGACACCCCTGAATTTATTGCCTGTCTTGTCGGGTCGCTTAAACCCGCAAGAATTTCCTGTGGCGTTAACATCTCCGTCCCCTCCGTTTCCTTTGTATGATACCCCTATCATATCACACGGGATGGCGGAAATCCACAAAGAAAGGATGGGCTTGCAGATTTCTGGCATTTTCTGCAAGCCCACCCTTAGCGCTATAGTGAAACTAAATTGTGAAAGTGAAAAAATTAATATGAAAAATCAGCTGCACCCCGGCAGGTGGCAGACCCAACTCAGGGCAGCGGGAAAACCGCCGGAGTGCGGTTCGAAGTTCCAGACAATTTACCCCCGTATCATGCCCCGCGGATGGCTGCTCCCTAAGCGGGCATGCCTCAGATACCCCTCTGGCAGGGCACAGGCTCAGGGCAGTAACCCCCGGAAATAATCCATCACATCCGCAATGAAATTATACAGCTGCCCGCTCACAAGGTACAGCAGGCACAGGCTGATTGCAACCATCTGCTTCGACTTGGAACGGAAGTACACAAATAAGGGATTGGCATAATCACTCCCAGACTTCGACTCCGCCTCTTCCACCGCTTTCCAAGCCTCAATGGAAACGCCCCAAGGCTTCCCATGATTCTTCTTTTTCTCCAAACCCAACTGCACCAACGGGATTGTGATATAGGACAGGTCAAACACAATCGTAAGCCCTAAAGCCGCCATGATTGCCAACACCATAAATCCCAGGAAAATCCCAAGCCCTGTGCCAAAAGGCTTGAAATAGCTGTACGCGCCCGCAAAATCAGCCCTTACGTCGTCACTTAACTGACGCACCAAACTTGATACCGCAACATCCTCATCCGCAATAAAGTTATAAATCTTATTGCGGTTTATCCTGCTCACCTCATTGTTCTGGACTGTACTCAAAGTCAGCTGCATCAATCTTTGTCTGCCCTTCTGAGTTAAATTTTTATAATCAACCATATCAATTTCAATAGTTACATTGCCATCTTTAAAACTGTAAGTCAAAAAATCAAATTTAACATCAGACATCTTATTAACCTTATTTACCAAATCCTCAATCCTAGTCTTATCACCATCTGGTGGATTTGATATTGTTATCCTTGGATTAGCACCGCAACAGACATTTAAAAAGGGGAACAGCAATACCCCAGCCAAAAACAACAGCAAACATACACGCCTTACTTTTTTCATCGCAACAACCTCCTCAAAAGCTCATTTTTTTGACTCACACAAAACTTTTAAATATGCTAAATTAGAGTGGTATGCCCTTTTTCAAAACAATGCTTATAAAGCAATAAGATACCCCTCATCGTGGAATGTTAAATGAAAACATAAAAACAGAGAGCCTGCTCCCTAAAAACAGACCCTCCAGGGAATTGTCGCTTCTATAAAAAACTATGTCAGTTTCATCTCATTAGACATACCCCATAACACAGGCTTTGCTGAAATTGAAAGCCGTGGTGATTTCATCTCATAAACTATACCCTATGAAATTGAAAATCACAGCAAACGCATTTCACCCATATGGCATACCCCGTGATATTGAAAGCCATGACGATTTCATCTCGTATGGCATACCCCACAAAATTGAATTTCCCCACAGCCACCTCCACAAAAACATCCTCACGCCAAATTAAGCTCTGCTTTTTCAGAGGAAACTCACCCTGTCCATTGCCGCTTTCATGTCCTCCATAGTCTGATGGTCGTATAACTTTTTCACGTCATACGACTCGTTCTGATGCCCCATCATCCTGTTCCTCAAAACGTCGTCCATATGGCTTCTTTTGGCGGCTGTATACCAGGTATGCCGGGTCTCATGCGGATGATGGTACTCCATCCCAAGGCGGCTCATCACTTTATTGAACCTCCCCCGGTACTTATCATAAGTAAGGTGCGTCCCTTGCTGCCCGTCAGGGTCATTGAACAGGAACTCACTCCCCATCCCCTCCGCCTCACGGTAATACGACTCAACCAGCGGAAAGACATCCTTATGGATTGGGACAGTCCTCCCAATGCCCGCGGCGGTCTTCATGCCCCCTTTGAACGTCCTGCCCTCCAAATCAACCCCGTCTAACTTAAGCACCGCAAGCTCCTGCGGTCTCCACCCGGAGTAAACGCCAATCAGCACCATCGCGGCAAATTTCACCTTCCCCACATTGTCCCACAGCTTCTGGATCTCCTCCGGGCTGAAAATGTAATTCTCCCGCTTCTCTTTCTGACGCTACTCCTTAATCTCCCTGCCCAACTCAAACGCCCTCGCGTAGTTCCTGTCCACCAGCTCCCGCTTGCAGGCGTAGTCAAACATCAGGTTGAACATGGATTTCATCCTGGCTTGGGTTCCCGCCGAAGCCTTACGCATGCTCCCCTTGTCTTTCCCCCTTGTGACAAGGGCTTCCCCCGTCCTCATGCACTCTTCCAGATGGTAGCTGCGGATGTCCCTGACTTTCATCTGGTATAGGGAGCCGCAGTAGCTGAACGCGGACTTGATTGTCCGCTCGGAGGATACCCCGCTTAATTTCTCCCGGTACTCTTCAAACCATACCTCATACAGCTCTTTGAATGTCATCTGGGTTACCGTCAGGTCATAGGGGCAGCTTAAGTAATCAACCAGGGCCTTGTCCGCTTCCTTCCGCGACTCAAAATAGCCGATATTTTTCAAGATTTGTTTCCCATCTTCCGTCCACCCAACAGTCACGCGCGCCCGCCAAGGCTTGCGCCTGTTGCCTTTCATCTTAACAACATTCCCTGAGCCATTCGCCCTTCTCATTGCCATAACCAAGACCTCCTTCAAAAATAACACTGCTGCCAGTTTGGAAGGAATCTGTAGTGCAGGATACTATCGCAGGAACTGTCTTAAAACAATGCAGCTCAACTCAAAATGTCTGCCTTGAAGCAATGCATATTATTCAAGTCAGAATAACCTTTTATAACAACGCATACAGTTCAATTTAAAATATCTGCCTTGAAGCAATACCATATAATTCAAGATAGAATATACCCTTTATAACAACACATACAGCTCAACTAAGAACATTTACCTTGAAACAATGATGTATAATTCAAAACAAAATATCCGCCCTAAAATAACGCATGTTCATCAACTCAGAATATCTGCATTGAAACCATGCCATATGATTCAAAACAGAATATCCGCCTTAAAACAAAGTATCCTTACAACTCATAAAACAAAAAAAGAGTCCCCTCCCAAAACAGGCAAACAGAAATGTAAAACCACATCTGCTATAGCCTGTATTGGAAGGAAACTCCCACATGAAGCAACTCACCCATATCAAACAGCGGAACCGCCGCCTGACGGCAAAACCGCCCGCCTTATGGGTCTTGTGTCTTGTGTGACTTGTCCCTGAGTCTTGTGTGTGTCATGCGCGTGTCTTGCGGAGCAAAATCCAGCCTGTCCCACGCCGTCCCTGGGCGTCAGGAATGCCCATTTTATAGGGTTTTCTTAGAACTTTCCGGCTTTTGCGGCTTCTTCAATCAACTCAGTAAGCGGCGCATTTACGGGCTTTTTGGGCGATTTGTGTCTTGCGCGATACTTTCCCAGAAAACCCTACGCCAACCCAGAGCACCCCATGAACCAACAACGACCCTACACCCATGTTTCCTTCCGTGCTGGCATGTTAGCATACAACTCGGTAGGATGCAACTCACTGGAAATCCGGAATTTCCCGCCTCAAAACTTTCATATCCACAGGTAAAAAAATGCTTAACACAAGCTCGCTTTCTTGGGATACAATATACTCCTCAAATTTCTTTCAACTCTTTAAAAAATCTTGGTAACCATTCTCTATGTATTTTTTCCAGATTTTTAAACTTCGAGTCACATAAATCATCCAACTCCATTTCTTTTATATTAACATCAATATATTCCAAGTGCATATCATCCTTATGAAACCATTCTTTATCACCTGTAGGATAAGTAAAAAAACTTCGCTGCCCATATATAAAACCATTATCTACAAGCCATTTTTCTGTCTTTCCCATAGAAGAAAACAACCTGCTCTCCTTATCTACAGGCTCTACTTCAAATGCTCCTAATTTCATCCTAATTAACTCTACATAATATAATTTCATTACCCTTATTCCTTCTCACTTAGCTTCAATATCTTTTTATATATTCATCTTCTGTTGCAGAACGACTCCTAAACCAAATCAAAACATTAAATGAATGTTAATAATGTTTCATATAGCATACTGCCTTTTAATATGCAAGAACACGTTACTGGAATCAGGATACCCCGCATCATTCAAAGTCCTTCTCCGTCTCGCCACGGTATATGAAACCTGTAAACTCCCATAACAGCTTCGGGCTTACATAATAATCATACTGGTTTGAGCCTTCCTTCTTGAACACGGAGCCAATCGGCAAATTACCGTGGATCATACCCTGCCTCACAAACTGCTTATCTTTTCCCATTACCTTTGCCACAACTGACACTGGCACATTACGACCAGTAAACTCTGGAACTGCCTGATATACTATCTTGCTATCCATACAGAATCCTCCTTAAAAATAAAAATTGATAAGAAGAATACAATGGCTCAGGAGATAGCTCCGTTGACGATAAAAACAGCTTCTGCACTCAAATATGCGGATACGAAAACTGTATCAAAGCCTTTCTCAGATACCCCAGTTAGATTAGCAGAAAAGCGCATGGTATGATACCCCATACGCCTTTTCACTAATCTAAAACTGTTTGCTTATTTTTATCTTTCATCTGCTTTTTGCTGTCTTCCCAGGATTCACGCTGGCTGAAATTCTTTTTCCAGTTCAGATACCTGTTCCAAAGTAAGTCCTGAATATAATGCAATCTTCTCTAATGACAATTCCCCATCTTCTATCATCCTCATCGCCACAGAAATTGCTCTTTTCCTATCCCCTTCGTCAAAACCTTGCTCATATTTTTCCTGGTAATGCATCTGCAACGTCATATATTCCAACCTCCACTTCTCATTTTTTCTGGCTGACTGTACTGCCTCATCCAGTTCCCTGGTAAACTCATCCTCCGGCGCTTTCCCATCAATAAAATCTAGCAGCCTCTTCAATTCTGGCGTAACATCATCCATTGTCCCCTTGGTGTTTAAAATTATCTTTATTGCATCATCTCCTAAGCCAAGCTCAGGATTCTGGATGCAGCGGTTTTCAAAGGTATAGATATGCCTCCCTTCCCCGAATAAATCAAAGACGCAGACAAAAATGACAAAACTCCGCTTTAAATCCTTGTAGTCCTTCCCTTTTTCCAAAATATTCAGGTCTATCATCCCCTGATAATATCTTGTCCTTCTTGGCAGGTTCCGGTTCGTTGCTGCTTGCATTTCAATATTATAAACAGTCTCTTCCGCATCCTCCACATAAATGTCCAAACGCACACTTTTTGCTTCAGCCGATAAATCGATCGTTTCCTGCGGCCTTGGATATTCAATGCGGGATATCTTTACACCCAGCACCCGCTCTAAAAAAGGCTTACAGAATTTTGGGTTCCTCATGATGACGCTGAACATGAAATCATCTTTTATTTGCAGTTCTTCAAATGCTTTCGACATAAACGCTCCTTACTGTTGTTTCCATTCAAATTCTGGTTCTGCTTATAATATAGCATACAAAAAGCGGATGCTCAAGGATTTCTCCTGAAAATCCAGATACCCCATATATTTTCCCCAAACCAGACACATACATAGTCTGCCATGCCTGAAATGGAATGATACCGTTTCGCCAAAAATGTGCAGAAAATAACCGCCCAGCATTCCAAACTGGACGGTCACCTTCAAAAAATCAGGATACCCCGTAGAAAGGGGATGGAACAACAGTTACCAACTGGTACATCGGGATTTACTTCTTAATCTTGCCGCTCACTTTTGCCTTGCTCCATGCGCTGTACAAGGTTTCTTTGCCAGATTTCTTGTAACTGCGTATCCTTACATAATACTTCTTGCCTGTTTTCAGCTTTGTGAATGTGTAAGCGGTCTTTAACAGGCTCTTGGATTTCACGTTCTTCTTAAATTTCTTATCTGTGCTTATCTGCACCTGATACCCCGACGCCATCTTATCCTTTGCCCACTTCACGGTTAATTTTTTGCCTTTCGACGTGTTCGCTGATTTTACGGATGGCTTCCTGGGGCTTACCTTGATGGTTACTTTCTTAGATACCTTTCCTGCCTTGATGGTTATAGTTGCAACTCCAGTGTTTTTGATTGTTACTTTGCCTGTATTCTTATTGACTGCGGCAATCTTTGGCTTGGAGCTTGTAAAGGTCATCTTGCTCTTTGATGTGGCATTGATTTTGAAGGGCTTTGCGCCGTATGCCACTTTGTACAAGGTCTTTTTACAGGTAATCTCTGGCTGATTGATTACAAATGACTCCGTAACACAGCCAACATACTGCTTAAGTCCACACACCTTCACTTTCGCCATACCGACATCAATATTATCCGAATAAACTAACTCATAATCCTTATTTCTTACAAGCTCTTTATCGCCATAAGTAACTTTCACATCTGGATATTTTTCAATGCCATCATATACAAAAGAATCTGGAGATACTGTGATGGAACACTGACTCACATGAACCATTTTGACCAACTGCGGATATGGGCTTTCCTGTGGGCGTATCTCCCATTCCAGCCATCTATCCCGCTGATTGGAATTTAACTCTGCAAGCAGCCCATCCATATCTGTAGTTTCCTGCAATTCCTCAACACTATAACTATTAAAGACGTCACCATCACCAACATCCCCATGACCAATTAACTTGCCATTAAAGCAATAAGAATTACACACTTCCCCATTATTAAGTCTGACCAAACCAGCATATTCCGAAGAAACAGTACCCTGAAAAGAGCAATTTACAACAACTCCATTTCTACTATAATTAGTGTTTACCAAGCCGCCTGACTTACCCGTAATAACCGTATCTATTACATGACAATTATCTACATCACCCCAATTATATTTAACAATAGCCCCATCTTTAAAACTTGAATTCCTGATAACCAAATTCTTCACCATACCGCCTGAATCAATAGCATGGAATAACGAGGATTCTCCTCCATTAAGATTTGATATTGAATGCCCCTGTCCATCAAAAGTACCTTTCATGTGTACATTATACAACATATTATACTTATAATTCCTCATATTGATATCGTTCGTTAAGACTACTTTCTCACCTGCCTTAACATCGCCCCAATTAAAATCCACAAGTTCCTGCGGTGATGAAATCGTATAATCTACATCTCTAAAATGAGAATTGTTTACCTTAACTTCCACTTTCTCAGATGCATACCCCTGCATTGGGAATGCCATTACCAAAACTAACAACAATGAAATAAATCTCTTCATATCATCAACCTCCTAATCGCAAAACATTATTCTTCTTCAAAATCATCTTCATCTGATACAATATCAACCCAACCTTCAACATCATATGCACGCTCATCCTGCATAAGTAACTTATGTAATGCATCTGTAAATTCTACATAATCATACCCCACAGAAACTGGTTCTATATCATCTTTCACATAACCAACTTCAGAAAAATTACCAAAACCCTCTCCCGCTTCTTTAACTTCTGCTCCATTCAATTTATATGCATACCAATATAGCCCATTTTCTGTTAAACCTTCTGTAACAAAATAGCCTGTCTTAGGATACAATAAATGACGTGGGGACAAATAATCAACTTGCGTTGCTTTCCCATCCTTATAAGTATACAAAGCATCCGCACACACAAGTTCAGGATATGCATCCTCATCCAAATATAAAAACTTACCAGAAAACCTTTCAAACTCACCTTTTGCTACAACTTCAATATAGGCATCAAATGCCTCATAAGCCTCCGGGAACACCTTCCTTACTTCATAATCACATTTAATGCAAGAAGATACCCCGCTATCTCCGCTAAATGCAATTTCATCATTTTCTTTCCAGTCATCTACAGCTTTCTTATACTCCTCCAAACTACTACTGGAAAGGGAACAAAAATCAAACCAACCAACAGTATCTATATGCTTTGCAAACTCACCCAAATACTCTGCATACGTACAATTATTATTATTTTTCTTACAATATATACCATCTACCGTGCCATCATTGTAGTCTTCCTCATTACACCACATAGAAACTACTTTCTCAAACGCACCATCTTTATCTATCTGATACACGGTACTCTCTACCACTTCTTGATTCTCAGACCTATCAATATTTTGTCGTAAAAGCTTTCCATCGGAACTAAAAGCATGGCACGCCACTGTCTCTAAACCCGAAGCGCTATGACACCGAAACAACGTCCTATCTTCTTTATCTCCTATAAAAGATTCTGGAACGCCATTCCCATCTACATCATATAACATAAAACATAATGGCCTCTCATCAACTTCATCAGACCCAGCATACGTAACAGCACCAGCACATTTCAAACGGAGCCTCCAATCTTCAACAGGAGAAATCAATAAAGCCTTAGCTACGTCTGCCTCTGTAAGTATTTTGCCTGGAGCAGTCCCTCTTGTATCTTCATTTGTATTCTTATCCCAAGACTCCATATAAAATGCCATCATTTCTATATTAGAAGTGACTTTTGCATCTGAAATCTCCCTCAAAACCTGATTAAAAGAACTCCCAGAATTATACCCCTCACTGAATGGATAAAACGCCGTCCCACTTGCACAGACAGAATTCCCAGCATCATAATAACCATATAAAGTTTCATAAAACTCTGATACATCCACTTTCTTTCCCTTAAGATAAAACTCATTATACTCAGAATTCTCAGGAACGCTATTATCACCAATATAAGTACTTGAAAGATACCCCAATAATAGCTCTTCTGGTGTTCTCTGCTCACCGTAAGCCAACCCAATCTCATGAAAAGCAGAAATATCTGAAATCGTTCTTTTCCCTATGTAAGAATAAGGGGACATACTCATATCAAAAAAGTATGCTTCACCACTATCTTCTATGCGCCACCCCAAAGATTCTATATCTTCCCTACTCAATTCTACAAAATCACCATCTTTAAGCTCATAATACTTATCCTCCTCACACAACTCCTCAAAAAAACAATAATTCTCCCCCGAATGTGGCAATAAGCCGCCAGAATTTAGTTTTCCCGCTATGACCTTCGCCTTTTTATCTTCATAGCCAATAACAGATATATCCACATACTCATCTGATTCTTTATTCTGGCAATATAACAGCATATAAGGATAGGAATCCTCATCCAATAAAACCAAACCGCCAACTTCAGCCCAATCGTTCATATGCTCCGCATAATACTCCTGATATGCCTCCATGCGCTTCTCATACTGCTTTTCCCATCTCTTGGAACCTACCTTAGCTTTGCCTCCCATGACACCTGTAACAAACAATACAGCAACCACCAAAACCACCAAAACTACGCCAACTCCTGCCAACATCGGCTTTTTACTTTTAGATGGGCTTTCTGCTGGCTCCCCATTCAACTTATTGCCACACTTCGTACAGAACTTACTGTCATCTGACACCTGTGTGCCACATTTTGTACAATACTTCATAATATTAACCTGCCTTTACATTATCTTTTGCTCTTCTTAATTGTTTGTCAAACTCCTTTGTTACTTTATATCCTCTTTGATTTCCTTTCCGCAATATTCACAAAACCTAATATATACCTTCCTTATGACCATGTTGTATATACCCTTACCACAACACTGTCCACGACCTCTATATGAAGTCCCACTGGGCTGTCCAGTGCAGCTTCTTCCCCTTCCAGTGCAGCATTATAATTTTCCCTCCACTGCGCAATATCCCTTACCGCTTCTTCATAACTGTAAGGCTCATCCATTACTACAAGTCCGTCTACGCCATAGTATGCCTTCTGCCACTGGCAGTCCCCTGAAATCGGCAGACTGAATGAAAATGTATTCCTATTTCCCCATCCAACTCCCGGAGCGCCGTCGTCAACGACCGTCAGCAACCCGTCCGCCAGCTCAAATTTTGCAATGCAGAAACAATCGGTGTCATATGTGGTATTTATTTTTTCATCGTCCGCAAAAGAAGATAGGAACTGCACGTTTGCCTGCTCAATGTCACTCATATTCTGATAGATGCTTTCCTGGTCATCGCTTCTTCTTTCAATCTCCCGATACCACCCTTTTGTTTCAAAATAATTCTGGATGCTTTGGCTTCCAAACTGATAACCTTTCCTCGCATACATCTCATTTACTGCCATCTGGATGATCCCTTTCCCTTCTGGCAAATTATCATAAGTGCCTGACAGTAATTTCTCGACATCTTCCTGTGTCAATATGCGTGTAGAGCTGTCGCTGCAAAGGTAATCTTCAATTCCCAAATCTGCTGTATCCTCTTTTGCCTCGTTGACATCCTGCTCCGGCTCCTCAACATCCAGTTCCTCTTCTATTGCTTCTTCTTGCATCGGTTCTTCCTCATCTGGCTCTTCCCCAACTGGCTTTTCTTCCATTTCTTCTTTTTTCTGTTCTTCTGAGTCAGCCACTGTCTCCGGTTCCTCAACCTCCGCTATGGCTTCTTTGGGCTTGTCCTTGCCGCCAGGAACGCCTGTCGTAAATAATATGGCAATCCCCACAGCCAGAAGCAATGCCCCTGAGCATACCCCTATAATTAACGGTTTCCCGCCCTTACTTTGCATCTCCATATCAGGATTATTTTCTCTGGCTCCACTACTTGCTTCCGTTTTCTTTTCTTTTTCCCTGTCTTCCATCACCGGACGGCTGCCTTCGGGTTCTCTTACCGCAACAGGCTCTTCCTTTACCGGAGTCCCGCAACTGCCGCAAAAACTCCCTCCTTCCGGTATCTCTGCACCGCAATTCCTGCAAAACATTTCCATCTTCCTCCCTTTTTTCACCGAAACCACTTTCTTTCATGGCAAGATCTCTCATATTATACCATAGCGCAGCTTATAGCTGCAATCAAACATTTTAAGTCAATTCTAAA
>CAJUBP010000010.1:75468-114075 GCA_910584585.1 uncultured Lachnospiraceae bacterium | reverse complement strand
CTTTGCAAAGTGGAATTTAATCTTACAAAGTAGAATTTACTTTTTCAATTCACCATTTTTTGTAACAGTTCAATCTTCGGCTTCACTGTTACGGAATCCGGCTCATTTGAAAATTTGCCTGCGGCAAAGAGCCGGATTCCCAGGCGTTTCGGCGGAAAAAATCAGGAAAGCTTTCCCAAGGACGCCCCCTGAACTGTTGGCTCAGCAAAAGGGCCATCCAACGGAAAGCGCTGAAATAAATTTTTAGAATTTATTAAAGGGATTCTTATACTCCGCAACCACTCCCAGCTGTTCCTCAATCCGCAGAAGCTGGTTGTATTTGGCGGTCCGCTCTGCCCGGCAGGGGGCGCCTGTTTTAATCTGTCCGGCATTGACAGCCACTGCCAGATCTGCAATGAAAGTATCCTCCGTCTCGCCGGAACGATGGGAGATTACTGCCCGATAAGCGTTCTTGTGGGCGGTCTCAATGGCTTCCATGGCTTCTGTCAATGTTCCAATCTGATTTACCTTAATCAGGATTGCGTTGGCTGTCTGAAGCTTGATGCCTGCGTCCAGCCGCTTGGTATTCGTCACAAACAGATCGTCGCCCACAAGCTGAATCCGTTCCCCCAACTGCTTTGTCATGGCCTGCCAGCCGTCCCAGTCCTCTTCGTCCAGGCCGTCCTCAATGGAAATAATGGGGAATTTCTCAATTAAATCTGTATAATATTCAATCATCTCACTGGTATTGCGGGCAACCTTTTCCCCTTTGAGCTTGGATTCTCCCGGAAAATGATACAGCCCCGTCTTTTCATCGTAGAGCTCGCTGGCCGCCGCATCCAAAGCGATTTTAAAGTCCTCTCCCGGCACATACCCGGAAGCCTGGATGGCATGTCCAATCAGCTCCAGTACGGATATGGCATCCGGCAAATCCGGCGCAAATCCGCCCTCGTCTCCTACCGCAGTGGAGAGTCCTTCTTTCTCACAGATTTTTTTCAGGTTGTGGTAAACCTCCGCGCACATGCGAAGCCCCTCCCGAAAGCTCTCAGCGCCTACCGGCATAATCATAAATTCCTGAAAGTCCACGGTATTGTCCGCATGGCGGCCGCCGTTTAAAATATTCATCATAGGCACGGGCATCTGCTTTGCGTTTGTGCCTCCCAGATACTGATACAGCGGCAGTTCCATGGCCTTTGCCGCCGCTCTTGCCGATGCCAGGGATACGCTCAGCATAGCGTTCGCACCCAGATTGATTTTGTCATCCGTACCGTCCTCTGCAATCAGAACCCGGTCTATTTCCACCTGATTCAGGGCGTTTTTCCCAATTAATGCTTTGGCAATCTTGTCATTGACATGCTTCACCGCATTCTGAACGCCCAGCCCGAAATATCTGGGTTCTCCGTCTCTCAATTCCACCGCTTCAAACTGTCCGGTGGAAGCTCCGGAAGGCACTGCCGCCCGGCCGGTGGTTTTTTTCCCGTTGCTGGACGCCTCCACTGTCACATCTGCCTCCACCGTTGGATTTCCCCGGGAATCTAAAATTTCCCTTGCGTGGATATTTGTAATCTTTAAACAAAAACTCATATCTGATCTCCTTCCTTGCTTACAAAGTTTTCCTGTATACAGTATTTGCAGGAATTTTGTAATTATGCGGAATTTGAGGCAGACGCAGTGAATTTTAATTACTGTAAGACATACAGGAGGCCGCCGCGATAGCAAGATCGCCTGTGAAAACAACAGACAGTGTTACACCGTGTTTACCTTTTTGCTGTACATGGCGCGCTAGAGCGTGTTTGGAAAACAATGCGAAACAAACTCTAGCCATACATTAACCTTGCTGTTTTCACACTTTCCTTTAATAATTCGAGCATACTGCTTTCCATATTAACAATTTTGACGCGCGTCCTTCTCAGGTCAAACTCATTTGTATCGTATAGCCGGCCTATTGCATTATTTAAAAACGCTGTGTTTACCAACTCAACATCTCCAAAATCCAACAATATTTCCTCTGTTTCACTTTCAGGCTCTTTCGTTTTGATTTCATGAAACAGCAAATCCCCTTTCTTATCATCATCCGCAAGGGAGCTTTTAATAATTGTTTTTACATTAATTTTACGCATATATTTTCCTCTAATCAATTAAAATCTGATGCAGCACTTCAAACAAATGATATAAATGTATTTTCCCCACATCTGATTTTGCATATTCTATCCCATGATAAAGTATGTTATCATATGCCCGACCATATACTGACACTATTTTGTCTGCAATCGTCACTTTTTCCTGTTCCTTCTTACTCTTATCTATTTCTGTTTTTATTCTTTCCAAATCTTCCAAAGACACTTCATCAATCATATCTAATGTAACCGGAACACTGATATTAATCCGTTGAAAAAGTTCCTGGTCATATACATGCTCCCGATTTATTTTTGTAAACAATGCCACATTTTCGGTATAATCCAATTTATAGCTAAATTCAAAACCTTTACTTTTCCGATTTGCTAAATCTATATTCTTAAACCGCTTGGTTGATTGGTATAATATCCCGTCATATTTCTTATTTTTCAAAACTTGCGCCAACAATTGCGGAATAACATATTCTTCACAAAAACTGTATGCAGTTGAACCCTGTCTCCTTACAAAACTGCAGACAGAAGAAAGCAATAACTTATAGAAATTCCGAATCTCAAAATTATCTCTGACGTCAAAAAGCCAATCAAAATCCATATCAATTAAATCATCTAAAATAGAATTTCGCAAATCAAAAATTTTTATATCATCCGGCAATTGTATTGTTGATACTTTAAAATCTCCGAGTTCTTTCACTCCCAACTCTTCTACCAGGTCTACCACTGACTTTCCCATGTATACAATCGGCTGCCCTGTTAAACTATATCTTTGATTTCCTATTAAATGCCGCTTGTTAAAGGGTATATGAAACATATCCCATCTTGTCAGATAGTCCTTGCTCACACGCCCTTTAAAGAAAATATCTGAACTTTTTATTCTTGCTCTAAATGAATTAATTTGATACTTTTCTAAAAGCTTATCTAACTTGTCAAAAGCGTCCTTCACTCTGGAATCTATCCATAATAAATATATATTTTTTATTTCATCAAAAAATTCTTCTACCTTCTCTTTATCCTGAGCGTACACTTCTTTCTTTATAAGCTTACATGCCTCCCGGTAACCGCATTCTGTGTTCCCACACTCTTTTTCCAAATACTTCAGTTGAACTAAAAATAATTTCTTATACTGCTCAATCGTATCTTCATATTTTTCACTTCTTCTTTGCGCAAGCAATCTCAGTTCCCTCTGATGCTCATTGTCTAAAAACTGAATGAAACAATCCATCTAAACCTCCGACAACAATTTTAAACATATTTCTTCCACTACTCTTTTCTCCTCGATAGGCCTCCCGTTATGATCCGGAATATATAAAGTTATAGTAGTCCCCTCAAAACGCTGTGATAAAATCTTTGTTTTCTTTACTCTGATTAAATTTTCGTTTTTTTCATTATAGCACAATTTATCACACTCTACATAAGAATTTCCAGACAAAATAGAAAATTTTCCATTCATATCACTGATATATTTTCTCAAAAAATAAAGCCCTATACCGCCGCTGTCCTGGCGAGTAGTATTATTTTTCTTTAATGCCCACATGATTGCTTCATAATCGCTCGCAAATTCCATTTTGTTTGCCTGCCTGATATGATTTGCAAAAGTAATATCGTAATTTACAACAGAAAATAATATCTGATGGTTTTTATAGTCATGATACCCAGCAAAATATCCATCCAAATAAATCGTATGCATTTTCAAGTTCGCCATCAATTCACTAATGATTGTTCTTATTTTTGCATATTCATTCAATTCCAACTCCTTTAAATCCCTCAAAAGTAATTGTTCCTCTTCTTCCAAATTTCTGCTTCCTATTTTTCTGGGAAAAAGAGCTGACCTTTTATCCTCTGAATAAATCTCAAATATTTTTCTTAATACCATATTCTGATCTTCACACAAAAAAACCTCCTGCCCTATTCTCAATTCAAAAGTAATCGAATTTGCATATATTCTTTCAATGGCATATCCCAAAAACGCAATTAAATTTGTCTCAAAAATGTTTGTTGCCTGGAAATTAAAAGTAACCTTTTCATATTTATGCTTGCTTAAATTTTTGTAAATGCAGTTAATAAAATTAAAACCATTTGTGGTCGTTAACATTCTGGCTGGAAAATCAACAGTATACGATTTTTCTATCTTCATCTTATCTATTACTCCCAAATTTATATTAAACTTCTTACATCAAAATCTATCCTCTTCAAATACTAAAGCAAAGGAAACCGCCTTTTAAAGGCAATTTCCTTTGCTGCCAAACCATTTCTTTTTATTTCAAACCTTTCTTCATTTCCAATACCGCTTCGGAACTATTTCACTATATGCCAATCACACATTAATCTCAGCCGTCATGCCCAGCATATCTTTATGCTCCTCCAGCACCGGCTGTACTGCCTGCGCCAGGAACTTCTCCACCTGAATGGGCGCCCGCCCCACATATTTCGACGGTTCCATGGAAGCCTCCAATTCTTCCAGTGTCAGATGGAAAGCCGGATCTGCCGCAATCAGCTCCAAAAGGTTATTCTCTTTCCCTTCCTCTTTGACATGCCTGCCTGCTTCCATGGAAAGCTGGCGGATCTTCTCGTGCATTTCCTGGCGGTTGCCGCCATTTTTCACTGCGTCCATCATAATATTTTCCGTTGCCATAAAGGGAAGCTCCGCCATCATATGCTTGCGGATTACTTTTTCGTATACCACAAGCCCGTCCACCACATTCAGGCACAAATCCAGAATTCCGTCCACAGCAAGAAATCCTTCCGGCACTGACAGGCGCTTATTGGCGGAATCGTCCAAGGTCCGCTCAAACCACTGGGTGGCGGAGGTGATGGCCGGATTCAAGGCGTCCACCATCACATAGCGGGCCAGAGAAGCAATCCGCTCGCTGCGCATGGGGTTGCGCTTGTAGGCCATGGCGGAGGAACCAATCTGATTTTTCTCGAAAGGCTCTTCCACTTCTTTTAAATGCTGCAAAAGACGGATGTCATTGGACATTTTATGGGCGCTGGCCGCAATGCCTGCCAGAACATTCAACACTCTGGTATCCACTTTCCTGGAATAAGTCTGGCCGGATACGGCGTAACACTCCGCGAATCCCATTTTTTCCGCAATCATGGGGTCAATCTTATCGATGGTTTCCTGATCTCCCGCGAATAATTCCTGAAAACTTGCCTGGGTCCCGGTGGTTCCTTTGGAGCCCAACAGCTTCAGGCTTCCCAGCACATACTCCAAATCCTCCAAATCCATCAGGAATTCCTGCAGCCACAAGGTGGCCCGCTTTCCCACTGTAGTAGGCTGCGCCGGCTGGAAATGGGTAAACGCGAGGGTGGGCAGCTCCTTATAAGTATCCGCGAACTTCGCCAGCTCCGCAATCACGTTCACCAGCTTTTTCTGTACCAGCTTCAAGGCCTTGTCCATCACAATTACATCGGTGTTGTCTCCCACGTAGCAGGAAGTGGCCCCCAGATGAATAATTCCGGCGGCCTTGGGGCATTGCTGGCCGTAAGCATATACATGGCTCATCACATCGTGCCTTACCAGCTTTTCCCGCTCCTTGGCCACCTCATAATTGATGTCCTCAGCATGGGCTTTCAGTTCCTCGATCTGTTCTTCGGTAATGACAGGCTTGCCATTTTCGCTCAATCCCAGTTCCATCTCTGTCTCCGCAAGGGCAATCCACAATTTCCGCCAGGTGCAAAACTTCATATCCGGGGAAAAAATGTACTGCATCTCCTTGCTTGCGTACCGCTCTGACAATGGGCTGTTGTATCTGTCTGTTGCCATTGTTTTCTCCTTCCTAATCTTTCGGTATTTTCTCTGCAATTATCTTCTTTTTGAAATATTCCCATATTCTCTGTTTTTCATGTTCCGAGGAGATCCTTTTCCCGAGACATCTTTTCTTATTTCCTATTTTTCAAACTCTCCGCGTATGTCCTCTTGGGGCGGTTCCAACGGATATTCCCCGGTAAAGCAGCCTTTGCAGACAGGCAGCCCTTCCGCCATCTGGCCAAGCCGCCCGATTTCCAGATATCCCAGGGAATCGGCTCCTATGATCTTGCGGATCTCTTCCACGGAACGATGACAGGCAATCAGCTGCTCCCTTTCCGGAATATCTGTTCCGAAATAACAGGGCCACAAAAAAGGCGGGGAAGAAATGCGCACATGCACTTCGACGGCTCCGGATTCTCGAAGCAAACCCACAATCCGGCCGGAAGTGGTTCCCCGGACAATGGAATCGTCAATCATAATCACCCGTTTTCCCCTGACCGCTTCCGACAGCACGTTCAGCTTCACCCGCACGCTGGATTCTCTGCTGCTCTGCCCGGGCTGAATAAAGGTGCGTCCCACATAACCGTTTTTCACAAATGCATTGCCGTAGGGAATGCCGGATTCCATGGCATATCCCAAAGCCGCCGCATTCCCAGACTCCGGCACGCCCACCACCAAATCCGCTTCCACAGGAGAATCCATGGCCAGAAACTGCCCGGCACGGATCCTGGCGGCATAGACGCTCACCCCGTCGATATGACTGTCGGGCCTGGCAAAATAAATATATTCAAAAACGCATCTCGCCTCCTGCTCCCTGGGCAGGCAAAGGCTGGTATCCGACTGAATCCCCTCCGGCGTAATGGTCACCACTTCTCCCGGGAGAACATCCCGCACAAATTCTGCCCCGATGGTCTCCAATGCGCAGGTTTCAGAAGCAATGATATAGGCATTCTCCCGCTTTCCAATGCAAAGGGGCTTAAATCCATAGGGATCTCTGGCTCCGATTAATTTCCTGGGACTCATCACCACCAGGGAAAATGCCCCTCTCAGCTTCTCTGCCGCCCGGCGCACCGCGTCCTCTACCGCATGGGTATTCAGCCGTTCCCTGGCAATATGATATGCGATCACTTCTGAATCAATCGTCGTCTGGAAGATGGCTCCGGTATACGCCAAATCTTCCCGCAGTTCATTGGCGTTGATTAAATTCCCGTTGTGGGCAAGGCCCAGCGTTCCTTTCACGTAATTCAGCACCAAGGGCTGGGCATTCTCACGGGTAGACGCCCCTGCCGTGGAATAGCGCACATGGCCCACGCCGATGTCCCCTTTCATATCCGCAAAAGATTCCTGGGTAAAAACCTCGTTGACCAGCCCCATTCCTTTCCTGGAAATCACTTTGCCTTTGGGACCTCTGGTGTCGCTGACCGCGATTCCGCAGCTTTCCTGCCCTCTGTGCTGCAAGGCAAACAGCCCGTAATAAATAGTGGACGCCACATCATTTCCGTCAAAATCATAGATGCCGAACACGCCGCATTCCTCATGCAGCCTGTCGGAATCCATATTTAATTCCATTTTACTGTCCATAATTGTTCTCCAGTTAATTTTGCGCAAGGTTTTTCCCTTCCGTAACTCTAAGCTCTGTTTCTTACGCAAACTTTTCCCCTGTCAAAAGCTCATATGCTTCTTTGTACTTATCCACTGTTTTCAATACCACTTCCTCCGGCAGCAGATAATCACTGTCCGGATTCTGTTTCAGCCAGTCTCTGACAAACTGCTTGTCAAAAGAAGGCTGTGACTTTCCAGGTTCATATCCATCCAGGGGCCAGAATCTGGAGCTGTCAGGCGTCAGCATTTCATCGCCTAAGACCACAGTTCCATTTTCATCCAGACCGAACTCAAACTTGGTGTCCGCAATGATAATGCCTTTGCTTAAGGCGTATTCCGCGCATTTTTTATATAAATTAATCGTACATTCCTGAATCTGTTTCGCGTATTCCGCGCCTTTGCCTGGATGAAGCTTTTCCAAAATCTCCGCACTGTCTTCAAATGTAATATGCTCGTCGTGAAGCCCCAGTTCCGCCTTGGTGGTGGGGGTATAAATGGGTTCCGGCAGCTTGTCCGACTCTTTTAAGCCTTCCGGCAGCTTAATTCCGCAGACGGTTCCGTCTTTCTGATAGCTCTCCCAGCCGCTTCCGGTAATATAACCCCGGACAATGCACTCCACCGGCAGCATATTCAGCTTCCTGCACTTCATGCTGTTTCCGTCAAAGTTCTCATTGCGGAAAAATTCAGGCATATCCGCCACGTTGGCAGAAAGCATATGATTGGGCACAATATCTTTGGTAAAATCAAACCAAAATTTGGACATCTTCGTTAAGATTGCTCCTTTTTGGGTAATCTTGTTCTTTAAAATCACATCAAAGGCTGAAATTCTGTCAGTTGCCACAATAATAAGGCTGTCTCCGTTGTCATAGACTTCCCGTACTTTTCCTTCTTTTACCGGTTTAAATTCCTGAATACTCATTGTTTCCTCCATTCTTAGGAACTGCTCAGAAATTATTTTTCCTATTGCGCAGAATATTTCTGAACTGTTCCCTGCTGTCCGCGTTTTGGTATCCTGCTCATGTATCGGGTTTATTATAATACAGGGGGTTTTGATTCGTCAATATAAAAAGCGCCGGCAGCTGTATTCCGCCAACGCTTTAAATGAAAAACTCAAAGATATGTCCGCTGCGCGCAGATACTGCCATTCCTTAATCTCAAAGCAGTATTTTCAAATCAAATTCCTGTATTCTCTTCTTCCATCCACTACCGCGTAAATTGTGACAATCGCGTCTTTTTCATTCACTTTATAAAACACCAAATGCTTTTCCACAATCAAAACACGGTAATTTTGTTTCCGTAGAATTGAATACCGCGGAACACTTCCGGAAAAAGGAAAATCTTCTAAACGGCGAACTGCCTTTTCAATTTTATCCAGATAATTTAATGCAGTTTCCGCACTTCCAGAATCATCTGCAATATAAAATATCAATTCTCTAAGCTGTTCCTCCGCTTTATCCGTTCTGACAATCTTATATTTCATTGGACTGCCTCTCGATAAGCTCCCTGCGTATCGCGTCAAATGTATTTTGGATAGGCGCCACTCTGCCATTGACAGCATCCTCTTCCGCTTCCGCTAATGTCCTCAGCAATTCCAATTCTGATTTCATCTGATAATAATCCTGCAAGCCTAATATTGCTGTATCACCCCGCCCATTGACCGTGATAATAATCGGCGTTCTTCCTTCGTGGCATTGTCTGGATATTTCACTGTAATGATTTCTTAAATCTGAAGATGGCCTGATTACTTCCATAATTGCTTCCTCCTTGAATTGAGATAGTCATATTGTATCATCATATGCATATTTCATCAAGTTAAAACAAAGTTATAAAATTATTTTTCGATACAGTTCAAATTTTCCCCTTCTGCCGGAGCATTCAAACCCCAAACGCTTTGCGAATGCAGCCGATTCCCGATTTTCCTCATGGATTTGCGCCGACACAGCAATGCAGCGCCACTCTTCGGAGGCAAACTTTATCATGCCTTCCACCGCTTCCCTGGCATATCCCTTCCCCTGAAATTCCGGGGACAAGAGATAACTCACTTCAGCGGCGCATTCAGGCCCCTGCCTTTTGAGCCCGAATACTCCAATATTTTCCCCAGTGTCTTTGCGGGCCGCCACCCAGTTCACGCAGCTGTCATCGAAAAGATACCTGGTTCGGAACCAGTTCAGATGTTCCTCCGCCGTCAGGGGATGGGCTTCACCGGATGAAAACTGAAGGTTGTCATCTGGGACAATCCGCCGATTTTCTTTCCTTTATATTCCGCTCCCAGGGCGTGGGCTCCGTCTTCAATCACCGTCAGCCCGTACTCTTCTGCTAACTGGTGGATTTCATCCATTCTGCAGGGCTGCCCTGCAAAATGCACCGGGATCACCGCTTTTGTGCGGGAAGTGATCTTACGCCGCACATCTTCCGGATCCATATTATATGTAATGGGATCGATGTCCGCAAATACCGGCCTGCCGCCGCAGTACAGCACGCAATTGGCAGAAGCCGCAAAGGTCATTGCCGTGGTAATCACTTCATCCCCCGGCTGTATCCCTGCCGCAAGACAGGAAAGATGAAGCGCCGCCGTCCCGTTGGAAACTGCTACCGCATAGTTCGCCCCTGTGTATTCCGCCACTTCCTGTTCAAATTTATCTGCTTTCGGCCCGGTGGTAATAAAATCGGATCTCATTACCTCTGTTACCGCCTGTATGTCCTCATCATCCAGCCATTGACGTCCATATGGTATCATAATCTTTTCCTCTTCTTTATCACTTATTTATTAATGCCCAGTCCAGCGGAGTTCCTTTTTTCAAGTCTTCCCTGGCCGTCTTTCCCAGAATATCTTCATAATATTTCGTATGCAGTCCTGTCCCCGGCCGGATGGAACGTATATTTTCCGCTGTCAGCGTCTCCCCTTGCCGGATATCCTTTACCGCAAATAAAGATCGGGACATAAGCCTGCTTTCCTCCTGCTTCTGGTTCAAATCATAAGTTACTGTCCCCAGAGCTTTTTCTATCCTGCGGATTTGACAGACCATATCCGCAAATTCTTCCTGCTCCATGGAAAAGACGGAATCCACGCCTCCCTCTTCCCGTTTCAGAGTCAGATGCTTTTCAATGACTTTTGCTCCCAACGCAGCCGCCGCAACGGCTGTTTCCGCCCCTAACGCATGATCTGACAGGCCGGTCAGGCAGCCGAAGGTCTGGCCCATATTTGGAATTACCTTCAGATTCATTTCTTCCAGAGGGGCAGGGTAGGCGGAAACGCATTTCAGAAGAATCACATTTTCATTTCCCGCCTCTTTGCAGGTATGAACTGCCAGTTCAATATCTGAAAGCCGGGCAATCCCCGTGGAGAGAATCACTGGTTTTCCTGTCCGCGCCGCTTTTTTGATCAAAGGAATGTCATTGATTTCATAAGACGCGATTTTATAAGCAGGCACATGCAAATTTTCCAGAAAATCCACTGCCGTAAGGTCAAAGGGAGAAGAAAAACAATCCAGCCCTTTGTCATTGGCATATCGTATCAGCCCCTCCTGCCATTCCCAGGGAGTATAGGCTTTCTGGTAGAGCTGGTACAGATTCATGCCCTCCCACAGGCCATGGGCCTGAAATTCTTTCGCATTGCAGTCGATGGTTATGGTATCTGCCGTATAAGTCTGAATCTTCACCGCGTCTGCTCCGGCTTCTGCCGCCGCGTCAATGATGGCGCAGGCCCGATCGTAATCCATGTTATGATTGGCGGACAATTCCGCTACAATATAAATACTGCTATTCTCTGAAATGATATGGTTTCCCAACTGTATTTCTCTGTTCAATCCCAGTTACCTCCCTCTGTTTTACGCGAATACGGACGAAAAAGCAGAATAGCCCTTTCCTGTATATCGAAATATAGATTGTTCGCTCTAGCGGATTACCCTTTGGCACATCATTTCATATTTCAGTTCTGCCAGCTTCCAGTCTGATTCGTGATCAATATCCTGCATTTCCATCTCGTCCACAAAAATCGGAACAATGCCCTCTGTGATCTGTCCCTTTTGCTCCAGAAACCTGACAACTTCATAGAAGTAAAACTGTCCGCAGTCATGATACAGGGGTTCCAGATCCTGGGAACGCATCTTGTAATTTTCCTTCCATTTCATTTCCAGCCGGCCGTCTTTTACAATATATCCCCGTTGGGGAGGATAGGAAAATGCCGCTACCGGAAGAACTGCCGCCGCCCCGGTTTGTTCCAGAACACGGAACGCCTCTGTCAGCTTCTTTGCTGTCACAAAAGGGGCTGTGGGATAAATACAAGCCATGTAATCGAAAGTTCTGCCTTGCTTTCTGTAATCCGCAAGAACTTCCAGCAATACTTCCGCCGTGGTTGCGTAGTCTCCCGATGCAGCTTCGCTTCTCAGAAAAGGCACTGCCGCTTTGTACTGCCTCGCCGTCCCGGCGATCTCTTCACTGTCTGTAGACACCATGACTTCCTCAAAAAGCCCTGTTCCAAGAGCCGCTTCAATGGAATAGGCCAGTATGGGCTTTCCGCAGAAATTCCGGATGTTTTTTCCTGGAATCCGCTTGCTTCCTCCCCGGGCAGGAATAATTCCTAAGATTTTCTTGTCCATTTCTCTGCATCTCCTTGTATCACAATTCAATAAATTCGAAAGAAGATTTCACCAATGCGAAAGACTTTCTGACTCTAAATTGTGCTATTGCTCTTTTTCCATCAAAAACCACGTAATATCATCCATTGGAAAATTCGGATCCAAATGATAGCAAAATCCATAGGACAACAGCTTCACATCCTGGTACTTTTTCAGAAATTCTCCTGCAAAATCCCTTTTAAAGAGCCGCTCTTTATGCCCTCTGTACTCGATTGCCGCAGGCGTTGGATTGTAGTACTCGCACAGAAGGATATAGCGTCTGGAGGACTGATATAATTTTTCATAAACATGTTCCAATTCGTCAGGATTTATATGAATCAGCACCCCTTTAATCAGAACAAAATCATACTGCACTGCAGGCTCATATTCCAAAATAGAAGTTTCATGTACCTTTACCGGACGCTCAAAAAAGGAATCGTTCCGTAAGATATCCGCCGCTTTCCGATTAATCTCTACCGCCTCTAAAGACGCCTTGGGCAGCAATGTGTGGATTGCCCTTAAATTCAAACCGATATTGGAGCCAAACTCTATCACTGTTTCCACATGATCTGTCAATTTCATCACTTTGGAAAATAATGCTGTATTGGCAGCCGCAATCTGTTTGTTCTGGTTTCTTTCTATGTAAGCGTCTCCGAATTCCCCGCTCCAAAATTCTTCCTGTTCTGTCCTGTATGCCATATCCTGTCCCTTTCTTTTCTAAAGATGTTTCTGAATTATTTTTCCTGTTTCTGAACATTCGGAAATATTTTCAGACATTACCTGCATCAAATGCTTTCAGACGTTTCTGCAGTTCTTCTATCTCAAGCCAATCCGGGTTTGTGCCGGAACTATATTCAAACCTTTCCGGAACCTTCCTGCCGCCCGGAATCACTTTTTCCTTTCCCCACCAACTGTAATGCGGGTAAATGATAAAATGTTTTTCATATTCATAAGTCATTGGGGAATCTTCTTCTGTCACCATAATTTCATGAAGCTTCTCTCCTTCCCGAATGCCCACCTCCGGCATTTCGCATCCAGGCAAAATGGCCTGGGCCAAATCTGTAATTTTAAAGGAAGGAATTTTCGAGATAAATGTTTCCCCGCCTCTTGCTTCCTGCAGCGCTTTAATGACCAGCTCTACTCCTTGTTCCAGACTAATCCAGAACCTGGTCATGCGGTAATCCGTAATGGGAAGTTCCCGGCCGCCGTTTTTTACAATATCTTTGAAAAATGGAATCACAGATCCACGGCTTCCCGCCACATTTCCGTAACGCACTACAGAAAAGCTGACGTCCTTGGAACCCGCATAAGAATTGGCCGAAACAAACAGTTTATCAGACACCAGTTTCGTTCCTCCATATAGATTCACCGGGTTTGCCGCCTTGTCCGTGGAAAGGGCGACTACTTTTTGGACCCCGCAGTCCAATGCCGCCTCTATCACATTGATTGCGCCGTTGATATTGGTTTTAATTGCCTCGATTGGATTGTATTCGCAGGCCGGCACTTGTTTTAGAGCCGCTGCGTGAATCACATAGTCCACTCCGTCAAAAGCCCGGCACAGACGCTCTCTGTCTCTGACGTCGCCGATAAAAAAGCGCAGTTCCTTCTCGTATTCCTTATAATTATTTTTCATGACAAATTGCTTGTATTCGTCTCTGGAGTATATAATAATTTTCCTGGGTTTATAATGTTCCAGAACATATTTTGTAAATGCATTGCCGAAAGAGCCTGTGCCTCCGGTAATTAAAATGGTTTTGTTGTTCAGCATAGGGATCCTCCTTCTGTACGCAGCCTATCCGCCCGAGCCAGCATCTTTTTCGATAAATCCTGCATCAGCTTTGTACAGTCCTCAAAAATTTCGCTGTAGGTAATTCCGTGGGCCGCTGTCTGCAAAATTTCATTCTCTGTTTCTGTATCTTCTTTTTCATAATAAAATTCCGTCTGCAAAATAAATTCCGCTGTTCCCAACGTAGATTCCACCAATTGATAACCGGAATATTCATAACATTTTTCCGTAAGTTTCTTTATCTTTTCGATCTGTTTCTTATAATACTTGGAATTGCCCTTTCCTGATTTTTCTGTCTGTTCTACTTTTTGATATTCCCGCTTTAGCTGCTTCGCCAGTTTCTCCAGCGCTTCAAACTGTTTTGGAATTTCCCGCAGATAATCAAAGGCTTTCTTTTTCTCTTCCTCAGTAAAAGCAGACTCCATGGTATCCACTAAACCTGCAAAATCAATCTCTTCCCCGATGCATTCATCCAATGCGTCTTTCAAAGACATAAGTTCCGTTCCTTCGATAAACGCCCCGCCCTCAGTGGCATTTATTACCCGAAAGTTTCCATGTTCTTTTGCTCCTTTAATATAACTTGCAAACCAGTCAAGATATATTTTCAAATTGGTTAAAGTGGGAACCGTATCCTGATAATTTCCTTTCACACGAATCATATGCTCTGTATTTTCCAAGGGCATTTTCTCCTGAAATGTTCCGTCTGCATGAGACTTATTATCCGTATAAGCCAAATCCTGCCCCACAAGAATTACTGTCTCAAATCCCATTTTGTACAGCAAAGAAAAACCGCTGCAGGCAACCGAGCCTCCAACGGCAACTCCCGGCAGTATCTTGTCATTCTGAAAATAAAGATCCAACGGCAGTTGATATCCGTCAAAAAAGAAAATCCGCTTTCCTTTCTGCCGATCTAATAGCTCATATCTTGCTACGGAGTTTGAAACCACAGGCAGCATCTGAGCCCCCTCCAGCAAATCCAGAGGCTTTCTGCCATCCAGCGTAATAAAAACATCTGGTAAAATCCCTCTTTTTAAAAGAGGTTTTACTGCAGTATCTACCGCTATCAGAAACAGATGATTTTTGGCCCTCCTCAATTCCTCTATATTCTTATCCAGAGAAGGCCCTGCAGATATCAGGACTGCCGCCCCTTTATACGGAATCACTTTTGAAAGCTGCGCGGTATGATACCCCTCTGCAATATAAGGCAAATTGTACAACACATTTTGGGCTGCCCGCTCCTGAAGAAGCCTTCTGGTATAGAAATTGACAAAAAATTCATCTGCATGCTTTGTCAGTTGTTTCACTCGTTCCCTCAGTTGTTCTGGAAAAGCAGTTTTATAATTGGGATGAACTTCCTCAATAAAAAATTCCAGTGTTTCCAGCGTCAAAACGCCCTGTATCACCGGAACAAACTCTACGTCATTCAGCCCTTCGATTACAAATGCTATCGGCCGGTCTTTGATTTCTTCCGATAAATCAATTTCTTTTAAAACAGTTAAAAAAATAGCCATAGAGGGCTCATATACCACTATGTTTGCTTCCTTTGGAGAATGATGTATGATCGACTTTAAATATGCCCCGCTGCCTATACCGAACAAAAATACCGGAGCATATTTATGAATTTCCCCCAATCGCTCCTGCCACATTTGCACCGGTTCCGCAGCATTGCGCTTTCCTCCGAGATACAGCCGTTTTCCTCCTGTCTCAATGCGAAATATTTTCTCTTTGTCCCAGGACTGTTCCACCCAGACTTTTGTATCATCCAAATCGTATTTTTCTTCCCGAATCATATCTGCAAAATCAGGATACCATTTTTCCATCGCTTTCAAATTCTTATCGAAAATAGTCTCTCTCATGCCGTCGCCTCATCATTTTCCCTATAAATATATACAATTTCCCGTAATCCGTAATCCAGCGTATCCAACATCAAAATAGTATCCTCCTGGGTAATAGCCTCCACAAAATCTTCCAGCGTCTGCACTACAAAACAGTATAATTCCTGATATGCTTTTTCCTCCATGCCAAAAATATTTCCCTGAAGAAAAAAGCTACAATATTCCTGAATCGGCTCTGCCGCTTTCTTTGCTTTCTCAAGCACATTTTCATCCTTATAAATATGATATCCGCCGCAAATGGTATCAATGATTCTCCAGAGCGTTTTCGCTTTCTCTTCCATACACAACTCTCCTGTCACATAAAACAGAGGGCACGGCCGACTGCCCGCACCCCCTGCTTTTCTTAAACCCCGGCAAATATTACTGCAGTAATGACAATACGCCCTGTGTGGACTGATTTGCCTGCGCCAGCATGGACTGTCCTGCCTGTGCCAGAATATTATTTTTGCTGTACTCAACCATTTCAGAAGCCATATCTGTATCGCGAATACGAGATTCTGCTGACTGAGTATTTTCTGATACATTATCAAGGTTTGCAACCGTATGCTCTAATCTGTTCTGAATTGCGCCCAACGCAGAACGCTGTGTGGAAATTCTGTTGATTGCTTCCTGAATTGCCGTGATGGAATCATTTGCTACGGCATAATTATCCACAGACACCTGCTGCCCGGATACTGTATAGGAACTGAGGGCTTTCGCTGCCGATGTTGCGGTAACTGCTACATATTTTCCAAAATCTGCTCTTAATTCAGCAGACATCTGGCTGATTGCGTGAGTGATATCCGCTTTAATTACGCTGGCTGACGTGCCGTAACGTTTTCCGTCAATCAAACCTACAAAGAATGCGCTTCCGGTAGTTTTATCAAACTGCTTCGTATACAAACTCTTGGAATTATATTTTGTACTGATTTTCTTTCCAAATGATTTAATAGCTGCGGTAAGGGCTGACGCTTTTGTTGCGTAAGCGCTCTTATAGTTGGTTGACATTCCCTCATATTTGATAACAGTAGGTTTATTTCCTTTTTGGCTATCGAAGCTGATTGTTTTGGTAATAGATTTTAAGCCCAGAGTTTTTGCATCCATATTTCCAATGCTAATCTGAATTTTCTGATCTGCATTTGCGCCGACCTGAAGATTTTTACTCTGGAAGCTTCCATCCAACAGATTCTGCTTATTGAACTGGGTCGTAGTAGAAATTCTGTCCAACTCCTGTGTCAGCTGATCCAACTCCTGATTGATCGCATCGCGGTCAATGCCTTCATTGGTATCATTTGCACCCTGCACTGCCAGTTCATTCATTCTCTGAAGAATAGAATGGGCTTCATTTAACGCGCCTTCTGCTGTCTGAATCAAAGAAATTCCGTCCTGAGCATTGGAAGAAGCCTTGTTCAAACCGCGGATCTGACTTCTCATCTTTTCTGAAATCTTAAGACCTGCAGCATCATCGCCTGCACGGTTGATTCTGTAACCGGAAGACAACTTCTCAGATGATTTTGCCTGTGAACTTGTTGTTACGCCTAACTGTCTGTTTGCATTTACTGCTGTAAGATTGTGCTGTACTACCATTGCCATAATATTTTTCCTCCTTGTTGTTTATGGTCTTGAATGCCCGGATTTTCTATTGTTCCGGGTATCTGTTATGCCGCAAATCCGTTTGCGTGCATTTTGCCAGCTTCCTATTCCTGGAACAGGCGCTGTTTATAATAAGCAGGAGCCCTAGGTTACTCCTGCGTTATTACCGTTTTTGCTTTCGCCATTTTCCGGCCTTTCGGCACGATTGCTGCAGTTTTATTCTCTGCTGTTATTTTTTTGTTTTCTGGTTTTCCGCCGCTCTTCCATAAGAATTGCTTTAATCTTCTCTTTGGCCTCTGGGGACAATTCTTTGTCTCTGTGATGTTTCACTTCATTCCCCGGCTCTGCAGCCATTCCGTATTTCTCCAACGCTGTGCTCCGGACGATATTCATGGACTTGGGCGCGTCCACCAGAACATGCAGGTTATTGGAACTGCCTCCGGTAAACACTACTTTTACTTCGTCTCCGACCAATAAGTATTCGCCGGCTTTCACTGTTAATTTCAGCATGGGAACCTCCTTGTTTTTCTTCCTGCCGTCTGGAAAAATTCTCTTCCGGAATGCGGCCAGGAAATCACTTCCTGATGATTTTTGGGATGCAACACTTTCTACTAAACTGTTGCATGGACGCAGAACCCCTGAGAAACAGCGGGGTTGAGCAATATGGCCTCACAAATTTTTATAAATTTTTTCATAAAAGAGGTTAAGTATAGCGGGAAAGAGCCGATATTATCTGTGTAAATGAAAAATGCAACAATTTAGTAGAAATTGTTGCATTTTTCTGCATCTTTTCCCTATAAAATTCATAAAATCAGGCGGTTATGCTGATTCCCATATTCAGCATAACCGCCTGACTGGCGCACCTTTTGTTCCCTGCAAAAACTTTCACATTTGCTCAGACAAGATCCACTGTCTTTCTGACGCTACAACTCCAGACTGTTTTCTTTCAGCAGAAAATCAAAAATACTCATTGTAGTAATTCCAACCTCATCCCTGGTGACATTTACAACATCTTTCACCAGAATAATCTTCTTAAAAGAATCATTTACACTGATAAGAGATGCTTTCTCCTGAAGTCTCTTTTCCTCTGTAGCCATATGGAATGCGGATTGTATATAGTAACGTCTGCTTCCTAAATTAGCGATAAAATCTATTTCCAACTGCTTCTTTTCTATTTTGCCTTCCGCATTTTTCTCTCTCTTTTCCACAACTCCTACATCTACAGAAAATCCTCTGCTGCGGAGTTCATTAAATACAATATTTTCCATTAAATGGGTTTCTTCCACCTGCCGGAATCCCAATCTTGCATTCCGCAGGCCTACGTCTTCAAAATAATATTTCAGCGGCGTTCCAATATATTTTCTGCCCTTTACATTGTAGCGGTTGGCCTTGTTGATCAAAAAAGCGTCTTCCAAATATTCCATATATTGGCGGATTGTATTTAAACTGATTTCAGATTGAATGACACTCCGAAAAGTTGCCTCTATTTTAGACGGATTGGTAAGGGAACCCACTGCGGACGCCAGAATATTGATCAGGTCTTCCAACTCCTGTACTTTCTCAATATGGTACCTCTCCATAATATCCCGCAAATAAGTTTCCTGAAACAAATTTGTCAGATAGTTCACTTTCTGTTCTTCTGTTTTCATAGTAACAGTAAGGGGCAGACCGCCATATACCACATACTCGGCCCATCCATGATAGATATCCCCCTCGTAGGCTTCCATAAATTCCTTAAATGTAAAGGGATAAATATGAATTTCATCCCCTCTTCCCCGAAATTCCGTGATGACATCTTTCGATAAAAACTTTGAATTGCTCCCAGTCACATAAATATCTGCATTTCTGATATGGAGCAAAGAGTTGAGAACCTCCTCAAATTCCCTCAGCATCTGAACTTCATCCAATATAATATAGTAGGGTTCTTTATCTTTCATGAGGGATTCAATATAATCTAAGATCACGTCCGGATCGCGGTACTGCCTGTTTTTCCTCTGATCCAATTCAATGGCAATAATATGGGATTTTGGAATGCCCTGCTCGAGCAGATAGTTTCTAAATATGTGAAAAAGCAAATAAGATTTTCCGCTCCGCCGAATACCTGTGACAACCTTTATCATTCCGTTATGCATACGATTCATTAAATCATTCAGATATTTATCCCTTTTTAGATCCATGCGATACCTCCTATTGAATATTTCGGGTAAATCTACCCTCTTTTTTTCAACTATTATACGACGCCCTTCTGAGCCTGTAAAGGTCAAGCAGACATATCCCGGTAAACAGAGTATCAAAATTTTGCCAAAAAACCACTTGCCATCTGCCTTTCTCCGTGATAGACTAGTACCAAAATACTAGAGCGTGTTTGAAAAATGCTTTTCAAATGCTCTTTTTAAATTCTACAAAGGAGGTCAGAACAACCATGCTGGAAACACGCAGAAGCCAACGAATTCCCATTGATGTTCATCTTCACATTTGTGATCTGTACAGACAGGATGTCTCAGGCATCCATCATTTGGAAGTCCCACTTGTGCTGACTCATATTTCTGAGCATGGCGTTGGATTCATTTCAGAGAGTATCCTTCCGCCGCAATACCGATTTCATGCCTGCCTTACGCTGGGGACAATGCCGGGATTTCTGGTTACATTGACTGTCACCCACTGTTCGGCTTTGGATGACTGCCGCTACGCATATGGCTGTGAATTTATTGAATTGGAAGATTCTTTTTGCACTTTAATCCGGGAATGCTTCAAGGACAACGATGATCTTTCAGGGAACCATTTCTATTGGGAGATGTCCGAACCCATAGGTTCCTAAAGAAAGCCGCCGGGAAATAAAAGATTTCTCACAATATACGCTGTAATTCTTTCTGAAACACAACGATATATTGTGTGCAAATTTCATTTCCCGACGGCTCCTTTTTCTATTAAGGCTTCTTCATGGAATGCCGGAACATGCCGTTTTCTAATTTCTCCATTTTTAGCGTTTCACCAGCAGAGATTTGCCTGTCATTTCCTTTGGCTGCTCCATTCCCATAATCTCAATTAAGGTAGGCGCAATATCCGCCAGGCATCCGCCCTCACGCAGCGTATAGCTGTCGTCATAATTAATCAGGATAAAGGGCACCGGATTAATGGTATGTGCTGTAAAGCTTTCCCCTGTGTTATAATCAATTAACTGCTCTGCGTTTCCGTGGTCTGCGCACAGGAACATCACGCCGTCCACCTCTTTCAAGGCTGCCACTGCTTTGCCCACGCAGGCGTCCACCGCTTCCACTGCTTTGATAGCCGCCGCTTCCACGCCGGTGTGGCCTACCATGTCCGGATTTGCAAAGTTAATGATAATCACGTCATATTTATCAGATTTAATGGCTTCCGCCAGCTTATCGCACACTTCGTAAGCGCTCATTTCCGGTTTCAAATCATAGGTGGCCACTTTGGGGGAATTTACAAGGATTCTGTCTTCCCCTGCATTGGGCTCTTCCACGCCGCCGTTAAAGAAAAATGTCACATGGGCATATTTCTCTGTTTCCGCAATTCTCGCCTGAGTCTTGCCGTGATCCGCCAAAAACTGTCCGAAAGTATTGGTCAGTTCTACTTTATGGAAGGCCACGGTTTTATTGGGAATTGTCACATCATACTCTGTAAAGCAGATGTAGGTTACCTGTTTCCTGGGTCCTCTGTCAAATCCGTCAAACTCCTCCATGCAGAAGGTCCTGGTAATCTCTCTTGCGCGGTCCGGGCGGAAATTAAAGAAAATGATGCTGTCCTTATCCTCTATCGTTGCCACCGGCTTGCCGTCTTTCTCCACTACAGTGGGAACTACGAATTCATCGGTTACATCCTCCGCGTAAGAAGCTGCCACTGCCTCCACTGCGTTGGCCGCGCGCTTTCCTTCGCCGTAAGCAAGGGCTTTGTAAGCAGTTTCCACTCTGTCCCAGCGGTTGTCGCGGTCCATCACATAATAACGTCCCATTACCGTTGCAATCTGACCAACGCCGATTTCCTTCATTTTGCTCTCCAAAGCTTCCATAAATCCTTTGCCGGAGGTTGGGGAAGTATCTCGGCCGTCCAGGAAGCAGTGCACATAAACCTTTTCAATTCCTTCCCGTTTCGCCAGTTCCAGCAATCCATATAAATGGGTAATATGGCTGTGTACGCCGCCGTCTGACAGCAATCCGTACAAATGCAGGGAAGAATTGTTCTCCTTCACATTCTGAATACCTTTCAGCAAAGCTTCATTTTTAAAGAAATCTCCGTCTTCGATTTCTTTGCTGATCCTTGTCAATTCCTGGTATACAATTCTTCCTGCACCCATGTTCAAATGGCCCACCTCAGAATTGCCCATCTGTCCGTCCGGCAACCCTACGGAAAGTCCGCTGGCATAGCCTCTGACGAAAGGATAGTCTTTCATCAGGCCGTCTATGTTCGGGGTGTTTGCTTCGTATACGGCATTCGCCTCATGCTTTTCATTTAATCCGAATCCGTCTAAAATCATCAATACTGCAGGTTTTTTGCTCATAAGATCTTTCATCTCCCTTTCTCTCTTTTAAATGATATTTCATCCTCAAGGCAAGCCTTCAGGACTCCTCCCGGCTTTCCTCGTCTTGGATGCTCTTTTTTTTGCGCCGGGTCCCTCCGGGCAAGCCTTCAGGGCTCCTCCCGGCTTTCCTCGTCTTGGCTGCTCTTTACTTTGTACCGGGTCCCTCCTCAAGGCAAATTATATCACAACTAATAGGAAAAATACAATGAATTTGTATTTTTTAAAAACCCCGGCGCAGCAGCGCCGGGGCTCTTCCTATATTTCTTTGGAAAATTTTAGTTTGCCATCTCAGCTTTCAAAGCCTCTGTCAAAGCGGGAACCACTTTATGTAAGTCTCCGACTACGCCGTAGTCAGCTACATCAAAGATGGGCGCGTCTTCATCTTTATTGATTGCGATGATGATATCTGCTTCTTCCATACCTGCCACATGCTGGATTGCTCCGGAAATGCCGATTGCAAAGTATACGTTGGGGCGAACGGTCTTACCGGTCTGTCCTACCTGCAAGTCTACCGGCTTCCAGCCGTTTTCTACCACTGCACGGGAGCAGCTTACGGTTCCGCCGATCACATCTGCCAAATCCTGCAGCATCTTGAAGTTCTCTGCGCTTCCAACGCCGCGGCCGCCGGAAACCAGAATCTTTGCTTCCATGATATCTTCGGTTTCTTTTACGGCTTTCACTACGTTAAGGATTTCCACGTATTTGTCATTGGGAGTAAATCCTGGATTGTATTCTACTACGTTAGCTTTTGCGCCCTTAATCGGATCAATTTTCTGCATAACGCCGGGACGCACGGTTGCCATCTGAGGACGGTTGTCCGGGCACGCGATGGTAGCGATGGTATTGCCGCCGAACGCAGGACGCGTCATCAGAAGCTGATTGTGTTTCTGCTCATCTTCTTTGCCCGGAATAGGATTCAGCGGGAAATCGCCGATTTCAAGTACGGTACAGTCTGCGGTAAGACCGGTTTTTACCCTTGCGGACACCCGGGGGCCAAGATCACGGCCGATTGCGGTAGCGCCCACTAACATAATTTCCGGCTTATATTCATTGATAACAGACGCAAGGGCATGTGTGTAAGGCTCTGTTCTGTACTCCTTTAATTCCGGATCGTCTACAACGATTACTTTATCAGCGCCGTACTCTGCCAGCTGATCCGCCAGATCTTTGACTCCGGAACCAATCAATACTGCTGTTACATCTGTGCTTAAATCTTTTGCCAAGTCTTTCGCTTTGCCCAGTAATTCAAAAGCAATACCGCTTAATACATTGTCTACCTGCTGCGCAAAGACATATACTCCTTTATATGCTTCTAAACCCATTATTTTCACCACTTTCCTTATTTTTACGGATATTCGCAATCCATCTGATTCGCTCTTTTGTGAGCTTTCTGAAATTTTCTTTAGATTACGTGTTTCTCTTTCAATTTACCTGTAATATAGGCAACTGCATCTTCCGGCGTATCAGGAACCACTTTTTCTCCGGCTCCCTTTTTCACTTTATCCGATGCTTTCGCAATCTTGGTTGGTGATCCTTTTAATCCAAGGTCAGAATCATCTACATCTTTCAAATCTGCTCTGCCCCATACCGTCACTTCTTTGTCATAAGCGTCAAAGATTCCGCCCGGCGTCATATAACGGGGCTCATTTAACTCGGAAAGAGCGGTAATCAAACATGGCATTTTTGCCTTTAATTCATGATATCTATCTTCATACTGACGCTGAACCACTACATAGTCCCCGTCAATCTTGATTTCCTGTGCATAGGAAATAACCGGAATGTCCAGATGCTCAGAAATCTGAGGCCCAACCTGCGCGGTATCGCCGTCGATTGCCTGGCGTCCGGTAATAATCAAATCATATTCCAGATTCCGGATTGCTCCTGCAATTGTGGTAGAGGTAGCCCATGTGTCTGCTCCTCCCAATACTCTGTCTGTCACAAGGATACCTTTGTCGGCGCCCATTGCCATAGCTTCACGGAGAACTTCATCTGCTTTGGGAAGTCCCATGGTAAGCACGGTTACTTCTGCGCCATACTGTTCTTTTAATCTAAGGGCTGCTTCTAATCCTGCTTTGTCGTCCGGATTCATAATAGTAAGCATCGCGCCTCTGTCCAGAGTACCGTCTGGATTGAATTTCACTCCGCCTTTGGTATCTGGTACCTGTTTTATACATACAACGATTTTCACGGTAATTCACTCCTTATGTTTTATTCTTTGTGGCGAAAGCTCCCGGCTTCTGCCACATGGATGGCATCCCAGGGATGTCCATTCCGTCATTTCATGTATGAAATCCAATGACTATTTCAATAACGCGCCGGAAATAACCATGCGCTGAACTTCAGAAGTTCCCTCATAAATCTCTGTGATCTTAGCGTCGCGCATCATACGCTCCACATCATATTCTCTGATGTATCCGTATCCGCCGAAGAGCTGAACGCATCTGGTGGTCACATCCATAGCAACCTCTGCCGCAAATAATTTGGCTTTTGCCGCTTCTACAGAGTAAACTTTCTGAGTAGCCTTTGCCATAGCTGCTTTGTAAACCAGAAGCTGTGCCGCTTCAATCTTAGCTGCCATATCCGCTAACTGGAACTGGGTATTCTGCTGCGCAGAGATGGAGCGTCCGAACTGTTTTCTCTCCTTGGTGTAGGCAACGGTTGCTTCCAGCGCGCCTTCCGCGATGCCAAGAGCCTGAGCCGCGATACCGATACGGCCGCCGTCTAAGGTGTGCATTGCAATGGGGAATCCTTTGCCTTCTGGTCCTAACAGATTCTCTTTGGGAATTCTGCAGTCTTCAAAAATCAATTCATAGGTAGCAGATCCGCGGATACCCATTTTCTTTTCCTTGGTTCCGAAAGAGAAGCCAGGGGTTCCTTTTTCTACGATAAAGGTGGAGAAATTCTTTTTCTTTCTTCCTCTCTTATCCTGTACCACGCTTGTGATTGCGATTACAATATAGACGTCGGCTTCTTTCCCGTTGGTGATAAAGCATTTGGAGCCGTTCAATACCCATTCGTCGCCGTCTAACACAGCTTTGGTCTGGCATCCCTGAGCGTCGGTTCCCGCACCCGGCTCTGTCAGGGCAAATGCGCCTAACTTCTCGCCGCTTGCAAGAGGTTTCAGGTATTTCTGTTTCTGCTCTTCATTGCCGTATGTCATAATCGGATCGCAGCAAAGGGAGGTATGCGCGGATACGATAACGCCTGTGGTGCCGCAAACTTTGGATAATTCCTCTACGCACATAATATAGGTGAGAGGATCGCATCCCTGTCCGCCGTACTCTTTCGGAATCGGAATACCCATGAATCCTATTTTCTGCATTTTTTCTACGGTTCCTCTTGGAAATTTTTCTGTTTCATCAACTTCCTGAGCAAGAGGCTTTACTTCATTTTCAGCAAACTCTCTGAACAGAGTTCTCGCCATTTCATGTTTTTTATCTAAAGAAAAATCCATGATACTTTTCCTCCAAACTTTCTTTTATTTTCTGGAATGGGACTGCCGCATTCAGACGAATCCAATGCGGCAGTTCCTTACATTCAATACAGCAAAGCCTGAGCCTGCTGCGGGCCATGCCTTTGTCACTATGTATTATTTGCTGTAGTCATAGAAGCCGATTCCGGTCTTCTGTCCCAGCTTGCCGGCACGCACCATCTTCTTTAACAATGGATGCGGACGGTATTTGGGATCGCCTGTCTCATCATATAATACATTCATAATTGCAAGGCAGATATCAAGTCCAACCAAATCTCCTAACGCCAGAGGTCCCATCGGATGGTTTGCGCCCAGTTTCATCGCAGTGTCAATGCCTTCTACAGAAGCAACGCCGTCTGCGTAGATGCCAACTGCTTCGTTGATCATAGGAATTAAGATTCTGTTTACAACAAATCCTGCGGCTTCATTTACTTCTACCGGAGTTTTGCCGATTTCTTCGGAAATTTTAACGATTTTGTCTTTCATTTCGTCCGGTGTGTTCTCACCTTTGATAACCTCAATCAGCTTCATAACGGGAGCCGGGTTAAAGAAATGCATACCGATGACCGGTCTGTCAAGCCCTGCGCCAATCTCTGTGATGGAAAGGGAAGAAGTGTTGGTTGCAAACATGCAGTCTTTCTTTACGATATCCTGCAGCTCTTTGAATGTCTGCTTTTTAATATCCATTACTTCCAATGCTGCTTCTACGATTAAGTCGCAGTCACCGCAGATTTCCTTTGTTCCTGTAGTGATTTTTGCAAGGATTGCATCTGCTTTCGCCTGATCCATCTTGCCCTTTGCAACTCTCTTCTCGAATCCTTTTGCAATTTTGTTCTTGCCATTTGCAGCAAATTCATCATTAATATCGCAGAGGCATACTTCATATCCTTCTGTCTGTGCAAATGCCTGTGCAATTCCGGAACCCATGGTTCCTGCTCCAATAACGCCAACTTTCATGATAGTCCTCCTTAAATTATTCTGCAGGATACCGGAGCCGAACTCCGGTATCCATATTTCACTTACTATGAACATTTCCGCCCTTTGGCAGAACCGGCTGCAAGTTTTATGAAAGCTGAAGCTTTCACAGTATGGATGGCCATGCGGCCCGCCAAACGGCTGGCTGTGCATAATGGATATTAGTCTCTCTCAACAATAGTAGAGCATCCCATGCCGCCGCCGATACAAAGAGTTGCAAGACCTTTCTTAGCGTCTCTTCTCTGCATCTCATGTAACAAGGTAACAAGGATACGGCATCCGCTGGCTCCAACAGGATGTCCAAGAGCAATTGCGCCGCCGTTTACATTTACTTTGCTCATGTCAAAGTTCAGGTCATGAGCCACTGCTAAGGACTGAGCTGCAAATGCTTCATTTGCCTCTACCAGATCCATATCGTCAATGGTTAAGCCTGTCTTCTCAAATACTTTCTTGGTGGAAGCAACCGGTCCTACGCCCATGATGGAAGGATCTACGCCGCCGAGAGCCCCTGCTACGAAAGTTGCCATAGGCTTCACGCCCAGCTCCTGAGCTTTCTCTTCGCTCATAACAACAATTGCTGCCGCTCCGTCATTGATACCGGAAGCATTGGCTGCCGTAACGATTCCGTCTGGTTTGAACGCCGGACGCAGTTTGGAAATGCTCTCCTTGGTTGTTCCCGGACGGGGGCCTTCGTCTGTATCTACAATCACTGTTTTCTTTTTCTGTTTTACTTCTACAGGAACGATCTCATCTTTGAATTTGCCGTCATTCATTGCCTGTTCGCATTTCTGCTGTGAAGTTGCTGCGAACTCGTCCAACTGCTCTCTGGTCAGTCCCCACTGCTCTGCTACGTTTTCAGCAGTGATTCCCATATGATACTGGTTGAATGCATCCCACAATGCATCATTTACCATGGTATCTACCAAAGTAGCGTTGTTCATTCTGTATCCGTAACGTCCCTGCATAGCTGCATAAGGAGCCATTGACATATTTTCCATACCGCCTGCTACGACGATATCAGCATCGCCTGCCTGGATCATCTGAGCAGCCATATTCACACAGTTCAAACCGGAACCGCAGACTACGTTAACGGTAACTGCCGGGGTCTCGATTGGCAAACCTGCATTGATGGATGCCTGACGAGCTACGTTCTGTCCCAAACCTGCCTGAATTACGCATCCCATATATACATGGTCAACTTTATCTGCCGGAACGCCAGCCCTGTTCAATGCTTCTTTGATAACGATAGATCCCAATACCGGTGCCGGGGTTGTGCTTAAAGCCCCTCCCATAGTTCCGATTGCGGTACGGCATGCGCCTGCCAAAACAACTTTCTTTGCCATTTTCTTCGTCTCCTTTTTAAATATAGTGTATCGCGAAAACATTTTGACAAAATCACCAAATCTCATGTTATTTTTTTAACAATCTTTTGCCAAAAAAAGGAAAACAGGCTGCAGATATCCTCCATGCTTCCATGCCTGCTAAGCACTTCCGCCGATTCCCGTTTTTCCTGTGTTTTCTCCCTCGATATCTGTATCCTAGCACATTTTTACGTAAATTGCAAGAATTATCTTACCCGCTCCCTGCCGCCGTCTTTTTGTCTATCTTTGTTATATTTTTGTCATTCTTTTCTGCCTTTTTCCCAAAAAAAAGGGGCAGTCTTTGTATATATTGCACAAAAACCGCCATTCCTTATTTTGCCATATCCATTCTATGTATTAATAAAAAACATGATTGCCGATGACCGTGCCGGGAATGGAACCGTCATTCCGCCTGAAATACAGACAACCAATGGTAATATTCCCGCCCAGAACCTCGCCCGCCGCCTGGGTGCAGCTCTGGTTGGCCCCTTTCGCCAGCACAGAGGCAAACCGTCCGCTTGCCACAGGGGAAAACTGTCCGCTCTGATAAATGACCCCCGCTACGGTATTGGGAAAATGAGAACTGCTCACCCGGTTCATGACAACGCTTCCCACAGCCAGCTTGCCCTCATAGCTTTCTCCCCCTGCCTCGCATTGGATCAGCGCCGCCAGAAGCGAAATATCAGAAGCGTCGCTGCTTGGGGCAGTCTTTCCCCCTCCTGAGGATTCTTTCTGGGTCTGTTCCTGTTTCTGCTTCATTTCCGCTTCCTGGCGCTTGATCTCTTCCAGTCTTTTGGCGTCTTCAGCTGCTTTCTGGGCCTCCAGTTCCGCCTCATAGGCTTTCTGCCGCTCAATCTCCGCTTCATAAGCTTCCACATCCGCCTGGGCTGCTGCCAACTGCTTTCTGGCAGCGCTGAGCTTTTCAGAAGTGCTGTCCACCAATACGGCCAGTTCCTGTTTCTTTTCCTCCTGCTGGGTCTGCAGATCGGCAAGCTGCTGTTCCTGATTCTCAAGCTCCTGCTCTTTTCCTGCAATTTCTTCTTTCGTCGCCTGGTATTCCGCCAGCATTTTCCGATCATAGTTGTGAATATTTACAATATATTCCCCTTTGTTCAGAAAATCCGCGAAATTCTCTGCGCTCAGCAGCACCTCCACCATTCCTTCCATGTCCATTTCATACATGAACCGGATTCTCTTTTTCATGGCCTCATACTGCTCCTGCTCCTTGATTCTGGCTGCTTCCAGAGCAGCTCTGGTCTCTTCCAGGCTGATTCTGGTGCTGCTTAGCTGCTCTTCTGTCTCGTTCAGCCTGGCAACGGCCTCTTCCAGACTGCTGTTGAATTCTTTCAAATCTCCTTCCAGCCCTCCCGCTTTGTCAGAAAGGCTGTCTGCCTGGCTTTCCGCTTCCTTTTTCTGCTGTTCTAAATCTTCGATCCCCTCCTGGACTTTGTCTATCTTCCCCTGAGTGGCAAAGACCGCCAGATTAGAGAAACAGCACAAAAAGAAAATCAATGCCAGAACTTTTCCTGCTTTTTTCATGGCATCCTCCAGTATTCCAATTTTACTCCTTTGTGAACTCTGATAAAATTCTATCACATTGCTGTCTGTAAAGCAATGCAGAAATTATCCTCTGACAGTCTTTGCCAATCGCCCATTTTATCCGATATAAATTACAATTACAGTTCGCAAACAGGATTCGGAGGTGTTTTTGTGCAATATGTAAAAATCAACTGCTTAAAGCCCGGCATGCGGCTTGCCCGGCCTATTTACAATAAAAAAGGAGTCATGCTTTTTGAACGGGAAACCCGTCTGACCCGGCAGGGAATCGCAAATATAGAGAATTTCGGCCTCTGGGGCGTTTACATTCTGGAACCGGCAGAGCCGGCGCCGCCCTTGAGCGAAGAAGATATCGAACTGGAACGTTTTCTTACTGTTTCCACCTTCCGTTTAAAAGACGATCTGGCTTTGCTCACCAACAATATGGCTCCCCAGAACCTGACAAGTCTGGCCCAGACCATTCTGAGGGATTTCGGTTCTCTGGATCACAAGATTAATTTTGCAAAAAATCTGCGCAGCAACGGCGATTATGTGTACAAACACAGCCTGAACACTGCGATTCTGGCCGCTATGATGGTGCACAGACTCCACTATTCCTATGGAGAACAGCTCGCCATCGTATGCGCCGCTCTTCTGCACGACATCGGGCTTTTGCTGGTTCCGGACGAGATCCTGGAAAAGGGCGACGCTCTCCTGTCCCCGGACGAACGGCGGCTGGTGCGGGGGTATCTGGAAAAGGGCTACCAGCTCCTCCACCCAGACTACAACGACTACAAGCTGCCGGAGCTTACCCTCCAGCTTGTGGGACAAATGACCAGATTAGAACACAATGTCAAGGTTCCTCTGCAGAAAAACATCCGCTGGCGCAACGGGACCCATGTACTTCATGTGGCAAGCATGTTTGATGAAATGACTTCCATGAATCTGGACAAAGAACCGATCTCTGAAATCCGGGCGGTGCGTTTCCTCCGGGAACACCCGGACTACTATCCGGCTCCCTTTGTGGCCGCCCTTACTCAATGCGTCCACATCCTCCCGGGCGGATGCTGCGTGGATTTCTCCGACGGGCAGAAAGGCATCATTATCGAAGAAAATGACAAGAACTATGCTCAGCCTGTGGTGATTCTCTTTTCCGATAACCGGCGCATTGACTTTACCGACGCCAGATTCCAGAAGACCATGCACATTTCAGACGTGATGAAAACCATGGATCTGCGGCTGAAAGTGGATCGGGAAACGCTGAAAAAGTATGCCAGCGATCCCAGGACGAAGGAGACGGCAAAGCGGTATCAGGAGAAGCGGAGCAAGCTTTTGGCTGCGGGAAGGACTTTATAGTGTTCTTTTAGCACAGTAAACTTTTTATATTTGAGAACGGACGAAAATGCCGGATTGCCTTTTCGCGCATAAGCTGGGCAATCCGGCGTTTCCTGCATATTGAAACATAGATTGTTCCCTCTGAGTTCTACAAGAAAGACGCCAAATAAACCGGCAGGCAGATAATGTCCGATTCTTTTTTCAAATCTTTTGTATAAATCAGATACCTCTGCAGAATCCGGCTGGAAAATTTCTCTGCAAACGCGTCCAGGGAAGCATGGGACTTATACCCGGAAGACTTTACTTCTATAGGACATATTTTGTTTTTACGGGCAATTAAAAAATCAAGCTCGTAATTATGTCTGGTCTTTTCATTTAAAAATGTGTAATAATACAAATTATTTCCATTGGAAGCAAAACTCTGGGCAACCGCATTTTCATATAAATATCCTAAATTAGAAGGCAATTTGTCACTCAGCAGTTTATCGTAAATAATATTTTCCGTAAAATCCTTATCCTGAAAAACCAGTGTAGTAAACAACCCTGTGTCTGCCAGATATAATTTGAATTTATTCAGATCTTTGCTGCCTGCCATCCCAACATTGGGATCGTTCGTATGATATGCCGTAAGCACTGTTTTTGATTCTTTCAATTCAGCAATCAAACTCAGCATTGCGTCATCCGCTCTCTGATTTGGAAGCACGCTGGAAATCTGATATTTTGACGCATGCTTTCCCAATTGTGCCGGTATCGCCTCAAAAATCATTGAAATTCTTCCTGTAGCATCTATTTTGCGAAAATCATCTTTGTACAAATTGAGGATATCCCTTTTCACTGCGTCAACCATTCTCAAATTATTCGTCTGAATAAACGCGTCTACTGCCTGGGGCATTCCCCCCACCAGCATATACAGCCGAAAATCCCGCATCAATTTTCGGTTTAACTGTTCTCCTATCGGTTTTAAGGATTCAAATACTTTTTGCAGAAGGGGCATTGTTGTTTCATCGCCCAAAGCCCAGAGAAATTCCTCGTAATCCATAGGATACATATTAATCTTCCGTTCTTCACTTGGAATCAAAATATCCTTTACATTTTGCTTTATGGAGATCAGGGAACCGGTTTCGATATAGTCATACCGTTTGTCTTTTACCAGCGTTTTAATTGCCTGCCTCGCAAGCGGGCATAACTGCACCTCATCAAAAATAATCAGGGACTTCCGCTCCTTAAGATCCACCTTGTATTGCAGCTGCAGCTGTAAAAATATATAATTTAAATCTGATAGATCCCGGAATAAATCTTTGACAAGCTGTGACGCCGCCGCAAAATCTATCATAATATGGCTTTCATACTCTCTTTTGGCAAATTCCTCCACAATCGTCGATTTTCCAACCCGCCTTGCCCCCTCAATTAGCAACGCTGTTCTTCCGTCAGACTCTGTTTTCCATTGCTTTAATTTTCTGTATATTTTTCGTCTGAACATCTTTCCTCTCTTTCCGTTACAAAATCGTTGTTTTTATTTTCGCTGTTTTCTGCAAAATCGTTGCTTTTATATTCCCACTTTACTGCAAAATCGTTGCTTTTATATTCCCGCTTTACTGCAAAATCGTTGTTTTTATGTTCCCATTATGCCACAAAATCGTTGTTTTATATTCCCAATATACTACAAAATTGTTGTTTTCACAACAATTGCACACATTTTTTTCAAACAGAAATTAAGGAACTGTAAAAAAATAAGTGACACATCCTAGAGCGTGTCTATTTCTCCGAGCGCACAGGCCAAAAAGCCTCAGCGCAGTCCGCTGCGCCTACGTCTTTTTGCCTGCGCTCAAAAAAATATCCTGCGCAATCTGTATCACTTATTTTCTTCAGTTCCTTAACGCCTGTTTCAGAATCCGCCCAGCAGCGAAGATTAACTGCGGTATCCATCCGGATTCATGCTCTGCCATCTCCAGGAATCTTCGCACATCCGGTCAATGCCGAATTCTGCTTCCCAACCCAGTTCTTTCTTGGCTTTGGAAGCGTCAGAATAGCAGGTTGCAATGTCTCCGGCCCTTCTCGGTTTGATTTCATACGGAATAGGCTTGCCGCAGGCTTTTTCATAGGCCTTTACCACATCCAGCACGCTGTAGCCCTTTCCGGTTCCGAGATTGTAGATCGTTACGCCGGACTTATCCTCAATCTTCTTCAATGCCTTCACATGGCCTTTGGCCAGGTCAACCACATGAATATAATCCCGCACGCCTGTGCCGTCCGGCGTATCGTAATCGTCGCCGAACACTCCCAGGCATTTCAGCTTGCCCACTGCCACCTGCGCGATGTAGGGCACCAGATTGTTGGGGATTCCCTTGGGATCTTCTCCGATAATTCCGCTCTCATGGGCGCCGATTGGGTTAAAGTAGCGCAGAAGCACCACATTCCACTCTGGATCCGCCACATGGAAATCAGTCAGAATCTGCTCCAACATTCCCTTGGTCTGCCCGTAAGGATTGGTAATCTGACCCTTGGGGCATTCCTCCGTAATGGGAATCATAGCCGGATCTCCATAAACTGTCGCGGAAGATGAGAAAATAATATTTTTCACTCCATGTTTACGCATCACATCGCATAAAATCAATGTCCCGGTTATATTGTTATGATAATATTCCAGAGGCTTCTGCACAGATTCCCCTACCGCTTTCAGTCCCGCGAAATGAATGACGCTGTCAATGTTCTCTTTGTCGAATACCTCGCTTAAAGCCGGCGCGTCTAAAATATCCACCTGGTAGAAAGGCACTTTGGCTCCGGTGATTTTCTCCACTCTCTTCACCGCCTCTTCGCTGGAATTGACCAGATTATCCACAACTACCACTTCATAGCCTGCATGAATCAGTTCAATGCAGGTATGGCTTCCGATATAACCTGCTCCGCCTGTTACTAAAATTGCCATAATGATTACCTCCTGTCTATAGTCTGCACACCATTGTGCAAAAAAATCCCCCGAAAAGTCATCCGGGCCCTTTCATGACAAAGTATACCACATTCCTGTATTTTAGTAAATACTAAATTTATTTTACTATATTTTTAGTAAATTTTATACTGAGCTCTCTGACGATTTCCTCTAACTGCTCCCATTTCTCTTCCATATCCGCCACCAGCTTCATCTGGGTACGGCAGCGATCCAGGTTGTGCCCTTCCCGGTGAATCTTGAAATAAACGTCTCCTTTCAGGTAATCTGTCAGGAAACGGATGCCGTTTTCGTAGGTCATTACCTTTGCACCCATGGGAAGCATGGCAATCTCCATGTCAGTGAGGTTGCCATTGCAGCCTTTTAAAAACCCTTCCGTATAGATTCGAAACAGCCTTAAGTCACAGCTCACTTTGGACAAATCCCGTTCATCCTCTTCTCCGGTGCTGGCGCCGAAGCGGATGGCGTCTCCGAAATCATTGGCCGTAAGCCCCGGCATTACTGTATCCAAATCTATGACGCAGATGCCTTTTCTGGTTTTTTCATCTATCATGATGTTATTCAGCTTGGTATCATTGTGGGTTACTCTAAGCGGAAGTTTTCCTGCCGCCAGCAAATCCCCCAGCACACAGGAAATTTCTTTCCTGGAACGGAAAAACTCAATTTCTTTTTCCGCGTTTTTCGCCCTGCCGCACACGTCTTCTTCCACAGCTTTTAAAAACACTTCATATCTGGCCTTCGTATCATGGAAACCGGGAATTGTCTCATGAAGGGTTTGGGCCGGATAATCCGCCAAAAGCTGCTGGAAATTTCCAAAGGCCAGCGCGCTCTGATAAAAATCCTCCTCTCTCTCCACCCGGTCATAACTTAACGCGTCCTCGATCAGATAATACATGCGCCAACATTCCCCCTGGTCATCCTGATAGAAAGACTTCCCATCTCTGGTAGGAATCACCGTCAAAGTTTCCCGCATAACGTCTCCGCCTTTTGCCTCAATTTTCTTTTTCAAAAATTCCGTCACGCCCACAATGTTCTCCATAACCTCCCTGGGACTGGAAAAAATCGTCCGGTTCATCCGCTGCAGCACGCACCTCGTCTCCCCTTCCACCAGAAAAGTATCATTGATATGCCCGCTGCCAAAAGGGCTCGGCTCCCCTGTCACTCCCGTCAGTTCAAAATGACTGACTGCTTCTCTTGCCTGTTCCTGCATTTCCTTCTCCTCCATATCATAGGACGTATTTATAAAATTTAGAATTGAGCTGCGCAATTGCCGGTCTAAAAACTTTCCGGATATAACCCTTTCTTCTTCAATTCCGCAATGGCATTTACCACCATTTCCTTATCTTCTTTGTAAGTAACGCCGAACCACTGATCTCTGGAATTCAGTACCTGTACGCTTGCCTTTCCTTCCCGCAGCAGGCTTCCCACTGCCATGGGCAGATAATATTCTGCTTTCAGCGGATTGCCCGGCAGCTCTTCTCTCAGGAAATTCTCAAATCCCGATTCCAGTTCCTTTAAAATGCTGTCCGAAAATCCCCAGAAATTCATGGAGACTGTGCTGTCCATAGAAATCTCTGTCCAGGCCGCGCCGCCGTCTTCCGTGTACACTGCCTGTTCGCCCCGCTTTTCAATATGGGTGCGCTCGCAGATTTCCGTCAGAAATCCTTCCGCGTCTGTTTCACAGACCCCTCTTGCCACATGGCCGTTTTCCGTTAATGTATTTTTCAAATCATACCCCACCATGGCATAGCGGTATTTTTCGTCATCCTGATGGCTGATCAGATAATCATAAATTGTCTGATAGGCGTTCTTTCCGTAATAGTCGTCTGCATTGATGACTGCAAAGGGGCCGTCTAACACATCTTTGCAGCACAAAATCGCGTGACCTGTTCCAAAGGGTTTTTCCCTTCCCTCCGGCGCCTGGAAACCTGCCGGCAGTTTATCCATCTCCTGAAAGACATATTCCACCTGCATTTTCTCTGAAACACGGTTGCCGATGCATTCCTTAAATACTGCTTCGTTTGCTTTCTTTATAATAAACACTACCTTCTCAAATCCGGCCTCTACTGCGTCATAAATGGAAAAATCCATGATAATATGCCCCTGTTCGTCCACCGGATCAATCTGCTTCAATCCGCCGTAACGGCTTCCCATTCCCGCTGCCATAATTACCAATGCTGGTTTCTTCATAATTAAACCCTCCTGATTCTTTGAATTTCCTCTGTTAATTACCATAATAATACAAAAAAATTTTTCTGTATTTGCACAATATTTTTACTTTTTTGCACTATATTGTGATAAAATAATTCCATACCGCTTATCACTTTCTTGAGCCTAAAATGAACTGTTAATTTGCAGAAATTCTCTGTTGAAAAGATGTTTTTGGCACACTTCGGAGCCGGAAAGGACTGAATATGGACTTTTACAAATACCCGCTGACAAAATTATTCCATGTCCCTCAGATTGTTACCATCCACTATTTTGAATACAGCAATGATTTCAAATTTGAGGGAGAATCCCACGATTTCTGGGAATTTCTCTGCGTAGACAAGGGAGAAGTCACCGTCACTGCCGATCAGGCGGCCCACAAATTAAAAAAGGGCAGTATCATCTTCCACAAACCCGGCCAATTTCATTCCGTGGCCACCGACGGCGTTATCGCGCCGAACCTTGTGGTGGTTTCCTTTGTGTGCAATTCCCCTGCCATGTCCTTTTTTGAAGATAAAATCCTGCCGCTGGGAGAAACGGAGCGCAGCCTTCTTGCCGCTGTCCTGGCAGAAGCCGGCGACGCGTTTCTGACTCCCTTAGACAATCCCTATACCCGGCAGCTCTCCGGCAACCCCGGCCAGCGCCCAGGCTCCGAGCAGATCATACAGCTTTCACTGGAGCATTTCCTGATTTCCCTGTATCGGAAAAGCTGCCAGCCCCCTTCGGACGCCCGCCTGAATAAATCTGTAAAATTAAAACGGGACGACGAAACCTTCCGGCATATCATGATTTATATGGAGGACCGGCTGACGGAAACCCTTACGCTGGAACAAATCTGCCGGGATAACTTAATGGGCGTCTCACAGCTTCAGAACTTGTTTCGGAATAAATGCGGCTGCGGCATTATCGAATACTTTTCCCGGATGAAAATCACCCGGGCGAAAGAAATGATTCGGGAAAAAAATATGAATTTTACCCAGATCGCTGATTATCTGGGGTATAATTCCATTCACTATTTTTCCCGGCAATTTAAAAAAATAACCGGAATGACGCCTTCGGAATACGCCCTTTCCATTCAGGCTTTTTCCAAATAGTGTCATTCCGGTCTTATATTCCTGGCTAATGACCATCAGGTCTCCTCCCGGCTTTCTGCTTTGTGGGAGTTATTCTGACCATCAGGTCTCCTCCCGGCTTTCTGCTTTGTGGGAGTTATAAGTATTGAGCCGGGTCCCTCCTCATGGTAAATCATGGTAAATTAGACTCTGGAGAGATATTCTCCGGTTCTTGTGTCGATCTTGATGACGTCTTCCTGCTCTACGAACAGCGGAACATATACGGTTGCGCCGGTCTCCACCACTGCAGGCTTGGTTGCGCCGGTTGCGGTGTCGCCTTTGAATCCAGGCTCTGTCTCGGTAATCTTTAATTCTACAAACAGAGGCGGCTCCACTGCAAACACGCTGCCGTTATGGGAACACATCTTCACCATTTCATTCTCTTTTACAAATTTCAACGCGTCTCCGATGGCTGCGGAATCCAGCGCAATCTGCTCGTAAGTCTCAACATCCATAAAGTGGAACAGATCGCCGTCGGAATATAAGTACTGCATGTCCGCCCTGTCGATACGGGCCTGGGGACATTTCTCTGTAGGCCGGAATGTCTTCTCCACAACGCCGCCGCTCTTGATATTCTTTAACTTTGTTCTGACAAAGGCCGCGCCTTTGCCCGGTTTTACATGCTGAAATTCAATAATCTGATAAATATTATTTTCTAATTCAATCGTAATACCATTTCTAAAATCTCCTGCTGAAATCATTGGATTTTCCTCCTTAAACTACATTCGGGCGCAATTCGCCCATGCGCTTTCTACATTCTATACTATAATGGCAAATTTTTCAACCTTTTTTTACTGTTCTTCCATTTTGGAAATCATATCAACGCGCATCTGATGCCGTCCCCCCATAGGTTCCGCTTCCAGATAAGCCTTCACAATGTCCTTTGCCTTCTCGGTCCCCACAATCCTGGCGCCGAAGGCTATGATATTCGCGTGATTGTGTTCCCTGATTAAATGAGCAGTGGTAGTATCGGAACAAACGCCGCAGCGGATTCCCTTCACTTTATTGGCCGCCAGGGAGATTCCCACTCCTGTTCCGCAAATCAGAATTCCGCAGTCCGCCTCCCCTGCCGCCACAGCTCTTCCCACTTTTTCCCCGTAAACGGGATAATCGCAGCTCTCTGTGCTGTCTGTTCCGAAATTGATCACTTCATGTCCCATTTGTTCCACAAATGCTGTAATTTCTCGTTTCAAATCAACGGCGGAATGGTCGTTTCCAATTGCAATTTTCATCTTGCTCCTCCTTTACATGCCTGCTCTGTGTTTCCTGTGATAAAAAAACAGTACAATCTTTTCCAGATACCGTTTTAACACAATCTGAATCTCTTCTTTTGGATGAATCGGCTTTGTTAAAATGGTGCGGAGACCCGCCCGGTTCGCTCCGTACACATCTGTAAATATCTGATCTCCCACAAACAAGGTATTGCTCTTATCGGTTCCCATCAGCTCCATGGCCCGTTCATAACCGGAAATCTTGGGCTTTCCTGCCTTGAAAATGTACTGGGCCTTCACCTCGTCATTGAACAGCTTCACCCTGGGCTCTTTATTATTCGACAAAAGACAGCACTGATAGCCCAGTTCCTTTAACCGGGCAAACAGCTTCTTTGCAGGCTCGTCGGCAGGGGCGCCGTGGGGCACCAGCGTATTGTCCACATCAAAAATAATCCCCCGATACCCTTCCTGAAATAAACGTTCATATTCTATCTGATACGCGGAATCCAAATATTCATTGGGATAAAATTTTTCTAACATTCTGCATCTTCTCCTGTGACAATAATTCCCGCCCTGC
>CAJUBP010000010.1:0-75368 GCA_910584585.1 uncultured Lachnospiraceae bacterium | reverse complement strand
TCATCCGGCCATCCGGCAAACTCCGGAACTTGCTCATCCCAGCGCTCATCCGGCCATCCGGCAAACTCCGGAACTTGCTCATCCCAGCGCTCATCCGGCCGGAAATCGCTCCGGCTAATTATCCAAAATCTTCTTCAATTCATCCATAAAGGTATTGACATCCTTAAATTCCCGATAAACGGAGGCAAACCTGACATATGCCACCGGATCCAACTCCTGCAGACGGTTCATTACAATTTCTCCTATCTCAGAGCTGGAAATTTCCTTTTCCTCCCTGCCAAAAATGTCCACTTCCACGGTATCCACCAACTGACTGATCATATCCACAGATACCGGACGCTTATGACAGGCCCGGAGAATTCCCGCTTCTATTTTGGACCGATCGTACTGTTCCCGGTTGTTATCCTTCTTAATGACAATCAAAGGAATCGTCTCCACCTTCTCATAAGTGGTAAAACGCTTCCCGCAGTCATCGCAGAGCCTTCTCCTGCGGATAGAATAATTGTCGTCCGCAGGCCTGGAATCTATCACCCTCGTATTGTCACTGCTGCAATATGGACATTTCATGATATCCCTCCCCAAGTTTACCGTAACAGTTCGAAAGATGCCCTGTTACTTTTTATCTGCTGCATTTCATAATTTCTTACAGTATATCTTGCTTTATTTTTATTGTCAACTATATTTTAATTGCCATTCGCCAGCTGAAAGCGGCTATGAGCAGGCGCCGCTCCCGGAATCGTAACTCCGAATCGCAAAAGACAGGAGAAACCCCAAAACAGCAAAACCCAGAGCAATTAGAAAAGCCCCTCTGTATCCTCCTGTCTGATGAAACACCCAGCTTACAATCATCGGCCCCAGCAGTCCTGCCCCATTGAATCCGATAAACATAATACCGTAATTGACGCTGGAATATTTCGAACCGAACCGTTCTGCCGTAAAACTGGGATACACCCCCATAAAGGAGCCGAAGCAGACTCCCACCAGGCAGATTCCCACATAAAACAACCCGGCAGAACCGTTTCCGCTCATATACAGAATTCCCATGGACAAAATCGCCGCCGCAAACACTGCCCGCAATGTCTGGATACAGCCAATCCGATCCGAAACCATCCCGGCCAGAATCCGCCCGAAGGTATTGAACAGAGCCAGCACAGAAACTACAATTGCCGCTGCCGCCGGCGTCATTCCAATCATATCCTGGGCAATATTGGACGCCTGGGAAATCGCCATCATTCCCAGCACAGCTCCGAAAAACAGCATGACTATCATAAGATAAAACACAGGCGTGCGAAGCATCTCTTTCCAGTTCCTGTCCGCTGCCTGCGGATTGAGGCCGCTGTCCGTTCTGACCGCAGGAGGCGTCCAGCCCTCCGGCACAAACCCGTCGGGACATTTCACAATCATCTGAGAAAAAATTCCCACCGTAACAATAATCACAACGCCCATAACAATAAACGCCCTGCTCACGCCGACTCCCTCAATCAGCGCATTTGCAGCAGGGGGCACCAAAACGGATGAGATTCCATAGGAAGCCGTTGCAATTCCTCCCACAAGACCTGCCTTATCCGGAAAAAATTTTACGGAATTGCTGATGGTGCAGCCGTAGGCAAGTCCCATGGCAAGCCCGCTGAATAAGCCGTATCCTACCACAAGCATTGGCAGATTTGACGCAAAACCGCAGATCAGAAAGCCGAATCCAAATAAAATCCCGCCGGCAAATATCACCCATTTCGGCCCGATTTTCTGATTCAGAAAACCGCCTCCTATCATTGTGAGAAATCCCAAACCATTTCCCACTGAAAATACCACAGACAAATCCGCTGCCGTCAATTCCTTTCCCAGGATTTGTGAAAGATGCTCTGCCATGGGAGCGGCAAACACACTCCAGGCATACAGCGCGCCGATGCATAAATTAATCAGGCAGCTTGCCAGCAGCACCAGCCAGCGCCTTTTTGTCAAATTGATCCTATTGTTCTCTTTCCCCATCTGTTCTCTCCTTATCTAAAACAATTTTCATCTGAAGCTTTATAGATTTCAGCCTTTATTTATCTCAAGATCCGCCTGTCTCTTTTCCTCTTCCGACAACACCAGCGCCACCGGTTCCTCCTCCAGAGAATCCAGATAAATCCACCCTTTGGCATAGGGAGGATGGGGATACTGGTAAAAACGGAATTTTTTCCCGGCGCTGTTTTCTATGCACCGCATCATCCTTTTCGTCAGTGATTTCGGAAACAGCGTTTCATAGTGGGAAGTCAAATAACAGTCAAATTCCAGATTCTGAATCTGCTTTAATGTCTCATACTGAATTTTCCCGGACAAATGATTCTGAAAATTCAGACACATCACAGGGGTTAAGGCGTCTCCTGACAAAAGCAGCCGAAAAGACGGAATCCAGATCCCCACAGAACCTGCCGTATGCCCCTTTAAAGGAATGATTCTGCAGGGCGTCTGACCAAGGTCAAAACTGTCAAATTCCAGAGGACGGATACACTTCCACTCTTTGGGGGAAGCCAGAAAAGGCCAGACCGCCTCCCCTGTCAGTTCTCTGATCCACCGGTTTAAAATCTCCGTATGATAGCCCTCCAAAATGGGAAAATCTTCCTTTGGAAGATACACGCGCTCAAACTGGCAGTCTCCCCCGATATGATCAAAATGCCCATGGCTGTTGATCACGATAAGGGGAAGTTCCGTGATGTCCTGCAGCGCCTCCCTCAAATTGTCAATTCCGGAACCGGTATCGAACAAAAGAGCCCGGTCTTTTCCCACCACCAGATTTGCGCAGCAGCCTGCCCGATCTTTTAACACATACACATTTTCTAATACTTTTGTTATCCTAATCATATGTCCCAATGAAAGGACTGCCGCATTCAGGAAATTGATCCAGAACATCCTTCTGCGTCAGATTCCTTTATGGGGCAGCCCCGTTGTTACCTCTCTATTTTTCCAATTAAAAACTTCTGAAAAGCGTCCACTCCGACGCCCACATAAAATACGCCCACTGCCATGGCAGCTCCGATCTGTATGGGAAGCATCCCCAGTTCTGACATTTTCATGGGCCCCATAACCGTAAGTCCGATGGCCCATCCGCACAGCCAGGAGGGCGTATAAAATACGGTTGGAAGCGTTTCCCCGATCAGAACCGCAAGGCCGCCCAACAGAAACAAGGTCAGATATAACTCCAGATTGGGATGCAGGGGCAAAACCTCCATCACACAGATTGCAGCCACTGCCCACACATCTCCTGCAAGAAAACCTGCGGTAATCCTGAATGCGTCTTTTCTTTTATTCCCGTTTGCCACGTACAGCCCGGCGCATATCAGCGCCACTGCGCCCACCTCAACGCCCAGATACGGCGCAGCCACTGCCCAGACGGGCGGCAAGGCCGCAATGCCCAATGCCAGAGTCAGCATATTTATTTTTTTCTCCATACGCTTTATCTTCCTTTCCGCAGGTTACCAGCCAAAACCGCTCCATACCGGTTTTCCGGCGTATTCTTTCAGTTTTTCTTCTCCCTTCAGCACACGGATTGCTCCTGCAGCCATGGCTTCCATTTCAAATTCTCCCGGATAGGCAGTCACCGGCGCAAGGAAAGAACAGCTTTCTGTAATCTGCTGCACTAAATCATCGCTGTGCACCATGCCTCCGCCCAGCAGTATTCCGTCTGCCTTTCCATGCAGAACCGCCGCCATGGCGCCGATGCATTTCACAATCTGGTAAATCATAGCGTTCCACAGCATTTCTGCGTACTTATCTCCGTTCTTTGCCCGGTTTGTCAGCTCCACCGCATCTGAAATTCCTGCATGGCTGACAAAACCGCCGATTCTGGTGCAAAGCTTTTTCACTTCTGACGCATCCAGATGGTTCTTCTCCATATATTCCAAAAGATCCGCCACGGAAATGCTTCCGCATCTGGTAGGAGCCATAGGGCCTTCTCCTCCTACAATGTCATAGCCGTCCACCATCCGTCCCTTGCGGTGAGCCGAAATGGAAATTCCGCCGCCAATGTGGCATACCACGTAATTGCAGTCTTCGTAATTTTTATGCAGCACATTTTTGCTGTGCCGGATGGCCGTTTCCTTTAAATTCAGCGCATGCAGGTGAATGATCCGGTTTACTCCCTTTATGCCGGTCATCCTTGCCAGATCCTGCAGCTCATCCACATCCGGCGGATTCACCACCATAGCTTTTTTGCCGTATTTTGCGGCAAATTCATTGGCAAGCTGAGACCCCAGGGCAGCCGGATGAATCACGCCGTTGGCGCATGTCCTGGCATGTTCCAGCATCAATTCCGACACTCTGTAGGTTCCTCCCTCCATGGCAAGAAGCCCGCCGCCTCTCCCCACAAACACATCCACTTCTTCCAGGGAAACCCCCGCCTCTTTCAAAAGCTCCAGAATCATATCTCTCCGGTAAGGAAGCTGATCAGGAATCGTCTGAAACTTCGCAAGCTCACCGGCGTCATGAGAGACATTTTTCGCAAAAACGCACTCCTCCCCCTGAAACAAAGCAATTTTCGTAGAAGTAGAGCCCGGATTAATTGCCAAAACCTTGTACTGTTCCATTTATTTTCTCCTTTTCCTTCATAAACCGCTGCAGCGAATGGTTCATGTTCCGGCATTTTTGCCTGTATCCACGAACTGAACATTTTCCGCATTTCGGCTCACGCTCTGTAAGTCCGCCGTATTTCTAACTGCGCCCTGCCGCCCGCACAGCGCTGATCACAATATTCCCCTTGATTTCTGAAACAGGAGCCCCTCTGGAACAGTCGCATACCACTTTGTTAAAGCCCTGCAGCATAGGGCCGTAGGCATCGGCGTGTCCGAATTGCTGAATCAGCTTTACGCCGACATTTCCCACGTTCAAATCCGGCCAGATTACGATATTCGCCCTGCCTGCCACCTTGCTTTCCCGTTTCACTTTTTTCTTTGCAACTGCAGGCGAAATTGCAGCGTCAAACTGGAATTCCCCGTCAATGGCCAGATCCGGCCGCTGTTCTTTTGCAATTTCTAAAGCCTGAACCACTTTATCTATCAATTCCCCCTGGCCGCTTCCCAATGTGGAATAGCAGACCATGGCGCATCTGGGTTCCCAGTCCAGTAAAGCTTTTACCGTATCACAGGCGGAAATCGCAATATCCGCCAGCTGTTTTGCGTCTGGATTGGTGCACACAGCGCTGTCTCCCACTGCAAGGAGGGTTCCTTCGCTTCCCTCAAAGCCCGGAATATCACACAAACCGATACTGGAAACGGTACTGATTCCCTCTTTTAATCCGATAATCATCTGTCCGGCCAAAAGCACATCCCCGGTGGTATTGTCAATGCCTGCAAAGGTTACGTCCGCTTCCTCCACTGCCTGCATTACCATGGCGTAATACAAAGGATTCTGCATCCTCCGGTTCAAAGCCTTTTCCTTTAAAATTGTCTGGGGAAGGGCCACGTATTTCTCAATCAGCTTATTCTTATAGCCTTCTTCACTGATGTCCACAATCTCAAACACACTTTCCTCATAGCCTCTTTCCCGGGCCGCTTCTCTGATCTCGCTGCCGTTTCCCACAAGAACAGGGATAATATAGCCTTCTTTTCCCGTTTCATAGGCAGCCTGCATCATTTTTTCGTTAGTTGCTTCCGGAAATGCCACTTTCCTGGGATTTGCTTTGGCTTTCTTGTATATTTCATCCAATACTCCCATTTTTTTGTATCTCCTTTCCTTTGACATGCGAAACTTATATCTTTGGCAATCCGCTGGTTCCTGTGTATCGAAATATGTATTGTTCGCTGTAGCGTTAGCGTGCCATTGAAAATTAAATTGTTCGCTCCTAAGTGTGGATCAAAATATATTTTGTCCGCTGCGGCGCTGGCAGATTACATTTCTTCTTCAATTAGATTTACTAAATCGCCGATGGCGGCGCAGCCGCTTGCGTCTGCCAGCATCAGCTCCACATCCAGTTCATTTTCTATTTCTGCCACCAGGGCTACCATCTGTACGGAAGCGCCGCCCAGATCCTCTTTGAATAAAGTTTCCATGGAAAGGTTTGATGCTTCCTGTTTATAAGATGTGGCTACCATATTGATTACTTGTGCTTCTAATTCTTTTCTGTCCATTTTGTTTTCTCTCCTTTTTGTTTCATTTTGCATTGTATTACTGCTTCGGATTCGCAGAACTATTCTTCCTCTAGATCAAACACCACGGTTTTAAAACCGCCTTCCCGTTCAAATATGGCCGCACGGCAGTTTAAGGGAAGCTTGGCGGACAATTCCGCCCTGTTTTTCTTGCTGATGCCGCGGACTACGGCGTTTAGCCTTGTGCCCTCTTCTAACTCCACTTCTCCGTAGGCGTATTTTCCCAGCTTCTTATATTCCGGCTTGGAAGAAAGGGCTGCGGGCAGAACGATGGAATGCAGCTTTGCTTTTCCGCTGATCTCATACCATTCTGTTTCATAATTGCCGCAGGCGTTGCAGGCATATACCGGCGGGAATTCCACATTCCCGCATTTGGGGCATTTCCGGCCCATAAATTTGCCTTCTTCTAATCCCTCGTAAAATCTCTGGACTACTTTTTCTAATTGAATGCTCATGAAAGCGCCTCCTATCCTTCTAACGTACGAATTACAACTGCAGCCACATTCTGGGCTCCGCCGTAGCCCCTAAGCATAGCTGTTCTGGGCGTCTGTTTGACCTGATGCTCCCCGCACTCGCCCCACATCTGCTTGCATGCTTCGTATACATCCGCAAGTCCGGAAGCTGCATGGGCATGTCCAAAGGAGGTACGGCCGCCGTTGGTATTGATGGGCCTGTCTCCGTCCCATGCGGTGCGCCCGTCGCAAATATATTTCCATCCTTCTCCGTAAGGAAGGTATCCTGCGATTTCCGCAGACACCAGATGAGAAGTGATAATAAAATCATTGGCGTAAAATAAATCCAGATCTTCTCCTGACAACCCGGTTAATTCATAAACCTGGCGCACCGCTTCCTCGGTGGCCCGGACTTCAAAATGGGGCGTGGTGGCTTCGCAGGCCGCGCTTCCGATTCCCAGCACCTCTATGGGCTTATGTTTCAGGTTTTTCGCGATCTCAGGAATTTTCTCTGTGGCGCATACGATGGCAGCGGCAGCTCCGTCGCATTTCAGCTCTATGCCGCCGGCCCGGAGAAAATCTCCCATCCGGGGATTGTATGGAGAATTCATATATTCTTCCAATGTCATACCCGCTTCTTTTGCAAGCTCTTCGTAAGTTTTTCTCTCAATGGCCAGCGGGTTGACGGAAGCATTTCTGCGGTTGTTGATGCACATCCAGTTTAAGGTCTGGTTCATCTGCTCTGATGTAATCCCCCTGGTTCTGACATACCACTCTGCCGCATCGTCGTAGATCAGCTCCTGCCCTGCCATCAGGCTTCTGGTGTATGTCCGGTCATAGAGCCATGAAGTGGTTTTCAGGAACTTATCCATGGTCATTTTATCTCTTTTATAGGGATGTTTCGGAGATTCCACATTATCTGCCGGTGAAGGCGTGCTGTCGCCGAATTCCACCGCCCCGGTAAGCACACAATTGTATTTTCCGGAAGCCACGGCGTTCACCGCCTGCTCAATGGCCAGATATCCGGTACAGCAGGCCTCCGAATGGTGGATAGAACCCTTTCCCTTCATCCCGAACCAATTGGCGATCTGCACATTCGGCGTCAGATAGTTGGATCCGTTCAGAGGACTGGCTTCCCCGTGAAAATAAAAATCCACATCTCTGGGATTCACTCCGGCGTCTTCCATTGCCTTTAACGCCGCATATCCAAACATTTCACCTTCGGTGAGCCCATCCGTTTCCGGGTGATCCACCGTGTACATAAACGGAGTGCAGCCAACGCCGATAATCGACACGCTTCTTCCATACTTTCCCAAAGTACCCATAATTTTCTCTTCCTTTCCTCTTGTTTGATAGTATTCAGTATAGTGAATTTTTCCCTTTGATTCATCGTGCCCGCATCCAATCTTTTCCTCTGATGGATTCAATTTTCGTGTACACGCACAAATCTGTTTGGGATATAATATACGCGAGAGGCTCACGGATATCAAAGAACAACACAAAAGCGAAAGGAACATCTCATATGGAATACATACAGTTACTCAGTAAATTAAAAGAACAGGGATACTGCGCCCAAACTTACGGAAACCGCCGGCTGAATCCCGATTTGATTTATGCCCGCATCCTGACAGGCCAAAACCAGGCTTACTCGCCTTCCACCTTATATCTGGCTCCCGCTCATCTGCTTCCCGAGCCTGAACTGGACAGCCCCATCGTTCTGTTTTGTCTGGAACAGTCCGCCGATTTTGACCGATATGAAAAAAGCGCGTTTCAGGTTGCGGCATTCGATTCCGGGATTTCCCAGGGGGAGTTTCTGAATTTTATTCTGGAATGCCTCACGGAAATCCAGCAGATTACCGCCGGCATGCATCTTCTGGTAAACGCCCTGTTTTCCGGAAACGGGCTTCAATATCTGATTGACACGGCCACAAATATCTTCGGCAACCCTATTTATGTCATTGATCTGCAATACAAATACCTGGCTATGTCCGACGGAATCGTGCCTGACAATATTTTCTTTCAGGAGGAAAGCGCCACCGGATATATCAGCGAAACAGGCATCCAGTATATCACCCGGAATCATCTGGATGAAAAAGTGCAGCAGGCAAACCACGCCTATTTCCATTATAATGAATTGGTGCAGAAAGGAACCCTGATTGACGCAGTGGAAATCCAGGGCGTGTGCATCGGACATGTGATGATGTTAGAATCTGAACATGCTTTTTATGATTTCGACAAAGAATTTTTTCACCGGTTCAGCAAACTGATTTCCATGGAACTGCAGAAAGACTCCTCTTTCCGGCAAAACAAAGGCGTCATGTATTCTTACTTTTTAATTGATTTAATCAAACATCCGAAAAAACATACCAATGACATCCTGGAACGCTTAAAAGCCATGGGATATCATCTGAAAGAGACTTTTTACCTGATCGCCATCCCCACAGTGGGCTACAGCACCTCTGATTTAAAAATGGAAGTGATTCTGGAGCGGATGAGATTTATTCTGTCCGGCAGTATTTATGTGATTTATGAAAATACCATTGTATTTCTCATCAGCCGGAACCTGAACCAGCGTTTAAGCGACTATGAAATGAGCCAGCTGGAAAATTATCTGAAAACCAACAGCCTGAAAGCCGGTATCAGCAATTTTTACCAAAATCTGGAAGACACGGCCTGCTTCTACCAACAGGCTGTATCCGCCGTGCTTTTGGGGGTCAAATTAGACCCTGCTTCCTCTGTCTATTATTTCAGCGATTACTATCTCTATAAAATGTTAGAAACCCTGGAAAAAGAAGATCCTCAAATCCAGTTCTTAATCCAGCCGGGGCTGATGAAGCTGTACCTCTACGACAAAGAGCACGGTACAGACTTCATGGATACCATCATAGAATTTCTCAAACACCCCGGCCAGCCTGGAAGCATTGCGGACGCACTGCATATTCACAAAAATACGCTGCTCTACCGCATGGGCAAAATCAGGCAGATTACAGGCTGCAATTTTACGGAAGGAGAAGAATGCATGAATTACAACCTCTCTGTTAAGATTATGAAATATCTGCATTTGATAGAATAATATTACTCCGGCGGTTAAATATCGCATCAGATTGCGCAGCAGATGGAGATTTGGGCAAGCAAGATGGTGCGGTATTTAACCGCCGGAGTAATATCTGCCCTCGCCTTGCCCGCAGCGGTCCGTGCTGCGTATTTCTGCCCTGTGCAGCCGGAGGGACAGCCCAAAGTTATTTCCGAAGAGTTCCTTACCTCCGCTTGCAGGGAATCGGGCGTTTGGGACATTTGGGTTTCACTGTCCCTGCCTGGACTACGGCGTCTTCCTCACAGGCTTCCAGGCATGCTCCGCATTGGGTGCATTCTTTTTGATCAATGATATGGACAAATTTCGCTTTGCCGAGAACCGCGTCTTCTTCGCAGGCGTCCATGCAGTCCCCGCAGCCGGTGCAATTTTCTGCAAGAATATGATATGTCATAAATTTTCTGCAGACGCCGGCCCGGCATCCTTTTTTCCCGATGTGGTCTTCAAAATCTCCGCGGTAAGCGTCAATTGCGGCAAGGACGGCCGCTCCGATTTCTTCTCCGGTCTCACAGAGGGACTGGCTTTTCATCATTTGACAAAGTTCCTGCATCTGGGTCAAATCTGTGCTTTTCCCTTTTTTCTCCGCGATATCCCCAAGAATCAATTGAAGCTGGGTAACGCCTTCGTACCCAAATACGCATTTTCCGCACCTGGCGCATTCATTATCAGAAACCAGCCCCCGCAGCGTATCCACAATGCACTGGGTATCTTTTAAATTATTGATATGAGAAAGCATACTCATACAGGCACCTCCTAATATTCATTCCATAATTTCGGCCTGTGGAGCATAAGCCGCAAATCGCACTGCAGGCACCGGCCGGCTTCACATTTCGCCTGTTCACAGGTCATGGACTGTTCCACAAGGGTAAAATCCTTTGCCCGTTCTGATGGCTCTGCCACTTCCGGTTCCACCCGTTTCAATCCTGCAAATCCCTGTATCTGGCCAAGATAGGGAGAAGGTTCTTCTTCCTCTAACAAATGTTCGCTGATATCTCCGTCGCCGCCCAGGTACAAATCCATCTGCTGCGCCGCTTTCCGCCCAGCGGCGATTGCTTCAATGACTGATTTCGTCCCTGTTACAACGTCTCCGGCTGCAAATACGCCTTCCATGCTGGTCTGCAGCTGCTGATCTGTCTGAATATAAGGACCATGGGTCAGGGCAAGTTCCATTTTATCTGTGCCCTCCGGTTTCTGCCCTACGGCAAATATCACTTGATCCGCAGCTATCACCTGATTGCTGCCTTCCACTAATTCTGTCATTGCTTTCCTGTTTTCATCAAAGTAGAACCGGGCAATCTTCTGAATCTCCACTCCTTCTGCTTTGTCCGTTCCAAGAATCCGAAGGAATGCATGGGCTGCATGGAGAATGATCCCTTCCTGCCGTCCTTCCTCAATCTCTTCCGGAGCAGCCGTCATCTGTTCTTCCTGCTCCAGACAAGCCATGTGAACCTCCTTAGCGCCCAGCCGAAGAGCTGTTCTGGCACAGTCATAGGCCACATTTCCGCCGCCCAGCACTATCACTTTCTCTCCCACCGGAAGGGGCGTTCCTGTTCTGGCCTGTTTCAGAAATTCTGCATTGACATAGACGCCGGGCAGATCATTCCCTTCTATGGGAAGCCTGGTTCCCTGATGGGTGCCGATGGAAACCAGCACTGCGTCATATCCCTGGTCGAAAAGCTCCCTGGGACTGTCCGCGGACACTCCTGTTTTCAATGTAAAACCTGCCTCTAACATGGTATTGATTTCCCGATCCAGCAGTTCATCCGGCAAACGGTACGCCGGTATGCCGTAGCGGCACTGGCCTCCTGCTTTCTCATTTTTTTCAAACACAGTCACTTCATGGCCTTTTTTGGCCAGATAATACGCTGCGGTCAGCCCTGCAGGCCCTGCGCCGATAACGGCCGCTTTTTTCCCCGTCGCTGCATCCTTGCGGACATGCTGTTTCCATGCGCCGCTGTCGTTTGCCCCGGCGGCCCGCTTCAGCCTGCAGATGGATACGGGTTCATTCAGTTCTCCGCGCTTGCACTCTCCCTCACAGGCATGGGTGCAAATGCTTCCAAGGGTCTCAGGAAACGGAACTTTTTCCCGTACCACGGCCGCCGCCTTGTCAAACTCTCCCTCTTTGATATAGCGAATATACCTTGGAATATCAATATGCGCCGGACATGTGCTCCTGCAGGGCACGATATTTTCTGCATAAGAGCGCTCTTCCTTCATAATTTTCACCTGATCCATAATGGAACCGGTGGGACATACTTCAATACATGCGCCGCAGAACCGGCATCCCGCATCCTCCAATGACTTTCCTTCCGGAATGCCGGCACGGATGCCCGCAGGCGTCTTTATATAATCCAATACTTTGACTCCTCTCAACTCCTGACAGGCGCGGATGCACCTTCCGCAGCGCACACACCTGGTAAACAAATGGGAAATCAGAGGATTGCTGTCATCATTTGCCACACTTCTGGATTTCTTTCTCCATCCTTCCGCGCTGACGCCCAAATACTGATACATAGACTGCAGTTCACATTTTCCATACTTGGGGCATCCGGTACAGTCCGCCGGATGAGTGGCCAGAATCAGCTCCATGGCCATTTTCCGCACTTTGGACGACTCCGGGCCGTTGACGGTAATTTCCATGCCGTCTCTGACTTCTGTTTTACAGGCGGGCACAGCGCCTGCCTCTCCTGCAATCTCCACAGAGCACAGCCGGCATCCGCCCTTTGCCTCCAAATCCGGATGGCTGCACAGGTGGGGGATAAAAACTCCCCCTGCCAGAGCAGCGTCTAAGATGTTCTGTCCTTCTTTTGCTTCTATTGCTTTTCCATCAATCGTAATTTTCATTTCGGCTTCCATTCCTTAATATTCAAAATCATCCAGTTCCGCCGCCGCATTTTCTCCTGCGATACGTCCGCTATTCAGGCAAAAGCCCATGGTATTTCCGGACAGGATAAAGGGGTAGCTGTCCCCAAAGATATTGCATGCGTCTGTTCCCACACAGTACAGGCCAGGAATCACCTTGGCATCCTGGGTGAGCACTTGGGTCTTATGATTAATTTTCACTCCGCCTAAAGAACCGTAAGCCCCTACGTTCTGCCGGCAGCAATAGAACGGCGCTTTAGCAATGGGCTGCATATAACGTCTGTCCTTTTCAAATATCTCGTCGAATCCCCCGGCGCACATCTCATTGTACTCTTCGATCTGGGCAGTCAGTCCTTCTGGATCAATTCCGGCTTTCTCCGCCAGTTCTTCAATGGTGTCTGCCTGGGCAATGGGCTCATAGCCCTCCGCCAAATCTCTCTCCCACTGTTCGTCAAAATGATCGTATAAATCATGGGGATGTACGTGTGAAACAATATCGGGGCCTTTTTTCTTATATTTTTTCAGCAGCTTGCTGTCAAAAATGGAAAACGCAATGCTTCCCGGCTGGGCTGTAATGGCATTTCCGGTAAAAGTTGTATTTCCAATCTGATCCTCCGGCATAAACCGATAGCCGTTTCGGTTTACCCACAGACAGGGCTGACGGAATGCGCCGTCTAAGATAAAGTGATTCATGTTATCCGGAAGCTGATACATCAGTTCCATGCTGCATGGCTCTTTGCCTGCGCCGGCTTCCCAGGCCATTTTCAGTCCGTCGCCCTTCATGCCCGGAATGGCAAAGTTGAAAATTGTCTTTCCGAATTCATAGCCTGTCTCTTCCTGAATCATTTTCGGATTGTCTCCGAATCCTCCCGTGGCAATAATCACGGAGTTAGCCCTTGCCTCAATCTCTTCTCCGTCTTTCGTTTTCGCCAAAACGCCAACTGCCTTTCCGTCTTCCATCAAAATCTTGGAAACCGGCGTCTCAAACAAGAATTCCACACCCAGTTCCACTGCATGTTCCGTCATCTTTTTCGTCATGGAAGTTGCCGCCCTGGGACCTGGGACTCCGCCGCCTTCCGGCTTGCACACATGCCAGGTAAATTCCCCGTCAGAATATGCACGGGTATCCTCCGGTGCGCTGAAAGCACGCTGCACGCCTACAAATTCCACGCCCATATCCATCAGCCAGTCAATGGTGTCCCCGGACTTGAAATAATAGTCTCTTACCATCCTTGCATCCACACGGTAATGGGTAAAATACATATGTTTGCGGAATGCTTCTCCCGGGGTGAGGGAAATCATATGCTCCCGCTGTATTCTGGATCCTACGCCCAACGGGCCCATTCCCATATTAGCTGCTCCGCCTGTGGTGCTGGACTTCTCAAAGGTCAGAACTGAAGCGCCGTTTTCCGCTGCCGCAATGCTTGCTGCCAGACCGGATAATCCTGCCGCAACCACGATTACATCTGCTTTCATTTCTTTCATCACGATACCTCCTGAATTTTTTATGAATTAAATGGCTGGGAACTGTTTTTCTTTGTATTTTGCCAGCTTTTCCTGTACGATTTTCCGATTTTCCGGGTTGGAATAGAATCCGCCCTGAGTCTCTGCAATTTCTTCCAGATGCTTTGCGCGCCCCTCGACTGTGGTTCTGTCTTTCAAAAGGCCGTCTTTTTGAATGACAAATTTCCATTTTCCTTCTTCTGTCTGCTCTAATGTTCCCCCTGCGCCGCATACCTGGCATTCAATTGGATAATAAAGCCCGTCCCACTGTTTCTCTCCCAATACCAGAGCATTGGAATGACAATTGGGGCACCAGCCCATATCTTCCTCTCCCAGCCACTTCCGATCTTTTGCCGGAGTATTGACCGCTGTCATAATATGTTCTCCAAGCTGCCTTGCGCGGGCAATCAGATTGTCGTCCAAAAGGCATTGAGCCTGGCCGGGAACCCTGGTGGCCAGAATCATGTCTACCACTTTCATATCCGTGGTAAACATGGTAGCCTGCAGGCCCTCTAACGCCATAGACTGCCAGGAACGGGTGGAGCCGCCTACTGCAATCAGCCCGGCAACTCTGTCTTTATGTTCAATGGCGCCGATCGTCTCTAAAAACGCCGTCTCGTAGCTTAAGCTTCTGTGGGCAAAGGTGAGATATGCGCTTGCCGGCATCAGGTCGTAAGTGGGCACAGAGAAAATCACTGCATCCTGCGCCAGCATAACATCCATAATCTTTTTCTTATCATCCTTTTCATCCAGCACGCATCCTGTATTTTTTCCCTGTGACATTCCCATGGTACAGGAGGTGCATCCGGTACAGTCCAGGATATTGTAGTCCTTTAAATTAATCATGGTAACCTCAGCGCCTGCTTCTTCGCAGTACATCAACGCCTCTTTCAGCAGTATTTCATTGTTGCTGTTCTTTCTTCCTGCCGCAATTCCCATTACTTTTACTGACATATGGATTCTCCTTTTCTTGAGTAATCTAATCTTTCTATCTCTTTCTAGTTGTAATTATATTAGATTGTCTTTTTTTTAACATCGTGTTCTGAACTCAAATTTTGTGAAAATCTTTTTTGGATTTTGTGTCGGCGCACAAAATTGCGAAAGGGGACTGCCCTTTGCGGCAGTCCCTTTTTCTAGACGGATGGAGTACTAGTATAATCCACCTTAAATAAGCGTACATTTGACAGGCCTAAATTTCCGATAGCACATGTCAAAAATCCTCAGCGTAGAACCACTACGCCTCCGGTTTTTGACATGCGCTCTCGAAAATTTATTCTCAGTCAAATGTACGCTTATTTAAGGTGGATTATACTAGAGCGTGTCTTAAGATTATTTCGGCGGTTTCGGCTCGGGAATTTCCACCAGAATAATATCCGGCCCGATTTTTACCACCTGGCTCCAGGGAATGATAAGCTCGCTTTCCCTGCCGAACAATCCCCAGAACCTTCCGCATCCCGGAATAATCAGGGCCAGGATGCAGCCGTTGCAGGGATCAATGTCCACATCCACCACGAATCCCAGACATTTACAGTTACAAACATTGATCACTTCTTTTTCTTTTAAATCACACAGACGCATAATAAAATATCCCCCTGCTATATTCTATGACGCAGAGGGATATTTGTTCCTATGAAAATATATATGAAATTTAGGATAGGCTTACAACACGTTCTTGGTAGCGATAATATCTACCCCTGTGCCTGCCACATCAGAAATGATAACATCCCCGATATGTACCGGCGCCTGAACTTTTACGCCCTTCAAGTCTTTCATAATATCAAAAATCTTTCCCTTAGGAATATCTTCTTTGGTCTTTACAGACACTGCCGCAAGACTTCCGCCCTCTACGATGACAGAGCTTGTCACGATTCTGGTGGGATTGGTTACTTCTTTCCTGGCATAGACATCGCCGCGCTTGCAGGTATTTCCGCTTACGCTCACTACTTCGCCGTTATTCATTTCTACTTTCAGCGGACATCCCATGGGGCATCCGATACAAATTAATTCTCTTGTTTCCATAGATTTATGCCTCCTCAATTTTTACAGTGATCTGGGACAGATTTGAAAATGCAGCCAGTTCTTCTTTCTTCAGCACTACTTCTTCCATTTCGCCTGGCGCTACCACCGGACGTTTTTTGTGAATAATACGCTCTTCATTCAAATATACGGACACGTAGCAATTCTTATATACATCGCCTACACGGAAGCGAACGGTGTGCTTTTCGTCCATTCTGTCCGGATTGATGGTCTTAGGCACGGTATAGCGCGCGCCCTCCACTGCAACAATCGGAATATCTTTTGCGCTGGATTCTTTGTGCTTTGCGCCGTTTAATACGTATTCTGCCGCATGTTTTCCGGCAGCAGACGCTTCCTCAGAAACAAAGTCCACCAGATCGTGCACATGAAGCACGTTGCCGCAGGCAAATACGCCTTCCACATTGGTTTCCAGACATTCGTTTACCAAGGGGCCGGAAGTCACAGGACTCATCTCAACGCCCAGGCTTCTGGACAATTCATTCTCAGGAATCAGGCCGCAGGATAACAGAAGGGTATCGCAGGTGTAGCGTTCTTCTGTGCCGGGAATAGGCCTTCTGTCCGGACCTACCTCTGCAATGGTAATTGCCTCTACCCTTTCTTTGCCTTCAATATCCACTACGGTATGGCTTAATTTCAGCGGAATGCCGTAGTCATCCAGACACTGTACAATATTTCTCTTTAATCCGCCGGAATAAGGCATTAATTCTGCCACAACCTTTACCTTTGCACCCTCTAAGGTCATTCTTCTTGCCATAATCAGTCCGATATCGCCGGAACCAAGAATTACAACTTCACGGCCGGGCATATAGCCTTCCATATTAACCAGACGCTGAGCCGTACCTGCAGAATAGATGCCGGCAGGACGGTATCCGGGAATATTCAGCGCGCCTCTGGAACGCTCTCTGCACCCCATTGCAAGGACAATGGCTTTTGCCTGGATCTCAAACATGCCTTCTTCCCGGTTCATTGCGGTTACCACTTTATTGCCCGCAATATCCATCACCATGGTATTCAGCTTATATTCAATTTTCTCTTCTTCCAGCTGTTCAATAAATCTTCCGGCATATTCCGGACCGGTAAGCTCTTCCTTGAAGGTGTGAAGTCCGAATCCGTTGTGAATGCACTGATTCAGGATGCCGCCCAGTTCCTTATCCCTCTCTAACACTAAGATAGATTCTACTCCGCTTCTCTTTGCTGATACGGCTGCTGCAAGTCCTGCAGGGCCGCCGCCTACTATTACAATATCATAATTCAACATGTTTTTTCCCTCCTGATTTGCGGCCAATTGATACAGGCAAAAGATGTTCTGCCTGCCCCTTCCCTGGCTGGCAGGTTGGGGGATTGGCGCTGCCCGTCAATTTATATTCTATCCTTGTTAATTCCTACAATAATCTTGGAGTTTCCGCCTGCCTTGGTAATTTCCGCCGGATCCACTCCCCGTTCCCTTGCAAGGATCTCGATGGTTCTCGGAGAACAGAAACCTGACTGGCAGCGTCCCATGCCTGCTCTGGTGCGGCGTTTTACGCCGTCTAAGGACTTTGCGCCCAACGGCCGTTTGATTGCGTCAATAATCTCACCTTCGGTAATCATCTCGCATCTGCAGATGATATTTCCGTAAGCCGGATTCTCTTTAATCAAAGCTGCGCGCTCTTCGTTGCTTAAGGTCTTGGGATCCAAAATACCCTTTCTGGAACCGTTGAAATCCGGATTCTCTTCTGCATTGGTCAAATCTTTGACAATCTCTGCTACCATTTTGCCAATTGCCGGCGCACTGGTCAATCCGGGAGACTCAATGCCTGCACAGTCAATGAATCCTTTTGCGTCTTCTAATTCGCCGATATAGAATTCATGGCCGTCCTCATGAGCCCTAAGACCTGCAAAGGAAGTAATCACCTGGCGGATGGGAAGACCTTTCACCGTGGTTCCTGCTTTATTAATCAATTCATCAATGCCTTCCTGAGTGGTATTGGTTCCTTCTTTATTCTCAATATCAATTGCCGTAGGCCCTACCAACGTATTTCCGTGAACGGTAGGGGATACCAGAACGCCCTTTCCGAACTTGCTTGGAAGCTGGAAAATCGTATGAGTTACAAATCCTTCTGTGGAGCGGTCTAACAGACAGTAATCTCCCCGTCTCGGCGTGATATGCAGCTTCTTATCGCTTACCATATTATGGAACTTGTCTGCGTATACGCCTGCTGCATTTACCACATATCTGGTCTCAATTTCACCCTGATTGGTCTTTACAACCCAGTTGTCACCCTTTTTCTCCAGACCTGTCACTTCTGTGTCAAACTTAAATTCTACCCCGTTGGTTGCCGCATTCTCAGCAAAAGCAATATTCATGCCGAAAGGACATACAATTCCTCCTGTGGGCGCATATAATGCTGCAACTGCTTCGTCAGAAATGTTGGGTTCTAATTTCACAAGTTCCTCTCTGTCGATAATTCTGAGATCCTTGACGCCGTTCTTCACGCCTCTGTCATACAGTTCCTGCAGATTGGGCTTTTCCTCTTCATGGAGACATACTACCAGAGAACCATTGTTCTTATAATGGAAATCCAGCTCTTTTGAAAGCTCTTCCATCATCTGATTGCCTTCCACATTCAGCTTCGCCATAAGGGAACCTGCTTCTGCGTCAAAACCAGCATGTACAATTGCGCTGTTTGCTTTGGAAGTGCCGCAGCATACGTCTTCTTCCTTCTCCACTACACAGACATTCAGCTTATATCTGGAAAGTTCCCTCGCGGAAGCGCTTCCCGATACGCCTGCACCGATAATTACTACATCATACATATTGTTCACCTTTCCTTTTCTGCTCTTTCTTATTTATTTTTACTGCCAGCGCCCAGAGGCTTTGACAGCTATTTGCTGTTTTTCTGTGGATGCATTCTGGCTGAATGTATCCTGATACTTTCCTGTTATACAAAAGGCAACAATCACACTCCCCATTTTCGGGGAATGTAATCATTGCCTCTCTGCTATCTCCGCAATGTCATATTTATTATAACACTGAATTTATTACCATGGAATTACTGCGTATAAACCAACTGCGATCAAAGCGCCGATGATTGGTCCAACCAATGTAACGATTCCATATCCCCAGTTAGAGCTTCCTTTCCCGCTGATTGGAAGAACTGCATGTGCCAGACGAGGACCAAGGTCACGGGCCGGGTTCATTGCATATCCGGTTAATCCGCCTAAGGACATACCGCAGGAAACGATAATTCCGAATACTAACAGGTTATTTACGCCAGCAGGAGCTTCTGCCGGAATACCTTTGATTGCAAATACCAAAACGAAAGTTGCAACAACTTCTGCAAAAATGTTAAGAGGCATATTCGGAACAGAAGGTCCGCAGGAGAATACTCCCAATTTTGTACCAGGATCATCCGTTGCGTCAAACTGATCTTTAAATGCAATCCAAACAATAACCGCTCCTACAAATGCGCCTGCAAACTGCGCAATGATATATCCAGGCACTAAACTCCACGCCAGACTTCCGTCTGCCGCCAAAGCAAGTGTCAACGCCGGGTTAAAATGCGCTCCAGATGCAGCGCCGAAAATAAATGCCGGCAGCATAACCGCAAGACCCCAGGCAATGGTAATCTGGATAGAGCCTGCGCCCTTCATTCCCGATTTGTTCAGCGTTACGTTTGCAACTACGCCATCACCTAAGATAATCAACATCATAGTTCCTACAAATTCTGCTATATATGGTAACATTTCGAGTTCCCCTTTCTGCCTTCAATCTACTTTTGTCTTCTAGTCTTCTTTTGCCCAGCCATAGGAGTATTTTACAGCCTTGTTCCAGCCTGTAACTTTCTCTGCTCTCTCTTCTTCAGAAATCTGAGGCTTGAAGGTCTGATCAATTGCCCAGTTCTTAATTACGTCTTCTTTGCTTGCCCAGTATCCAACTGCAAGACCTGCCAGATAAGCAGCGCCCATAGCGGTTGTCTCTACGCAGGACGGACGGTTCACCGGAGCATTGATAATGTCTGCCTGTGTCTGCATCAGGAAGTCGTTCGCGCTTGCACCGCCGTCAACTTTCAAAGCGCTCAATTCGATGCCGGAGTCTGCTTTGATTGCCTGCAGAACGTCATTTACCTGGAATGCCAGAGACTCTAAGGTTGCGCGGATGATGTGATATTTGTTCACGCCGCGGGTAATTCCAACAATGGTTCCTCTTGCGTACTGATCCCAATGAGGAGCGCCCAGACCTGTAAATGCAGGAACTACATAACATCCATTGGTATCTTTCACTTTCTTAGCCATGTACTCGGAATCCGGAGCGCTGTCAATGATTCTCATCTCATCGCGCAGCCACTGGATTGCAGCGCCGGCTACAAAGATAGATCCTTCTAATGCATAATTCACTTTGCCGTCGATGCCCCATGCAATTGTAGTTACCAGACCGTTCTTGGAAAATACCGGTTTCTCGCCGGTGTTCATCAGCAAGAAGCATCCGGTTCCATATGTATTCTTTGCTTCGCCTGCGGTGAAACATGTCTGTCCGAACAATGCTGCCTGCTGGTCTCCTGCCGCTCCGCTGACCGGAATCGGGCCGCCGAAGAAGGAAGGATCTGCGGTTCCGTATACGCAGCTTGACGGTTTTGCTTCCGGAAGCATGCTTGCGGGAATATTCAGTTCTTTCAGGATATCTTCATCCCATTTCAGTTCATTGATATTGAACAGCATAGTACGTGCAGCATTGGAGTAATCTGTCACATGAGCTTCGCCCTTGGTAAGCTTCCAGATTAACCATGTCTCAACTGTACCGAAAAGAAGTTCTCCTTTTTCTGCTCTTTCTCTTACGCCTTCTACATTGTCAAGAATCCATTTTAACTTTGTTCCTGAGAAGTATGCGTCAATTACCAGACCAGTTTTTTCACGGAATGAATCTGCCAGGCCCTTCTCCTTCAAGCTGTCGCAATATTCAGAAGTTCTGCGGCACTGCCACACAATTGCATGATAAACTGGCTCGCCTGTATTCTTATCCCACACAATCGTGGTTTCACGCTGATTGGTAATGCCGATTGCAGCGATGTCATCTGCGGAAGCCCCGATCTTCTGCATTGCTTCTACTGCAACTCCCAACTGTGTAGACCAGATCTCGTTCGCGTCATGTTCTACCCAGCCCGGCTTTGGAAAATATTGTGTAAACTCTTTCTGAGCCACACTGCACATTTCACCCTTTTCGTTAAAAAGAATACATCTGTTGCTTGTTGTGCCGGCGTCCAGCGCCATAACATATTTTGCCATTTGTAAAATCCTCCTCCGTTTCATCTTGATATTGTCATTATATCTTTTTTCCCGGTTTTTGTCATTAGACACATATACTTATTTGTACAATTTATTCGTTTTTCGCTATCTCTTCCCCATTTTTACAGCCTATCTGCCGAAAACCTAAGCCGTCATTGTGGATTTTGTTGTAGGAAGCACCAATATGCTTCCCGCAGGATGCTGCAGCATCGCTCTGATATTTTCCACTGCCGCCAGCACCTCTTCCTCCTGAGGCCCTTTCTTCATCGCCACACAGTCAAGCATGAAGTGGCAGACCGATTTCACAATAAAGCTTTCCGCCAGATAGTTCCCCTGCTTCTCCGACCAGAAACGGCTTCTGAGCTGTTCGTCCACCACAGGAATCAGTTCTTCCATCAGCCGTTCTCTCCTGATATTTTCCAGGACTTTCCGATAGAAGAAGCGGTTCTCTTTGATGATTCTTATCACCTTGCTGATCCATTCCTCAAACGTCTCATTCTCATCATATGCGACCTGTTTTACAAAATCTTCATTATAAAGCCATTCAATCACGCCGTAAATATCCTGGAAATGATAATAGAAACTCTGACGTTTCATATTTTTGCAGTCCATGATATCCTGCACGGTGATTTTACGCAAAGGCTTTTCATGAAGCATTTCCTGTAACCCGTCCGCAATCTTTCTCTTAGTATTACCCATCTCTCTTCCTCCTTTTGCCCTGCTCTCTGGGCATATAGGGGGGGTGCCGTCGGCGCTTCCTCCTTTTTGCCCTGCTTACATAAACCATATGTCCTGGTTGGTGGTTGAGACTGAAATTGCTCCGGCATTCAATGCGTCAATGACATCTTCCTTATCTGTAATCAGGCCCCCGGCAATTACAGGCTGAGAACTAAGCTTATTGATCTTTCGTATAATCTTCGGCATTACTCCCGGCAGAATCTCGATAAAATCCGCCCGAATCTGCTTCTTCTGTTTCTCTATACTCTGATAAGCTCTGGAATCCAGGACAAATATCCGAAAAACTGTATAAAAGGACAACTCTTTCGCCCGATTAATCATATTCATCCTTGTTGAAATAATTCCATCTGCTTTCGTGTTTTTTCTGATATAGTCTACCGCAATCTCATGAGCGCTCAAGCCTTCGATCAAATCAATATGTACCAGAGCCATCTTGCCGGCTTCTTTCACCCGTTCCACAATCCCACTGATATTGCACAGGTTCCCGAATAATACAAATATGATTTTTACATCAGATTCCAAACACCGTTCAACTCCCTCAAAATTTTTAACTGCTGCAATCACCGGGCAATCCGCCATTGCATCATAAAATTTCTGTTCCATAAGCCTCCCATACCAGTTCTGCTCAGTTCACGTTTCTTCTCTTCTTCGCTCTCTCACCTCCTCTGAGACAAGAAAAAAGAGTAAAGCTAATAAACAACATTTCTGCTGTGCTAACCTTACTCTCCGTTCTCCAGGCACCTTGTTGACTTCTGTCTCATGTTTTTATACTAGCACTTTCAACGGAAAAATTCAAGCTGTCTTTCCAAAAAAATAAAATTATGTCCAAATCGTTCAAATTTCACTATTTCAATTTGGTTGAATTGCCTAGTACCTTTTTCCTTTTCCTTTCTGCCTGTTATTTGGAATATTGCATTGTTTTCCGGGATTTTTCTCATACATCTTAACGCGAATGTCAAAAACCGCGCCCGTTTTTTGACACTTCTCATTTTTTGCCCTTGCAACTGTCTCCATTAGAAGCTATAATACAGACACAGTCAAGTGTGATGGTTGATTCCCATCACGGATGTAACTTAATTTTTGCCCACTCTCTTTTGGACCAGGGTTTTGCTTCGGCGAAACCTCTGGTCTTTTCCATTTGCAAAAAACAGTTGAAAATCCTCTCTTCCTGAGATATACTCTACTGTATGCGATAGAAAATTAGAAACTGTTCAGAAATAACTTTTAAATAGCGCGCAGAATTTAAAAGTTATTTCTGAACCGTTCTTTAGAAAGGATCTGCCATGCGTATCTGGTTTAAAATATGGAAAAACAATCATCTGATCAAAGACACTGTGATTGCCGACGACAGCAACGACACACGGACCCACAAAATTTTCGGCGCGCTGGATCAAGTCTGCTATGAATTCGATCTGAGCAAGCCAATCTGGTTAGACGCTACGATTGCAGAATTCAAGCGCCACGGGAAGGCCAGATTCTATCAGGATAACTTTGTGGAAACCATTGACTTCGACTTTCTGGAAATCCATGTGATAGAAGAATAAGAAAGGGGGCTGCCGGAAAATGAATTCTTTCCACAATATATAGTTTGAAGCTCCACAATTCATATCTATATATTGTAGAAATTTGCCATTTCCCGACAGCCTCTTTCCTGACTGTTCTTAAACTTTCAATCATTTAATTCTCTCTGCCGCCTGGCTTCATACATCAACAAAGCCGCCGCCACTGCCGCGTTTAAAGATTCCACCTGTCCCTCCATGGGAATCCGAATCCGGGTATCCGCCAGATTCGCGATCTTCGGACTTAAACCATTTCCCTCATTTCCAATCAGAAATCCCGCAGGCTGTCTGTAGTCTGGCTGGCAGTAAGCAAGCTCTCCCTTCAAATGAGCCGCGTACATGGAAATGCCCTGCCCTTTTAACCACAGAATCGTCTCCGGCAGATCAGAAGCGATATAAAAAGGCATCCGGTACAGAGAGCCCATGGTGGCGCGGATGGTCTTGGGATGGAAAATATCCACTGTATTCTTATCCATAATAACGCCCGTTGCCCCGGCTCCTTCCCCGGTCCGTATCATGGTTCCCAGATTGCCGGGATCCTGAATGCCCTCCAGAATTAACAGGTGGGGATTTCTCCTGTTTTCCCTCTGCATTTGAAAAGGTTCTCCATCCGCGGCAGGGCCAAGCAAATCCTCCAGGCTGTATTCCGGCATTCTCACCAGGCAGAGAATCCCCTGGGGCGTTTTGGTATCGCTGACGGCGCGAAACAGGCTGTCTGAGAGAACCTCATAGGAATATCCCCGGATGCCCGAAAGCCTGCTTTCCTCCCGGGCAAAAGATTCGGAAACATACACGGCCTCTATCCGTTCTTTCGGAGCCTCCATGCACATTTTCATTCCTTCAGCCACAAAAACCCGCTGCTCATAGCGGGTTCTTGCCTTTTTATTCAACTGTAAAATTCGTTTTATCTGCTGATTCGCAGAACTTGTTATCATATTCTTTTCCTTCCAAAACCGGTACGAAAACATCCGCGCCGGAAAAACCGCAATTCTGCCATCCGCGTCAAACGCCGGAAATTATACGCTTAAATTCCTGCAGACCTGGAACTGATACTCCGGAAGCTGCTTCTCCATCGCCAGAGCTTCGTCGATGTCAAAATCCACAAAATCTCCGTGGCGGTATCCCACCACGCGGTTAGACTTGCCTTCGCACAGCAAATCCACAGCATAGGCGCCCATGGTGGAAGCATAGACACGGTCCTTACAGGTAGGGCTTCCGCCTCTCTGCATGTGGCCTAAAATCGTAGCCCTTGTCTCAAGTCCGGTGGCCGCCTCAATACGCTTGGCCATACTTGCGGAATGTCCGATTCCCTCTGCATTGATAATAATGTGATGCTTCTTTCCCTTCTTGCGGTTGGCAATGATGTTATTGACCAGTTTCTGCTCATCATAGTCATACTTCTCCGGCAGCAGGATATCCTCTGCGCCGTTGGCAATTCCGCACCACAGCGCGATATAGCCTGCTCCCCGTCCCATAACCTCAATAATAGAGCACCGCTCATGGGAAGTGGAGGTATCCCTTACCTTGTCAATGGCGTCCATTGCTGTATTCACTGCCGTATCAAACCCAATGGTATACTCGGTGCACGCAATATCCAAATCAATGGTTCCAGGAATCGCAACGGTGTTGATCCCCAGAGCCGCCAGCTTCTGAGCTCCCTTAAAGGAACCGTCTCCGCCGATTACAATTACGCCGTCAATGCCGTGCTTTCTGCAGACTTCCGCACCCAGCGCCTGTCCTTCCGGCGTACGGAACTCGCTGCACCGCGCAGTCTGCAGAATCGTGCCGCCCCTTTGAATCGTATCTGAAACGCCTTTTGCTTCCATATCAACGATCTCTTCCTGAAGCAGTCCGGCGTATCCTCTCTTAATACCCTTTACTTTCTTGCCCCGCGCAAGACCCTGACGAACTACCGCGCGGATTGCGGCGTTCATGCCCGGCGCGTCTCCGCCGCTGGTAAGCACACCGATTGTCTGAACTTCTTTTGCCATAACCGTCCCTCCTGTTTTCCTGTCCTGAATTGTCTCTTACATTCTAATCTCTTTTGGAAAGATTTTCAATGCTCTTTTCTACAACTTTTACATTTTTTTCTCCTAAAATGTTAGTCAATGTGTTAATTTTCTCAGACGTAACGTCAACACTGCAGTTTACAGGCAGGCGCTTCATTATTTTTTCGCCGGAAATGTAGATAATCACCCTGTTTTTTCCAAATCCGCCCCGCAGCAGCTCCAGCACCTGCTCTTCCTGCCGCCCATACTCTTCCTTTGTGGCAAACTGCAGCCACAGTTCTTTGGGCGTATCGTCAAAAGAATAGATTCTTTCGCAGATCAGCTTGCCGTTTTTTTCCTCTTCTGTGACTGCCCGGCCTTTGATAAAAACTTTTTCATCCACGTTCAGAATGGCGCTGCATTTTTCATAGGTTTTGGGGAAAATAATAACTTCCAGATTTCCCACCAGATCTTCTAAGGTGATAAAAGCCATGGTCTGATTATTTCTGGTGTACTTGACAGTCTTGTCCACAATCATTCCGCCCACCACGGCGATTTCCCCGTCCCGGACTCTGCACTGATCCGTGCCCTCTTCCAAAAGGAAATCCGTGGTCACCCTGGTTATGTTTTTCTTCATTTTATCCGCGTATTCTTCCAGGGGATGGCCACTGATGTAAATCCCCAGCACTTCCTTTTCAAATCCCAGATATACCTCTCTGGAGTATTCCCCCACGTCCGGAAGCTGCACCTCAAAATCTGCTTTCGCCTCCTCGTCCGCCAGATCAAACAGCGTCATCTGGCCTGCCATGGTATTCTTTTTATTCTGGGCAATTTCATCCATAATGCCCACATACACCATCATGCTCTGCTTTCTGGTAGGCCCCAAATCATCCAGGGCGCCGGCTTTGATCAGATTTTCCACCACCCGCTTGTTGATCTCCTTATCCGTCATCCGGGTGAGAAAATCCTTTAAACTGGTAAATTTCCCTCTCTCTCTCCGTTCCTCGCATAGATTCTGAATGAAGGCGTGATTCACGCTCTTAATGGCGGACAGCCCGTAGCGGATTCCCCCCTCCGACACGGAAAAATTGCTCTCCCCGTCATTGGCACTGGGGGGAAGCACTTTGATTCCCATCTGCCGGCAGGTAAAAATATACTCTGATATCTTGCCGATATGCCCCATGACAGAGGTCATCAAAGCCGCCATGTATTCTAAGGGATAATAATATTTCAGGTAAGCGGTCTGATAAGCCACCACCGCGTAAGCCGCCGCATGGGACTTGTTGAAAGCGTATTTGGCGAAATCAATCATATCGTCATAAATCTTGTTGGCAATCTTCTCATCGATCCCATTGCTGATACAGCCCGGAACTCCTTCCTCAGGATTGCCGTATACAAAATTCTTCCGCTCCTTTTCCATCACAGAGCCTTTTTTCTTGGACATGGCACGGCGCACCAAATCGCTGCGCCCCAAGGTATAGCCTGCCAGTTCCCGCACAATCTGCATCACCTGCTCCTGGTAGACAATACAGCCGTAAGTAGGCGCTAAAATCGGCTCTAACTGAGGGCAGTCATAAGTGACGGAATCCGGATTGTTTTTCCCCCGGATATAGGCCGGAATAAAATCCATGGGCCCCGGCCGGTACAGGGAAATTCCAGCAATAATATCCTCCAGGCTCTGAGGCTTTAATTCCTTCATAAAGTTCTTCATGCCGCCGCTTTCTAACTGGAATACCCCTTCGGTCTTTCCGGTTCCGATGGAATCCAATACGGCCTTGTCGTCAAAATCAATCTTATCAATATCAAGCCGGATGCCCTGATCTTCTTCTATCAGATTGACGGCATTCTGAAGCACCGTCAGGTTCCGCAGCCCCAGAAAGTCCATTTTCAAAAGCCCCAGTTCTTCTAAGGTGGTCATGGTAAACTGAGTGGTTATGGCGCCGTCGCTTCCTCTGGAAAGGGGAACAAATTCATCTACCGCCTTGGAACTGATCACCACCCCGGCCGCGTGCATGGAGGTATGTCTGGGCAGACCCTCCAGGCGCCTTGACATGTCAATCAATCTGGTGACGCTCTCATCATTTTCATAAATTTCCCGCAGCTCCCGGTTCATTTCCATGGCTTTGTCTATGGTAATTCCCAGTTCCGTGGGAATCTGCTTGGCAATGCTGTCCACAAAAGCATAGGGCATATCCATCACTCGGCCCACATCCCGAATCACGCCTCTGGCCGCCATGGTACCGAAGGTGACAATCTGCACCACCCGGTCCCTGCCGTATTTCTCACTGACATAATCAATGACTTCCTGTCTGCGTTCCACGCAGAAATCAATATCAATATCCGGCATGGTGACCCGCTCCGGATTCAGAAAGCGTTCAAAAATCAGGCTGTAGCGAATCGGATCAATATTGGTGATTTCCAGGGTATAGGCCACCAGAGAGCCGGCCGCGCTGCCCCGCCCCGGCCCTACCGCGATGCCGTTTTCCCGGGCGAAACGGATAAAGTCCCACACGATCAGGAAGTAGTCCACATATCCCATCTGCTGAATAATGTCCAATTCATATTGAAGCTGCCTTTCCAAATCCGCCAGGGGAACTTCTCCCTTTCCCAGAATGAAAACCTGCTTCTCTTTTGGATGCGCGCTTTCGTCCATTCCGGACGGCGCCATTTCCCCTTTCGGGACAGATATCTGCTTCTCTTCGGAAGACGCGCTTTCGCACATTCCGGAGGACGCCATTTCCTCTTTCGGGACAGATATCTGCTTCTCTTCGGAAGACGCGCTTTCGCACATTCCGGAGGACGCCATTTCCTCTTTCGGGACAGATATCTGCTTCTTTTCGGAAGAGGCTCTTTCGTTCATTCCGGAGGACGCCGGATATCTGCGGGCTAACCCTTCTTGGCAGAGCTTCTGCAGATATTCCCAGGAGGTATAGCCTTTCGGCACATCGAATTTCGGCAGCTTGGTGACGCCGAATTCAATTTCCACCTGGCAGCGATCCGCAATTTTCTGGGTATTCTCCAGAGCTTCTAAGGCATAGGGAAACAGCTCCCGCATCTGTGCTTCAGACTTGACGAAATACTGGCCGCCCTCATAGCGCATCCGGTTCTCGTCCGAAAGCTTCTTCCCAGTCTGCAGGCACAGCAGAATATCGTGGGAGTCCACGTCCGTTTCGTAGGTGTAATGGATATCATTGGTGGCCACTAAGGCGATGCCGGTATCTCGGCTCAGCCGCAGTAACTGCTGATTCACATTCTGCTGCTCCGGCAGGCCGTGATCCTGCAGCTCCAGAAAATAATTGCCCTGTCCGAAAGTTTTCTCGTGCCACAGGGCCGCCTCTTTCGCTTCCTCGTAGAATCCCCTGGAAAGAAGCTTCTGCACTTCCCCGGCCAGACACGCGCTTAAGACAATCAATCCCTCGCGGTAAGTCTCAAGCACTTCCCGGTCCACCCTGGGCCGGTAATAGTACCCTTCTGTAAAACCTCTTGATACAATTTTCATCAGATTGGCGTAACCCTGGTTATTTTCCGCCAGCAGCACCAGATGAAAATACCGGTCTTCTCCTTCCACTTTCTCCCGGTCAAACCTGGAGCCCGGAGCCACATAGACCTCGCAGCCCAGAATCGGGTTAATGCCCGCCTCCCGGGCCGCCCGGTAGAAATCAATCACCCCGTACATGACGCCGTGATCAGTAATAGCCGCTGCAGTCATGCCCAGTTCTTTCACCCGGGCTACGTATTCATTGATCTTATTGGAACCGTCTAAAAGACTGTATTCCGTATGAACGTGAAGATGTGCAAATGACATAATAATTGTTCCTTTGTCTTATATGTACTCCGGATTAATAAAGGGAATCACAAGCTCCGCCGGTTTCCCCTTTGCATCCAGTCCCCAGTAACCGCTGTAAATTCCGTCGCCGAAGCCGCTTGCAAACATGGGCAGCTTATATTTTGTATTCGGGATCTGCCAGATAATAAAATCGCCGCCCTCCCGCTGAAGCTCCGGAAATTTCTGATAACTTTCCTTGAAAAACGCCGCAAAATAATCGGTATATTTATTCCTGCCCGGATTCTTCTCCTGCCAGCTTTGAATAAAACTCTTGTATTTCTGAGCCACCTTCGAATCAGAAAAGCAAGCCATTCCCGTGTCCACGCCGAAAAATCCCCAGACGCCGGATTTCCCAAGATCCTCAATTCTGCTTCCCTTGGGCATGGCAATTTCATGCCGCACCGCTTCTTTATTGCTGACAATCAGCCGGGCCGCCGCAACCCGCATTCCCGCAATCTTCGACGGGCAGACCGCAAGTTCCACCGGATGGCTGCCAGAAGGAATCTTCTTCTCCAAGGTTATAGTATATTCGCTGCCCAGATAGGCAAGGGGATCCGCCAGCACAACCTCTCCGCTTGGAAAATCCGCTTTGCCGATAACAGCCGTCTTTAGCTTATCACTCTTTTGAAACAGGCTCCGAAACAATTCCTCCGGATAAGATTCCTGATTCAGAAATTTCAGATTCCTGTCAAATGCTTCCTGCAGGGGATTCTTGACCCGCTCCCGGATCTCTTCTCCGGTCTGTGTATTGATAAAATAATCCCCGGTCCCGTCTGAGCAAAATTCCAGATCAGTGCCCGCCGGGAGATAAAATACATTGGCCACCGCCGGCTCGATATTGGCCAGCACATTAAAATCCACCACCGCCATATTATCCGGATTGTCCACATATTCCTGGGTGTCCCTGTCGCCGAAAGCAATCCAGCCGTTTCCGTGGCCCGCCTCCTGTCTGAAAAACCACTTAAGCCTGGAAGCCCCCTCCAAAATTGATTTGCTGACAACGGTTCCGCCTGCCCCTTTAATATATTGCTTCATAGTTGATTTCCTTCCTGTTCTTTCGAAAATAGTATCTGACTTGATTCCGTTCTGCTGTCAGGTACGTAAGTGTGCTCTAGAGTATATCTTACCCTTATTTTGCAAAAAACGCAATAAAAACTATTATCGAAACATTAAGGCGAATTTTTTATTTTTGGATACGGACGGAAATGCCGGAGTGCCCTTTCACACACAAACTGGGCAGCGTTCCGGCAAACTAACTGCCAACTCCGGCTAGGGAAGTCAGGAAAGCCTTCCTTCCCAAGTCTACGTAGGCAGTGGATTTTGCCTCCACTAAGAGCGCCCATGAATCGTTTGCTTAGTGAAAGGGCACTCCGGCATTTCCTGTGTATCGAAATATAAGCTGTTCGCTGCAGTGCCAAATGAAAGGTGCAGGCGGCGGGAATGAATCTGTCAGAAAATAGTTGTCAAACACACTTTAGAGAGTACAATTTATGTTTCGATACACAGGAAATACAGGATTGCCCTTTGGGTAAGCAAACGATTCATGGGCGTTTTTAGTGGAGGCGAAATCCACTGCTTAGGTCGACTTAGGAAGGAAGGCTTTCCTGACTTCCCTAGTCGACGTTAGCAGTTAGTTTGCCGGAACGCTGCCCAGTTTGTGTGCCAAAGGGCAATCCTGTATTTCCGTCCGTCCCCAAACATAAAGCGTTCCGGTAATAGTTTTTATCTTCTATTCTGCCAGCCCTAAAAAATTTTCGTAAATCCTGCAGATTTCCGCAGCATCCTCCTGTTTCGGCATTTCACAGAAAATGCGCAGAAGCGGTTCCGTACCGGAGAAGCGGGCAATGACCCAGCCCCCGTTTTTGAAGTATACCTTGCTGCCGTCCAGATAAGAAACGCGGTCGATTTCCGGGGAAAGTTCCGGGATCAGTTTGTCTTCTATCAGAATCTTGTGCATCTCGGCTTTCTTTTCCTTGGTGAACTTGTAATCCCGCTCTTCCATGTGAATCTCCCCGCATTCTTGACGGATGTCTGCCATAATGCCGGAAAGTTTTTTGCCTGTGACTGCAAGCATTTCCACCAAAAGAGCCGCAGCGTAGATGCCGTCTTTTCCGTTGATATGCCCGCGCACCGTAAGGCCGCCGGAGGATTCTCCGCCGATAATGGCTCCCGTTTCATTCATTTTGGCGGAGATGTGTTTGAAGCCTACCGGAACCTCATAGCAGTTTTCTCCGAACCTGGCCGCCACCTTATCCAGCATGTGGGTGGTGGCAATATTGCGCACCACGGGGCCGCTCCAGCCTTTGAATTTGACCAGATAGTAATAGAGCAGCACCAGAATGTCATTTGGATGGAGGAAATTGCCCTGATCGTCAATGACGCCGATCCGGTCCGCGTCTCCGTCGGTGGCAATTCCGATATCAAATTTCTTCTCCACCACATAATTCTGCAGCGAATGAAGAGTTGCCGCTGAAGGCGCCGGCAGTTTTCCGCCGAAGAGGGTGTCGTGCCTGTCATGGATGGTAGCCACTTCGCAGCGGGCTGTCATCAGAATCATTTTCAGAGAAGTCTCGCTGACGCCGTACATGGGATCTAACGCCACTTTCAAGGATGCCTCCCGGATTGCCTGCATGTCTACAGAAGCAATGATATTGTCCAGGTATTCATTCAGCGGATAGATTTCTTCAATCCATCCCTCTTTTTTGCCGGCGTCATATTCCACTTCCCTCACTTCTCCCGGGCTGATATCTCTGATATAATTTTCCAGATCTCTGGTCTGAATCTCGTCCGCGTCTCTGCCGCCTGCAGTAAATACTTTAATTCCGTTGTAAATAGCCGGATTATGGCTGGCTGTAATCATCATTCCATAGGGAAATTCATGTTTCATCACATAGAACATCACCAAAGGCGTAGGCGAGGATTTATTGATCAGGCAGACCTTGATATGAGCCGCCGCAAATACCACTGCCGCCCACTGCATGGCTTCTTTGGACAGAAACCTCCTGTCATATCCCATGACAATGCCCCGGTCCGCAGCCCCTTCGCTACGCATTTTATTTACCATCCCCTGTGCCAGAAGCTGTATATTTTCCTTTGTAAACTCATCTCCGATTACGGCTCTCCAGCCGCCAGTCCCAAATTTGACCATAAGGCGCCCCCTTTTCCGAATGCCAAAGCATTCTCTGCTTTTGTAAAATTTGACTTTTCCTATCGATGCTTCTATAATAGTTCTATAGCTGCGAGCCAAATGATTTTTCAATAAATTTCCGCATTTTCCAAAACGTGCCGAAAAGATTCCCAGTTAGTGCAGATGCCGGGAATGATTTTTCAAACATGCTCTGGGGAAAACCGCAAATCATCTGCAAATAAGCCTGCTCATACTTATAATATCAAAATTTTCACGGAAAAGAAAGGACTTCCTATTATGAAACTATTAAAAACCATCGCGCGGATTCTGGTCTGCCTGCTGCCTTTTCTCCTGGCCCTTGCCCTTCAGTTTCTCATATCTTTCGGCGGGATATTTGCCAAAATCATGCTAAGCGCCCTGAAAGATCCGGGACTTCTCAAAGGGGAAGAACTCTATTCCACCATATACGACCTGGCCTCTGACAGCCAGTTCCTGGCGGGAATCTCTGCGCTTTACGCCGTCACCGCAGCCTTGATTCTGGGGTTCTGGTACTGGAAACGCTTTGTTCCGAAGAAACGTCCCCGCAGGAAAATTTCCTCTATTATCAACCCTTCCATGTTGATCGGATTGATATTTCTGATGGTTGGCACGCAGTACATCAGCAGTTACATTGTGATGATCACAGCCGCTGTCAACCCTTCCTGGTACGACGTCTATGAAGAATTGCTGAAAAGCATTGGATTCGGAGATGTTACGCTGATTCTGGCGCTGTATTCTGTTCTGATCGCTCCAATCAGCGAAGAATTGATATTTCGGGGCGTTACCCTGAAATATGCCGTGAAATCCATGCCCGTGCTTGCGGCGAACATTTTTCAGGCGGCTCTTTTCGGCATTTTCCACGGCAATGTGGTGCAGGGCGTGTACGCCTTTGTGATAGGGCTGTTCTGCGGTTATGTGTGCCTGAGGGGAGGCAGCATTTATCTGTCCATTCTGTTTCATATGATGTTTAATCTCTGGGGAACTTTCGCGCCTGATTTTCTGACTTATACCGGGGATTCTGTTCTGATCCATCTGGCGATTTTTGCCGGAGCAGTCTGCGCCGCGGCTCTGGGAATCTTTTTGTACCAGCGTGGCGCCGCGTGCCGGAAGAAAAAAAGAACTGACCCGCAGGAATAGCAAAAACAAGAAAGCGAGGTGACACAGATGAACGCATTGCCGAAAGAAGATATGAGCAGCACATTTATTGAACATTCCTTTATTATCAATAATTTTGTGGTTATGACAGGAAAGCAGATCAAAGATTCCCTGTGCCGTGTGCTGGGAGAAGGCGTCCAATACCAGTGGCCGGAAAATGATAACAAAATACTCATCCCCGACGCCTCTATCATTTGCAATACCAGAGATCGGAAAAGTGTCTCTTTAACGGGAATCCCCCGGATGGTGATGGAGGTATTATCTGACTCCACGGAAAGCTATGACCGGCAGGAAAAAATGGAAATTTACCGGAAAGCCGGCGTTTCTGAATACTGGATTGTTGACTGGAGAAAGAAACAGGTTGAAATATACTTGAATGACGGACGAGAAGACGGAACAACTTATTTCTATTTATATAAAATGGTAACGGAAGAAAACAAAAATGAATTGCAGCTTGTGATGTTTCCGAATCTGAAAACTGATTTTGATGAATTGTTTTTTCTATGATTCAGCAGACGGATTGAGGAAAAGGCGCGATTAAAATACGACATTGACGCACTTTAGAATGTCAAAATCGTCATTATGTTCTTTCCCCGTTTCCATACAGAAAGGTTGTCGGGAAATGAAATTTCCACAATATATATTTTTTAAATCTCAAGGATTCCTATCTATATATTGCGGAAATCTGCCGCTTCCCGACACCCCTTCTTCTATTCGTCAAAATAGAAGCGCAGTTCATTCTTCAGATTCTCCAGCTTTTCCTCCACAGAACTGGTTTCACTTGTCATAAATATTGTGTCAAAAATCAGGGAATTCTCGTATTGGCAAAACCGGGCCGTTGTGACCTGCCGGGTAACCTGGAACAATTCCTCCGCTTTCTTGGCCGCCGCTTCCTGATATTCCTCCGTCCCATAAGTAAACTTGTACTGAAACGCCGGTATCACCCCATTGTTATTTACAGGAATCGCCGTGAACTTTTGTCCGCTCCCAAAATTCTCCCAGCCTGTGCTGCCCTGCATTTCATCTGACAGCAAAAAGGTTAAAAACTCGCCGGCCTGGGAAGCGTACGGGCTGTTTGCCCGAACTGCCGCAAATACATTCACTTGCGCGTTGATTCCTCCCTCCCCATTGGGGAACGGCAGGAACTTAACGTCCGTCCCCGAAGCAAGGGAGCTTTGGATCAGCGCCTCCAGGGAATCTGAGGTATAATGCCCCATTATCGCAACGTCAGGCAGTTCCGACTCGCTTTCCGAAGAAAGTTCCTGCCTTTGGGCCACTAATTCTGTGAAAGCCTGTAATTCCTCAGAAAATGTGATGGATTTTTTCTCATAATCCAAAACAGGCGTCCCGAAAAGCCCCGGTATATACTCTTTCAGCCAAAATTCTGCCGGGAACATCTGCACTCCCGTATGGGTGGCAGCTTCCTCCAGAAACCGGCCCGGATCATCGGAAGACGGTTTCCAGTCCCCCAGCATATCATCCGTCACGGCAATGCCTGCCAGCATATATCCCAGCGGCAGAAAATATTGTTTCCCGTCCACTTCCCCTGCCTTTATCACTGTCTGGTTCAGCGGCAGTTCTTCTAATCCCTTCATCACAGTATTCAAGTCTAAAAACACGCCATTATAGCTGCTTTTCATCATATCCGGCAATAGCTGGCTGCTTTCGTCCAGGAGAAAAACATCCGGCCCTTTGCCCGCCACAATCTCCATCTGCATGTCTTTGACTGCTTTTTTGTCTTTTTCCGTTTTCTCTGTCGGCGCGTTGTCAATAAAAGGGATCACCTGGATCTCCAGTTCCGTTTCCGGATGAATCCTGCAATATTTCGCGATTGCCACCCTGTAAAAATCTTCCTGCTCTTCTGAAACAGCAATTACCATTTTGGATGCACCCTCTGCTTTCAAGGATGGATCCGAAGGTTTGCAGGACGCGAATGAAACCGCTAATAATAATCCCGCCATAAGGAACGCTAATTTTTTCTTCATATATACTGCCTCCCATCGTAAAATTTCTGCACAGTGTCTTAGAGCGTGTCTTAAAATTCATTCCCACCAAGTGGAGAATACATCTGTCAGAAAGCAATCTTAAGACATGCTCTAGTCTGCGTATCAGCAGTTTATTTGCCCGGATAATATCCATGGCATTCTGTGATATCGCCGGAATAGGCTTCCCAAAATTCGCCTTTATAGAAACATGCCGTACATTGATACTGATACATCGTATATTCCTTGAAAACCAAATCCTCTCCAAATGGATATCCATGTACGCACTCTTTCACTTCAGGCCCTGTTTCATATGTCTGAACCCTCACCGCGCGCTGCGTCATTTTTCCGCAGCTTTCGCATAATTTTGCCGGAATGCCCAGATCCTTTGGCACATGCAGCTTACCTGCCCCTGACGAGCCTATCCCCATAGGGCTTGCATCCTCAGCGGCAACGGTATAGCTGCCGAAAAATGCCGCGCTAAACAAAACGCACAGAGTCAACAGCCCTGTCAGAGCCTGAATTATTTTTGTTCTGCTTCTAAAATCCATAATAGCGCCTAACCTTTCTTTTATCTGCTTTGCCCCCTCTGACAAGGTAACGGAAGCCAGAGAATTTTTGCAGGGATTGTCTGCTTTCAAAAAGGAAATCAGCATGTCCCCATACTCGCGCCTGGCCCTGTCATCCAACATGGATATCACTCTTTCATCGCAGGACAATTCGCAAGACTGATTCACTTCCTTTTCCAGTAAATATACAAAGGGATTGAACCAATGGACGCACACAACGATCTGTATGAGCCATTTGTAAAACATATCCTTCCGCCTGCAGTGGATAAGCTCATGCGTAAAAATATAAGATAATTCTTTCTCTCCCAATTCGCCCTCCGGCAAAAGAATGCTTGGGCGGAAGAAACCAATCAGCATAGGGGAGGCAATCCGCGGATTGCAAAACAGCCCCACGTTTGTCTGGATATTCAGTTTTTCCTCACAATCAGATAACAGATTTCGGATTCCCGTATCTGAAACCTCTATATTGTCTGCTTTGACACGGCGGATAAACCTCTGATAAACCATGATTTTGTAAACCAGAAGAATCAGAGCGAACGCCAGCCAGGCAAAAAACAGGCAGGCAGGTAAATAAAACGCTCTGAGCGCGGCAGCTATATTTCCGCCTTTTTCTATCGGCTTCGCTTCAGCGGCAGCCATATTCCCGCCTTTTTCTATCGGTTCCGCTTTAGCGGCAGCCATATTCCCGCCTTTTTCTATCGGTTCCGTTTCAGCGGCGGCAGTATTTTCTGTAATAGATGTACTTTCTGAAACAGTTGCATTTCGGTCTGCCGGGATTCCATCCGTGACTGCCTCTGTGCCGAACTTTTCAAACAGGCTTCCGACAACCGTAGTGTCAGCCGTAAAGGGAATCAGAAAACGCAGCGCGACAATGACCCAAATGTAATACTGCCAGCGCCTGCTGAATTTATTTTTGTAAAACTGTTTCAGCCCTAAAAGAAGCAATAGCAGCAGTGTGCCGGAAACAGACAGTGATACCAGTATTTTCATAATTTCATTCATTTTCTTTTCTCCAAAATGTTTCAATCTCTTTCAATTCGTCCGCCGAAAGGATATCCTGCCGCAGCAGCGTTGACACCAGGTTTTTCACATTTCCGCCGTACACCTTATTGAGAAAACTGTGGGTCTGCATCGTCTGGTACTCCGCTTCCGTTACCTGGGCAATATATTCATTCCGCCTGCCGATTTTCTTCACTTTTAAAAACTTTTTTTCCACCAGCCGGGAAAGCAGCGTCAGGACTGTGTTGCTCTTCCATTGGCTGCCGTCCTTTTCCAGTTCCTCCATGATCAGGGAATACAAAGCCGCCCCTTTGTTCTTCCAAATAATTTTCATCAGTGTCAGTTCTGATTCTGAAATTTTCTGCGCCATATTACCCTCCTTTTATCTTAACAATATGTAGTGTAATTATATTAACACTTTGTAGGTTATAATGCAAGACCAAAAATAAAAAAACCGCCGTTATGGCTATGATCCCATAAACGGCGATTAACATTCCTACAGTTCCTTACCCATTTTACATATCCTGAATATTCTTCCGTCACATTTTCATTTTAACTGTTTTAACAGCGCTTCTTTTCTATAAGCTCTGATATTCTCTTCAATCTCTGTGTAATCCCGTTCAAACAACTCATCGCTGATCTGCCCCCGCAGCCGTTCCTTCGGCACCTTCAGCAAAATTTTGTCTATCACAAAATCTTTGCTTTTCTGCCTGTACCGGGGCAGATGGTTTCTCTCCTGGATATGAACCAGTTCCGGCCGCCACAAAAGGCCCATTTTCCGCTTCCAATCCACCTTCGGATTCTCCCCGGCTTCCCGCAGCAGATAAAAATCCGGTCTGCCCTCTTCCAGTTCCACTGTAATAACGCCCCACCAATCCGGCACATGCTCTTCCACATGATGGGCGTGTTTCGTTCCGGCCACGATATAGTTATAGTCAAAATACCGGTCATAATCCCGCACCTGCCGGCTTAGCCGGGCGTAAGTGTCCGCATCGCTTTTAATTTCCAGTCCGCAGAGGGCTTTCGGCAGCACCATCACCGCGTCCGCCCTGCTTCGTCCCATCTGTTTTTCTTCTATGATTCTGATTTTTCCATAATGCTCTTCCAGGAATTCAAACAAGGGTTCCCGGATATCTTTATCGTAAAGCATTTTTGTCCTCTTTCTTTTGTATTAGCATTGCAGCATTTATTTTACCATAGACGCCGGCTGAAATCCACAGGAAATCCCTTGACAAATATATATCGCAGTGCTATACTTACTGCAAAAATATCGAAGTGCGATATATTTAATTTTCAAGCAGTGAGGTGATTCCGTGGATGCCCATATCCGCAAAGTATACGTGCCAATGACTGAAACCGGATTTTATATCCTGCTGTGCCTTCAGAAGGAAACCCACGGTTACGGCATTGTCCGGCAGGTGGAAGCGCTGACGGAGGGAGAGATCCGAATCAGCCCCGGCACCATGTACGGAAGCCTGTCGAAGATGGAAAAAGACGGGCTGATCCGTTTTATCCGGGAGGAAGAAAAGAGGAAGATTTACTGTATTACAGATTTGGGGAAACAGGTTTTGGAACTGGAAATGAAACGGGTGGAACGTTTATATCAGAATATCATGGAGGTGCGCAGGAATGAAAAACACGAAAATTAAATTCAGGCCATTCACCATATGTGAATGGAAAAAGGAAGAAGAATTTCTGAGAAAACATCACAAAGCAGGCTGGAAGATGACCCGGACTAATCTGATTGGATGCTACTTTTTTGAAAAATGTCAGCCGGAAGACGTCATCTATCAGCTGGACTACAACTCTGACTCTATGCTTGACAAGGCAGAATACATTCAGATGTTTTCCGACTGCGGCTGGGAATATCTGCAGGATCTCTTCGGATACAGCTACTTCCGGAAACCTCTTTCCGAAATGGACGGGAAAGAAGAGGAAATTTTCTGCGACGACGCCTCCCGGCTGGAAATGATACAGCGGGTCTATAAAGGCCGGATGCGGCCCCTTATCATTATTTTTTTCCTGTGCCTGCTGCCTAATATTTTTATGCAGTTCCATAATGATACGCCCGCTGGGCATTTCCTGTTAGGGCTTAATTGCGTGTTGTTTGTTTTTTACATTACGATGTTTCTGTGGTTCGGCATAGAGTACTGGAAATGCTGGAAATCCACGCAGCATTAGTCTATATCCATGCAGATAAAATGTATGGCGCGGCACAGGATTCCGGATTACTATGAAAGCTAAAGCTTTCACAGCATGGATGGCCATGCGGCCCACCGAACGGCAGGCTGAGCAGGATGGGAGTTTACCCTGCCGCGTCAATCAAAATCAATACAGATAAAATGTTTTCTGCAGTGCAGGCACTGAAACAGATATCCGCTGTCCCACTGCAGATGTTCTTTGGCACACGCAAAATCCACGCCGCAGATATCTTCCCGGTAAGTCTCCTCTATCTCTTCTGCAAGACCTTCCTTCTCCAATTTCTTCCAGTCATAATATCCCAGATAGGCGCAGTAATCATCGCAGTGGGCAGGCCAGTATTCCTGCTGCCATCCGCAGTACCCGGGCGTGCGGCAAACCAGTTCTTCCAACTTTGCGGGATCGCTCACCGGATCCGTGGATTCCCCGTCCTGGAATTCCCCGTCATACTTTTCAGACGCCCTGCCGCTTTGAATGCATTCCGGGCATAATTGCTCCACATCCTCCACAGAATAAAAAGGGCCGGTATAATACACATCTGTTTCTTTCCCGCAGCAATCGCAGACCACTGTTTTGTCATTTTTAAACGCTCCCGTTTCCAGAGGATCCGGGTGGTATCTAAAATCGTATTTTTTCATAAACGTCTCCATTCCTCTTCCAAAATCGCCATCAATATATCGTCCGCATATTCCTCTCCATCCAAAACAGCGTCCCGAAGAACCCCTTCTTCCCGGAATCCTGCCGCAAGGTACGCTTTCCTGGCCCGTTCATTAAAGGAAAACACATCCAGGCTCAGCCGATGCAGCTTTAACTCTTCAAAAGCAAAATCCCGAGTCACCTGCACCGCCCAGGAACCCAAACCTTGCCCCCGGGCCTCCGGCTGAAATATCACAATGCGGAAGTTGCCGCTTCTGGCTTCCCAGTCAATTTCGTTGATTACACTCTCCCCCACAATGCGCCCGTCTTTGGCAATCATTAAAAAGTCATACCGATCCTCCGCCTGGAGGCACTGATGGAAAAATCCCACCACTTCTTCACGGGTATAGGACTTTTTGCTTCCGGTAAGACGTACTGCCTCAGGATCCAGGGGGCAGAAATTCTGGGTATAATAATTTTCCGCGTCCTCCCGGCGGGCCAAACGCAGGAGATAGCCGTCTTTTTGCCATGATTTGTCTGTCTTTTCCATAAGGGCCTCCGTTCCGTTGCCGATGTAGCGTTTCAGGCTGCTCAACTCATTTTTCATCTAACAGCAGATTCTATTGATTGTTAGCGCGCAATTTGTGGCTGCTCAACTCATTTTTCATCTAACAGCAGATTCTATTGATTGCTGATGCGCAGTTTGCGGCTACTCAATTCATTTTTCATTTAACAGCAGATTCTATTGACTGCTGATGCGCAATTCGCGATTGCTCAGCTCATTTTTTTCATCCAACAATAAATTTATTAAAAACAGTTCCAGATATTCTGTGGTCTCATGGACGCCGTTTTTCAAATCGTTATAATTAGCCCTCACGAGAGCATTCCGGAAATACCAGGCATGCTCCGCAAAACTGTCGTTTGCCGCGTCAAATCCAAGGGTTTTTAAATACTTTATGAAAAATACGGCTGTCGTCCTTGTATTTCCCTCTGAAAAAATATGAATCTGCCACAACCTTGAAACAAAAAACGCAAGATGCTCAATGATTTCATCCATGGACAGGCCCTTATAAGAAAATGCCTGCTCCGCGGAAAAATCATAGGCAAGGGTTGCCTGAAGTTCCGAAGCGCTGCCGTAAATGACGGACGCGCCATTCAGAACCCATTCTTTTTTGGTAATATTATAATCACGCACCTGGCCGGCATGGGGATAGATTCCCTGAAATAATCTTCTATGAATGGCTATATACTGATTCGGAGTAAAGGAAAACGCGCGTTCCGCCAAAAGTTCCGCAATTCTTACTGAAACTTTATCCGCTTCTTCTGTCCGACCATCATCGCTGTGTTTCGGGCGTTCTTCATAATAGCTGTCCAGAAGCTGTCTGGCTTCTGCCATGGTAATCTCGCCCTCAATATTTTTTCTGGCCGTTTCCTGAAGGTATTCCGATGTGGTCAAACCATCCACCGCCTGCAAACCGATGGCGGTGTACCATGCGTATCCTTTTTCCTGTTTGTCTGGCTCCTGCTGCCTGATGTACTCTTTGAAAGGGTCCTGAGTCATGATTTTTGAAGGCCTCCTTGCGGTTTCTGTCTATGAATTATATTATATCGGGGACCCGGAAAATTTGCAATAAACTTTTTGATTGTGGTTCTGGGCATGATATGCTATCATATATCACTTTGCAGCTTTGATATTTCATTGACTGTTGTTAACCCTGCATTTTTAACTCCAGAATTCTTCGTAAAGATTCCTCCAGACGCTCCTGTGAAATGACGCCGTTTTCTACTGCGTCTATCACTCCCTGGTATGCGCTGTGAAAATCCTTCGGCATCAAAATCATGTCATTTCCGGCCAGAATCGCCTCCACTGCCGCCTGGGAGGATGTGTACTGATCGGTAACTGCTTTCATATTCAAGGCATCTGTCAGCACAATGCCGTCATATCCAAGTTCTTCCCGCAGCAAATGCCCGATCACGTATGAGGACAGAGACGCAGGGGTATCGTCCCCGGTTACTTGGGGCAGAGAAATATGGCCCACCATGACAAATTTTACGCCCCAGTCAGCGCTCTCCTGAAATGGAACCGCGTCGCTGCTTCTCAGTTCTTCCCAACTTTTATCGGTATAGGCATATCCCTGGTGAGTGTCTCCTTTTGTGGCCCCATGTCCCGGAAAATGCTTTACGCAGCCAAAAACCTGATGGTTCTGCAATCCTTCCAGATTGCGTTTTACCATTTCAGAAACAGTCTGGGGATTGCTGCCGTAAGAACGGCGTTTTACCACGGTATTATTGGGATTGGTCAGCACATCCGCCACAGGGGCGAAATCCAGGTTGAAGCCCATATCACTTAAGTATTCCCCTATGGCGTCTCCCAGCTGAAATGCCTGATCTGGATCCCCTGAGGCGCCAATTTCCGCAATATCGGGAAAGGCCTTCACTTCGCTTCCAAATGCAGAAGCAATGCGGGTTACCTGGCCGCCTTCTTCGTCCACGGACATAAACAACGGCAGACCGATGCGTTCCTGGCTGTATTCCTGCTGCCTGCGCAGCATTTCTGTCACCTGCTGTCTGGACTGGAGATTGCCCTCGAAGAAAATCAGGCCGCCTACCGGGTACTGGCTGAAAGCCTCCCTGGTGGCGCTGCCGGCTGCCGTCACAGAAGAAAATCCGGTCAGCGCTTCCGGGGTGATAAGGAATAGCTGGGCAACTTTTTCTTCTAATGTCATGGAGACGATTTTGGCCTGGAGCTGCTGTTGGAAGAGGGTTTCGTTGTTGTCTGGTTCCTGCGGCTGTATGTGGGCTTCGTTGTTTTTCGGTTCCTGCGGCGGGAGAACTTCGTTGTTGTCCGGTTCCTGCGGCGGGAGAACCTCATTGTTATTCTGTTTTTGCTGCGGAAGGGTTTCGTTGTTCCCCTGTTTACTTAGAGATGCTTCTGTGTCTGGCTGAGATTCCGCAGTTTCCGGTTGGGAATAGCTTTGCCCCGGCTCCTGGGACTGCAGGGATTTTTGTTCTGTTTGAGTACTGAAAACTGACGCATCTTCTTCCTGTTCCTGGAATGGGGTGTTTTCCGAAAAAAGCAGAGTTCCCAGGAGAACCACAAAAATGAGCAGGAGGGTGCAGTTGCCCAACATGAGATATTTGATTTTTCTTTTTGATGCCGTTTGTCTTTTTTTCATTATTTGATCTATTCCTTGCTCTTTTATTCCTCAAATTCACAAATATACCCCGTTTTTCCTGGATAATACTGTGTAATATCAGAAGGCACATCATTGAGCACCCAATTTTCTTTGTAGTATATCAGATTTAAATACAACTCCGTGTCGCCTTCTGACGTGAAGCTGGGTTCATTTTCCATCCAGTGAACAGCCGCCCAGGACTGCCCCTGGGGATTTAACAGTTCATCTTCCAATTGATTATCCGCATCTGCCCAGTAATATGACTGGCTGTCTGCATCACGTCTGCCTCCCAGATAGAAATGGACATTCTGCATATTTTGCTCTTCAATTAAATCCGTGATCTTTTTAAATTCTTCCTCAGAATTTATTTTCACAAGAGTGCCGCCCCGGCTGATACAGTCAGAAAAGGCTTCCTCCCAGGTGACATCTGCCTGAATCAATTGGTAACGGCTGTTAGAAGCCATTGCTTCCTCAGCTTGCTTTTTCACTTCAGTTTTTACTGGATTCAGAGAAAAATCTCCATCAAAATCGGCTGTTAACTTTCCTTTTATTTCTACGGTATCTCCAAGATACTCCTCCATATCCGATCCGTCAAGGAGAAAACGCTCCACCTTTTCTTTTTGAATGATTTCATCTTCAGCGTTATATGCGCAGACAGAAGACACATTTTGTAATTTCAGAACAATCCTACCGCTTTCTCGGGCTACGGTCCCCACTGCCTGTATATAGGCATTGTCAACGCCATTAATATCAGAATCTGGCTTTGTTTCATCAGAATCACTTTCCATGGCCGCTTCCTGTTCCTCTTTTGTATCCGTTTCATCTGAAGCGGATTCTACAGAATCAGAAGTTTCCTCCCGGACAGTTTCCTGTACAGCCGGCTCTTTTTTGCCAAAAGGCAGTTTGTCCCGAAACAGGAAAAATAATGTCAGAAGAATTATTATTGCAGCTATAGGAATTGCGAAAAACAGAGGGTTTACTTTCTTTTTTCCCGGCACTGGATGGACAGATTGCATACCCTGATTCTGTCTTCTTGGATCTTGCCCATATGGATTAAATGTCTCCTGATTCTCTGCCGTCTGAAACACTAATTTCAAACCGCAGGCTTCACAAAACATGTTATCATCTGTGTATAGTTTTCCGCATTTTGGACATGCCTTCATCTTTTTCACCATTCCTTACATCAGTTCTTCCAAAATTTGCTGCCAGGAAACATCACCCATACTTTTTATCGCTGTCCGTATCAAATCCGGCAGATACAATGTCCATATCCTTGAAAACGCAAATAAAGCCAAAACCACAAACAGAAGAATTACAACACTTGCCATCAGCACAAACAAATCCATTTTTTCAGGATGGACAAATGCGTACATAGACGCAAGCATTGCCGTAAATCCCCAGATGTTAATCAGAACAAACAATGCAATGCCCATTCCTGTTGATAATTCAAATATTACAATGGACAGTAAAATGGCAGGAATCAGCACTGCGCTGCGGATAGCCGCTGCAGAAATCATCTGCTGGAAAGAAACAGGAATTTTTAAGGCAAAGTGTCCGCCCATCATCAATAACGCCAATACACATGCCATGCCTATGGAAAATAATACTGTGACAAGAAAGATCCGAAAATACGGCATGTTCAAAACTCCCGCCACGACATTTCCCAGGCCAGAGGAAATTCCATCTGCCAGGCCGGAAGCCGCCTGAATATAACTGGATAGTTTTCCCGCTGCAGCCATGGCAAAAAGAGCGCTGAACACTCCCTGAAATCCAATCACCAAAAACGCCGCTTTAATATCCGCTTCCAGAATCAGACGTTTCCCTGTAGTAACCGGACTTTTTATCAGATTTAATACTTTTCCGAAAAAATTCTGGGCAAACGCAGACGCCTGCTCTTTGTACTGCTGCCCGCCAACTTGCTGATTCTGGAATGGCTGACCCTGATACACTTGCTGGCTTTGAAATTGCCTGTTCTGAGCCGCCTGCTGATTTTGAAACTGTTGATTCTGAGCCGCCTGCTGATTTTGGAACTGTTGGACCTGAGCCGCCTGCTGATTTTGAAACTGTTGGTTCTGAGCCGCCTGCTGATTTTGGAATTGCTGCTGGTTATTCGAATGGCCGCCTTTGTTTGCGTTCCCCGCCTGAATCTGGCAGGAGCAAATCCCTCCCTCTGGGATAGGACGGCCGCATTTTGTACAAAATTTACTCATATTCTTTTCTCCTTTAGTAATATAAGGTTTGGCACCCTAAATTTGTTTGAACCCAATTTCCGTCTTCTTTCCGGAATCCGAAGGTCCACTCTTCGGTTCCGTCAGATTGGCTGTTATTCCAATCGCCGCCCCAGCTTTCATATTTGTATTCCACAATATAATCAAAACTGATATTCACAACACTGTCAGAAGAATCAGATTTTCCTTCGACATTCTGAAAAATAATTCTTGTGGGCAGATACTCTCCTTCATTCAAATCCGCCAGAAGATATTCATAATCCTCCTTCGCTTGTTTTCGCGCTTCCTCTTCTGAAGAAAACAAGTTTTCTACGGAATTAAAATTTTTTCCTGCCAAAGCAGCGCTGTAAATTTGCTGCATGTTTTCCCCCGCTTTTTGAATTAACATATCCCGGACTTCTTCTTTCAGCCGCGCATTTTCCAGCCTGTACTGGGAATCTCCGTAACCAATCTTAATCGACTCAGATACATCTTCCATATCCTCCATGGTGATTTTAATTTCATGATTGCCATAAAAAATCTGAGGAACAGAATAGCTGTCTATATAATTAGAATCGCCTCCTTCATATCCCTCTTCCCCTTCCTGAAGCAAGTATGTCTCTCCCAGTTCAATTCCGTCCAGGCTGACATGAAATCCTCTGGGGACATAAATACGGTAATCGGAACAGATAAAATTGGACGCCCCCACTTTCCATCCTTCCGAAGTTTGATTCATCATGATTAAGTAGGAACTATTCTCTGTATCTTCTTTGGTCCGATAATCTACTCTAAATGTTTTTTCCAAAGAAGAGCCGCTTTCCTGTTCCAGATATTCTTCCAGGCCCAGTTCACCTGCCAGATCGTAAATGCTTTGGGAAAGCTCACCCAGGCCCTGCTCATCATACAACGGCCCAATCTGATAATTCGTCACAATCCCCATCGCGCGATTCTGCGCGCTTGTCTTTGCAAACATCTTGGCATTAATAAATTCGGAGCCTTCTGCATCCAATTCAGAATAACCTTGTTCCCAATCACCGTTTGCCATATGTACAAAAAAGGATTCCGCTGCCTGCTTTGGACTTTTTCCATTTCTTATGGCCATAGTGTTTCCATAAATACTGAAAGCCAGCAAAGCGGTTTCCGCAATCAGAATCAGCAGCCATTTGGGCACGGGCTTTTTTTCCGCCGCCTGAGGCTGGCTGGATACGCCGCCGTAATTACTGCCGAACATTTGCTGTCCCTGGGCCGCAAAAGTTTCTATATTTGTGCCGCAATTTTCACAGAACCGCGCGTCTTCAAGATTTGCTGTCCCGCACTTGGGACATATTTTTCGATTCATACTGCTGCCTGTTCCTTCCACTAACTTTCCCTCCCTGTTTTCCTGTAAACATTTCCTATTCCTCTTCTATGTATGGAGACAGAAATTCTACATTGGCCCGTTCCGTATCTGTCATTTTCTTTATGATATCATTCATGTCCGTGCTCCTTGTGGGGATCGCCTGGTACCATTCTTTTTGCTCAAAATACGCCTGAATCTCTTCTTTGCCGAATTGGTAGCCGTATTTGGCATATAATTCATTGACTACCATTCGAATAATGCCCTTGCCCTGGGGCAAATCCGTGTAAGTTCCCTGTTTTAATTCCTGGACATCTGCTTCTGTCATAATCCTCTGGGAACTGTAGGAGCACAGATATCCGTTTTCTGCAGCTTCGGCCTCTTCGGAATTCCCGTCTTCTTCATTGTCTGCATCCTTGGAACTATCCGTATCCTTCGGCTGGGCATTTGTTGTATCTGCGCCGGATGATTCTCCTGCCATTACCTGAAAGGCTTTGATGGACTTTGTGTATTTTTCCTCATCGCTTTCCACAGGTTCTTCCGGCCCCGGCTGATTTTCCTTTTCCGCTGCTTTCTCTGCAGTTTCCACCGCTTTCTGCATCTTTTCCTGGGATAATTTCGGCGGCTTTGCAGACACTGTAAGAAATACAAATACGGCTGCGGAAATTGCAAGGATAATGCCCAGGGCAACGGCAAGCAATGCGCCTTGGTTTTTGTTTTTCATTTGCTGTTCTCCTTATATTTTATAAGGGGCTGTCGAAAAATGGAATTTTCAAACAATATAGTCTTAAACTAAACATTTCACATCTATATTGTGGATATTTGCCATCTTCCAACAACCCCTTCTTTCCAAACCTTTCTATAAATTATTTACAAAGTTTTTGAATAAGCGCCATAATATTTCTTGCTTCCGACCTGTTTATATGCCCTTACCCGGAAGGAATGGCTGTTATAATATTTATTTTTCACTTTCAGACTCTTATTTTTAGATCCTTTCACTGTCTTATAGAGCTTCCAAGAACTGCGTTTTGTTTTTGTATATACTTCAAAACCGGTAACCCCACTCTGGGACTTAATTTTAATCTTCCGGTAAGATTTTCCGCTTTTGGAAGATGATATTTTTGCCTTTGCAGGAACCACAGTTACTTTGCAGGAAGCTGTTTTGTTGGAGCCATCCTGCGCCCGGCAGGTAATTGTTGCCTGTCCATAGCCCTTTGCTGTAATCTTACCTGATTTTACAGAAGCTACTTTGGGATTATCAGATTTCCAGGTAACCTTGCAATTCACTGGCTCCATTGCCGGAGTTAACTGATATTTTTTTCCCTTTACCAGTTTCAAACTTTTCTTATCCAGTTTGAGAGAAGTCAGTTCTCCTGCGCTGAGACTGAAGCTGTAAATTCCTGTCCAATCGCTTCTGCCGCTAACTTCCATGTAATACGTGCCTGCTGATAACGTAACCGTATAGGAATCTTTCCTGGATTTACTACTCTCATCCCATCCGCTGTAATAACTGGGTTCTTGTTCCCATACGGTCTTTCCTGCGGCATCGTACATTTTTATTTGATATGTTCTCATATTAGAACTAAAGGAAATAGGGATGTTCCTTCCTTTTGCCAAAGCAAATTTGTAAGTGTCATATTCATCATTGATAGAAATCTGGCCCTTGTATGTCTTATTCCAGGTAATGGGTTTAGCATTCATGGCACTGTTGTCGTCTCCAGTAAAAGAAACTTCAGTAGCTGTAAAAGCAAGGTTTATTTTATAAATACCATTATAATAATAAGTACTATATGTATTCTCTTTCGCCCCCATTCTTATATAATAAACTCCCGACTCTAAATAGAATTCATTCCTATACTGCTTCCCCTTAGTATCTTCACTATCACCATGACCATCCCAAATTTTATTTCTTTCTCCATCATAGATAGTAATCCTACAAGTTCTCATATATGAAGTTATATTCATTGTAACTTTTCCCACTGCATTAACATTTATCTTATAATAATCAAACTCATCATTACAGGAAATCTGTCCAGTTATAATATCTCCCATATTCAGATTTTTCGCTTCGGCAAAGGAATTATTCGGCTCCCCATCGTTTGTCCCAGAACTGCTGAATTGCACCTCACATGTATAGTCTCCTGTAGGCTCATAATCATAATCCTCTTCATATATTTTAATAAAATATGTTCCTGGTTCCAAATAAGTTACACTATCTACATCCAAAAGTTTCAAATTTTCATTCCATTCCCATTCATCTCTAAAAACCCCTTCCTTTCCAGATTCATCAAAATATATACTTACCCAAACAACAGCAAGATTATTTGAACGAAAATGAAGTTTCAATGCTCCCGCTGAAGGCAGTGTCACTTTATAATAATCTTCTCTGTCATTATCCGTAAAGGAACCATACACTGTCGTCCCCAATGAAATTGCATTTGCTTCTGAAATACTGTTATTTGGTTCCTGCTCATAGTAACTTTCTGCGCCACGGAGCGTCTCCTGAACCATCATTCCTTCTGGTTCTGATAAAACCTTTTCTTCTTGCTCTGATTCTGACTGTTCAATTTCTGCTTCCTCTTGAACCATTTGCGCTTCAACTTTTACTTTTTCTTTGGTTTCTTCTAATTTCCCATCTACTGCCTCATTTGTCCCGCTTCCTTCTATCGGAATACTCTCATCTGGTTGTTCCGCTTCTCCCTCATGTATTTCATCTCCAGTTTTTAAAGAATTCTCCTGCCTCTTCTCTTCCCGATTTCCATTACTTGATTCACTCGAACTATCTGTGTTCTCTTCCTGATTCTCAAGATTTGCATCCGCTGAATTCCCTAATTGCAAATCTTCCTGTACTCCATTATTGTTTTCCACAGACTTATCTGTAGGAATTACATTCTCTTCTGAAAGTTCTGTTGACATCTCTGTCTGAGAAACTTCTGTCTCTGATGCCTGCAGAATCATACCTTCTTCTCCTGCAATCATACAAACTGCTAACAATAATGCCATCACTTTTTTCTTCATAATTTTCCTTCCTTTCTGTTTTGCATTAATACTGCTTTAATTTTTCCTCCCCTATTTCAGCAAAAACTCATTCCCACTCTCCGCAATCACAAGAATCGTCCCCGCACCGCAGGCAACCGGCACATTCTTTGGAAACGCCTGTCCATTTTTATAATAAACGCCATTGGAAGAATAATCTGTGACAATGTAGCTTCCGCTTCCTTTGTCATAGGCAATTCCGCAGTGCTTCCGGCTGATTTCCGGCCCCTTGATTACGATATGGGAGCAAGTCTCATCCCTGCCGATAATCACTTCTCCGTCGATGGGGATCACAGTTCCTTCATAGGTTCCTTTGCAGCATTCCATACTGCCGCTTTCTGGAACATCACCAAAATCCGGCGTCCATTCCTCTGCCGGCATGGTATAATCGTCGTCTCCGTTAACCGGAATATAACCCTGAGCGTCCGGCTGAATCTGATCTGAAATGCCTGACTGCTGCTCCGGCTGCGCAAACTCCTGAACTGCCTGCTGCTGCGGATTTGCTTCGTTATATTTGCGGGCCAGCGCGTTCATGTTTTTAATCAGAATATTTGTTGCCACAAAATGGCCCATTCCGCACAGCATAGAGCCAAAGATATTCCAGAGCAGCACGGTTGTGCCGTTTTCCTGAAAATTCATTCCATAGCGGGGCGCATTTTCTGAAAGCCTGTTCCCCAGGCTGTACTCCCAGTAAATTGCGTAAATTCCGCAAGTGACAATCGTCAGCAGAATAAAGCTGAGAAGCCCCGGCGTTTTCTTTCCGTCCCCTTCACAAAGGGTATTGGAATCCTGCGCCATAGAATAAATAAAATACAATCCATAAATCCCGCAGGTACAGATGGACAGCAGGATATACATGCCTAAACCACGATCTTCTTTTACCATTTTTCTCCTCCGTTCCTAGATCCGCAATGAACTTTTTGTCATGTCCATTGCACTGTTAGAACTATCCGTAAATTATTTTACGACAGTTCTCTGCCATGTTCTGTAACATTTCACATTTGTGTTTCTGTGCCTGATTCATCCTTATCTTCTTTGCATGAAAAAATGCCATATCCGCATAACTATTCCATTTTCAGGCTCAATGGAAACCACTGAACTGGGATTTTGCAGCCGTGCCAGGTACATAACTGCAAAACAGACAATAACTGCCGCAGCGATCACTTTCTGCGCCTTTGCCGGGATTTTATCCCAGAACAGAAACAACAGAACGCACATGGGCATAGCATAGACCAGCGGATGGTACTCATAGGCCTGGCCAAACTGCAGCTTCAAAACACATACTGCTGCTCTTGTCATACCGCATCCGGCACAGCTAATCCCAGTAAGCCATTTGATCGGGCAGCCGATTCCTGTAAGATGCAGCAAGAAGCAGGCTGCTCCAAGCCCGGTTACAATAAGCAACCGCTCTTTGAACTGTCTTCCCCATTTTTTTATTGTCTCTGAAATCTGCCGCATCCAGGATATTTTTGCAGGCCATACTCCGGCCCATTCAGAAAGCTCCTGTAAGATCTGCTTACCCATCATCTCCCGTCCTTCGCCACGTTCCGAAGGGCCAGCACAGTAATAACAAAGCAAACCGCCACCATCACCGCCAGCACTGCCCAATTGGACAGCAGATGCTTTTTGGCAAACTCAAAGATTTCCTGGAATTCATGCTCAATTCCCGGCAGTTCTTCCTGCATTTTCATTGTAAGGCTGTTCAGATCCGCAATGCTCCCAAGGCTTTCCACAGACCATTTGCTGATGGTAGCATAGGCAATCTTGTTCCCCGCCCCTTTTAATTCAAAGAGGATACCGGAAAAAAGAAGTTGGATAATCAGCACAAAGGGTGCGCAGGCCATTGCTTTATCCCCGCTCTTTACCACTGCGGACAAAATAAATCCCAAAGCCATGGATGCCGTAATGGTCAGCCATATTGTCACAAACATCTCCGGAAAGCTGTTTTTCATAAGGATCCCCTTCTCCGGCAGCCCGATAGCCATGCCGAACACCGCCACAATAATCGCAGCCTGAAAGATGCCCACAACCATCTGAACCGCAAATTTTGACAGGGTATAGGACCATAACTTCATATTCCCCATATATTCCCGCTTCAGCACTGCCCGCTCCTTGCAGATTTCCTGTATGGAATTAAACAGCCCTATCCAGATTCCCGCGCAGCTCAACGCAAACAGAATGGATTTGGTGCTTTCGTAGATTTCAAACACCCGGTCGTCCGCCACAATCCCAAGAAGCAGCGCAATCAGCACCGGCTGCAAAAACAGGAGCGCCAATCTTGGCAGGTCATTCTTCATAATCTCCGCGTAACGCATCGTTAATATGAAAAACTGGCGGATGCCGGAAAATTTTTTCTTTTTGGGTGCTTCTTTTCCTTCCCCGAAACCAACCGGCTCTAAAGGCACGCACCCCACATACTGTTCTGCCCATTCCTGGGGCTTAGCAGCCATTTCATTATAAATGTCCACCAGATTATCCGTATCAAAGAACATTTTTGCCTCCTGGCATGTTCCGCAGAAGCAGACTCTCCCGCCCTGCCCCATAAATATGACTTTATCGCACAAATCCAGGCTCTGGGTGGTGTGAGTCACCATAATAATGGTTTTCCCCTGGGATTTTGCCAGCCGGCTTAAGGTTCCCATCAATTTCTTTTCTGTTCCCGGATCTAAGCCAGATGTGGGCTCATCCAGGAAAAACAGACTGGGATCCGCCAAAAGCTCCACTGCTATGCTGGCGCGTTTTTTCTGCCCGCCGGAAAGCTTGCGGATATAGGTATTCTGATGTTCAGACAGTTCCACCATTTCCAGGACGTCATGGATTCTCTTTTCTATTTCCTCTTTTGAAGTGTCTTTGGGCATCTTTAATTTGGCCGTATACATCAGCATGCGGTTCAGCGTAAGGTTTTCATAGATAATATCCTGCTGAGGCACATACCCTATCAGACTTTTTAACACCGAGAAATTTTCATCCAGATTCAATCCGGAAAAAAGAACTGTCCCCTGCCGTTTCCTGTCAAAGCCGCTGATGGCGTTCATCAATGTGGATTTGCCGGCGCCGGAACCGCCCACAATCGCCACGAATTCATTACTGTCAATATCCACGTTCACATCATGGAGAATCTGTTTTCCCTTCCCCACGATTTTGTTCATATTGCGGACCCGAAGGCTTACGCCCTGCTGAGAGCTTTTATAGTAGATTCCGGAACTGGTGAAAATCAGAATGCTGTTCAGGATACGGATTACATCTTTATCCTTCAGCATGCATGTCCCGTGCAAGATGCTGTCATTCACAAGAACCCCATTGGCGCTCTGACAGTCAGAAATAACATAGACCTCCCCTTTCTGCTCAATCAGCGCATGCCTTCTGGAAATTCCCATGTGCTGCAGCACAATATCATTTTCACTTCCGCGGCCAATGGCAATCCGGGGCGCCGGCAGCGCGTATTTCTGCCATTTTCCCTTCTGCATGGATTCCGTGTACAGCAGTAAAACAGAATTTCCCTCTCTCCCTTCCGGAGGCTGCACCCGGAGCATATCTCCATCTCTTAAAAACACATATCCGCTTTTTTTCTGTATCAGATGCTTTCCGGCGGCATTTTCCAGATAAGTTCCATTGGTGCTGCCCACATCCGCAAAAAGAATCCCCTGGGGCACAATCTTAAACTTGCCGTGAATTCTGGACACCCCGGGAGAAGGGATTACAATATCATTGTGCCCGGGATCCCTTCCCCAGAAAATCCGTTCCTTACGCAAATCATCCAACGACAGTTCCAATACTCTGCCTTCACCGTCCATTACGGTAAGTTTTCTGCTTATCTGCCCTGTTCTATCTTCCATCGCATTTCATCCCCTGTCTTCAAACCGCCGCAAATCTTCTCTTTTGCCATATTATCTTCCATCCCATTTCATCCCCGTCTGTCTATTTCAGCAGAAATTCATTCCCGCTTTTTGCAATTACAAGAACTGTACCGGAACCGCAGGCAACCGGTACATTTTTGGGAAACGCGTTTCCTTCCTTGTCATAGACGCCGTTAGAAGAACAGTCTGTCACGGTATAAGAGCCATTCCCGCTATAACGGATCATGCAATGTTTCCTGCTGATATCCGGCCGTTTAATTACCACCTGGCAGTTTGTCTCATCCCTTCCAATGAGCAGTTCCCCTTCGATCGGAATAGACGCTCCCTGGTATTCTCCTTTGCTTCCTATCAAATATCCGGCCTGCATTCCGGCGTCCTTCGGTTTCCATGCCTGGGCTGCGTCCGGCATCCAGCCGTCCACCGGCATAGTGTATTCTTCTCCGTTCTGCTGTAAAGAAGCTCCCAGAACCGGACTTTGGGAAGCCATGCCCTGCGGCATATAGCCGCCTGCGGCCGGATTCTGAACATTTCCTGCCTGCGGCGTATAACCGTCTTCCGCCGGATTTTGCGCAAAATCCTGCAGCATATAACTGTCTGCCGCTGGATTTTGCGCATTGCCTGCCTGCGGCCTTCCATTCGTGTCCCAGGCGCCCTGCCCGTTATAGGCTTTTGCAAGGGTATTCACATCTTTGATAAAATAGGCCCGGTTTACCAGATCCAGAAATCCAAGGAAAAATCCTGCTATGGACGCAGCGGCAATCATTCCGGCATGAGCCATAAAATACAAAGGATCTGTCTGAAGTTTATACACCAAAAATACCGACAGCCATACCGGAACAGAACCAAGCAGAGCAAAGATCAGATGGGAAGTTCCTGTCCCCTTCACCTGCCTCTGGTAGTGTCCTTCTGCTTCTTTCAGCCGTTTCCCCTGCTGGTTCGACCAGAATATATAATAGATGTTCAAGGTAACTCCTGACAGCAGCATCACCAGAATATAATTCATGCTGTTTCCCAGGCCGTATTTTCCGCAAATGAAATTCATATCACGGCAGACGCCCCAAAACAGTACAAGGACATAGATCAGATAAGCAACTGCCAAAATCCATGTCAAAATAAGAAAAACTAAAATATCCCTGAGCATATCCTGCAGGCTTCCCCCGCCCAAACCCAGAGCGGCAGCGGCCAGCCCGGAACTGTTGGACAACAGCCGTTTTCCGATTATAACCACCAGTATCATAGGCAGGAAATTCATCAAAACTGTCAAAGCAATATAAAGCCCAGCGCTTCTGTTTGTCTTTAAGTTCCCCATCCCTATTCCTCATCTTTCTTAAAATCATCCCAGCTGAAATTCTCTCCGCAGCAGGGAAAAAACATCAGCCTTGTATTTCCGATCGTCAGAATATCATACTGTTTCAGCCGCACTGGATTCAGCACAACCTCATCATTCAGATAAAACAGTTCTCTGGACTCGCCGGCCTGGGCGATAAATTCCCTCCGTTTCGGCTCATAGAGAATAATGGCGTGCTTTTCCCTGGAAATGCTGTTATCTCCCCGCAGCACCACATCCATATGGGAGGCCCGCCCAATAAAATTTCTTCCGCTTTTTACGGTAAAACTGCTGCCGAAATCTGTTCCCTCAATACATACCAGCCAGCCCGCCACCGGATCTGTGTGGTTCTGATACTGGTAAAGGCTGACCGTTTTCTCTTCATCCTGCTCCATGCCTCCGGGCACAGTGATTGCCCTGCTCACTGCATCCTGCAAAGAAAGATTGCCTGACGGCTGCTCCATCATCTGGGGCTGCACCGGAAAAGCGCCGGCAGCCTGCGGCTCCTTAGGCGCATACATCGGCATAGTCACCGGCTCTGTCATGGCTGTGTTGTAACCGTTATCTGCCTCCGTATAAGGCATAGTCGCCTGCTGTTCTCCGCCGCCTACTGCTGCGCAGTGGGGACACATCTGGAACTTGTCTCCGTCATAAAAATGACCATTTTCACATCTTTTTAAATTCATCCTGCTTTCCTCCCGTTTTCTTTTTCTCTTCCTGTTCTTCTTTCCTGCCCGAAACGCTATAACGCATCACTACCACAGAGGTATTGTCCTGCCCGGACTGTTTGTTTCCCAGGGCGGCCGAAGTTAACACATCTGCCGCTCCCTGCACGTCACCGCCAAACTCTTTGATCAGGCATAAGATCTCTTCTTCTGAAAGGCTCCGGTACAGTCCGTCGCTGCTTAAAAGAACAATGTCCCCGTCTTCCAGCAGAAAAGGCTGGCGGTTCAAATCCATCAAAGACACATTTCCCATTCCGAGGTAGCTGATCAAAGCCTCTGCCCTGTATTCTTCTGCCGCATATTCTTCCGGCGTCAGCTCACCCTGCTCCAGCTGTTGGTTTAAGGTCAGCCGGTAATTGTGCTCTCTGCATACCGACAGAATTTCTTTCCCCCGGATAATATATATTTTACTGTCCCCCACCGACAGCCAATACAATTCATTTCCGCGGATAATCGCCGCTACAATGGTAGTTCCCGCCCGAAGCCGTTCTCCTTTATCATTTTTCTGCTGGAATACCTTCTCGTCCGCTTTCAGCGCCTCTTTTTCTAAAAATTCCGGAATATCCTCAATCTCTTTTCTGCCAAACCACGCATTCACCAGACTCTCTGCCGCCGCCTTGCTTGCAATCTCCCCGCCGGAAAGCCCTCCCATGCCGTCGCAGACCAGAGCAATGGCTTCCTTTCCTGAACCATAGCCAAATATGGTATCCTCCTGGCTGCGTCTGGTTCCGATAATACTGGATGTGCCGATTTCTATTTTCACCTCCGGCTCTGCCCTGTGTTGAGGAAACAGCCGGACTGTCACAATGTCTTTTTCCATTTCAGCCATTTTTCCACCCCACTTCCAAATCACAGATATGGTTTCCAAGGGAAAACTGCCCGCCGTTTGGAATCAGATAGGCCTTTCCCTTTTGAAGCCTTGCGCCGTCAATAAAAGTACCGTTTGTGGAACAATCCCTCAGATACATGCGCTGCTCTAAACTGTCCCAGAACAATTCGCAGTGCTGCTTGCTGACTTTGCCGTCGTTGGTGGGGACAATATCCGCCCACCCGCTGGAACGGCCGATTACCACTTTCTTATTCTCCGGCAGACTCCATTCCTGCCGCCCGCCGCCTGACAATTTCAGGTAAGCTGTAGCAGAACTTCCCTTTGAGAAAGAAAAGTCACGGACGAACTCTGCGGCAGAACTGGTCCTGTTCTTGCTGTTTAATACCAACGCCCGATCCACTGCCTGTGATACTCTTTGCCCCGCCTGCGGACACAATTCCAACAACGGGCGGTATTCTTCTCCCCCGAAGCGATCCGGCGCGCTTGGCACCATTATGCCTGTCACGGCATAATAAAAAGTCACCGCCAGGGAATAAACATCTGTATAACTGCCCTGGCTGCTGGTACTGGAATACTGTTCCGGCGGCGCATATCCGTGTTTTAGTATTACAGAGAGCGTCTGGCTCCTTTTCCCTATGATATGCTTGGCATTGCCGAAATCAATTAATTTCACCCGGCCGTCCGCCGTCACCATAATATTGTCCGGACTGATATCCCTGTGAAAAATCCCAGCCCTTCTATGCACCTGCTCTAATGCCATTCCCGCACTGCCGATCATTGACACAGCGTCCGGCAGCGGAATCTTTCCTCCATAAATCTTCATCAATTGCTTCAAGGTCGCGCCTTCAATATATTCCATTACAAAATAAGCCGTGTCATTCAGCATAAAATAATCCATGATCTGCACCACTTCCGGCACATCGGTCAGCTTTTTCAGCACCTCCGCCTCTTCCATAAACCGCCGCTTCCCATGTTCGAAATCTTCGGTGTTTGATTTAGAGGTCACTGTTATGTGAATCCTGTCTTCTCTCCTTGCCACAACGCCCACCGGAACAAATTCTTTCACTGCGCAGACACATTGATTTAACACGTCAAATGCCTTGTAAGTAATCCCAAATCCCCCGTTTCCCAGAATCCGCCCAATCAGATAACGGTCCGCAAGAAAGGACCACTCCGGCAGGCGCATGGGATTCTGCTTCTCTTCCTGCCTGTCAAATCCGCAGCATGTGCAGATTCCTGTACTGATATTCCCCTGAAAACAATTAGGGCACCTGTATTCCTCCCTCATCCCTTACCACCTCACTGTCATTGCCATGTCCCCGGCCTGTATCCTGTCTCCAGAGGCAAGAGGGCTCGGCGCGGCAATCCTTTTTCCGTTCACCCATGTTCCATTGGTGGTATGCAGATCTTCCAGATAGAATACGCCGTTCCTGTCCGAAATAGCAAAATGCTGGCGGGACATCCTCTCATCTTCTATCGAAACATCACAGTTCCTGGAACGTCCTACAATAATGCTCCCTGAAATATCCACATTCAGCTGCCTCCCTGCGCCGGCGGCCCCTTCCAGACAAAACTGGATCTGTCTTCTGGGAATCTGCCTTTTCTGCACCTGCACATGATGCTTTTTCTCTACATTGGACTGGAGCACTGCCTTTCCCTCTATGGTGACAATTCCTTTCTGTTTCTTCACTCTATGCCATACAATGGCTCCGGCAATCAGCAATACAACCAGAATAACCGCTGCAGCCAAAAATACCTGATACTGTTTCAGATAATCAGAAACGCCCAAGTTCCTGCCCTTTTTCACCTGAAAAGTGCACCTTTTTGTCAATTCGTTCTCTTCCATAGAATTATCTGTCACGCCGCGGAATTTTATTTCGTATTTTCCATTCAGAAGATCTTCCTCAAAGGTAAGAACTGCAGTGGCCTTTTCTTTGTCATAGCGCACCATATACCCATCCGTTATCCGGGAGTCCTCACGCTTAATCTCATAGGCATCCACCTTATTTGCGCCTTTTACCGGCTCGCTGAAGGTTATTTTCAGAGAATGTTTGGAATTCTGCTTGACAGACGCCACAGGCGCTTCTTCATCCTCCTGATAATAAGACACGATAAAATCAGAAATTTTTGTTTTTCCATCGGAAAATGTAACTGCCAGGGCTTTTTTCTTATGATCCACCGCGTTAGATCTTGCCCTTGCCGAAATCACAAAAGCTTCTGCAAAGGTCTGGTTCAGTTTCTGCATCACCCCGACTGCGCTTTCTGCGTCAAAAATCTCCATCCGTCCGCCGGATTCCCGAACAAACGCTCCCATGCTGTCTATATAACTGTTCTCATCTCCCTGTTTATTTTCCTTGGCTGCCATAGCATAAAGAGGAATCATTTTTTCTTTTAACGTGGCAAGGGCCTCTTCTTTGGTAGAAGTATTTTCTGAAAAATCCTCTCCGTCCGTCAATGCCAGCGCCACCTTGCGGACGCCCGCCTCTTCTTTCACATCTGCAAGCTTTGCCGTCTTGTCGATGGCTTCAAACAGGCAGGTGTTCTGATCCGGATTCTGCAGCGCGTTTACCGCGCCGGAAATATCATCTGCCGCTGTCTGATCCTGAAATACCACGGTTACCGCATCCCCAAATGTAATCAGGGAAAGCTTATCCTTTGCCTTCATATTCTGCCAAAAATCCAGAATACTTGCCTTCATCCCTGCAAAATACTCTGGGCTGACAGAAGCGGAAATGTCTAAAAGGATATAGTAATCCGTGCCTGCCTCTGTCTGCGCAAAAGGAAGAGCCGGACTGACCAGAAGTTCCTCTTTTCCATAGGTAACGCTTACATCTTCCAAAAGTTCCGGTTGTCCGGGATAACAATAAATATTTATCTCAGGCATGTAAGCGGCAGCGCCCTCAATCCTGACCTCTCCAATCTGACTGTCAATGTCCGCAGCCAGTATCTGCGGGCTGCGGCCCAGACACAGGCAGAGTGCCAGCGCTAAGGAAAACAACCGGATTAACATGTGTTGAAACTTGTTTTCTTCTATGGAAGCAAACCCTGGTTCAGCCAGAGAAAACAGCCGAACCGTCTTTATTTTTTCTTTTCCCATTTCTTCTCTCCCTTGCAGTATGCCACAAATTCCAGCTTTGTCTCCCCTATGGCAATGGCCTGCCCGTCTGTAAGTTCCTGGGCCTGTTCCACCATTTCTTCCCCTGCGTAAACGAGATTTCCGTCCTTTGGAAACAGGTAGAAAACATTCTTCTTTTCCTCATAAATAACAGAACAATGCTCTTCTCTGGACACATGGGGATCTGTCAGTACAATATCGTTGCCGCGGCTTCTGCCGATGCGGTTAAATCCTGCATACAAGGGAAAGCCTCTGCCATATTCCTCCCCCTCCGTACACACCAGCCAGCCTGCAATGCACTTGGATACCCCTTCTTTTTCAAACAGGCTTACCGTCTTTTCCATCTCTCTCTGCACAGACGCGGGGGCAGCGGCCTGGGGCGCATTGTTCTTTAAGTATTCTACTGCATAGTTTTCTACCTGCCGGGCCTCCTGCGCCAAAGCCACAGTCAAGGATTCCTGCTGGTTTCCCATGCTTTCCGCCAAACTGGCGCAGTGGGGGCAGCCGCTGAACTTTTCATTGTCGTAATAATGCCCGTTGGGACATTGTATAATTGCCATTTTCTTCCTCCTCCAATCCGCATAATGCTGCAATTGCGGAACTCTTCTTTCCCTGGCCGCAATTAGCGCACCTGCGAAACTCTTCCTTCCCTAGCCGCATTAGTGCAATTGCGGAACTCTTCCTTCCCTGGCCGCAATTAGTGTAATTGCGGAACTCTTTCTTTTCTAGTCCACGAACACTGCAATTGCAGAATAATTATCCATTCCTTTCCCCGTTCCGTTTTTCTGCACTGTTTTTCGCATATGTTCTAACCACTCCGCCGGAGAACCCGCCTTTTTTAACGCGGCCTGCATGGGTTTTTCTTCGATCCATTCCCAGAATCCATCGGAACACAGCAGGAATGCTTCCTGTCCAGTGCGTTCTACCGGCGGAGCAAGCTGATACCTGGGATGATCCCACTCAGATCCCATCACCCGCAGCAGACGGTTTCGATCCGCATGGCCCCGTATCTCTTCTTCCTTAATCTCTCCGGCAGCTACCAGCATCTGCGGAACACTGTGATCTAAGGTTCTTCGCTTCAGCTTTTTGTTCCGATAGAAGTACAGCCTGGAATCCCCGATATGCCCCCACCGCAGCGTATGTTCGTCTGCGAGCAGAACCACCAGGGTAGTTTTCATCTCATAGGTTCTGTTCTGCTTCTCCTGTTCCTCCATCAGAAGTTTCTGGCTTTCTTCAAAGCATTTCTGCAGATATTCCTCTGACGTCTCTCCCTGCTTCTCAAAATCATTTAAAATATATTCCGCTACCATCCGGGACGCTTCATCTCCTCCGCCATGGCCTCCCAAACCGTCTGCAAGCACAAAACAAAACGCCTCTCCGTTCTGCCCTGCTCCTGCATAATCTTCGTTATATTCCCGTTCTCCCGGCTCTGATAAAATCTCGTATGTAACCATGGTTTCCTCCATTTCCAGTATCAGTCTGAGACTACATTATTATTGTCATCTTCCACAACTCCGCCGCCGTCTTCCACAACTTCTCCTGCTGGCTGGGGTTCCGGCTGAGGCTGGGGTTCTGGCTGAGGCTGGGGCTGGGGTTCCGGCTCCTGGGGCTGCTCTGGCTGAGGTTCCGGCTGAGACTCTCTTTGAGGCGGCGTCTTATTGGAATTGCCGGAATCCGATTTTGCCGGCTCTTCTCCAAGGCTTATGCTTATCGTTACCGCCGTGCCTTTTCCCACTTTAGTACCTGACTTCTGGCTCTGGCTAATGACAAGCCCTTTCGAAACTTTGGAGCTGTATTCCTCTTGAATCTGAACGGTCAGCCCCGCCTCTTCTAACTTTTTCACTGCTTCCTCTTTGGACAAATATACAACCTCCGGCACCTGTACTTTCTGAGGCCCTTTACTGATCACAAGGGTCAGCGGTTCATTGGTACGCACCTGGCTTCCCGGTTCTAATCCCTGGCTGATGATTTTTCCCTTTCCCACCTCTGTACTGAATTCTTTCTTCACTTTTCCCAGGGAATAGGTAAATCCAGTGGATTCTTTCAATTGGGAAAGACAGGCCAGCGCCTCATCTTTGGTCATTCCCCGCACATCCGGTACGGTCAGAACCGCTGTTTCCGAAGAAAGGCTGCCAAGGGAAACCGTAAGAGTAATTTCCGTCTGGACATTAATCCGCTCTTCCGGATCAATGTTCTGAGAAATAATTCTCCCTTTTTCCACAAAATCGCTGTATTCCTCCGTTATCCCATCTTCTTTCAACACCAGATTCTGAGCCGCAATCAGCTCTTTGGCCTCTTCATACTCCATTCCGGCAAGATCCGGCATCATCACTTCCTGGCCTCCGCCGCTCATAATGACATACACAGTTTCTTCCGCCGTTATGATTTCCCCATCCTTGGGCGTCTGGTTCAGAATTTTATTTTTTTCTATGCTTTCACTGTAATTCATTCCGTTGATCAGCACCGTCAGATTCTTTTCTTTCAGAACTTTCTCCGCTTCCTCGTAACTCATCCCGGAGACATTGGGCACATAGCATTCTCCTTCTTTTAACGCCTCGGCGCCGCCTGCACTGTCAATTTGCTTCTTGGTAAAGCTGATTTTTCCTGTGACAATCAACACTGCGCAGACACATACCAACACGCCTGCTGCCGCAGCTCCCCACCGCATCCAGGCAGGAATTTTAAACTCTTCTTTTACCGTCTTTTCCTCCTGCACCCGCTCTACTTTCTCATCGCTGTCCAATTCCCGATAAAAAGTTTCCGCATCTCTGGTCCTGAATTCTTTTCTGACATTTAAGCTGTTCATCAGGGCAGCCTCTGTATTCGGCTCAATCTCTATCCCCAGAGCGGAAGGCGGCTTTAAATGATCTTCTACCATCCGTTCAATAGATTCTTCCGGAAGGATTCCCGTAATCATCCGATAAAAGGTGGCTCCCATGGCATACACATCTGTCCAGGGGCCCTGCTCGCCTCTGCTTCGGTACTGCTCTTCCGGTGCGTATCCTGGCTTTAGCACCACTGAAAGGCTTCTGGACTGAACTGCCGTGGCATATCTTGCCGCACCGAAATCCAAAAGCTTCACTTCTCCTTTTTTATTGATAAAAATATTATCCGGTGCAATATCTCTGTGGATAATTCCTTCTTTATGCACCTCTGAAAGCCCCCGGAGCACAGCCATGGCAATCCTTCGGGCTTCATCCACCGGAATGCGTTCCTGCTTTTTCAGCATTTCTTTCACGGTAACCCCTTCTAAGAATTCCATGATGATATAACCCGTGCCGTTTTCCATAAAGCAGTCATAGATATCCACAATCTCCGGAATCCGATTGAATCTGGCCAACCGCTTTGCCTCTGAAATAAAACTGCTGAGCCCGGCTTCAAACTGTACGGTGGCCTCACCAGAAAACACCGTAAGCACTTCCGTCCCATAACTTCTGGTGGCAAAGTCACTGGGCAAGTATTCTTTCACCGCCACCTTTCTTTTCAGCGTAGTGTCCCAGCCGATATAAGTTACACCGAATCCTCCGTATCCCAGCACTTTTCCTATCAGATACTTTCCGCCCAGCATTTTTCCCGGCAGCAGGTAATAAGCCTCTTTTACATCTGTCCCCTTCTGATAGCCGCAATGCCTGCAAATTTCTTCTTCCTCCGGAATTTCCGCCATACAGCCCAAACATCTAACCATTTACTGTTTCCTCCATTTTCTCCCTCTAAAATCCCCGCTGCGCAGCGAATTAATTACTATTTGCTGCCGCCTCTTCCTGCAGAATCCGGCATATTCCGCCGTCTTCATAAAGTTTTGCATTTTCCAAATCATATTCCTTCAAAAAATCCAGATAAGTTGTCATTTTATTTTCCTCATAATTACTGAAAACCCTGCGGTTCAGCGGAATTCCCTCTTCATTTCCCATATAAGCCGCACTCTGGACGCCGTCACTCAACAACAGGGACAGCAGGAACATTCCGGCCTCTTGTCTGGAACTGTCTCCATCTTTGTTAACCCCATAGGGATGTTCCAGCGTTCCTATCAAGTTTCCGTCTTTTAAAATAGGAACCACGGAAAAATCAGTGGGCGGTATTACATCCACAGTCACTTCCTTTACCCGATCCATTTCTGACAAATCTCCGGCAATTCGGGAGATAGGAGAATTCATATCCTGAAACGCCGAAAATGCCCCCGCATCCTCCGCATATTCCAAAATACCTATCTGTTCTGGCAAAGAAGCCGCGTCCAAAGACTCCGGCAATCCCGTTTCTTTTTCCTGGCTGACATAGGCCACCGCAACCTGCATGGCGGTGGGCAGTTCATAAACTTTCTTCCCATATTCCTCCAGACACAGATAGGAAGACAACTCCATGGTATTCATCAGCCTGGAGAGATCTGCGCAATAATCTTCTGCCTCAATGTCTTCGGTACAAAATACATCCGGCAGTTGGCCGTTCTCTGCAGCCTGCCGTAGTTTTTCGCCGTACTCTTTCCGAGCAATCACCTGCACCGTAACATTCAATTTGGGGCACTCTTTTTCTACACTCTCTAAAAGCACCTCCGAAAGTTCTTCCCCCGCAGATGCATCTTCCTCTGAAATCCATATTTCCAGGTCCTGCTCCTGTATTTTAGACACATCAATTTTTCCCCTGCCGGAAAAATAAGTCTGGCTTAACAGGAAGATACCGCCTACTGCGGCAAACACAGAAACCAGGCCCGCTGCCAGCGCTTTCTTTTTCTTTTGATATTTCTTCAGTTCTTCTTCCGGGAGATCTACTTTTTTACGGCTTGTAATGGCTTCTTTCATCTGCTCTGCAGTCTGAAACCTCAGTTCCGGCTTCAGCGCCAGGGCCTTTAAGATAATACGCTCGAACCGCTCTTCTATTTCAATTCCAAATTCTCCCGGCCTTTTTAATTCATCTCCGACAGAACGGTCAGGCGCTTCCATGGGCTTCTCTCCGGTAACCATCTCATAAAGCACAGCCCCGGCTGCATAGATATCCATAAATGCTCCCTGCTGGTTCTTGGAACGGTACTGCTCCGGCGGAGTGTAACCTGCCTTTACAACCACGTCCTCCGTACGTTCCGTTTCTGTTCCCTGGAATTTGGCGGCCCCGAAATCAAAAAGTTTTACGGAATCCTCTCCCAAAAGAAAAATATTATCCGGGCTGACATCCTTATGGATAATGCCATGGTAATGCACCTTGGACAACGCATCTAAAAGCGCCAGTATATATTTCTCTGCTTCCTCTACGGAAAATCTTCCTTTTTCTTTCAGACTCTCTTTTAACAGGGGAGCATCCACATATTCCATAATGATATAAGCGGTCTGATTTTCTTCAAAGTAGTCAAATACATTGATAATGTCTTTTTCTTTGGAGAAAATTGCCATATTTCTGGCCTCTTCCAGAAAACGCTCCAGCTGACGCTTGAATTCCTTTTCTTTTTCTCCCGAGAAAATTCCTACTTTCACTTCTCCTTCGCCCCGGTTTACCAATCCCGCCGGATAAAATTCTTTGATTGCAACAACAATGCTCAAGACAGTATCAAAGGCTTTGTAGGTAATCCCAAAGCCTCCGAACCCAATGCTGACTCCTATGATATACCTGCCCCGCAGGATGGTTCCAGGCGCAAGCTGATAAGCCTGCGCCGCACCTGTGTCTTCTTCATATCCGCAGTGGGGGCATACCCCGTAACTGCCTTTTATTTTAAAACACCGAAAACATAACTGATTTTCCATTTTTCCTCTTTCTGTCTTATAACTTTATTCCCAGGCCCTTGGAATATCCGCTGTACACCTTTACTTTATCCTTGGAGTAATAGGCGCGTATCTGATAAAAATAAGTGTGCCCCCTGGTGTAGCTTCTGTAAGAATATGTAACCTTTCTCTTTTTCGCGGAAACCGTTTTCCATTTTTTATAGGTGCCCTTTTGATCCACTTTACGCCAGATTTCTATGTGGCTCGCGTTCTTGATCTTATTCCAGGAAATGGTGAATTTCTGGGAAGCGGCCGCATTGGAAAATTTCATTTTGGGTGTGGACAATTTGCCCAAAATCTTCTTGGACGCTGTTTTGGAGTTTGCACCCGTGGTCTTGCCTTTGTATGCCGCAACTTTGTAATAATAAGTTTTTTTGCTCTTTAACTTCGAATTCTTAAAAGAAGTCTTTTTGGTAGTTCCGATTTTAGAAAATTTTCCTTTTTTGGATGTGGCGCGGTAAATATAATACCCGTCAGCTCCGCTTATCTTATTCCAGGACAGCTTAACGGCATTGGCTGAGGCCAGTTTCACTTTCAGCTTGGGTGCTGCCGGCTTTGCCGTTTGATTCGCTGTTGTACCGGAAGAGGAATTTCCAGGCGGAGTTGGAGTAGGAGTCGGATTTGTACCGGTATTGATATTGCTGCCTGTGTTAGCAGTCACTTCTACAATACAGGAAGCTTTCTTTCCTCCTGCTTCTGCAGTTATAGTAGCTTTCCCTGCTGCTACAGCAGTTACGGTAGCTTTGGTTCCTCCGCTGGATTCTACTTTTGCTGCTTTCGTATTGTCACTTGTCCATTTGATAGCCGCATTGGCGGATGCCGGGGTTAGCGTTGCTGCTATTTCGCCTTTTGCGCCTGTTTTTAAGGATAATTTCTCTGGTTTTAAAGTGAGGCCTGTGATTGTGGTTTGCGTTGAGCCTCCTGTCTGCTCTCCGTTTTCTGTTACAGTAACAGTGCATGACACTCTCGAATTATTTCCTGCAGATACGTATATTGTTGCTGTGCCTTCCGCAACTGCGGTTACTGTAGCTTCGGCTTTGCCAGAACTATACTCTGCGGGCTGGCTTCCGGCAGCATTGTCACCAGTTACAGTAGTCTCAGCTGCAACAGAATGATATTCCACTTTTGCTATACTCGAATTGCTACTCCACCAATTTACCGATGAATCGGCAGGCATTATGTTAGCTATTAAATTGCGGCTGTCTCCTACGTTCAAATTTAAGCTTGTATCGCTTAAAGTAATCGTTGTAGGCGGGGTAACTGTAAGGTTCGCCCTGCCGCTTGTCACCTGATATCTTCCGCTTGTCACAACGCAATAATAACTTCCGGAATCTTCAACGGCTGCATTTTCTATGGAATAACTGGAAGAAGTGGCTCCGTCTATCCGGATGCCTTCCTCTTCTCCATCCGGAATATGATACCATTGACAGGTATAGCCGAATGGATGGGCGCCGGTAACTGTTACGGAATAATCCTTACCGCTTCCTTCCAATATGGAAGAAGTCATGCCTTCTTGTCCAAAAGACACCTTCAGTAACTGACCTTCATTTTCCATCAAAGACCAGGCCGCTGATGATTTCCTGACATGCAAGACCGGTACAATCGCCAGAGAATTTGACTTAGATACTCCGCTCCTGTCAACATACCCGGTTCCATCAATAATTGCTGCGACATTAGTGCCACTTCCTGGCGAACGCAGCCAGTATCTGCTATTTCCCGCTGCTGCGCCAACACGGCATGCATAGCTGCTGGGCTGGATCTTGCGGCTGGATGTTGCAGAACTATCCCCTCTGAATCCATTTACGGAAGTTTCCGCTTCCTGAATGGACAGCAAATATACGTTATCTTCTGTGCTGTTCCCTCCTCCTGTGGAATAACTTGGATTAGCGTCATTCTGCACCGTCTTATTTATAATGGCATTTTTCTCACTATCAGTAAAAGCCGCGTTATAAAATGTATCATTCAGCCAACTGCGGAGTGAAGAATTTTCCCAATCCGCATTCGAAAAACTATCATATGTTCCGGCATCCAACGCTTCATTGGCCATCAAAAACAACTCTGAATCATCTGCCTTCAATATTTTCCAGGTAATCGGATCCCACTTGAAGTAATAAGAATTACCCCCATTTTCCACCTTGCGGTATTTGTTTTCACCTATTTGCGCGTCACCATCTGTAAAACTGGCATTTTCTAACTGTACCCCCAATGCCCTGTCACTTTCAGTATCTACTTCCGTCTGGGGATAGCTTCCAAAGGTTACATAATTCCACGTTGTGCTATCCGTGCTGGAATTGTATACCGGACTGAGGGGATTTGCGCTTGCCTGCTTCAATTTTAATACTGGAACCACTGCGCCATAGGTTTTCCCAAAATCCCAGGTTTCAATTTTTCCATCCTTCGCCACTCTCTCTCCTATAGAATAACTATAATAATCATATTCAGGTCGCATCCACCACCAGCAATTCCCTTCATAACCGCTTTGCGCGTCAACAAAAGCTCCTCTCGCATTGGCATAAGCGCTTGCCTTCATGCGCCTGCTCTGGGTATCTTTCCCGGCTTCCTCAGAGAATCCATATTCTGTGGATACTGCTTTGTCTTTCGAAAGCAAATACACTTTATCTCCTGAACTTCCCTGCATCCTGCTCTGTTCACTGCTATTAAACGCTGTAGTGTAAAATGTATTGTTCAGCCATTCATGGATATCAGAACTTTCCCAGGAAACTGAGCTGCTTGTTTCTTCATATTTCTTGCAGTCCAGCCCCTGGTCTGCCATCACGGTAAGTATTCCGAGACTATCCTGATTCAGAACGCGCCATTTAATCTTTTCCCATTTAAAATAGCGGTAATCCTCTTCTCCAAAATAATCAGTGTTATCAGTATCCGTTCTGCCAAGCCTGCGGTACTTGGTTCCATTTACCCATGCGTCTCCTTCTCCGTTATATATTGCCTGAGTAATATCTTCCGTCAAGGCTTCTCCTGTCACTTCTGTCTGGGGATAGCTGCCAAAAGATATATAATTCCATGTTGTGGTATCACTATCCGCATCATATACAGGGTTCAATATGCTTACGGTATCTGTTCCTGTAACATCCGTTTCCGCAAATGCTGTCATTCCCTGCGTTGTAACTATCATCACGGCTGCAAGGAGCATAGACAGCAATCTCTTTCCTGTCTTCCTTTCCATTCTGATTCTCCTTCCTTCAAATTAATTTACTAATCAATCTCTACTTTTTATCCAGTGTAAACCACCTCTTTAAATAGCTTCGCAGACGGAAATTTTTTCAGACATTTGAGCCATCCACATTTTCCTGTAGATAAATTCTTGACTTTCAGAGAAAAGTTTCCCGACTTCACATAAGCCCCAGTTACAATAATTTTTTGTCCGCTTTTCAATGTATACAACGCTTTTTTCCTATTTGGACTTGCATATATTTTTATGTTTTTTAAAGCGGTCATTATTGTTGAAGATACTTTTACGGCAGAAGTCTGGCTATTATTCCTTCTCAATGAGCCGTTTTTATATTCAAAACGATAACGGCAAGACATTCCTCCCATCGTATAACTCATTAACCAGTATTCAATTTCCAAATCGTTTCCTTCTGCTCTCAGTTCAGAAGCATGTACAGAGTAACCGTATTTTTGCTTTTTACCGAAAAAATTCTTACAGTCGATAACCTGTTTCAGTTTACCTGATTTATATTGAAAAACTCCGCACACAGGGCCTTCCCAATCTTCTTCCTCCAACCAAAAATACAAAAAAGGCTTACCATTTTGCAGTGTATACAGCCTTGCTGTAATATTATTCACATTTTTATACACAGCTTGCTTTTTTCCGTTGATAATAATAGTAACTGTCGAATCTGTACTATTTGAGGTCTTAATTTTTATTCTGTCCTTTTTCCCATTTCCTGTCAGATCATAATTCTTGTAGACCTTATTAGGCTGCAAATCTATCTCTTTCGGATTTGCAGCTTGTACTGTCTCTGGTAAAAATAGCCATATGCTGCATAGCACCGTAAGAACCAGAAAAAATTTACTCATTCTTTGTATTTTCACAAAACATCCACCTCTTTATGAGAAATTAATAAATCCATACTTCCAACTCCTTCCTTCTTTTTAAAGAATTATAAATACTTTTTCAATTAGACTTTCCTCAATTATTTCCCACTTGACACTCTGTATAACTTCTTCCCTTGCTATACATACTATCTATACCCAAAATCATTTAACGCTGAACTGCAGGTTCTACGCAATCTCCGCAAAAATCCCCCAATCCAGCCTCCTTTCCAACTCCCCGACCCTAATCCTGACCCCTCTCCTGAAAAAACCTCTCCACCTTCTCCACCTGCCTTTTCTTCAATTCCAACGAAGAATGCACATAAGTATTCAGCGTAATATTGACGCTGGAGTGCCCCAGTATTTCACTTAAAGTCTTAATATCCATCCCGCCCTCCACGCATCTCGTGGCAAAGGTATGCCGCAGCGCATGAAAGTTCACGTCTGTCACCTGACTGGCCAAAAGTTCTCTGTGATAGCGGTATTCAAATGTCCTTGGATTGATAAAATCCTGATGCTCCGAAACGATATACTCTGAATCCGAATTCTTGCGAACCTGCAGCAGAGCCTCCATCAGCGCATCAGAAATGGGAATCACACGGATAGATGACGTTGTTTTTGGCATTTCCATCAGCCATCTGCATTTGCCCTGCTCATCGCTGATTCTGGAAACGGTATGATTCACATGGATGAGACGGCTGTCTGAATCCACATCTTTCCAGCGAAGGGCACAGATTTCCCCCACCCGCAGCCCGGCTCCCAAAGCAATCAAAATCCCCAGACTGGTAACATTCAAGTGCTCCTGGCAGTATTCTCTTAAATGGTTATATTCCCCATTGCTGAGGGTGGAAACCTCTGATTTCTTTGCCGCCGGCTTGAAAATTTCTGTTTTCAGGGGACTGCACAATCCTTCGGCCTCCGCAAAATGGAACGCCGCGTTCAATATCAATGCCATCGTGCGCACATAGGCAGGCGATAAGGGCTTTTCGCCCTCAAGTCCGCCCTGTTTCAGTTTATCTCCTAAAAATATATTGATTTCCGAAACGTTCAAATCTTTCACCTGCACAGTTCCAATTGCCGGCGCTAAATGCCTGTCGATGATATATTTGTACTTGGAATAGGTTGACTGCTTATAACGCATTTTGCGGCTCTGCAGCCATTGATTCAGCAATTCCTTCAAAAGTATATCTTCTGTTTTCGAACATCTCTTGTCTCCTTCCAGCTGCTGCCGTCTCTGCTTTTCTTTCGCTTCCCCATAAGATTTTCCATATACGGAATGATAGACTGCTTTGCCGTTTTCATCTCTCTTAGCAATATAGCGAGCCTCCCAGCGGCCGTCCCTGCGTTTCCTTATGTTTTCTCCCTTTTTCGGCATAATGATCTCCCTCCTGTTTTGACCAGATTTTTTACCCCTATCATTTTAAACGGCAGCTCGGTTTTCGTCCTGGAACCCCCGCAAAATAATCCGCCTTTTCGGAATTCCGTTCTGGAAACGGTTATGACTGCATAAATCATGCAAAATTTTTGGAAAAATAAGAAAATCTTGTCAAAAATGCCCAAGGACCATATTGACAAGAAGTTTTTTGTCACTTATAATTTAAGTTATCATATTGCGTAGAACCTGCAGTTCTACGCAATTTTTGGGTTTGAAAAGTCATTTAAAATAACTTTTTGTTCTGCTTTTCTTTAAACACACCCAGTCCACATTTGGTTTTTTGTTCCCTGATATCTTGTTCCGCAATTCCAATAATTTTAAAACACGCTCTAATACGTCAATCGTTTTTTCGTGATTGATATAGATTTTTCTGCATTTCTATTTCAATATAAAAAGCAACCGCTTTATTTCAAACGATTGCCTCAAATTTCTTTTGCTATTTTCTGTTGCATCGTAACATGCATCGCTCCCTAATCCCAATTTATAGCATTATGTGATATTGTTCCGTTTTCCGCAATATCCCTTTCTGCTTCTTTTGCGATTCCAATCGAAAGAAGCAGACATCTTCCTTTGTCCTGGATAACATAAAATAGATACATAGAATAATCGTCCCTTATTTCCGAAATTTTTCTATTTTACAGGAATGCTTTTTTGTTTTTTCCGAATAATTAATTCCAATAAGAAGAATTTCCCCTCCATATTCTTCTACCACTTGTGCATACTGCTTATTTTTTATCTGCGCAATGGCTCCTGCAGAGGATTTATTCCACTTTAATTCCACCACAAGCAACGGTTTATCTGAACCTCTTTTGGGTAGAAATACAATGTCCGCATAGCCTTTTCCACTGGGAAGCTCCTGGAATTCCAGATAATCCTTCACCCGGCTGATGTAAGCCAATTGAATCACTGCCCGCAGTGACTGCTCATTATTATAAATTTCTTATAGCGCGCAAAAACTCTTCTCGTACCTCCTGATTCGGGATAAATACACATTTTGAAAATGTATCATAAGCCAGATACCCCAAGTGCACCAGTAACGTAAGCACGTCATCTTTACTGCGAAAAGTAGTCATGTCATTCTGGAAAGTATTCGGATCAATCTCACATTTTGCTCCGCCAAGCATAGCAATGATAGTGTCTTTCAGCCCATCAAAGTTCATTGTAATATAAGTTTTCAATGATTCATATGTTTCCGTTTGGGTCCAATAGCTGCCAAATCGTTTTCGGCTTACTGCGTCTAATACCGATTTTGGGCTGTACACATGCTGGCAGTCACCCAGAATATATCCATCATACCAATACTGCAATTCCCGAAAATCCAGATTCGCTCCTTTACACAGACTGTGAGCTTCTTCTTCCGTAAAACCAACAAATTCCTCCAACGGCGAAGGATCTATCATCGTAAATTCATAGAAATCGCTTAAGGCAGACTGATTGCCATATTTTTTAATCGGCAGAATACCCGTCATATAGGCCGCTTCAATCATCCGATCTGTCATGCTGCTTCGGAACAGCCCCCGCAGCAGCTGAACATATTCCTCCTGCAGGGCATTATCTTCTTTTTTTCGCGGAACAAAGCATCCCACTCATCAATAATGACGATAAATTTTGCGCCGGACTTGCCATTAATATCAGCCAATGCAGCCGGCAGGGAATTTCCCGCTGCTTTTGCTTCCTTGGGATAAAATTCCCTCAGTTCTTCCATTACATTTTTTTGCAGGTTTTGCACGGTATCTCCTATGCTGGACGATGTGGCGATAAACCATGTAAGATCCAGATACAGCACATTGTACTGATTCAAATGTGCCTGATAAGAAGGCTCTGCCGCAATTTTCATATCCTTAAAAAGTTCTCCGGAATCACAGTTCTTATCATAATAGGCACATAACATCTGCGCGGCAAAGGATTTCCCGAACCTTCTGGGGCGGCTGACGCAGGTGAGTTTTTGCTTTGTCCCCAGCGTATGGTTGATATAGGCGATTAACTCTGTTTTATCAATATATTTGCCTTTCCGTATAGACGTAAAACCGGCGTTTCCGGGGTTCAGATATTTTCCCATAAAAATCACCCCATTTCTGAATAGCTGCCTGCACAAAATCATCTCCCTTTTTAATTCAAAATAGATACAATTAAGAACCTCATACGCATGAAAATTTATAAATATCTTCCAAAGTCAGCAGCGTTAACTCCTCCTGCTGTAATGTTCTTCACGGACGGCACCAGTCTTCTTCTATTCCGTCTGCCCGCCACATATTCTCTGCCTCCGCGTAATTTTTCACGGCGAAATACTGAAATGTGCTGCCCGTTTTCAGCGCATCGTAGACATAGCGCAGAGGTATCCTGGAACGGTTTTTCTCCCGGTTCCCCGGATCTGCCAAAAACACTGTGTCGTCTTCCTGGTACAGCCAGATATTCACATAATGCCCCTGGGTTGCCGTCCAAAACGAATTGTCATTCCCGCTGCAAACCAGGACAATGGCTGATTTTGCCTCTCTGATTTGCTGCCGGAACTCATCATAAGTCTCCGGCTTGCTGTGAAGCTCGCCGCTGATTCCGCAGGTTTCCAGCGTGCACCGCATTTCCTGCCAATCAATGGCCCCATATCCGCCGCCAGGCGTATAGCCTGAAGAAATTTTCGCGTGTTCATACATATCCCAGGGAGAGACTTCATAGGGCGACAGCGTATTATAGACATTCGCCATGCAGCACAGCCCGCAGCCAAAACTCCCGAAAGAATTTCCATCCACTTCAAACCTGCACCATTCTCCCGACCAGGAAACGCCTCCGCTCCAGGACTGGGGCCCCTGCAAAAAGGAATAGATATCTTCTTCCCGAATGGGCGCAGCAAGCAGTCCCGGCAAGATCGATTGCGCTTCTGCTGCCGGCTGACCTGGCAAAGTTAATTGTCCCTCCGCTGCCGGCTGACCTGGCAAAGTTGATTGTCCTTCCGCTGCCGGCTGACCTGGCAAAGTTGATTGTCCTTCCGCTGCGGACTGTCCCGGCAAAGCCATCTGTCCGGCTGCTGCAGAATTGCCCGGCAAAGCCTGCTGATTCGCGGAGGCGGAATTTTCCGTCCTGTTTGTCTGCCTTGCGGAAACGGAATTCTCTGTCCTGTCTGGCTGCCCTGCGGAAACGGAATTCCCTTTCAAATCTGATGGTTTCATCTGCGCCTGCTCTATTTCATCCGGACTCTCATCCCGCCCGTTTGCCATTTCTTCGTAGGTTCCTTTCTCCCCGGCCTGCGCCTCCACTTCCAGCGCAATTTCCCGCCAGTCTTTTTTGTTTCTAAAATAATGTATCAAAAAAACCAACATAAACAGAAATAATAGAACCTGTAATATTGGCAAGTATTTTTTCGTAAATTTTTCCATATACAGCCTTCCCTTCCAAAACGAGCCTGTCCTGTTAGTATCATACATTAATCAGGCCCAATTTGCAATTCTTTCTAAGCGGCTGCAGCCTAATTGAATATGTGGCCAGAAAAACAAAAAATAAACGTTCCGACGTCGTAGACGCCCTGTTTGCCGCCTACCATTCTTTTGTCAGTGATAAAATTGACGATTATAACAGCAGTTTTTATTATGACGCGCCTCAGAACATACTGAACGCGTTTCTGTATGGGTACATTGAATAAGGATAAAAGGAACATCCTATTTCCTCACAGTTTCACTATGAAATCTAATTCTCTCTGATTCCGGATCACTGTCAATTTTTTCCCATACTTCTCCTGCACAGCCCTGTATTTCTTTTTCTGTCTTCCTGTCCGGCCTTCATGGAGAATCCACCAGATAAATTCCAAATCCATTTTCTCCGGACAGCCCTCTGTCATGGATTTCCTTGTCCGGCCTCTATTGCAAAAATACCTGTGAAACGCGCGGCTCAAACACGCAAAACGATTGAACTTCAGGAAAATAATCCGATCCGCTTCCGCCATCCGCCTCTCATACTCCATGGCAGAATAATTCCCGTCGATGACCCAGAATTCATTTTCATCCAGAAATCTGCCTACAATCTCCGCAGATTCCAAACGTTCTCTCTCCCGCCATCCAGGCAGCCAATGCACCTGATCCAGATGCAGGACGGGAACCTGATATTTTTTCCCTAAATATTTTGCCAAAGTGGATTTTCCGCTGCCGCTGTAGCCGATAATTGCAGTTTTTCCCCCATTTGGGGGCTTGACGGTTTCTCTGTTTCCTCTGCAGCCGAACATTAATGTCTTTCCCTCCTTCGCAGCCATTCATGACTGCGGTCCTGTAATCCATTCTTAATTATAACAATAAATGCCCGCCGAAACAACGTTTCAGCAGGCATAATTGATATGCGCGAGTAACAGTGAAGCCGAAGGCTGAACTGTTACATGCGCGAATATTTTACAGCGTTAG
>CAJUBP010000009.1 GCA_910584585.1 uncultured Lachnospiraceae bacterium | reverse complement strand
GAGCATCTGCCTTACAAGCAGAGGGTCACAGGTTCGAGCCCTGTAGGTCCCATTTGTGCCGGCGTGGCGGAACTGGCAGACGCGCAGGACTTAAAATCCTGTGGTGGCGACATCGTACCGGTTCGATTCCGGTCGCCGGCATTAATTTATTGGCCATGCGGCCCGCAGGATGGCAGATTTATTGTTACAGTGTGCAGATATAGTTCATCGGTAGAACGCCAGCTTCCCAAGCTGGAGAGGCGGGTTCGATTCCCGTTATCTGCTTAAGAGGCAAAGCCGTAGACTTAAGGATTTTAGCATAATCATAAGTTTGCGGCTTTTCGTATTTTTACAGGGAGGTTTTTAAAATGATCAAGCATATTGTGATGTTTAAGCTGAAAGAAGCGAACGGAAAAAGCGCAGTTGAGAATGCAAAGGAAGCCCAGGCAAAGGCAGCTCAGTTAAAGAGCGAAATACCGGCGCTTGTGAAGATAGAGGCAGTGTGCAATGCGCCGAAGGCGGATCAGAGCAATTATGAATTAGCTCTGATCTGTGATTTTAAAGATATCGAGGGATTAAACGAATACCAGACCCATCCGGCGCATTTGAAATTTGGAGAATTTGTAAGCAAGATCAGGGAGAGTAGGGCCTGTATTGATTACGAATATTGAAACTGTCCGCCAGAAGAAGCCAGTTCGCCCGAAAGAGCTGCATGATATGCCAATATCCCATGCCGCGGAGCTGGTATTCTTCTACCAGTCCGAATTTGGCGGAAAGGCTTCTCACATCTTCAAACCATACTTCATGGGTAAGATTTTCTGAAATATACTGAAAATAAGGCGATTGAGCGGTTTCATCGAATTGTATGGAAGCATTGTGCTCTATGGCAATCTGAATTGCCTGGACATTGCCGATGGTAGTGGCTTTGGATGAACCCTGTACAAAGGGAAGAGTCCAGTCATATCCGTAGTTGGGAATGCCCAGATTGATTTTGGAAGCGGGTATTTTCGTAAGAGCATATTCTACCACTTCCCGTACTTTGTTCAAAGGCGCAACGGCCATAGGCGGTCCATAGGTATATCCCCATTCGTAAGTCATTAAGAGAACAGAATCGGCAGCTTCTCCCAGAAGGGCGTAATCTTTTCCTTCATAGAGCAGTCCGATTTGCTGGTCGGAAGTTTTTGGGGCCAGCGCAACGGATACCGGATATCCCAGTTCATTGACTGCAGTCCGTACGTCACGCACAAAGTTTACAAAAGGAATTTTATCTTCTGCAAGAATATATTCAAAGTCAATATCTACCCCTTCAAATCCGCGTTCTGTTATTTGGGCTGTGAGATTTTCAATAAGCTGTTGTTTGGCGTTTTCGTTATTGACTACCTGGGAAATCAGGTAATTGCTGAATTGTCCGGTAGGGCCGAAAGGCGTTAGAGTCAGAATGGGCGCTGTGCCGTAAGATTTCGCCGCAGTAATGAGAAAAGTATCGTCTAAAAGGGGAGGAATCAGTTCCCCTTCCGGGGTAAATCCATAGGAAAAAATAAATAAATCAGAGAGATAGGGCAGGGTTTGCTCCAATACCCATCTGCTGATAAAAGGATAGGCATATCCGCCGGCATATACTTGATATTTTGCTAATTCCAGGGAATCGGAGGGTTCCTGAATGAGGAGGGCCTGGCCTACTGCCAGAGGATAGGGGTAGGGGATTTGATTATCGTAAATGATGGATTGAGCGGAAATGCCGTAAGCGTCGGCGATGGTATCTACTGTGTCGCCGGGGCGGACAATATATAGTTCCATAGGATTCATTTCCTTTTTCTTTCAGATTATGAGATAAGATATGAGATCATTCCATGTAATAATTTTTTCTTGTTTTTTCGATAAGAAAATTTATAATAGAGATAGAGGTTTTCGGGTAACAGTTCAGCCCAGAAGGAGAGGTGAAAGCTTATGGAAAAATTGCTTTACGGCGCGGCATATTATGAGGAATATCTGCCCTATGACCGTTTGGAGCAGGATGTGGAAATGATGAAGGCGGCAGGGATCAATACGGTGCGGATTGGAGAATCTACCTGGAGCACCTGTGAGCCGAGAGAGGGAGTGTTTGATTTTTCCCATGTGACAAGGGTGATTGACGCCATGGAGCAGGCGGGAATTGATGTGATTGTGGGAACGCCGACTTATGCAGTGCCGGCCTGGATGGTGAAGAAACACCCAAAGATACTGGCAGTTACGAAAGCAGGCAGGAATCTGTATGGACCCAGGCAGAATATGGATATTACCAATCCGGATTATCTGTTCTATGCAGAGCGCGTGATCCGAAGGATGATGGAGCAGACGGCCCAAAGGAAAAATGTCATAGGCTTTCAGCTGGATAATGAAACCAAATCCTACGGAACTGCCGGAGACAATGTCCAGAAAGCTTTTGTGGAATATCTAAAGAGGGAATTCGGGAATGATTTGGAAAAGATGAATCATCAGTTCGGCCTGGATTACTGGAGCAACCGAATAAACAGCTGGGAGGAATTTCCCGATGTGCGGGGAACTGTCAACGGCAGCCTGGGAGCGGAATTTCAGAAGTTTCAGAGAAAGCTGGTTGCGGATTTTTTGAACTGGCAGGCTGGGATTGTGAGGGAATACAAGAGGGAAGATCAGTTTATTACTCATAATTTCGATTTTGAATGGCGGGGATATTCTTATGGAGTTCAGCCGGAGGTCGATCATTTTGAGGCGGCAAAATGTGTGACGATTGCGGGAGCAGATATTTATCATCCTTCCCAGGATTTGCTGACAGGGGAGGAAATTGCGTTTGGCGGGGATTTGATCCGTTCCGTAAAAGGCGGGAATTATCTGATTCTGGAAACGGAGGCTCAGGGATTTCCGGGATGGACTCCCTATCCCGGGCAGCTTCGCCTGCAGGCGTACAGCCACATTGCTTCCGGAGCCAACAGTGTGATGTACTGGCACTGGCATTCTCTCCATAATGCGGTGGAGACATACTGGAAAGGGCTTTTGAGCCATGATTTTGCCGAAAATGCGGCTTATCGGGAAGCACAGCTGATCGGCAGGGAATTTCAGGAGATAGGAAGCCGCCTGGTTAATCTGAAGAAGCAAAATAAGACGGCGATATTAGTGAGCAATGAGTCCTTAACAGCGCTGGAATGGTTTCCTATCGATGCAGACCCGGCAAATCCAGGCAAAACAGGTTATAATGATGTGGTGCGCTGGCTGTATAACCGATTGTACCGAATGAACGCCGAGTGTGATTTTATCAGTCCTTCCTGCATGGAACTGGAACAATATGATTTGATTGTTGTGCCGGCCCTTTACGCGGCGCCGGAATCTCTGCTGAAACGGTTAAATGAATATGTAGCGGAAGGCGGGCATTTGCTGGCGACCTTTAAATCCGGATTTGCGGACGAGTATGTGAAAGTGCGCGCCCAGGTTCAGCCGGCTGTTCTTGGGGAGTGCCTGGGAGTGGAGTATCATCAGTTTGCGTTTCCCCATGGGGTCAGGCTGAAAAGCAGCTATTATCAGGGGCTGGATCAGCCGGTACATACATTTATGGAGCTTCTGATTCCCAGTGGCGCCCAAGTGCTGGCCGCTTATGAGCATCAGGGATGGGAAGGCTATGGAGCGGTTACCCGCAATCACTACGGCAAGGGTACGGCAACGTACCTGGGATGCATGATGAATGAGGAAGCGCTGGATATTATTTTGAAGGATACGCTTGTCTGTGCCGGAATCGACAGGGAGGAGGAAGCATTTCCGGTCATTGTCAGGAAAGGCAGGAACGATTTTGGGAATGAAGTGATATTTTATTTCAATTATTCTCCGAAGATGCAGCAGGTTGTAAAGAATCAGAGAGGGAGGGAACTTATCAGCAAAAAGAGAGTAAGGCAGGGAGATGTGCTGGAAATCGCTCCATGGGATTTGGCAATTTTGGAACTGCAGAAAATGCAATGAGGAACGGGGAGAGAGTTAGAGCTGGCACTTGGAATTTGATCATTGTAGAAGTACGATAAAATTTAATAAAGAACGGTTTGGAGGTAACGTATCATGGAAATGGGTAAGTTAAATTCAGGACTTGTTTATACCAACGAAAAATGCATCGGATGCAACCATTGTATTTCGGCATGTCCGGTTTTTGAAGCGAATTATTCACTGGAGCAAGACGGAAAAGATTTGATTTATGTTAACGGTGAGACTTGTGTCCACTGCGGAGCATGCATTGACGCCTGCCGTCACCATGCAAGGGATTTCCGGGACGATACGGAGCAGTTCTTTGCGGATTTGGACAAGGGGGAGAATATCAGTCTTTTGGTGGCTCCGGCGTTTATCGCGAATTATCCCAGAGAATATGGGAAAGTGCTTGGATATCTGAAAAGCCTTGGGGTGAAGCATGTGGTAAGCGTCAGTTTCGGGGCGGATATTACCACATGGGGGTATTTGAATTATATCACGAAATACAATTTTACCGGAGGAATTTCACAGCCCTGTCCGGCGATTGTGGATTATATTGAAAAATATGTTCCTGAGCTGATTCCCAAGATTATTCCGGTGCACAGCCCTATGATGTGCGCGGCGGTTTATGTGAAAAAATACATGAAGATTACAGACAAGCTGGCGTTTCTGGGCCCGTGTATCGCCAAGAAATCAGAGATTACGCGTCCCGAAAACCGTCAGTATGTGGCTTACAATATTACCTTCGCGCATTTGATGAATCGGCTAAAGGGCATGAATCTGTCTTCTTATGACGCAGCGGACGAATTGGAATATGGATTGGGAAGCGTCTATCCCCAGCCGGGCGGATTAAAGGAGAACGTGGAGCATTTTCTGGGAAAAGACGTGCTGGTCCGCCAGATTGAAGGGGAAAGCCACGCTTACCATTTTCTGAAAGAGTACGCCAAGCGGGTGAAAAGCGGCAAACAGCTTCCCTTTATGGTGGACGCCCTGAACTGTTCCGATGGGTGCCTGCACGGAACAGGCGTGGAGCCGGAACTGGCGAAAAGCGATGACGTATTGTTTGAGATTAACAGTCAGAGAAATAAAGCGAAATCCAGCAAGCGGGATAAAAAGAAAGACAAAGTCAGCCCGTGGGGAAAGTGGATTTCTTATGAGAAGCGTCTTGCCAATTTTAACGCCCAGTTTGCGGGGTTAAAGCTGGAAGATTTTCTGTGCAGTTATCAGGAGCAGAATATGGCGGCTCAAGTCAGCGACAGCCAAATTGAGGCCGGATATAATGAAATGAAGAAAGATACTCTGGAAAAACGGGAAATTGACTGCGGCGCCTGCGGGTATGAAAGCTGCCGTCAGATGGCGGCGGCAGTGGCTCTGGGCCTGAACCGGAAGGAAAACTGTATGCATTATGAGAAGAACGCACTGCAGGAGGAACAGGCGCGGATGCAGGAGTTTACAGAGCAGTTAAAAGAATCTCAGAAGCGGAAACAGGAATTGTATGAGGAAGTGATTGCCAATTTCCAGCAGATTAAGACATCCATGAGAGAACTGGCGGAAGGAAATCAGGCGTCAGCGCAAGATTCCACGAAAATTGCCCAGGCCGTTGGGGGAATGTCCGGTTTTACGGAAATGCTGCGGGGCTCTATGAAACAAGTAGCGGACGCAGTCCAGGGGTATGACGTGATGAATGAAGATATTATCAAAATATCCAATCAGACCGGTATGCTTGCGTTAAACGCCGGAATTGAAGCGGCCAGAAGCGGGGAGGCAGGCCGGGGATTTGCCGTAATTGCCAACCGTGTGCGGGATTTATCAGAACAGACCAAAGAAGCGGTTTCCACCGGAAAGGGACAAAGCGCGATTTTGCTGCCCGCAATTCAGAAGCTGGACGCGGAAACCAGCCAGTTTGTGGAGAATATTGAGAATATTAACGATGGGACTTCTGCCCTTGCGGCAAGCAGTGAGCAGATTGCCGCCCAGACAGAAATGGTAAATGAGATTGTCAGCCGTCTGGCAGAAAAGATGAAAGAGGTTGTAGACTAAAATACGAAAGACAGGAATAATATGAGAGAAAAAATTTACACCATCCCCATTCACGACGCATTTGCCCAGGATTGTGAGTGTCCGGTCTGCGCCATGTACCGGAAACTGGAGGAAAACGCCATTCATTACACGATAGGCCCCGGCGCCAGCTATATGGAAGAGGATATCCGGGCCCAAATGGACGAACAGGGATTTTGCCAGAAACATTTAAAGGATCTTTATGAGTATCCCAATAAAGTGGGGCTGGCTATGATGCTGAAAACGCATATGGACAGGACGGTAAAGGAACTGGAAAAGGCGGCGAAATCACCGCTTCCCGGGCCGAATTCCATGTTTAAGAAAAATGCGAAGCCCTCTTCGCCGGTCATTGATTTTATTGAAGAGCAGGAGAGAAAATGTTTTGTGTGCGGGTATATCCGCCAGACCTTTGAGAGTTACCTGAGGACAATTTTCTATCTGTATGAGCGGGAGGAAGAATTCCGGCAGCAATTTGCCGGATCGAAAGGGTTTTGCACCAGCCATTACAAAAGTTTGTTTGAACTGGCGCCCAAATATCTGAATAAGAAGTATCTGGAACCGTTTCTGCGGGAACTGAATGAGAGATATCTGGAGAATTTCAAGCGGGTGCGGGACGATGTGGAGTGGTTTATCTGTAAGAATGACTACCGGTATCAGGAAGAGCCCTGGAAAAACGCAAGGGATTCCCTGCAGAGGGCCGTGACGAAGGTGGGAAGCCTGATTGTGTCGGAAGATGAGCGCGGGTGAGAAAAGGACAGCAAGCTGACGGAAAATGGATTTTCCTGCAAGATACAGTGTGAGAAGAACCACAGTATATCTTGCAGAGAATCCGCCATTTTCCGTCAGCCCCTTTATCGCAGCGGGAGGTTGACAGCATACGCCATTGTTTACATGCATCCTGACTGGTGCAGAAGCTGGCGCATCTGGCAGACGCCTTTTTGCTGGGAACTGATAATTGCGTCCAGCACAGGCTTGAGCTGGGGGCAGATATCGTACTGCAGAGTGGTTTTGGACATCTCAATGGCGCCCATATGGTGGGGAATCATTTCCCGCATAAAGTCGGTGTTAATCTGATTCGTGTCCGGGGCGCATGACATTCTGGAAAACATATACTGCATAATCTGATCCATTCTGCGCTGATACAGGCACAGATCCTGGCTGCAGTTTTTACGGAGTCCGCAGGAACACTGGATTTCCTGCATATGTTCGATGCTCTTGGTCTGTTCCGCAATAATATTGCACGCAATATCCTGCAGAGGGATATAGGTGGTGTACTGCAGCAGATTCTGTGACATTTCGATGGCTGCCTGATGGTGTGGAATCATCTGCATGATAAAATTGCTGGAAATGCTGCTTACCAGTTCTGCGGAAGTCATTTCCCGAATCATTTCGTCCAGAATGCAGTGAAAAGTATTGAGATAATTTTTAGCGACATTGCTTAATTTACATGATGTCTGCATAGGAAAGCTCCTTGTAGATAATGTCAGTTGCTTTAGTATATGCAGAAAAAACAGAGAGTTGCCAAGGAGAAAGCCAAAAAAGGCAGCCGGGAAATGGAGTCAGCCCCCTGTTGTGACGCTGAAAGAATCATAACAGGGGACCGCTAAATTTCATTCACTTTCCGGCTGCCGTCTTTTTTGCTGGTTTTGACCGGGCGGCAGAAAGAGATCAACCATCCAATTCTTTCTTTACTTCATCCACCAGCGCGGCAGTAATGATGGCCATAGAATAAACCTCATCCGCGGTACATCCTCTGGATAAGTCATTGATCGGGGAATTCAGACCCAGAAGGATCGGCCCGTAAGCGGCAAAGTTACCCATCCGCTGCGCGATCTTGTATCCGATATTTCCGGCATTGATGTCTGGGAAAATAAATACGTTGGCATGTCCGGCCACTTCATCATCCGGGCATTTGGTGCGCGCCACACGGGGAGAAACGGCAGCGTCAAACTGCATCTCGCCGGAAATCGGCAGATCCGGCCGTTTTGCTTTGGATTTGCGGGCGGCGTTGCGCATCTTGTCCACATCTTCTCCGGCGCCGGAACCGAGGGTAGAGTAGCTTAAGAACGCCACTCTTGGTTCAATGCCGAACAACTGGCTGCAGTCTGCGGCGCTGATGGCAATGTCCACCAGTTCGTCTTCGCTGGGCTTGATATTGATGGAGCAGTCCGCCATGGCGATGACTTCATTTTCACCGGTAGCGGAAGGACGCACCAGAATAAAACAGGAAGATACAATGTTCTTTCCGGGCCTTGTCTTAATCAGCTGCAGTGCAGGCCTTACCGTATCTGCGGTGGTGTAGGTCGCGCCGCCTAACAGACAGTCGGCATAGCCCATTTTCACCAGCATTGTGCCGAAATAATTGCCCTGTTTTAAGATTTTGCGGGCCTCTTCCATTTTCATATTTTTGCTTTTTCTAAGTTCGCACAATGCCTCGGCCATCTCGTCAAAATTCTCAAAATTCTCAGGATCAATGATTTCCGCGCCCCGGATATTGTAACCGAATTCCTCTGCGGCGTCCTCTACCTCTGGTTTTTTCCCTACCAGCACGGGGGTCAGGAAATAAGAAGCCAAAAGACGTGATGCTGCCTCCAAGATCCGGGGGTCGCTGCCCTCTGTAAATACAATTCGTTTCGGGTTCTTTTTCAGCTTGTCAATCATCATTCCAAAACCCTGCATGTTCCTATCCATAGTGTAATTCCTCCTTAAAAAATATTTTAAAAATATTCCTGAGTATTAATGTAACATGTTTTTGAAATTTTTCAACCGCTTTGTGTGTATAAAAACAAAAACAGAAGGAAATTTTATGTATTTTTTTAAAAACAGCAGTGATTTTCGAAAAAAGATGTCAGCAAAAGAAGATTGTCAAAAAATTAACGAGAGATTTTCATAAAAAATTTAGATTTATTTTATTGTAATTTTTTTGATAGGTGCGTATAATGAACACAAAAACCGACCAGTCGGTCAGAAGATGAAGAGAACAGGAGGACAAAGAGAATGCTGTCAAGATTCAGCGTGAAGAAACCCTATACGGTAGTTGTGGGAATTGTGCTGGTGATTATTCTGGGCGTGGTGTCTTTGAGCAAAATGAGCACGGATTTGCTGCCCAGTATTAATCTGCCTTACGCAATTGTGATTACTTCCTATCCGGGAGCCAGCCCGGAGCAGGTGGAGAATGTGGTGACCCAGCCGGTGGAAGCGGCAATGGCCAGCACTTCGAATATTAAAAATATCAGTTCCAATTCGTCGAATAATATGTCTATGGTAGTTCTGGAATTTGAACAGACGGCGAATATGGATTCCATCACGGTGGAAATGCGGGAAAGCCTGGATCAGATCAAGGGATACTGGCCGGATACCGTGGGAAATCCTATGATTATGAAACTGAACCCGGATATGATGCCTATTATGATAGCGGCTGTGGAAGTGGAGGGCATGGACAGCCTGGCAGTCAGCGATTACGCGGATAAGGATTTGATTCCGGAGATTGAGAGTGTGGAAGGAGTGGCTTCCGTTACCGGCACAGGGCTGATTGAAGAATCGATCCGGGTGACCTTAAGCCAGGAAAAGATTGACGCGATTAATGCGAAAATCACCGCTTCTCTGGATGAGAAATTTGCGGACGCGGAAGATGAGATGAGTTCTGCGGAAAGTGAGATAAGCAGCGGGAAGAACAAGTTAGACAGCGGCAAGCAGGAGATGGCAAACCAGATCAGCGACGCCCAGAACCAGCTCAATGACAAGAAAATAGAACTGTTCCAGACAGAGACAGACTTGAACAACAAGCTGGCAGAGCTGCGGGAAACAAAGAGCAGTACAGAAACTGGAGTGGAATCCTTAAAAGAGCTGAAGGAACAGGTAGATTCCCTGATAGACGGCAAGAAGAAGCTGACCGATGGAATTGCGGAATTGGAAAAGCAGATCAAGACGTTGGAAGGGCAATCGGGACAGTTGGAAGACGGACTGGCCCAGGCCCGGGACGGCCTCTCTCAGGTGCAGCAGGCCCTGCAGCAGGCCAGCGAGGGACTGGAACAGATACAGCAGGCCATTGCCCAGGCTCAGGCGGCCCAGATGCAGGAGCAGGCGGCCCAGTTACAGGCCCAGGCAGAGCAGCTTCAGGCTCAGATTGCCCAGTTAGAAGAGCAGCAGGGACAGCTTCAGGCCCAGATTGCCCAGTTAGAAGAGCAGAAAGGGAAGTTAGAAGACGGTCTGGGGCAGATGCGCCAGCAATTGGAACAGCTCCAGGGGCAGCTGGAACAAGTGGAAAGCGCCCTTGCGGCAATCAAGAGTGAATTGTCTTCCCAGGAAGGCAGCACCCTGAAAGCAGACGCTTCTGACAAGCAGCTTTCGTCTTACATATCCAAATCCATCACTCAGGCGGAGCAGGGCATTGTACAGATTAATGGAGGAATTGCGGCAATTGAGTCAGGACTCCAGAGTGTGGCGGAGGGAAAGACCACCATCAACGATACGCTGGCCACGCTGAATCAGAGCCAGATTACCGGATCTGTGGATATGGGAAGCGCTGCCGCCCAGCTTGCCAGCGGAGAAGAGAAGCTGAAAGAATCCAAGGAAACCTTCGAGGACACCAAAGAAGAGGCCTATGATTCTGCGGATCTGAGCAATATTCTCACCATGGAAACGCTGACAAATCTTCTGACGGCCCAGAACTTTTCCATGCCTGCCGGTTATATTACCGATGAAGGCGAGCGGTATATGGTGCGTGTGGGAGACGCCGTGGACAGCGTAGACGCGCTGAAAGATATGGTTTTGATGGATCTTGGCATGGACGGCGTGGATGTGATACATATGTCAGATGTGGCGGATATTACGGTTGTGGACGATTCTGCGGAATCTTACGCCAAATTAAACGGCAAGCCCGGAGTCATGCTGTCCATTGAGAAACAGACCGGGTATTCCACCGGAGACGTGACAAAACGGATTTATGACAAGTTTGAAAGTCTCAAAAAGAATAATGAGAATCTGGAAATGTCTGTTTTGATGGATCAGGGAATTTACATTGACATGATTGTGGATTCCGTGGTGAACAATATGATTTTCGGCGCAGGCCTTGCGATTCTCATTTTGCTCCTGTTTTTAAAGGACATCCGGCCTACCTTAGTCATTGCGGTGTCCATTCCAATATCGGTGATTTTTGCGGTGGTGCTGATGTATTTCAGCGGCGTAACGCTGAACATGATCTCTCTGTCGGGCCTTGCCCTGGGCATCGGCATGCTGGTAGATAACTCCATTGTGGTAATTGAAAATGTCTACCGGATGCGGAGCGAAGGATTGTCTGCCAGAAAAGCGGCGGTGGAAGGGGCAAAACAGGTCAGCGGAGCGATTTCAGCTTCTACACTGACGACCGTCTGCGTATTTGCGCCCATTGTATTTACCGAGGGAATTACACGTCAGCTTTTTGTGGATATGGGCCTTACCATTGCCTATTCCCTTCTGGCCAGCCTGCTGATTGCGCTGACTTTTGTGCCGATGATGGGAGCGGGGCTGCTGAAAAAGACCAAAGATATCAAGCATCCCTGGTTTGACAGGTTCCAGGAAGCATACGGGGCAGTCTTGGAGAAGCTGCTTCATGTCAAGCCGCTGGTGCTGCTGGTGATGATTGCGCTGCTGGTTGTCAGCGCAAAGGCTTCCATGTCGAAGGGAACGGCCTTTATGCCGGATATGGAGAGCACCCAGATGTCTGTAACGGTTACTCCGCCGGAAGACGCGGAGTTTGAAGACGCCTGCCAGCTGGCGGATCAGGTAACCGAGCAGATTCAGACCATTGAAGATGTGGATTCTGTGGGAGCCATGGCAGGCGGAAGCGGAATCGCCGCAAGCATGATGGGAGGCGGAAGCGGCAATGACATCAGCCTTTACATCATTTTAAAAGAAGATAAAAAGCTGACCAATGATGAGATTGCGAAACAGATCACAGAGCTGACTCAGGATATGGAAGGAGAGATCAGCGTCAGCAGCTCCAACATGGATATGGGCGCGCTGGCAGGGGAAGGAATCTCCGTTCAGATCAAGGGCCGTGACCTGGATAAGCTGCAGGAACTGGCCAAAGATGTTTCCGGCATTGTGGAGCAGGTGGAAGGAACCGCTGAAGTGTCGGACGGCATGGAAGAGACGGAGAAGGAATTCCGCATTACCGTAGATAAGGAGAAAGCGGCCAAATACGGGATGACGGTGGCGCAGATTTATCAGCTGGTGTACGGGCAGATGGAGAATGAAACCTCAGACGACACCATTTCCACGGATATCAAGGATTATGAGGTTTATCTGGAAAGCGTGGAGCAAAAGGAGGCTTCCCTGGATTCCCTGAAAAAGCTGACTTTTACGTATACAGACAAAGAAGACGGCGAGGAACGGGAGATCTCTGTTTCTGAGGTTGCAGAATTTGAAGAGATGGAAAGCCTTACCTCCATCAGCCGGGACGGACAGGAGCGTTATGTGACGGTGAGCGCGTCCATTGCGGATGGATACAATGTGGGCCTGGTAGGAAATGATGTGGAGGAGGCCCTGAAAGACTATCAAACGCCGGAGGGATATTCTCTGGAAATGACCGGAGAAAATGAAACCATCAACGAGGCCATGGAACAGTTAATGCTGATGCTGGTGCTTGCCATTGCGTTTATTTACCTGATTATGGTGGCACAGTTCCAATCCTTAAAAGCGCCTTTTATTATATTATTTACAATCCCTCTTGCATTGACCGGAGGATTTCTGGCATTGTTCTTAACTGACAATGAAATCAGTATTATTGCTATGATTGGATTTATTATGCTGGTGGGAATTATTGTAAATAATGGGATTGTTATGGTGGAATATATCAATCAGCTTCGGAAAGAAGGGGTAGAGAAACGGGAAGCTATTGTAACGGCCGGAAAAACCCGTATGCGGCCGATTCTGATGACTGCCATGACCACAATCCTGGCTATGGCTACCATGGCTTTCGGAAATGATATGGGCTCGGATATGTCCCGGCCTATGGCAATTGTGACCATCGGCGGAATGATTTACGGTACGCTGATGACGCTGATTGTGGTGCCCTGTATCTATGATTTGTTCTACAGCAATAAGAGTATGGTAGAGGAAGAGATATAATGAAAAGGGAAAACAGTAAATCAAATGAAGCCTGTCTGGAACTGGAGCGGAAATATCCTCCCAAGGTAAAAGCAATGTATGAGGCGGTGCTGGAGCTCTTTGCTTCCGGGCGGGAGCTTAGCACCCTGAAGGTGTCTGAAATTACAGCCCAGGCAGGAATCGGAAAAGGAACGGCCTATGAGTATTTTTCTACCAAGGAAGAAATGATTGTGGGCGCCATCCAGTACGAAGCGGAGCGCCATATTTCCATTATTTTTGAATTGATTGAAAACGGACAGAGCTTTCAGGAAATCATTTTTCAGGGGCTGGAGATGCTGGAGGAAACCTGTAAAAAATACGACGGAGTTGTGCTGCTGGAAAAAATTATCCGGGACAATACCATGACCGGCGGCAGCTTGTTGGATGAATTGGCCAGGCGGAAAAAGGACTGTGATTCGGCAACATGTCTCACTGATCGTCTTTTGCATCTTGCGGCGGATAAGGGGTTGATTCAGGAGCGGAATGCTTTTCAGGTGTGGAGCGCTATCCTGTCCCAGTTTGCGGCCTATGCGTTCTATCTGACGCACCAGTCTTTGTTCGGCGAGGTGAGGCAGGAAGAGGCCAGGAATTTTGTCTATGGAAATATTATAAAGCTTCTGAATTGAGGGATGTCCGTGACCCCGATCATCCTGCGGCGGGCTTACCTTATTCTGGGAAAATTTGTGTGGGTATTAAATTTTCATGAAATTTTCTGCAGGCCACTTGACATTTTTGCCGTTAGATTTTACAATGGACAACAAGTCATGCAAAGCAAAGGTAATGAGAAAGAGGAGTAGGCAGAATGCTCCTGTCAGAGAGAACGGTCCATTGGCTGAGAGGCTGTTTCAGGAAGGTCTGCTGAAGGTAGCTTTTGAACCGGAAGGCTGAACAGTTCCTAAGAGGCCAGTAGGTTTTCCCGGCCCATCCCCGTTACAGGATACAGAGATATACTGTGTGATTCGCCGGATTTGTTCTCAGAGTTTTTGACGGGAAATATGCCGGCGCAGTATGAATAAAGGTGGTACCGCGTACAATCGCCCTTTACCGGATTGGTAAAGGGCGTTATTTTTTGGAAAAGGAGAATGACTATGAGCAAAGAATTAGCCAAAACTTATGATCCCAAATCCATTGAGGATCGTCTCTACCGGAAATGGGAAGAGAATAAATACTTCCATGCCGAAGTAGATCGGAGCAAAAAGCCGTTTACCATTGTGATGCCTCCGCCCAATATCACCGGGCAGCTTCATATGGGCCACGCTCTGGACAATACCATGCAGGATATTTTAATCCGTTACAAAAGGATGCAGGGTTACAACGCGCTGTGGCAGCCGGGCACGGATCATGCCTCTATTTCCACAGAGGTAAAGGTAATTGAGTCTTTAAAGGCACAGGGGATTGACAAGAAGGATCTGGGCAGGGAAGGATTCTTGGAAAAGGTCTGGGACTGGAAGGAAGAGTACGGCGGAAGGATTGTAAAACAGTTAAAGAAAATGGGTTCTTCCGCGGACTGGGACAGAGAGCGGTTTACCATGGACGAGGGCTGTTCGGAGGCCGTGCAGGAAGTCTTTATCAAATTGTATGAAAAGGGTTTGATTTATAAGGGTTCACGGATTGTAAACTGGTGTCCGGTGTGCAAGACTTCTATTTCTGACGCGGAAGTGGAGCATGAGGAACAGGACGGCTTCTTCTGGCATATTAATTATCCTGTAAAGGGAGAAGAGGGAAGGTTTGTGGAAATTGCCACCACAAGGCCGGAAACACTGCTGGGAGACACCGCTGTGGCAGTAAATCCCGAGGATGAACGGTATCAGGATATTATAGGCAAAACATTGATTCTTCCCCTGGTGGGCCGTGAGATTCCGGTGGTGGCAGATCACTATGTAGACAAAGAATTCGGAACCGGCTGCGTGAAGATTACCCCAGCCCATGACCCCAATGACTTTGAGGTGGGCAAACGCCATAACCTGCCGGAAATTAATGTTTTAAACGACGACGCCACCATCAACAAAAACGGCGGAAAATACGAGGGAATGGATCGTTACGAAGCCAGAAAGCTTATGGTCAAAGAGCTGGAAGAACAGGGGCTTCTGGTTAAAGTTGTGCCCCATTCCCACAATGTGGGAACCCATGACCGCTGCAATACTACGGTAGAGCCTATGGTAAAGCAGCAGTGGTTTGTGAAGATGGACGAATTGATTCAGCCGGCGGTGAAAGCTGTGAAAAACGGAGATATCACCCTTTTGCCGGAGCGGATGGAGAAAATATATTTCAACTGGACTGACAATATCCGTGACTGGTGCATTTCCCGCCAGCTCTGGTGGGGACACCGGATTCCTGCTTATTACTGCTCGGACTGCGGGGAACTGGTGGTCGCAAAAGAGAATCCCGGCGCATGCCCCAAGTGCGGCTGTGCCCATATGACGCAGGATGAGGATACCCTGGACACCTGGTTTTCTTCTGCCCTGTGGCCTTTTTCCACTTTGGGATGGCCGAAGCAGACGGAAGAATTAAGTTATTTCTATCCCAATGATGTGCTGGTTACCGGTTATGATATTATTTTCTTCTGGGTGATCCGCATGATTTTTTCCGGTTATGAGCAGATGGGAGAGAAACCCTTCCATACCGTATTGTTCCATGGGCTGATCCGGGATTCTCAGGGCAGGAAAATGAGCAAATCCCTGGGGAATGGAATTGATCCTCTGGAGGTGATTGAAAAATACGGGGCGGACGCGCTGCGGCTGACGCTGATTACCGGAAACGCGCCTGGAAATGACATGCGTTTTTATTGGGAGAGAGTGGAATCTTCCAGAAACTTTGCAAATAAAATATGGAATGCCTCCCGCTTTATTATGATGAATCTGGAGGAAGGAACACTGGCAGAGCCCGCATTGCAGGAACTGGCCATGGAGGATCGCTGGATTTTGTCAAAAGTAAACCGTCTGGCAAAAGATGTGACAGAAAATATGGATAAATTTGAGCTGGGAATTGCGGTGCAGAAAGTTTATGATTTTATCTGGGATGAATTCTGCGACTGGTATATCGAAATTTCCAAGACGAGAACCTTTAAGAAAGAGGAGAATCCTGAATCTGCCCGGATCGCTATGTGGACCCTTAAAACCGTTCTGATTCAGGCCCTGAAATTGCTGCACCCCTATATGCCTTTTATCACAGAAGAGATTTTCTGCACCCTTCAGGAGGAAGAGGAGACAATTATGCTGTCCCAGTGGCCGGAGTACAGAAAAGACTGGAATTTCCCGGAGGCGGAAGAGGCCGTGGAGCATGTGAAGGATCTGGTAAAAGGAATCCGCAATACCAGAGCGGAGATGGAAGTTCCCCCCAGCAAAAAGGCGAAGGTATTTATTGTGACAGAAGAAGCGGCCCTTAAGGATACGTTTCAGACGATGCAGAATGCTTACCGCGCTCTGGCCGGCGCCAGTGAAATCCGGGTGCAGACAAACAGAGACGGAATCGGAGAAGACGCTGTTTCTGTGGTGATTCCGGGAGCGGCGGTATACCTGCCGTTGGAAGATTTGGTGGATTTTGAGAAAGAAAAAGAAAGGCTTCTTAAGGAAAAGGAGCGGCTTGCCAAGGAACTTTCCCGTTCCAGAGGAATGCTGTCCAATGAGAAATTTATGAGCAAAGCGCCGGAAGCGAAAGTGCGGGAAGAAAAAGAGAAGCTTGCAAAATATGAGAAAATGATGGCACAGGTCCAGGAGCGTTTGACACAGATGCCTTAGGGAAAAATCCTGGAAATTATTTATTCCTGCAATTTGAATAAATATGTTGAAATAAGACGCAAAAATTGTTATTATAGTATATATAACTTTATTTCGCAATAAATTCCAGGCAAGGGGGAATCTGTATATGGAAGCTTTAATGAAGAATGAACCGCAGGTAAGAGTCAGTCATGACAACATGCAGGCGTATCTATACTTACCGGATCCCGTATTGGAAACTTATGAAGAAAGTGATATCAAAGATGCATTGCAGATAAGCGGTGTGGTATATGGGATTCAGGAAGATAAGATTCAGCAGATGATAGAGAACAGAATGTACAATCAGGAAGTGCTGATCGCTCAGGGAGATACTCCCAGGGACGGCGTGAACGGCTACTATGAGTACAAGTTTGATGTGAATTTCAGCAAGAAACCGAAGGTGCGGCCGGACGGATCCGTAGACTACTGGAGTATTAAGATGGTAGAAATTGTTACGGAAGGCCAGGAGATTGCGGTGTACCATAAGTCAATTCCCGGAGAAGACGGGATGACGGTGAAGGGAAGGCCGGTGCTGGCCAAGCGGGGAAGAGATTTGGTTCCTCTGCGGGGCAAGGGATTTGAGCGTTCCGAAGACGGCCTCAGCTATACTTCGCTGATGGACGGCAAGATTGAGATGAATAATGAGCGCATTACGATTCTGCCGGTCTATGAGGTAAGCGGCGATGTGGATCTCTCCATTGGAAATATTGATTTCCGGGGAGATGTGATCGTCCACGGCGGGATATGCAGCGGCGTATCTGTGAAAGCTACCGGAACCATTACAGTGGACGGCGTGGTGGAAGGCGCTAAGATTGAAGCAGGTAAGGATATTGTGCTCAGAAGCGGAGTCATGGGAGCTTCCAGAGCGGTCATCACCACAAGAGGAAATATTTCAGCTAAGTTTTTTGAATATACCAGAGTGCACGCCAACGGTTCCATTCAGGCGGATGTATTTCTGAACTGCCAGGTATCCTGCGGCGAGAGCATTTTGCTGGATGGGAAGAAGGCTAGCATTGTGGGCGGAGAAGTGGGAGCCATTCAGGGAATTGTAGTACATACTCTGGGCAGCGACGGAGAGGTCAGAACTCAGGTGAGAATCGGGAACGATTCTTCTGTCAGACGGCGGATCGGCGTTCTGCGCAATAAGATTGAGGTGGAGAAGGCCAATCTCCAGAAGATTGAGGATGGCCTGAAGCTTCTGAAGGATTTAAAGAATGACCCCAGAAGGACTGATCTGCTGCGGGTGAAGATTCGGGATACCGCATTGCTGGCGGAAGACACGGCGGAACTGGAGAAGCTGGAGGATCAGTTAGAGCGGGCCAAGGGCGGAAGCATCCGCGTCAACGGCCATGTATATCCGGGCGTGCGGGTTGAGATCGACGACCTGGAGGTGCATGTGAAGGAAGAGCAGATCCGTTTGGAATTTATCAGGCAGATGGATAAGATTATTATGTGTTCTCTCTGATATCCTTTTATGCGGAAAACATAAGGAACTGCGCAAAAATAAATTTATTTCTGCGCAGTTCCTAAGATACGAGGCGCAGCCGCGGAATAACTTGTTATTTTGCGGCTGTTTCTTATCTTATAGGAAAGACCGTGTTACTATGAAGTGCCAAAGCCTATGACTTTCCTATAAGATAAAACCCTCCGGGGGATGCGCACTCGCACGAAAGGTATTATGTCGCCAAGGCGACCGTGCTCGGCGCGTAAAGTGGACAAACCCCTCAAGATTGAGGGGATAGGGGAGTTGAAGTGGGCTTGCCCACTTTGTTCTCAGCGGTACGGCAGCCATTTCATGAATGAGATGGCTGCTTTGCAGTTCTTTAGCCAGAAGAAGTAAGCCGGCGGCTCGAAAATTGTCGCACGAAAATTTTAAAATATGGAAAAAATATCTGGATTTCAGGGATAGGCTATATTATAATAGTTGAGGTATACTTGCGGGCATATCAAGAGGTGCGGATAGATGAAATCCTATGGCTGAGATCTGTTGGCAAATCATTCGGCTCACGGCATATCAAGAGGTGCAGACAGATGAAATCTTACGAAGAAACGGTAAAAGGGATTTTGGAGATTCCTAAATTTACCAGTAAAAATACACTGGATCACACCAGAGAGTTCTTAAGAAGGCTGGGGAATCCGCAGAATAGGTTTCAGGTGATTCATGTGGCGGGAAGCAACGGGAAGGGCAGTGTGTGCGCCTTTCTGGCCAGTGTGCTGAAAGAAGCCGGGAAGAAAACCGGTCTGTTTACCTCTCCTCATTTGGTAGATATCGAGGAACGGTTTCAGATCGATGGAAAGCCTTGTGAGAGACAGGAATTTGTACAGGCGGCAGGTCAGGTGGAGGCAGCGGCGTCCCAGATGGTGCGGGAAGGACTGCCCCATCCTACTTTTTTTGAGTATGTGTTTGCGGTGGGAATGGTGATTTTCGCGGAACAGAAGATCGAATATGCCGTTCTGGAAACGGGAATGGGTGGCAGGCTGGACGCTACCAACATCATAGAACATCCTCTGCTTACCGTCATCACATCCATCAGCCTGGAACACACGGAGATTCTGGGTGATACCCTGGAGAAAATTGCGGCGGAGAAGGCGGGAATTTTAAAGCCGCGTGTCCCAGCCGTGTATGACGCTTCTGTGCCGGAGGCTGTATCTGTGATTGAGAAAAGGGCGGATTTTCTTCACTGCAGGAAGTATCCGGTTCGGCCTGAGAAAATTAAAATTTTATTAAACACAGGAAAAAAGATTGATTTTTCCTATGATTCTGGTTATGATGTTACTGAACTTTCCATTCCTTTCGGGGCGCCTTATCAGGCAGGAAACGCGGCAGTGGCGCTACAGGCGCTGGAATGCTTCAGAGAGGCGGCAGGGATTTCCGAGGAAGCAGTCAGGGCGGGTTTTGCCCGGGTAAGCTGGAAGGGCAGAATGCAGAATGTGCGGCAGGATGTATATTTTGACGGAGCCCATAATCTGTCAGGAATGGAGCGATTTTTGGAAGCAGTGAGGCAGATTACGGAAGAATCTGCTGTTTTGCTGTTTGCGATGGTAAAGGAGAAGGATTATATCCGCACTGCCCGGCTGTTATTGGCGGAAGGAAACTGGGAGGAAATTGTGGTTACCACTGTCCCAGGGAACCGGGGAGCGGAATGCGGCGTTTTGGGTGAAGCGTTTCGGAATTGCCAGGCCCAGGGAGCCGGTGCGGTAAAGATTACGGAAATAGAAGACAGGAAACAGGCGTTTGCGCATGCGCTGGCAGTGAAAAAGCCGGGACAGAAACTGTTTTGCGCAGGGTCTTTGTATCTGATCGGCGCGTTGGAGCAGATGACAGGAGGTATGCAGAATGATTAATTTTGAAGAAGAACTGAAGAAATTTAAACCCAGTCTGGAAGTGGAAGAGGCGGAGGACGCCATATATGACAGGGATTTGACGGATATGACAGATATCATGCAGGAGATTCTCCGGGAAGCCAGGCAGCAGAGATAAGGAAAGGAACTTTATGGATTCTTATAATAAAATTATTCGTGTGTCCAATGCATTGTACAATGATGGATTGGAGAAAGCAAAGGTGCGGGATTTGTCCGGCGCGATTTTGTCCCTTCGGAAAAGTCTGCAGTATTACAAAGCAAATACCCAGGCAAGAAATCTGCTGGGATTGATTTATTATGAAATGGGCGAAGTGGTGGACGCCTTAAGCGAGTGGGTGCTGAGCCGCAGCCTGGAACCTAAGGGAAATCCGGCGGAAAAGTATCTGGAGGAGATACAGTCCAACCGTTCGCAGCTAAACGCAGTGAATCAGACCATTAAAAAATATAATCAGGCTCTTCTGTACTGTCAGCAGGACAGCAAGGATCTTGCCATTATACAGTTAAAAAAGGTGCTTTCCATGAATCCGGGGCTGGTGAAAGGATATCAGCTTCTGGCGCTGCTGTATATGGAAGAGGGCAAGTATGAGCTGGCCAGAAAGGAATTATGGGCCGCTACGGAGATTGACGCCAATAACGGAACCACGCTTCGTTATCTTCGGGAGGTGAACATTCATCTCCAGGAAAGCCATGCAAAACTTGGGCGCAAGGAGAAAGAAGAGTCCGCTTCTTATCAAAGCGGCAATGATACCATTATACAGCCCACGAATTTTAAGGATAATTCGGCGGTTATGACGATTCTGAATCTTGTGATAGGCGTCGGGATCGGAGTGCTTATTACCTGTTTTCTGGTGATTCCGGGAATTCAGCAGAATGCAGTGTCTCAGGCAAAGAAGGCGGAACTGGAGGCCAATGATTCGTTAACCACCCGCAATCAGGAAATAAAGAGTCTGGAAAATCAGATTGAGGATTTAAAGCAGCAGATTAAGGATCAGAAGGACGATTCCAAAGACGCCCAGAAGATTGTGGACAGTTATGAACAGCTGATTGTGGCCTATGACGCATATGCTCAGCAGAATATCCAGGGAGCAGGCGATACCATTGCCAATGTGGATCCGCAGCTGCTGGGAGGCCAGGCTAAGGCAATTTATGATAGTTTAAACACCCAGGTGAATGAACAGTATATCAATGCGGTTTACGCCCAGGCGGAGCAGGATTACAACGCCAATCGTTTTCCGGAGGCCATTACAGGTCTGGAGAAGGTGGTGCAGGCGGAAGAAGATTATAATGACGGATACGCCATTTATTATCTGGCCCAGTCTTACCGCCAGACCGGGGATATGGCCAATGCCCAGAAATATTACCAGAGGATGGTGGAGCTTCATCCGGGAACTTCCCGGGCCAGACGGTCTCAGCAGTATTTGGATGAGATGGCGGCGCAGCAGCAGCCTCCCCAGCAGTAAAGATTTATCTTTGGATGGGGACGAAGCCGGCGGACTGCCCTTCCACACACAAACCGGGCGCTCTAGAGCGTGTTTGAAAATTGCTTTCTCCAAGATGTGCGTCACAGTTTGTGGGAGAATTGTGCCAAATGAAGGGCGCATAGCGGGCTATGTAACCTGAATTTGGTGCAAATATCGCGCAAAGTGGGGCGTGCAGATTGGGGGAATGAATTTTCAAACACGCTCTAGGTGAGGCAGCATGGGAATAAATTTTATAGAGGATTTTACAAAAGACGTCTTAAATTAGGGGCGTCTTTTTTTATGCACAGCCGCCGCTAAGGCGGTGCGCTCTGCTCAGTTGGAGTATGAAAAGAAAGCGAAAGGAAGGAGAGTTATGGAGCACAGATTTGAGAAAGAGTATGGATGCCTTGTGATCCGGATGCCCAGGGAACTGGATCATCATCAGGCGGAGGTTTTGAAGGAGGAGGCGGACGGGCTGATTCTGAAATATCCGGTGCGAAGCCTGGTATTTGATTTTTCGGATACCTGCTTTATGGACAGTTCCGGTATTGGGGTGGTGATTGGAAGGTGCAAAAATGTGCGCTTTTCCGGCGGATATGTGAAGGCAGTTCATTTGAACCGGCAGATACAGCGGATTTTCAGGCTGTCAGGGCTGCAGAAAATTATGGAAGTGGAACAGGAAGAGAAAGAAGGAGGATTCTGATGGAACAGATAAGGAATGAAATGAAAATGGAATTTCTGGCGTCTTCCATGAATGAAGGATTTGCCAGAATTACGGTGGGAGCTTTTGTGGCGGAACTGAATCCAACTGTGGACGAGCTGGCGGACATCAAGACAGCCGTCAGCGAGGCGGTAACGAATTGTATTATCCACGGGTATGAACAGAAGGAGGGAAGCATCTGGATTCAGTGCAGCACCGGAGAACAGCAGGTGGAAATCTCTGTGGTGGATACCGGGAAGGGAATCCGGGATGTGGAACAGGCCAGAGAGCCGCTGTTTACCACGAAACCGGAGCTGGAGCGGTCTGGCATGGGATTTGCGTTTATGGAGGCGTTTATGGATGAGGTGGAAGTGGTCTCTGAACCGGGCCAGGGAACCTGCGTCACCATGCGCAAGACCATTGGGAAAGGATAGGATGTTATGCGCGAATTGCTGAAACAGGCGCAGCAGGGAAATGCCGAGGCCAGAGAGCAGATGATTCAGAACAATATGGGGCTGGTCTGGAGTATTGTACATAGATTTGCCAACCGGGGGTATGAACTGGAGGATTTATTTCAGGTGGGAAGCATTGGGCTGATGAAGGCCGTAGATAAGTTTGATCTGTCCTTTGAGGTGAAATTTTCCACCTATGCCGTTCCCATGATTACCGGGGAGATTCGGCGGTTTCTCCGGGATGACGGCATGATCAAGGTCAGCAGGATCCTGAAAGAAAACGGTGCAAAGGTCAGACAGGCCAGGGAGAAGCTTCTGGCAGAGCTTGGACATGAGCCTACGCTGCAGGAAATTTCAGATGTGACCGGATTTCCCAGAGAGGAGATTGTGATGGCCCTGGAGGCAAACGGAGAGGTGGAATCCATTGACAAAACTTATCAGCCGGAGAATGGAAAGGAGTCCTGCCTGGCGGATCGGATTCCCCAGAGAGGGGACAGTCATGAGGCGCTGCTGAATCATATGCTGTTAGAGCAGCTGTTGGCGGAGTTGGGAGAGACGGAGCGGCGCCTGATTGAACTTCGGTACTTTAAAGATAAGACTCAAACCCAGGTGGCGGAGGAACTGGGCGTCAGCCAGGTGCAGGTCAGCAGGATGGAGAAGCGGATCCTGCTGGGGATGCGCAAACGGGCGAGGTAAAAGGCAGGAAATCGAAAGATAATCCATGGAATTGTTCTGTGGATTTTTTTATAATACATCTAGCATTCCATCCGGCCGGAAATCACAGTTGCGCTCTGCCTGCTCGGCTCTATTGCGGCATTAAAATTTCTAACCGATGGAACCGAAAATTTGCCAAAAACAGGAGAAAAAGAATGGAAGACAGAAGAAAATTAACAGTCAGGGATTTTCAGACCAGAAAAGATGTGGAACATAGATTGCTAGAGATATTAAATCCCATCAAACCATTTTACAGCAAATCATGCGCCAGGGTTTATGTAGGAACCACAAGCGCCCATTATGAAAATGATACGATTCCAATGGAAGCCTTTGCGCGTCCCCTGTGGGGGCTGGTGCCCTTTTGGGCAGGAGGCGGCAGGGACGGGGAGTTTGAGGAAATTTACCGAAAAGGCATAGAGGCCGGAACGGATCCCAAACATCCGGATTACTGGCATACCTGCCGGGATTATGACCAGAAATATTGTGAGATGGCGGCGATTGCATTCGGCATGCTGTTTTGCCCGGATAAAATCTGGGATCCCCTCTCTGAACAGGGGAAAGAAAATCTGATCGAATGGCTCTGGGAGATTAACCGGCATGAATGCTGCAGCTGCAACTGGCAGTTTTTCCGCATTATTACAAATGTTGCGATGTACAAGGCGGGCCGCCCCTATGACAGGCAGAAGCTTCAGGAGGGATTGGATCTGATTGATGAATATTATCACGAGGGCGGCTGGTATCACGACGGAAACGGCGGAGATAAAGATTATTACAATCCTTTTGTTATGGTGACTTATGGAATTGTGTACGCCATGTTCATGGAGCAGGAAGATCCAAAGAGATGCAGAAGGTTCCGGGAGAGGGCGCTGAAGTTTGGAAGAGATTATATCTACTGGTTTTCCGAGGAGGGTTCCTCTTTTGCTTATGGAAGATCCATGACCTATCGGTTTGCGCAGGCGGCCTATTTTTCCGTGTGCCTGTTAGGGGGAATTGAGGTCTTTCCCCTTCCGGTGTTAAAAGGGCTGATTATGCGGCATCTGGTTCACTGGCTGAATCTGCCGATTTTTGACAATGCGGGGATTATGACTATTGGGTATGCATATCCCAATCTGCAGATGTCAGAAAGCTACAATGCGCCCGGTTCCCCCTATTGGGCTCTGAAAGCATTTTTGATGCTGGCGCTGCCGGAGGACCATCCCTTCTGGCAGGCGGAGGCGGCGCCTCTGCCGGAGCTTTCTGCCCAAAAATACCTGCGGTACGCAAATATGCTGGTTCAGCGGGGAAATGGGAATGTGGTAGCTCTTGTGCCGGGACGTACGCAGGCAGACGGGCACAGCCATACCATAGAAAAATATTCGAAATTCGCCTATTCCAGCAAATACGGATTCAGCATTGCAAGATCCAGCGTGACTCTGGAAGAGAATGCGCCGGACAGTATGCTGGCGTTTCAGGTGCATGGGTATATTTTTGTAAAAAATATCATTGAAAAGGAATATGTGATTGGAGAACAGGAATTGGCCTATGCCTGGACGCCGTTTCCCGGCATCCATGTTAAAACTACCATTATCCCTACCAAAGACGGCCATATCCGAACCCATGAGATCACCAGTGAAATGGAGTGTCAGGCTTATGACTGCGGCTTTGCCTTGTCCACAGACGACAGGGCTGCCTTTCAGAGAACGGAAGAGGGAAATACTGCGCAGGTGGAAAATGGGGATGGATACTGCAGAGTGACTGCTTTGCAGGGAGACGGAAGGGGAAAACTGCTGATTCCGGATCCCAATACCAATCTGATGAGTCCGAAAACCACCATCCCCATGGCGGCATACCAGATCAAAAAAGGCAGCCAGAGGATTCAGACGGAAGTTGCGTATTTTTAAAAAGGAAAATCTGGAAAATGCAAACGGAAGCAGCGTATTTTAAAAAGGAAAATCTGGAAAATGCAAACAGAAGCAGCGTATTTTTGCGAAAGGAACCGGAAGATGAAACAGAGACAATGGAAGTCGGTATGGTACACAATTCCGGCGTTTGCCCATATCCGCCCACAAAACCCCTACCATAAGGAACAGGATTCCGTTACTATGAAAGTCTTCGGCTTCCATAATGGGATGGCCATGCGGCCTGCCGGCCAGAAGGCTGAGCCGGAGGGCGGGCTTACTATGGATATGGAATGCCCCCAAAATCTCCATGTGCAGGCAAGAGCGGAGTTCTATGCGCGAAAGGGAGAGAATCTTAGGTATCTGCTGGATTTGACAGCAGACGATTATTATAAATTGTATGTGAACGGAGCGTTTGCAGCCCAGGGGCCTGCTCCGGCGTATCCGGAACAGTATTATTACAATACGCTGGATCTCACTCCCTGGCTCAGAGAAGGCAAAAATGTCCTGGCAGTGCATCTGTATTATCAGGGCCTGGTGAACCGGGTGTGGAACAGCGGAGACGGAAGATTTGCCATGGCCTCCCGGCTGCAGGCGGTAACGCGGCCGGAAAACGATAATTTTGATGAATTGCAGGGTGAGACGCAGCCGGAAAACGATATAAGCTTGTCCTGGAAATATCAGATTTGCAGGGCCTATTCCGGGGCGGTGACAGGGTACGACACCCAGTTTCTGGAAAATTTTGACAGCAGGCTGTGGGAAGATAACTGGAATGGGACATCTTACGATGACAGCCGCTGGGAAGCCATGGTTCCCGCAGAGTGGGCGAATTACTGCCTGATTCCCCAGCCCACAGAGATGCTTGCCGTATATCGGCAGAAGCCTGCCGCCATGATACAGACCGGCAGGAACCGCTGGCTGCTGGACGCAGGGGAAGAGACAGCCGGCGGAGTGTTTCTGACGGCCCGGGGAAGAGCGGGGAGCAAGGTAATCCTCACGTATGGGGAGGAATTGGAGGAAGCTGTACCGGGGGCGGCAGAGCAGGTTCGCTGGCAGATGCGCTGCAACTGCGGCTATCGGGAGGAATGGACGCTGGGCAGCGGGATCAGCCGTTATGTTCCCTATGATTATAAGGGCTTCCGTTATGCTGCCCTGGAGGCGGAAGAACCCATAGAGATTCTGGATGCGCAGATTGAAAACCGCCATTATCCGATGAGGCAGGAAGAATCCTTTTTAAAGACCGGCGCTCCTTTTTTGGAGGAAATTTTTCAAATCTGCAAACGGGCAGTGACCATAGGAACTCAGGAAGGATATCTGGACTGCCCTACCAGGGAAAAAGGGCAGTATCTGGGGGACGCGGTGGTGACGGCCCGTTCCCAGGTATGGCTCACCGGCAAGACTGATATGTTAAGGAAATGCGTCAGCCAATTTGCGCAGACCCAGGAGATATGCCCGGGGCTTATGGGAGTGGCGCCCGGTTCTCTGATGCAGGAAATTGCGGATTTTTCTCTGCTGTGGCTGCAGCTTCTCATGACAGATTATGAATTTACGGGAGATCAGGATTTTCTGCGCCGCTATTATCCGGCAGCAGTAAAAATCATAGAGTACTTCTCAAGATACGCAAGAGAGGATGGCCTGCTGGACTGTGTTTCAGAGAAATGGAATCTGGTGGACTGGCCCGAAAACCTCCGGGACGGCTATGAATTTCCCCTGACAAGGCCGGTTGTGGCAAAGGGGTGCCACAATGTAATCAATGGGCTATACGTGGGAGCCATGAAAACACTGTCGGAGATAGAGGAAATATTGGAACTGCCGAAGACATGCAGCTGGGAGAAGCAGCGGGAGGCTTTTCACCGTGTATTTTACCGGCCGGATCAGGGGCTGTACGCAGACAGTGAAACCGGAAATCACTGCGCGCTGCACTCCAATCTGTATCCGCTGTATTTCGATTTCGCTCCGGAGAAAACAAAGTCCTCCATTGTGAAGCTTCTGCTCAGAAAAGGGATCGCCTGCGGCACGATGACAAGCTATTATCTGTTAAAAGCCCTGGCCCGGGCAGGGTATCCTCAGGAAATGTACCGGCTGATGGTAAATACCGGCAGCCATGGCTGGGTAAATATGCTGCGGGAAGGGGCCACGGCATGTTTTGAGGCATGGGGAAAGGAACAGAAATGGAATACCAGTCTCTGCCATCCCTGGTCCAGCGCCCCGGTGAGCCTGCTGGCAGAAGAGATTGCCGGCATTCACCTGGCGCCGGAGCGTCCCGGGGGTTATGAATTTATTCCCCATATTCCGGATGAAATCGAGGATTTTGTGCTGCAGGTGCCTTTTAGAGGCAGAATTCTGCAGGTGAAGAAAGAAAACGGAACCGTCAGATGTTCCGATCATCTTTCGGCGCAATGACGGTCAGGCATTCCGGTAATCTTTCGGCGCAATGACGGTCAGATGTTCCGATAATCTTTCGGCGCAATGCCCGTCACTCGTTTAAAGACCTTGCTGAAATAAAACGCGCTTTCGAACCCAAGCCTGTCAGCCACCTCATAGATTTTCAAATTGCCGTCCTTTAACAGCTCTTTGGATTTCTCGATTTTTAAGTTTGAAACATATTCATTGATGCCCACGCCTTCGAATTTCTTGAACAGCTGGCTCAAATAATTGGGGCTCACTTCAAAGGAATCCGCCAGATCCTGCAGCACGATCCGCTGGTGGAGGTGTTCCCGGATATATTTTTTCGTATTTTCCACCAGATAATTTTTGTGTTTTGACTTGTATTCCGGCAGAAAAGCGCATAACCCGTTTTCCAGAATATTCAGCCAGTTCAGGATGGCGGGAACGGTTTTCTGCCGGTAGAGAGAGCAGTAAGTTTCCGGATCATCCTGAAAAAGGGAGGAGGCGATTTCTTCCCCGTTTGGCAAAAGGGTGACCGTAAAGTGCAGAATGCTTCCGGCGGCGTCTAAGGCCTGGGAATAGGGAACGTTTTCTGAGGAAAGCAGTTCTGTAATATCAGAAAATACCTGATGAAGGGCAGTCTCATTCAATTCTTCGAATGCTTTTCCAATTTCTTTGCGGAACAATGACAAATTGAAAACATTCCGAAGTCCGGAAAAGTTGGGGCAGTCGTCCCAGTACAGGATGGGGCTGTTTTCAGAGACGGAAGATACCAGCTGCTTTGCGTCGTAGTAAGAAACGGAAAGCTCCCGCATACTGCCCACATACCTTCCGATACAGGCCAGAAGCCTGACGCTGTAATAATTAAACAGCATTTCAAAGGCCTGCTGAAAGGCATAAGTTACGGCCGCTTTCCAGTCGCCGGCGGAACTTTCAGAAAAGTAGAGCACCACCGCCATATGGCGGATATCCAGCGGAATCACCTGACAGGGCAGATGCTTGGAGAACAGCTCTGTCAGCATCTGGCGCGTACTGCTGTAGTATTTCAGCATCTGCTCCTGGGAGAGCTGTCCGTCCTGGGCCGGCGGCTGTACAATCACATGGGCGGCGGCATATCCGGAATAATGGGCCGGAATTTTCAATTCTTCCAGCAGACATTGGTACTGTGTATCTGTTTCAAAGAGATTATTTAACAGCCGTATGAAAAACCGTTCCTGCAGCAGCCGGAATTCAGACGCGCTGCCGGAAGGGGAAGCGGATCCCGTATCCTGCAGAAGACGCACCTGGGCAATGGCCTTTTCTATGGTGGCAGTCAGATTTTCCGGCGACAGATCTATCTTGATCAGGTAGTCGAAGGCCTGAAAGGAAATTGCCTCTTTCGCGTATTGAAAATCTTCATAGTTGGTCAGCAGGATAAAAAGCGGCAGCGCGCCGAACTCTTCCCGGCACCGTTTTCCTAGTTCCAATCCGCTGGAACAGGGCATTTGGATATCGGTAAGGACAATTTCCGGACGGTGTTCACAGATTAACTGATAAGCGGCGTCGCCGTTTGCTGCCGTCGCGCAGATTTCAATTCCCAGTTCTTCCCAGGAAATCATGGATTTCAGGCCAATCTGAACAAGCGGCTCATCATCTGCAATTAATAATTTTATCATATCGTTCCCTCCTGCTTTTCCATTAATTTTCATCTGATGTTTGTGTTTCCGGCAGCCTTACGGACATGGTGGTATACTGCCCGGGTACGCTGGAAGCAAAAAGGCCGTATTCTCTGCCGAAGTTATATTGAATCCGTTTGTTTACGCTTCCTATGCCGATTTGCCGGAAGAAATGTGTTTTTTCAGGGGAGGCTTCATTCAGAATCTGTTTCAGTTCCTCTTCCTCCATTCCGACGCCGTCGTCTGTAATGTCTATCTGCACGCAATTGTCCGGGACCCGGCAGACATGTACGGTAATCGTTCCGCTCTGCCCTTTGGGTTCAATTCCGTGGAAAATGGAATTTTCCACAATGGGCTGCAGGGTGAACCGCAGTATTTTTGTCTGCAGAAGCGCCTCGTCCTCTATCTGGTATTCCAGGGTGATGGTGCCGCCGTAGCGGTATTTCTGTATGGTAAAGTATTCGTCCAGCAATTCAATTTCATCCGCCAGGGTTACGATGGTGGAGGTTCCCTTGGCGATGTATTTCAAAAGATGCGCCAGGGCGGTGGTCATTTCCGCAATTCCCGGGGCATGCTGGACTGCTGCCATCCATTTGATGGAATTCAGTGTGTTATAGAGGAAATGAGGGTTGATCTGGCTTTGCAGGACCTGATATTCATAATCCTTTTTCTGTGTCTCAAAGTGGATTTTTTCCTCCATCAGGTTCTGAATTTCCATAGCCATCCGGTTGATATTTTTGCCGATATCCCCCAGTTCATTGTCCCATTCCACCGAAAGGTCCGGGGCAAATTCTTCTTTTGCCACTGCGTCAATTCTGGCGTGCAGACGCGCGATGGGCCGGGTGACGGTGCGGTTTAAGCTGATTACCAGGAAGATTCCAATGGCCAACATAAAGAGCAGGATCAGGGATAAAATGGCCAAATACCGTTTGAGCTGTTCATAAAACGCGGCGTTTGGAATCGGGACTGCAAGGGAACAGTCGTGGGTATCCAGCGGAGTGCTGACAAACAGGCATTGTTCTCCTCCGGCATTGACCGAATGGGCAGATACGCCGCTTGCGGCGGCCTGGAAGTCTATGTCCTGGATACTGCCGGGATCGAAGGAAACGGTCTGGATGGAATCTTTGGTTATCTTCCAGGTTGTGCCGGCAATGGTCAGATAAACCGGAAGCTTCGTCTGTTCGGAATACTGGGCCAGGGGCTCGGTGAACAGCTGGAAGGAAATCTGCAGGTAGGAAAATCCGATAATGCTGTTGTCACAGGTATCATAAATGGGCCGGATGACTGGAAACATCTGGGAGTTCCCAGGGCGGAAGGGATCTTTTTGGATTCCGATCCGGAAGGTATAGTCAGACTCCGCCATCAGCTCTTCATAATAGGGAAGCGCCTCAATTAGCTGCACCAGGGGTTTGCCTACGGAGTATTCCGGGGAGACTACCTGAAGATAATCAGTCCGGTTTACGTTGGCCACTACAATCCGGTCAATGTAGCGGGTGGCATTGTTGCTTAAATATTGTTCATTCAGCCATTCAATGGCATTTCTTGTAATGGTGTTGTAAGCGGCGCTGTCCCTGGAAGTGTTGACAAAATTCAGGATATTGCTGCTGGTACGGCTGGTGCGGGATAAGTTCATCACATCGATCATGTCGGCGTCAATACTGTTTTTTAGAAACTGGAGGTTGGTCTCAGCGGCGTGAAGCTGGTTGTCCCTTAAGTTCTGGGAAAACAGGGCATAGGCCATGGTGGACGCTCCGGCTCCTACAATCAGTATCAGGACGGTTGTAATGATCAGAAACCGGCCTTTTATGGTTTTATAGAATTTATGTTTCATTGCATAGGTTCCTCTGATTCGCAGTTGATAAGTTGTCTTTATTTTATCATAATAGAAATTCATTGAAAATTGTTGCAGAGTGAGAAATAATGTATAATTTCTTAATAAATGACAATATTTTCCGGGGACCCAGAGGGCAAAAGAAAGGGGACGGCAGAAAAATGGCATGAAATCGTTGTCTATCCCATGGAGAGACTGCAGAAAATTTCATATAATCATAGACACAGAGGAAGCAGACATGGCTTCTGAAAGTAAAGAATATAGGAGGTTCAAAATGAAAAAGAAGTTAGTAAGCCTTTTGCTGGCATCCGCCATGGTGATGGCAAGCCTTGCGGGATGCGGCCAAAACGGTGAAACCGGAACTGAGGGGGAAACTAAGCAGGAGGAAACCGAGAAAGAGGATACCGGCAAAGAAGACGCCGGAGAGGATGAAGCCAAGGCAGATAAGCAGGAAGAGGAAAAACCGGAAGATACTCCGGCTGCCGGAAGTTCCGGGATCAGCGGTTCCGATTCCGCCGAGACAGTGCTGAAATGGGCGATTTGGGACTTGAAGACAGCTACCTATTGGCAGGAAGTGGCAGACGCTTATACCCAGGCCCACCCGGATGTGCGGATTGAGATGACAGACTTAGGTTCTGCCGATTATGATACGGTGCTCTCCACAGAATTGTCCGGAACCGGTTCTGAATTTGACATTGTAACCATCAAGGATGTGCCGGGATACGCGACACTGGTATCTAAGGGCGTGCTGGAGCCGCTGGATGAACGGATTAAGGCGGACAGCCTGGATTTGTCCTTATATAACGGCACCACGGAACAGTTATCGGTGGACGGCGCGTTGTACCAGCTTCCGTTCCGCAGTGATTTCTGGATCCTGTATTATAATAAAGATCTGTATGACGCCGCGAATGTGGAGTATCCCAGCAATGATATGACCATCGCCCAGTATGATGAGCTGGTTCGCTCAGTGGCGAAGGCAGGCTTCGGAGATGAGCAGGTGTATGGCTCCCATTACCATACCTGGAGAAGCGCAGTGCAGCTGTTTGGCATTCTGGACGGGCAGCATTCGATTACAGACGGAAATTATGATTTTACCAAAGAATATTATGAGATGGTGAAGAAGCAGGAAGAAGACGGAATCTGCCGTTCCTATGTGGATACCAACGCGTCGCAGCTTCATTATTCCGCAGCGTTTTCCGAGGGCAACACGGCGACCTTCAATATGGGAACATGGTATATTACAACCTTGCTTTCCAGCCTTGCAAGCGGAGAATACGATTCAGAACTCTGCGGAAACTGGGGGCTGGCGAAATATCCTCATCCGGAGGGCGTAGAGGCAGGCACCACATTGGGCCAGGTGACAGGATTGTCCATTCCCACATCTTCTGAAAATAAAGACGCCGCATGGGACTTCATTAAATTTGCAGGCGGTGAAGAAGGCGCGAAAATCATTGCAAAGACCGGCACATTCCCGGCTATCATCAGCGATGAGGTGATTGATATCATCACCGGGCTGGAAGGATTCCCCCAGGACGACGCGACCAAGGAAGCCTTAAAGACCACAAAGATTTACCTGGAAGCTCCTTATGATGAGAATATCTCTCAGATTAACACGATTCTGGACACTTATCATAAAGATATCATGAACGGGGATATCTCCATTGACGAGGGAATCGCCAAGATGAATGAAGAAGTGGGAGCGATTGTGAAATAGACAGTACAATATCCAAAATAAAAAGAGCATGTCAGCATTGGATTTTGAAATGCCTGGTACAGGCTGAGCGCTGCCATGCTCTTTTTCGATATGGAAGGTATGAAGGAGGCAAATATGGAACATGTTACAGATATGAAAAAAAGCAGAAAAGCCCGGGAACGGAAGCGGGCGCTGGTGGCATATTCGTTTATCGCCCCTAACTTTATCGGATTTGCAGTGTTTACCATGATACCGATTTTGTGCGCGTTTGCGCTGGGATTTTTGCATTGGGACGGGAATAACGCAATCCAGTTTGCGGGGCTCGATAATTTTAAGCGGCTGTTTAGCGATACGATCTTTAAAGCTTCCCTCAAAAATACAATTATCTACTGTATCGGAACTGTGCCCCTGACAATGATTGCGTCGCTGGCGCTGGCAATTATATTAAATCAGAAGGTGAAGTTTCGGGGATTTTTCCGGACAGTGGCGTTTTTCCCTTATGTGGCGTCTCTGGTGGCAATTACAGCGGTTTGGGCAATGATTTTCCATCCGAGCAAAGGCCCGGTGAATGCGATTTTGTATTATGTATTCCATGTAAAAAATCTGCCCAACTGGTTCGGCGGGAGTTTGATCATGGTTACGCTGGTGCTGTTCAGCGTATGGAAATACATGGGATATTATATGGTGATTTACCTGGCCGGGCTTCAGGGAATTTCGGCAGAATTGTACGAGGCCGCCAGTCTTGACGGAGCCAGTACCTGGCAGAAGTTTTTGTATGTTACATGGCCCCAGCTGCGGCCCACCACATTTTTTGTAACGGTTATGCTTACGATTAACTGCTTTAAGGTATATGATATCGCGATTATGCTTGCCGGAGGCGGGGACGGAAGACTTGGCACCTCTTCTACGGTACTGGTTTACTATATTTACCAGAAAGCATTTGTTGAGTGGGATTTGGGTTATTCCAGCGCGATTGCCATGGTATTGTTCGCTATGGTGCTTGTAATTACGCTGATTCAGTTCCGCGGACAGAAAAAATACGCAGGGGAATAGGAGGCAGAGATATGAAGACAGCATCGATGAAACGAAACAGGATGATCGGGAAGATAGTGCTCTATCTGCTGTTGATTTTGATTACGGCGCTGATGGTGATTCCGTTTCTGTGGATGTTATCCGCGTCCATCAAAAATAATGCGGATGTATTTAAGGTGAGCCCTTTTCAATTTATACCGGATGAGCCCAGATGGGATAATTACGTCAGGATCTGGACGAAGATTCCGCTGATGCATTTTATTGGAAATACGGTGTTCCTGACCATTGTAGTGACGCTTTTGCAGCTGATTACCAGCAGCTTTGCGGCCTATGCCTTTGCAAAACTGGAATTCAAGCATAAGAATGTGCTGTTTCTGGCGTACATCGCGACCATTGCCATGCCCTGGCAGGTCTATATGGTTCCCCAGTTTATCATGATGCGGGGAATGGGTTTAAATGATAAGCTTTTGGCAATGATCTGTCTGCAGGCCTTTTCGGCGTTCGGGGTATTTATGATGAAGCAGTTTTATGAGGATATTCCGGATTCCCTGTGCGAGGCGGCGCGGATTGACGGCATGAGCGAATACAGAATTTATTCCACGATTATGCTGCCGCTGTCGAAGCCGGCGCTGTCCACGCTGACAATTTTTACATTTGTAAATACGTGGAATGATTATCTCGGCCCGTTGATTTATCTGAAAACAGAGACAAAGAAGACGATACAGCTGGGACTTAAAATGTTTATCGGGCAGTTTGCGGCGGAATACGGGCTGATTATGGCCGGCTCTATTATCACGCTGATACCGGTGCTGATTGTATTCCTTTCCCTGCAGAAATATTTTGTAGAAGGCGTGGCTTCCACCGGATTGAAGGGTTAGGAGTTTGACAACGGGTTTTGCGCGGCATAGAAAAATTTTAACTCTGGTTGATGGGGGTTAAGCAATCAGGAAGAGGAGAAGTGATATGGCAGGAATATTCAGTACGGATCATCCGGTGTGGAATTTTCTGGGGAAACTGACAGATATGGTATTGCTTACGGGGCTGTGGATTTTATGCAGCATTCCGCTGGTTACAATAGGCGCGGCGACAGCGGCGCTGTATGATGTATCTTTTCAAATGGCAGAGAACCAGGAAGGTTATATTGTCCGGTCATTTTTTAAGTCTTTCCGGAAAAACTGGAAACGGGCCACGGCAGTGTGGCTCATTACAGCGGGACTGGGGATTCTCCTGGCATCGGATGTTTATGTTTATTCCCGCATGGAGAGTCTCGGGGTTGTGCTGCTGACAGCCAGTGTAATTGCCGCAGTCATTTACGCAATGATGCTGCTGTACCTGTTTCCTTTGATTGTAAAGAGCGATCTGGATCTGAAATCGGCAGCGGCAGCAGCGTTTGTGCTGGCCCTTAAAAATCCGGGATGGACTATTTTTATGTTGGTGGCGGCAGCCGGAATTCTGGCGGCAGGCATATTCGTTCTGGCGCCGCTGCTGGCGGTGGGCGCAGGATTGACGGCGTATCTTCACTGTAAAATCCTGCGCATGATTTTGGAAGATGAGAAAAGAGAGGCGAGATGAAATGTTATATCCCAAGATGAATCAGGCGAGAACCCTGATGGATTTGTCCGGAGTATGGGAATTTAAATTGGACAACGGACATGGATTTGAGGAAAAATGGATGGAGGTTCCCCTTAAAAACGCAGAGACTATGGCAGTTCCGGCGTCCTATAATGACCAGAAGGTCAGCGCGGCGTTTCGGGATCACTATGGATGGGCGTTCTACCAGAAGAAAGTCAGGATTCCTAAGATTCTGCGGTCACAGCGGATTGTGCTGCGTTTCGGGGCAGTGACCCAGCATGCCAGGGTTTATTGGAACGGCGCGTTGTTGTGTGAGCACAAAGGAGGATTTCTTCCCTTTGAAGCGGAACTTCGGGAATTTCAGGAGGAAGGGGAGAACCTGCTCTGCGTGGCTGTGGATAACCGGATTGATTTCTCCACCCTTCCAGTTGGAAATGAAAGCAGCCAGGCGATGTTCGGAAGTGAAATGCCGGATTTTGAGAGCGTCAGGAACACAGAGCTTGCGCCCCAGAATTATCCGAATTTTGATTTTTTCAATTATGCCGGGATTCACCGTCCCGTAAAAATTTACACTACGCCCAGGGATTATATTGAGGACATTACCCTTGTGCCCCGGATCGAAGGGAAAAATGCCAGGGTGGAGTATGAGGTTTGCTGCGGGAAAGAGGAAAATGCCGGTGGTGAAAATGATGTTTGCCGCGGGAAAGAGGAAAACGCCGGTGGTGTGTATGAGGCTTGTTGCGGCAAAGAGGCAAATGCCGCAGAGGCTGCCAAAGTCAGGATTGCAATTTTGGATGAAGACGGGCAAGAAGTGGCTTCCCAGACAGGGGCCAAAGGCAGTGTTCTTATAGAGAACGTAAGGCTGTGGGAGCCGGGCAATGGGTATCTCTACCGGGCCAGAATCGAGTACAGGGAAGATCAGTATGAAGAGAGCTTCGGAGTACGCAGTGTGGAGGTGAAAGGAAACCAGTTTTATATCAATGGAAAGCCTTTTTATTTTAAAGGCGCCGGAAAGCATGAAGACAGTGCGGTGCATGGACGGGGAATGGATGAGGTCTTGAATGTGAAGGATATCTCTTTGCTGAAATGGATGGGGGCAAATTCCTTCCGGACTTCCCATTACCCTTACGCGGAAGAGATGCTGGCGCTCTGCGACAGAGAAGGAATTGTGGTGATTGATGAGACGCCGGCGGTTGGACTGAATTTCCCGAATATAGAAGAAGACTGGTATCGGGATTTGAGCCGGACCAGGGAGCATCACGAAGCAGTGATTCGGGATTTGATTCAGAGGGATAAGAATCATGCCTGCGTGGTTCTCTGGTCTTTGGCAAACGAGCCGGACACGGCTGCAAGGCCAAAGAGCGCCTATGACTATTTCATGCCTCTGTATGAACTGGCCCATCGCTGTGATCCCCAGGATCGCCCGGTAACCCTGGTTGTCTGCAATAACAATTACACGGAAGATAAAGTAGCTCCGGCTATGGATGTGATTTGCATGAACCGGTACTACGGGTGGTATATTTTCCCAGGCAATCTGGACGCGGCAAAGCAGGCCCTTACCTGTGAGATGGAATATTGGAAAACGAAGAACAAGCCGGTTCTGATTACGGAATATGGAGCGGATACTGTGGCGGGGCTTCACGATGCTTCCGCGAATATGTTTACGGAAGAATACCAGGCTGCTTATTATGACGTCACAAACCGGATTCTGGATCAGTATGAATTTGTAAGGGGAGAGCATCCCTGGAATTTTGCGGATTTTGCCACCATTCAGGGCGTGATGCGCATTGACGGGAATAAGAAGGGTATTTTAACCAGGGATCGGCGGCCGAAACTGGCGGCACATTATTTCCGGAAACGGTGGAATGAGATACCGGATTATGATTATAAACAAAAGGAACAGGGATAAATTTAGTTTCCCGCAGGGTGTAAGGAATTGCAGCCTGCGGGAAATTCTGGCTACGGGATAGTGATGGAAAAATTCTCCCAGATTCCAACTGGAATCTCTTCTCCGAAGGAATATTGTTCTACCAGTTCCTGTTCTATCTGATATACGGATACCATTTTTTTATCCGGATCTACAATCCAGTATTCCCGGACTCCGGCGGTGCAGTATTTTAAAAGCTTAACCATGTAATCCCTGGACTTGCTGCTGGGGGAAACGATTTCAATGACCCAGTCCGGGGCGCCGTGGCAGCCTTTTTCATCCAGTTTGGAGACATCGCATATAATGGAGAGATCCGGTTCCACGTAATTTGCGCTGTCCTTATTCAGAAATACGGCGAAAGGAGCGGCATAGACTTCACAGCTGCCGTTCTCTTTTTTTATATGGTTGTAAATCGTATGATGGAGGTAACTGGAAATTTGCTGATGCGTCCTGCCGGGAGGCGCCATATAGTAAATCTGCCCATCGATCAATTCCGCCCGCTCTCCTTCCGGCAATGCGTAGATATCGTCAATTGTGTACAAAGATTCTTTCTTTAAAGCGTTCATAATTTCACCTTCTTTTTCTTTTTATTATACACGTTTTTATTTTCGATTACCAGATTCAAATTTCAAAAAGAAAAATGTATAAATTTTGGCTGGGATGGCATACTACTTCCAAAGATGGAAAAAGGATGTGAGAGTATGAATCGTAGTCATAGTACCATTTATCGGATTTGTCTTCTGGCAGTTGTGATTCTCACCATTGCGGGAGGAATTTTCTATTACGTGAATTATGTGGAAAATCAAACCACGGTAACGGAGGGGACTTTGGTAAAGGCAGAGGAATGGACTGCCGAAAAAGACTCAGAAGCCGAAACAGCAGCGCAGGAATTGGTGATAGAGGGTTTCAGGCCTTTTGGAAAGCCTTTGAAGTGTGCATAGGGGGAAGCGTATGGCAAGCTCAGATACTGTATATCTGAAAATCGAACAGAATGTGCTGGTTCGGGAGCCTTCTGTGACTTTGAAGGATATCGCGAAGATTACTTCCACCAATCAGCCTTTAATTAATAAATTAAAAACCATGAAAGTATATACCTTTCATACCCCTGCCAACCAGAGCAGGAAGAAAAAACAGGTGGAAGTTTTTTCTGTGATGAAAATTATTGAATTGATTGGACAGGAATTTCCCAATGTGGATGTCCAGAATATCGGGGAAAAAGATTTTGTCCTGGAATATGAGCCCAAGCAGGAGCCAAAATGGCTGCTGTATTTAAAAACGGCGGTGTTATGCGTACTGATATTTTTCGGCTCTGCATTTACGATTATGACTTTTAACAATGACGTGGGCGTAGGAGAAGTGTTCGCGGATTTCTACCAGCAGGTGATGGGACAGGAATCCAGCGGGTTCACGGTGCTGGAAATCTGCTATTCCATTGGATTGTTTCTGGGGATTATGATATTTTTCAACCATGTGGGGCATAAGAAAATTACCCATGACCCTACGCCCATTCAGGTGGAAATGCGCACTTATGAAAAAGATGTGGATTCCACCTTCATTGAAAATTGTGGAAGAAAAGGAACCAGCAATGATGTGGATTAAACAGGTATTTTTGGGATTTATCGGACTGGCAAGCGGATCCGCGATTTCAGCAGGCGTATTTAGTTTTATCATTTCTATCGGAGTGGTTCCCAGGATTATCGGGAAAAGCCGTACCGCAAGAGATATTATCGCCTATGAAAACGCTGTAATCTTGGGCGGCGCGGCGGGAAATATTTTTTCTCTGTTTCCGGTGACGGCGCCTCTGGGAATCGGGGCCGTGATTGTGTTCGGGCTGAGCGCCGGGATTTTTACCGGTTGTCTGGCCGTGGCTCTGGCAGAGATCCTCAATACATTTCCCATTATGTTTCGGCGCTTCGGCATTAAAGAGGGCCTGAGCGTTATGCTGTTTTTTATGGCTTTGGGAAAGGCTGCGGGGGCGCTGTATTTTTACGCGAACCATATGCAGAAAATGTAGCGTGAAGATGTTCTGCCTGGGGGATACATTTATGGCCCAAAGGGCGAAACAGAAGAAAGGAAGATTAATTATGGCACAGGAAACCATGGAACAGAAAGAAAAGAAAAATCAGGAATATAATGAGTATGTCAAGCAGGTGACTCCTACCCATTCCCTGCCGGCCAATATGATAAAGGCATTTATTACCGGTGGTCTCATCTGTATCCTGGGGCAGCTGATTCTAAATGTTGCGGTCAATACCTTTGGGCTGGACAAGGATACGGCGGGCAGCTGGTGCAGCATGATTCTGGTGCTGCTGAGCGTGCTTTTGACAGGCTTGAATATTTATCCTTCTATCGCCAACTGGGGCGGCGCGGGAGCATTGGTGCCCATTACGGGATTTGCCAATTCAGTGGCGGCGCCGGCTATTGAGTTTCAGAAGGAGGGGCAGGTCTTTGGAATTGGATGTAAGATTTTTACCATTGCGGGGCCGGTGATTTTGTATGGGATTTTTACCAGCTGGGTGTTGGGGGTGATTTATTGGATTGGGAAGATGGCCGGGATAGTTTGAGGAAAGTCACAGAAAAGATATAGAGGCAGAATTCGAATTATGAGCAGGGTAGCAAATGAAAGGATTTGTTAGCCTGCTTTCTATTGTACTTTTGGCTTTTTTCGATTATAATGTGAATGTATTGAAATGTAGGTTAGGATTGAATCGGTTATAGATATAATAAATACTAATGTGGCGGCGTAGAAGGGGGGACGCTCCGTGAGTTTGCTAACGAACATAGAAGTAGATATATTATCAGTCATGTATGAGGGGGATAGGAATAGAGATGCCGCGGATAAGATCAGAGGATTTTTGTTTCAGGATTATGTTACGATTATGTGTCTCCTTCAAAATCAAGTAGAGTATGTCTGTTCAGAATATCTTGAGGATGTGGATGTATTTTTTGAGGATGGGACATTTGAGTTTATTCAGGTAAAGTATTATACGAAAAAATATCCAAATGTGAAGGAAATTTCGGCAGATCTTTATTATCAGTATCTCCGTCTTCAGATGCTTCGGAGTACTTTGAAAGCAAAACCGAGTCTTTATATTTATAGGAATTCAAAGGTTGAGAAACCAACACTTGATGAAATGAAGGTACACATCGGGTCTGAAAATGTGATTCCAAAGTCGGTGACTTATCCAAATAAAGCAGATTCAGCTGCTTGGTTGAGAGCAAATGTTTATTCAACAAATAAGAAAGAGGAACAGAAGAAAAATCTCTTTGCGGCAATGGCCTCAGAGGACTCCCTAAAAAAGTTTATTGCAAGATTTAATGTTGTTCATCAACAGGATATCAATCAGTACAAAAAGGAATTGATGGAAGCATTGGCCAGGGCTTATCCGAATCCAGATAAGGGTGGAGATGAGGAGCATTGGCAGTTGATATTGCTAGGCCTTTCGATTTCGTATATACAGCGACGTTATACGTTAGATAATCCTGTTTTTGATCAGCTGCGAGTGGAGAAAAAAGAATTTGATCATTATATGACAGAATCTGTCAAGACAAAGACGGAACAAACAATTGCAAGTTATTTGTCGGGCATTGTTTGTGAGAAGTATGGGGAGATTATAAATAATAATGATCTTTCAGATATACAGACACACATGTTGAACATGATTTGCCAGAATACTGTGAAATGGATAAATGAAATTGGTAAGACTATGGATGGTCAATATCAGTTATTGAATACATATAGTACGGATGATGTCAGCAAGATTGCTGCCTACAGAGGGATTCCTGTAGATGATAGATTGCTCTATGTTGCCGAATGCAAACAGGGTTTTCTTGTTTTTCTAGAGTATCTGTGGAAGATTATGTTAAATATCTGTCAGAAGAAGGCGAATAATGAGATGGAGATTTCTGCTCATTTGGAGATATTTGATCCATTGTTTTACATTGATTCTTCAGTAACTGATTATGTTTGTCTGAACTTTCCAGAAGATATTACTCCGGCGGTTAAATATCGACGAATTTTACGCAGAATAAATTTTCATCTGCAAGGCGGAAGAAGGCGGCGTAGCGGGGCTACGTCAACGGATGACAACGCAGCAGATGGAAATTTAGGCAAGTAAAAACGTCGATATTTAACCGCCGGAGTAATAAGTATGTAAATCATAGTGTGATTCTCCCTCGGGCAGGTGGAAATTTTAAGGGTGTAAAGCGAAAGATTGTGCAACGTATGGTGAGTGTGTCACCAAAACCTGGAAAATGGTTCTTTGAGAATAGCAAAATTATGAGAGGTAAAAATTATTATAACTATAGTACGGCGAACGTAAATGAGAATCCTACCGTTGCAGATCTTGGGGAAGATAGTTTTTATATTGAGTGTATGGATTGTATTGGAATTGATGAGGATGAGTGGAGCACACAGGAAGATTGCAGCGGTTGCGTTTTTTCTGTAGACTGTGTGAAAGAGGAAACGTAATTATGATTTTACAGGAAGAGTTTAAGAAAAGCGGCTATAAAGATATCCTTGTTGGGGATATTGCTTGTGAATATGAAATTAGTCTGGAAGATATTTTTGATTTAGATCAGAAACCGGAAGCGTTATTAAGTATTTTTATCAGCGAGCAAAGGGATGAATTGTTTTTCCTTCTGAATGGGGACTTGGCGGAAATAGATTCTTTATGTGATGTTTGGGATGATCGAATTCGTGTATTTACGATTATTAATGGCAAATCAAAAGCGATTCATAAGTTAAAGTATAATATTGTGCAGTTGATTGTTTATTCCGAAGGGATTCCAGATAGGAGTCGAGAGAGTAATTTGTTAATATCAAGAAAGATCATCATTAAGGGCGATATGACAGATAAAGATAGGATTGTAATTGATGATGATGAGGCGATTGAATTGCCATTTCATATGATTCCGACAGATGCATTTGCGTCGGATGTGGAGCAGATGAAGCGATTGAGTCAGTTGCTTCCGGAGGAAGAGGGCCTTTTAACGCTGATGGAAAAGAAAAGGAAAAGAGTGAACAGAAATAAAAAAGAAGGGGTATTGGATAAGTCTTTTGGAGAACAGGATTACGAAATGATTAAGGGGTGGCTGAAAAGATGATAATTCGTAAGATAAGAATGGTAAATTTTAGAGGATTTCGCGATAAAACCATTGATTTCAAGGATAAATCGGTTGTACTTCTTTCAGCTGCAAATGGAATTGGAAAGACGACAACAGTCGATGCGATTGAGTGGTGTCTGACTGGAAATATTGGGAGATTAAAGACTGCTTTTGATACCAGAAGCACCAATGATACTGATCGCAAGATGAATACCGATGGCATTTTAAAGAACCGAGATGCTGGAGCGAAAACGAAGGTCAAGGTAGTTCTCTGGTTATTTGATGGGGAAAAAGAGACAATTCTTTGCAGAGAGCAGACAAAGGACGAATTAAATCCAGGGGCATCTAAGGTTACAATCGATGAAAGTGAAGAGATAGCGAAAGTATTTATCCGGGAATATGTAGGAGATAGTTTCTATAATTTTCATTTTTGTGACGTTCAGAAGTCATTTAATGTACAAAGCAAAAAGAGAAAGGACTTAAATGATTTCTTCGGTGAGTTTATCACGAATTATGATGGGCAGAAGCAGATTGCGGAGAATCTGGATCTTTTTGCTGAGGATGTGGATCGCTATATTGAGGATATGAAGAAACAGAAGGTACCGCAGGAGGTAATTGAGGACCATAAAAAGCAGTTAGCGAAAGCTCGTGAGGATGCAAAGCAGGTTTCGTATCCTTTGACTGTTTTTTATCCTGGTGAGAAGACGGAAATTGCAGGTCTTAATAAAGAAGAGTTAACTACACAGAAAACAGAAGTGGAAAATTGTGGTTACCAGGTGGCGAAAGAAGGGATTTGTAAACTTGTAGAAAACGAAGTTTTGAAGAACCAGAAGTCTGTTATCAAAGAAATTGCTTCTTACTGGGAGACGAAGGAAGAGAATATTCGACGTGCAGTGGAAGCTGGATTTTTCAAGAATACAGATGCGATTACGATTATTGAAACGAAGCTTAAAAAATTAGAGAGGCTGTCTCTTTTGAGGGAAACGATTTTCCAGGATGGGGAATCAGTGATTGCTTTAGAAATTGATGGCTTTACGCAATCTGGTTTTGATGTGGATAAGAAGGAAATTAAAGAGAAAGAGAAAAAGGTGAAGGCTCTTTCTGACGAGATTGAGTTGCTTTCCAAGAATAATAAGATGCTGAAGCTGTTATCTTCTCTTTCCGCAAATAAACAAGTGGTGATTGAATATAGAGATACTGTTTTAAAAAAGAATGGTATTGTCCGATGTCCCGTTTGTGGTTCAGAGTCATTTTCTACCATGGAGGAAGATTTAATCCTTAAGGAAGCTGACGAGTATATCAGGCAGAACGGGGAAGCTGTAAAGAAAAAAGAAGTAGATAAAACCTTGTTACAGACAGAGATTGAAAAGCTCTATCAGAACCTCATTAATCGCGCAAAAACTGTAGTGGAGAAAGAAACGAAAAATTTAGAGAATAAGATTAGTGACTTGAAAACTCTGAAGGATGAGATACAGCCATATTTTGATGAGGTTAAGAGATTACAAAAAATTCAAAAAGCAATTAATGTAGAAGAATTGACTGCGGAAGATGTAGGGAAATTACTGGCTGCTGTGGAGAAGGGACTTTTAGGGGAATCCAAAGAGCAGGAAATAAAAGAGGCTTATCAGCAGATTTTGACGGTTTTGGGTTACCAGTTTGATAATGAGACAGTGCAACAGACATTTGCAAAGGTGAAAAATCTTATTACCAAATCTTATGACGTTTCGGATTTCTCTTATGATTTACTTGTGTCAAAGCTCAATGCTATCGACAATATTCTTGCAAATCAGACTTTATCTGATCTGAATCAGAAGCTGGAGGAGGAGAATAAGAAGAATCAGAAACTTGATGCAGAGATAGAAAAACTTCAAAAGCTGAAAGATATTGCATCTCAGAGAGCAAACGATATCAGAGATGTTGTAGAGAAGCTTTCGAAAGACGAGTATGAAAAAGTAGGACCGGCTCTTAGCAAGTTCTATAATAAGCTGATAAGATTAAATTCCAGTGAGGGAATCAACATTGTCCAGAAAAATGAGGGAATCTCATTAGTTGATGGTAAGGGTAAGAATATCGTTAATGTTTTAAGTAACGGTCAGATCAGTGTCTTTATGCTGGCCCATTTTTTTGCAGGTATCAATGCAAGGAATGACCGTGAAAAGATGAAGGTGTTTTTTATCGATGACCTGACTGCATGTATGGATGACGTAAATATGCTTGCGTTCATGGATTTACTTAAGTATCAAATGACATCAAAAGCAACCATGGAGCAATTGTTTTTCATTACCTGTGATGACCGTATTAGTAAGTTACTAAAGTATAAGTTAAGTGGACGTGGGATTGAATTGCGTGAACTTTTAGAAACAGATTTCGCATAGCATTCCGTACCATGGATGCTGCCAGTTCCAGCTAGGATACTTCTTTTTTCCACATCTGGTATCGGGGGGATTGCCAGGTATGCAATCCGCTGTTTCCGCCATACCGGGGACACAAAGCATAAGGCTGACAAAGCAGCGCCCGCTGAGGTAATTGAAACCATTATGTGCGGCATGGTTAAAAAGTTTTGATACATTTTCAAACTTTTTCCGGACCTTGCGACCATGGTGTCGTCAATGCAGAGAAAAACCGGCTGTGACTTCAGGCGTTCCAGAACCAGCTTTAGGGCCATGGCCGTTGTTACATTCATAAACCTGGAATAATCCACTTTCGCATAAGAGCAGGCATGGGAAAATGTATTCAGCGACTTTTCTGTGATGCCGGACAAAAAGTGCCTGTAAAGGAAGCGTATGGAATGGGCTAATTCCATTGCCAGTATGGATAGCACCAGTAAAAACAGCGTCTCTGTAGTAAGGGCAGAAAATGTTTCAAAATAAGTAAAAAAGTATAGATGAAGTCTACCAATCAGGTTATCTTTACTGTATAATGAGTTTATCGTACAGGGTCACTTTCCTTTGTAATGGTTGTAGCAAACTCATTATACATCAGAAAGTCCTGTACGATACTTTTTTATTAAAAAACTTGTAAAGTAGTGGTCTTTATAAGACACTGATATTTTGATGTAGAATAATATGGATGGAGTTGATAGTATAAAATGATCACAGGACAGCAGGATTATTACATTAGTCTGATAGAACGATTGAGAAGGATGCCAGCAGAGACGGAATGGTTGGAATATAAAAGTAATAATACAGATCCCCAGATGATAGGAGAGTATATTTCTGCTATAAGTAATTCTGCCGCTCTGGAACGAAGAGAGAAAGGATATCTTTTATGGGGAATTGCTGATACAACACATGTAAAGGGTAGTTATTCTGGAGATTCCCATGGCTTCGGTTAAACCTACGGCATTTGCGGGAGATGAGTATATTAGGATTGGTTCTTATAAGAAAAAGTTAAAAGATTTTCCTGAAAAGGAACGGGCATTATGGCAGTCATTTGAGACAATGCCATATGAGATGCGGACTGCCAAAGAGAACGTAAATGAGGAAGAAGTGACACGGCTGCTGGATTGTGCTTGGAAATATGATTATTCATCAGGATCTGACCATGCGTGGCGCAGGGCCAATGATGGAGATTTTTGATGCTAAGGTAGAGGCGTCTAATCCCGGATGCTTGTTGGTGGACGTGAATCGGATTATTGATACGGCTCCTCATTCCAGAAATGAGACCATGGCTTCATTTTTGAGGATGATTCATATTTGCGAGGAGCGGGGCAGTGGATTTGACCGCATGGAAGAGGGGATGAGTGCTATAAGATTCCGGCTCCTAAGGTTGAAACGGGAGATGATTTTGCCAGGACTAAATTATATTGGTATGCGAATCTAAATGAGTGGACGAAAGAGGATAAAATCCGTACTTGCTATCTGGCGACTTGTTATTATTATGTAAATGAAATTCCGGTGGCAAATGCTGTGTTAAGGGAACGGTTTGGTGTTGATGAGAAAAATATGTCTATTGTGTCAAGAATTATCAAAGACACAATGAAAGCAGGATTCATAAAATTAGCTGATGAAAATGCTTCATTGAAAATGAGAAGATATATTCCATATTGGGCGTAAAGTCTTATTTGATGGGTATTTGATAGATTAAATGTAGAAATCGTAAAACCTAGGAATTTATAGGCATTTCTAGTGCATTTTTATTTGACGGGTATTTGACTTTTATTTTCGTGTATACAATAAGATTACGAAAGATATCAAAGTGCCATTTCGGATGGAGGGCGGTTTTCGGGTCGATGATACGCCGGTTCACAGGGCATTGAGGGAAGCGTTGGCGAATTGTATCATCAATACAGATTATTATGGAAAATATGGCGTTCTTATAATCAAGGAAGAAAATAAAATTGTATTTGAGAATCCCGGCTATATCAGGCTTGGGAAGGAGCAGATGCGCAGAGGGGGAAAATCTGGCCCAAGAAATAAGAGCCTGATGAAAATCTTTAACCTGATAGATATTGGTGAGCATGCGGGAAGCGGAGTGCCTAATATTTTTAACGTATGGGAAGACGAAGGGTGGGAAGAGCCTGACATAAAAGAAAATTTTGCTCCGGACAGGACATCGCTGACTTTAAAATTCATAAAAAAACAAGCGATAAAAAGCAAGCGATAAAAAACAAGCGATAAAAACAAAGAATAATCAGGAAAAAATCAGATTGTATTTACGAGGGCATGAAACAGCAAGAACCAGGAATATCGCAGAGCTGCTGGGTTTGAGCATGGCAAGGACGAGAGAAATACTCTCTGTGATGGATGATGTTGAAGCGATAGGAAGAAATAAGACAAGGATATACTGCTTGCGAAAAGATCGTAATGGGCAGACAAATATTTAATTTTTCAAAAATGAATGGGTCCTAACTTGACACAAGCAGATGGGCAGGTCTTTGGGATTGGGTGTAAGATTTTTACCATTGCGGGGCCGGTGATTTTGTATGGGATATTTACGAGCTGGGTGCTGGGGCTGATTTATTGGATTGGGAAGATGGCGGGGCTATTTTGAGGCAAGGCACAGAAAAGATGTAGAAACAGAGTTTGTATCGGGCATCAGAATTTTGAAAAATTACGGATAAAAAATAATTTTTATGTGGACAAAACAGGATTCATCCAGGAGTGGTGGGAATCGGATGATGACGTAACCCTGATTACCCGGCCCAGACGTTTTGGGAAGACGCTGAACATGAGCATGACGGAATGTTTTTTTTCTGTGAAGCATGCTGGCCGGGGCGATCTGTTTGAGGGGCTTACGATCTGGAAAAATGAAAAATTCCGGAAACTTCAGGGATGCTGGCCGGTAATCAGCCTGTCTTTTTCCAATGTAAAGGCGGAAGATTATTTTACCATGCGCGGGCAGATCTGCCAGATTTTGACTATGTTGTATTCAGAAAACCGTTTTCTGCTGGATGCAGGTATTTTAGATGAAAGAGAAACTGAATTTTTTAAGGAAGTATCCATAGGGATGGATGATGTTCATGCCTTCATGGCTCTTCATCAGATGTCCCTGTATCTGTCCCATTATTATGGAAAAAAAGTGATTATTTTGTTGGATGAGTATGATACTCCTATACAGGAGGCCTATGTGAACGGCTGCTGGGAAGAGCTTGCGGCTTTTATCCGAAACTTCTTCAATGCTACCTTTAAGACAAATCCTTATCTGGAACGCGCGCTTATGACTGGAATTACAAGGGTTAGTAAGGAATCGATATTTTCAGATCTGAATAATCTTGAAGTGGTGACAACTACTGCAGAAAAATATGAGGACTGTTTCGGATTTACAGAAGAAGAGGTTTTTGCTGCCTTGGATGAATTTGGGTTATCCGATAAAAAAGGGGAAGTAAAAAAATGGTATGACGGATTCACATTTGGAAGACAGTCAGATATTTATAACCCATGGTCTATCATTAATTATCTGGACAAAAAGGATTTGCAATGTTACTGGGCGAATACCAGTTCCAACAGCCTGGTGGATAAACTGCTGAAAGAGGGAAATCGCTATATGAAACAAAATTTTGAGAGACTTCTTTCAGGGAAGTGTTTGAGTGTATCCATTGACGAGCAGTTTGTATATGGTCAGACGCGTGAAAATGAAACTGCGGTCTGGAGCCTCCTGTTTGCCAGCGGGTATCTGAGGGCACTATGGAGACATTCAGTTATTTTGGCACAGGAAGCAATCCTTCCAGGGAAGAGCCAGAACGATTCTATCACGGTTTTGTACTGGGGCTTCTGGTGACGCTTCGTAAAAAATATGTGCTTACTTCCAACAGGGAGAGCGGTTTTGGGAGTTATGACGTTATGCTGGAGCCGAGAGATTTGAAAGACGACGCAATTATTCTGGAATTTAAAGTACAGGAAGCGGAGACGGAAAAAGAGCTTTTGGATACGATGAACGCGGCTCTTGAACAGATAGAGAAAAAAAGGTATGAGACTGCTCTCATTGCAAAGGGAGTCCGGAAAGAAAAAATTCGGAAATATGGGTTTGCTTTTCGGGGGAAGGAAGTGCTGATTGGATAGAGGGTTTTAATGGGTTCTTGCAGTTGGGTGAGCTATTAAAAACTGTTCAGCAGAAAGAATGGATCAAAGAAAATGCCTTTTGTGAACTGATGATTCCCAAGAAAGAAATTTTTATGTCCATGTTGGAGAGAGGGATTGAGCAGATTATGAAATCAGGGATTGCTTTTCATAAAAAGCGGGTAGAACTCTCCTATTCCTTTGACAAAGGGATAGGAGAAATCAATAATACTGGAAAGGGTTGTTGAGATTTTAGAATTGATTGATACTCGCAGGCATACTGGTCTAAGAGTCATTCATGCCCCCCCTTTACCCAGCACTGTTTTTGATAAAACGCAATGCCGAAAGAAGCCACCTGTTGATATCCGGATTTTTTGACAGCAGCGGCATATTGCTTTTTGGAAATCTGTTCCAGAGCGTTTTCACAGGCCTGTTCCAGCTTGCGTTCGGAATCTGTGATTTTTGTTTCAATTACAGCGGCGCGCCTGTTTTTTCGATCCTTTACCACGATATCTGATCTGCCCAGGCCGTTTTCATAGTTGGATTCCACTTGAAAGCCTTTTTGGGAAAACAGGCCTGCAAGAAACGCGTGATAGAAACTTTCCTTATAGTCGTGATAGCTGATGGTATCGAACAATGTATTATTGATAAAATTTTTCAGCCGCTCTGTGTCGCCGTTCCACAGCGCGTCAAACAGCTCGGAACGGTCACTGGCTTCAGTCTTCGCAAGGAACCATTCATTGACGCTTTTTTTAAATAGCCCCCGGATTTCTGCGTTTGGTATGGTCAGCGCAAAGTTTCCGGCGGCAGGAATTTCCGGAATATCTTCGGGCCGCGCTTTCGTCAGATAGCCTGTAAAGTACAGCAGGGTCCAAAGATTTTTTTCCGAGGAATGCAGCGCATCATAAGTCAGGTTTGGTTCAATGGGTTCTATGATATATCCTCCTGAAAGAAGAGCCTCGAACTTATCGTTGACATCGGCTTGGGTGGTGCTGATAAATTGGTAGATAATATCATTGCGGCTGGTGTGCTCCCAATAGCCGGCGGGCGGCGCGGATGGATCCAGAAGCAGATGATTTACATGGTTCATCACATCCCATGGACAGTAAACGTCATGCCTGCCAAAGCGATATCCGTCATACCATTCCCTGATTTCATCTGCGTGCCCGGTAAGTTCCGTATCCTGCAAAATACGATCCACGTCTGTTTGTAGGAATCCAAAGTATTCGTCCAGTCTGGTGTCTGAGATGGTATCTGAGACAAAATTATTTGTGCCGGTAAAAATGCTTTCTTTTATCATCTGCAAACATCCTGTTACAACTGCAAAGTTGAGGGCGGGATTATCTTTTAACACAGACAAAATACCCCGTAAAATGGTTAACATTTCGTTGTAGTAGCCTTTTGCGCTTGCCTTTGCCAACGGCACGTCATATTCATCTATCAGAAGAATAACCGGCTTGCCATAGTGGACGGATAACATGCGGGTCAAAAAGGAAAAAGCATTCTTGAATTCAGTCCTGGATGCAGTGTGCCGGATAAGCCGCAGGATGGTTTCCTTGTCAAGGGGATGAATTTTTCCGCTGTCCAAAAGATAGTTGTGGCCCATAAATATATCAGAAATAACTCCCTGAAGCATTTCATAGGCTTCCTGAAAATCATTTCCATCCACATTTCTGAACGATACAAAAATCACTGGATACTGATTCATCCAGGTCTTACAGAGTTCTTTGTTTTCCGAAATGGATAGTCCCTGAAACAATGGGCGGCTGTCCTTTTGGATATCGAAAAATTCGGCCAGCATGCTCATGCCCAGAGTTTTTCCAAAGCGTCTGGGACGGGTGATCAGAGTGACTTTGGTGCCGGGGGTCTGCAGAAGCGCTTCAATCAGCCCGGTTTTGTCAATATAATAAAAATCTTTTTGTCTGATCTCTGCAAAATCAGAAGTTCCTACAGGAATATTGACATGTTTCATTCTATTCGCGCGCCTTTCCGATGTTTTCTATAGCTTACCATAAGCCCGCGGCATTCGCAAGCAAGTAAAATCGAAGAATCATGGTATAAAATCTTATTTTTCGTCTATACTACTTCTAAACGTAAATAGAAAGGGGCGTGCGGAATGGAAAATAAATATGATATGCCCATCGGTCTCAGTTTTCAGTTGGGGCTGAATGAAAAAGCATTGTCTGTCTATGCAAAGATGGATGACGAGGAGAAGAAACAAGTGGTGGAGGCTGCCAGAAATGTGACTTCCAAGGTAGAAATGCAGCAGCTTGTCTCTGAATTGGAGCATAATTTTGTCTAACAGAAAAGAAGTTTGTCTGGAACGAAACAGGCGGAACAAAATGGAAAAACCGGCGCAGCAGCCAAGGAACTGTCAAGAAACAGTTATTTTTTGACGGTTCCTTAGGAGGCTTTGCCGGTTTTTATTGTGCATAGTTTGCCCAGTCATGATTGATAAAGGAAAGGATTTGTGGTAATATTTCAGCGGAAGAAAAGAAATAGAAAGATAAGTGGAAGAGGGGAGATATAAGCGTAAAGGGATTGTAGGAAAATGAGATTTATACATGCGGCCCGCCAGCCGGAAAGCTGAGTATGATTGGAGGTTATTATGGAGAAAAAAGATAAAGTATACAGAATTCTTGATTTATATACCCGTCTGCAAAACGGCGAGATCATCAGCAAGACAGAAGAAGCTGTAAATTTCGGGGTAAATGAAAAAAGCATTCAGCGGGATATTGAGGATATCCGGGAGTTCCTGAAGGAGCAGACAGTGGAAACCGGTATAGAAAATGATATTATTTACGACCATGACAAACGGGGATATCTGCTGCAGCGTTTGGAAAACATGAATTTTTCCAATGAAGAGGCTCTGGCAATCACAAAAATTCTGCTGGAGAGCCGCGCGTTTACAAAGCCGGAAATGATGAGAATGTTAGATAAGCTGCTGGAACGTTGTGTTCCGCCGGAAAATCGGAAAATAGTAAATGAGCTGGTGTCAAACGAGCGTTATCACTATATGGAACCTCATCATAAAAAGGTGTTCATTGATAAAATGTGGGAGATTGGAAAAGCCATCCGGGAACATAAGTGTATCGAGATTACATATGAAAAACTGAAGGGAAATCAGAAAGTGTCCAGGAAGCTGCAGCCCCTGGCCCTGATGTTTTCAGAGTTTTATTTTTATCTGGCGGCGCATATTGAGAATATAGACAAGGAAAAGGCGTTTCAGGTCGCCAATGACATGTACCCCACCATCTACCGTATTGATCGGATCAGCAGCCTGAAAGTATTGGAGGAAAAATTTAAAATTCCTTATAAAGATCGCTTTGAGGAAGGAGAATACCGGAAACGCATTCAGTTTATGTACGGCGGAAAACTGCAGCGGATTGAATTCTGGTATAAAGGGCAGAGCATAGAGGCTGTGCTGGATAAGCTTCCCACAGCGGAAATCATAAAAGAAGAGAACGGAAATTATCTGGTTCGGGCCGAAACCTTCGGCAGCGGAATTGACATGTGGCTGCGGTATCAGGGGGAAAATGTGGAATTGGTAAAAAAATTTTAGAAATTAAGAGATAAGGACAGATTATGTCCATGACGGTTGGTATAATGTGAATAAGACAGCAAGAGCGTAGGAAAACGGAATTGTTCTGCCTGCGCTTTGTTTCGTTATTTAAATAAATATTCAGGAAGTGTTATTTTTCAGGAACTCATCTAAAAGCTGCAAAAACACTTCTCTGGAAGAGGGCGGGAGAGAGCGGTATTTTTGAAGGAGAGCAAGCTCTGTATTGTTTAAATCTGTCGGGTGGACTTCTTCAATTTTATGGGGGCAGGAGGAATGGCCGATGAGATAATCCACAGACACGTCAAAAAAGTCGGCGATGGTTTTTTGCATATCAATATCGGGTTCTGTGATATGATGCTCGTATTTATAGACCGATTGCTGGCCTATGTTGAGTTTCTCTGCAAGGGACTGTTGGGTGAGTCCTTTCTCCAGTCTGAGTTTTTTTAAATTGTCCATGGTTTGCGCTCCTTGCTGTTTCGGATATTCGATAAGTTTATTGTAACAAGAATAAAAATATAAATACAAAACTGAAAAAGAGTTGAATTTAAAACGGAAATAGATTAAAATAAAAAATGGCATTTAAAAAGGTAAAAAACAGAGTCTGATATGCGTAACAGTTCAGCCCAGGACTTTGCGCTTGCTGCAAAGTTCGTGAGAACGTGTAAATTGTGTCAAAATATCTTGTTAAAACATTGAAGTATGATATAATAATGTTGGATTTTCTGTAATTATGTGTAAATATTTGAAATAATACCATAATAATTCTGAGCTTTTGAGCAGGAAATTTTTCAAAAGAGATCTTTTAATATACTGGGGGTAAAATGATGCAGTTTGTAAAAGGTATGAGAGATAAAATACAAAATTATTTTGATGAAACAAAGACTTTTACTGTTGAGATGGAGGTTTTTGGCAGCGCGATATATGATTGCTGCTGTTTTGGGGTGGATGATAAGGGCAAATTATCGGATGAGGATTATATGATATTTTATAATCAGACATCGTCGCCGAAGAATGAAATTACATATACGAAATCAGAAAATAAAAGTGTATTTGAGATTAATTTAGCAAAGCTGCCTGACAAAATAGTGAGATTAGTGTTTACGGTCAGTATTGACGGTGATGGAATCATGGCAGAAGCAGACCGGCTTTGTCTCAAGATAAAGCAGAACAAGACGGAATATATCACGATACAGAACGCCAAAGCAGATTTTGCAAAAGAGAAAGCCTTTATATCCACTGAAATATATCAGAAAAATGGCTGGAGAGTGGCTGCGATATCTAGTGGCTTTAATGGAGGATTGAGTTCGCTTCTTACGTATTTTGGCGGTGTAGAGGAGAAGGATGAACCGAAAGAGCAGCCGAAACAGCCGATAGAGCGTCAGCAGGTAAACAGCGGAGATTTGACAACAAAAGCGCAGCGGAAAATGATGCCGGCAGCAGCAGAACAGGAAGCGTCTGGGAAGGTTCATTCACAGGAAATCTTTAACCCGAAAAATGACGGCAGTAATCCAACGAAAATTGGATTTAAATATAATCCATATGTGGTTGAATCATTCATAACAATTGATGGAAAAGCAGTTGAGCCGCCTAACAAATTATATGATCTCAGAAATGAGAGAATTCAGGTGTGGATCGAACAGTTAATGCCCATATTGGTAGACTTATGCAATGACAGTTCCTTTTACATAGAATTTTATGGCCTTAGGCTGGACTATGATGATTTGTATGAGACAGTAAAGGAATACTGTTTTGCCCATTCCGATATTGAAGTTTCGCTGGTATTTACGGAGGCAAGGGGTTCAGAAGACAGGTTGGTCGAACTCCAAAAGCTTTTTGCGGGGATGCAGAGAGAATGTCCCTTTGAGGATTTGCGGACGAAACAAATAAAGGATAATTTCTACAGCGCAATAAGTTCTGAATTTGAGGTCAGTGTTATTGCCACAATGAGTTCCGGCAAATCAACTTTAATCAACGCTCTTCTGGGAAGAGAGCTGATGCCGTCGAAAAATGAGGCCTGCACCGCAACGATAGCAAAGATAAAAGACAGAAGTTCTGGAACAGAATTTGACGCGGAGTACAGAGATAAAGATAACCAGATATTGGGAACGTATACGAATTTGACATTGGCGGATATGGAGGAAATGAACGCGAATCCCAATACAGCTTATATAGATATAACCGGCAATATTCCCAATATTGATTCATCAGGAATACGTTTGGTTTTAGTGGATACTCCCGGACCAAACAATTCCCGGACAGAAGAACATAAAAATCATACCTATCGGGTTATTAAGGAAAAGACGAAACCGATGGTATTGTATGTGCTCAATGCCACGCAGCTTCAGACAAATGATGATTACACGTTATTGGCTACAGTTGCCGAGGCTATGAAGGTGGGAGGAAAACAATCAAAGGACAGATTTATTTTCGCGGTTAATAAGATTGATCAGTTTGATCCGGATAAAGAATCTGTACAGGACGCGTTACAGCATGTGCGTGAATATTTGCGGAAATTTGATATAGAGAATCCTAATATTTTTCCAACATCAGCGGAAACTGCTAAAGTTATCAGAATGTACCAGAATGGCGCTAAGCTGACGAAAGGGCAGAATAAAACATTGAGTAACTGCAGCGCGTTTATTGATGAACAGCAGCTGCATCTTTCCGAGCAGGCAAGTCTGGGCAAAAACAATCTCCAGAAAGTGAAAAATTCCATAGACGCGGCGAAAAGGTCGGGGAATATGTATGAAGAGGTTATGTGGTACACAGGGATACCTGCTGTGGAAATTGCCATCAATGAGTATTTGCGAAAATATGCGTATACCGCAAAAATCAAGGCGGCTGTAGATGCTTTTAAGAAAAAAGTCGAAGAGAAAGATATGCACGCGAAGATGATGACCTCCATTCAGAATAATGAGAGTTCGAGAAATGAAATACATCAGCAGCTTGAAACGATTAAAGGCATACTTGCGGAGGGGGAAGAAGCGAAAAAATTCAGAAGCCGCATAGAGGCTTTGGACATGATGAAGGACGCAAAGAAAAGAATCAGGGAAGTCAGAGCTAAAATATCAAAAGAACTGAATCCTTCTGCCGGAAAAGGCGCAATGACGACCTTGGAAGTTCAGCAGATGATGATGAAACTGAATAATACAGTGATGCATTTGCAAAGTGATGTAAAGACAGAGTTAGAAAGTATTATCAATGATGTTATTGTGGAGAATGCAAATCATATTATGGAAGAATATACGGAGCATATCCATAAGCTGATCCAGAGTGGAGTTGTAAAAGAGCAGCAATATAGCGGGGTAAATGATGACATTGGCGTTGATTTCCTGGAAATGGATATTCCCAATGCCCAGGAGATCATCAATAGCTATAAATATGAAGAAAGATATGATACGGGAGAGGTGGAATGGGTAGAAAATACAAACAAAAAATGGTATAAGCCCTGGACATGGTTTGAAGCGTCCGGATATAACAGGGCAATTTATGCCAATCGGGAAATGGTGGATTATTCCACTGTGGAAAATGAATTTCTCACGCCAATCATCAGCAGCTTTAATGAAAATCTTGAAGGTGCGCAAAATACAGCAAAGGATGAAGCGAAGCAGTTTAAAAAATTCTTTTTGAGACAGTTGGATGAACTGCAGGAGGCCTTGAAGAAGAAAGTAGAAGAAAATGAAGAATTAACGCGGAATCAAAGCAGTATTGACGCAAGGATCGAATCTGAAAAAGAGAAAGTTGCTTGGCTTGAGAAGTTCTTGGCGCAGTTAGACGCAGTTTTGGAAATATAAAACATGGAGGATATGATGGAGAAAATTGCGGCATTAGAGGATGCTATATCGAAAAAAAGTTTGGTTGGAATTTATAGTGTTTTTTATACGATCGCACATGGGGATCCGAATTTTTCAACAAATAAATTCAGGAATGTCCTTGAATACGTGAAGATGAAAAATATTCCCGGATTAATGCAGGAGTTTGATGGGGAAGCCTTTGAGCCGGAGGAAAAATGGGATGAGGATTACTGGGCATTAGTAGCTTCCTCCCTGATAGACAACTTTTGTGAAGAGAGAATTCAGCATCTTGAAACGGTCGGAAAAAAAGTGTATCCATTAAAGGCATCAGAGGCGAATAAAAGTCCCCGTAAAATTCCAATGGAGGAGGGAACGCGGCAAAGTGAAAGAGGAAAAGCAGCGAAGAGGAAAAAGACGATGTTCGGTGAGCAGGAAAAAAGAATGATTTCCGAAGAGAAGAAAAAAGAAGTGAAAGCGAATCACGCGAACCGGATCCGTAAAAGCGGTGAGAGTTTATGGAACCGGATGTTTGGTTCTGGATCAGGGAGGTAAATATGCCGGAGCAATTACAGACATTTACGCAGAGCCAGGAAAAAATAAACGCGGCGTTTACACAGGCAGATAACATAATCATGAGAAAGTATATGTCGGAAATAGGCAGTTATCCGATTAAGGACATTCCGGCAGAAATAGCGGACGCGAACATTAATAGTGTACTTCGTCTTAATCAGATAACGAAGATTGTTTATGACGCAGATGAGAATAATTTGGATAAGCTAATGAATGTTTACAATTCAGTAGCTTTGTGCGGCGGAACCCTTATACATATTATCCTCAGTGACGGCAATCGGATAGAATATTATATTGGAACCAGAGCAAGTAATATCAACGAGATTTCAGCATGCCAGTCGGTGCTGTCCGGAACCTTTGAAGGTAATTTTCCGGGATCAAAATTAATTCAGCAGGACAAAGCAGGATTAACTGCTTGTCTGGATAAAGTATTTGCGTCTTCTGCCCGTGAGCAAAGTCCTGTGATCAGCGCCGTAAGCGGCATACCGGGGTTGAGAAGTGAGAATAATAAAGAATTTGCGCAGGGGATGGAAAAGCTGATTGATTCAATGTCAGGAAAGAAATATGCCATGATTACAATTGCTGAACCTGTATCCTCAGAACAATTATTAGAATTAAAGGATAATTATGAGGAAATTTTTTCTCAGCTGTCGCCCTTTGCCAAGATTACACAGACATATTCAGAATCTGACAGCAGCGCGTTGGCTGAAAATATTTCGAACGCGGTAACGGAATCCGTTGGAAGCACCATAAGCAGCACACGTAATGTATCTAAGACCAAGTCCAGGGGAAAAAGTAAGGCGATAAGCCCTAGCATAATAGTTCTTTCAGGAAGTTTTGGCGCCAATTCCGGGGAGTCAAATCAGACAGGTTTTTCTCACAGCGATTCTCAGAACCGTACAAGCGGAAAGACTCAGACAACAGGAACAACAGATACATTTACAACAACAACGGGACAAACACTGCAGCTTGCAAGAGATAATAAAAAGGTGCTCGATTTGCTGCAGAAGATTGAGAAACAAATAGAACGGATAGATGACGCGAAAGACACTGGTTTATGGAGTACGGCAACATATTGTATATCGGATGACACCCAGACCAGTAAGACGTTAGCGGGAACATTGCAGTCTTTGTGCAGAGGCAGGAAAGATACAGTAGAAAATTATAGTATTAATACCTGGATAGACCCTTACAAAACAAAACGGATAGAGGCATATCTTAAGAAGATGACGCATCCTCTGTTTGAAATGAATACTGGAAATGAGCCTGTAGACGTTACGCCTGCGTCCATGATAAGCGGCAGTGAGTTGGTAATTACTGCCGGACTTCCCCAGAAAGCGGTGAATGGCGTTTCCATAAGTAAGATGGTTTCTTTCGCGAGGAATGTTTTTATAGAAGATGGGCAATGTGACCCGGGGAATACCATTCAATTAGGGAATGTATATCATATGGGGAAAATAGAGCAGACAAAAATTGAAATTGATTTGGAAAGTCTGGCTTCTCATATGTTGATTACAGGGACAACTGGTTCCGGTAAATCAAATACAGTTTATCAAATATTATCGGAAGCCCGGAAAAACGGCATCAAATTTTTGGTGATTGAACCGGCAAAAGGGGAATATAAAAATGTATTTGGGAATGAACAGGATGTTCATGTATTTGGCACGAACAATAAAATGACAGAGTTGTTGAAAATCAATCCGTTTTCCTTTCCAGATGAGATACATGTCCTTGAGCACATTGATAGATTGATAGAGATATTTAATGTATGCTGGCCTATGTACGCGGCAATGCCTGCTATTCTAAAAGACGCGGTTTTACAGGCGTATCAGGTTTGCGGATGGGATTTGGAAAATTCAGAAAATATATTAAAAAGCAAGAAGAGTTATCCCTCTTTTAAAGATGTTCAAATGCAGATAAGAAGGATATTGGATACGTCTGATTATTCTGAAGACAATAAAGGAGATTATACGGGAGCGCTGATTACCAGGATCCGTTCTTTGACGAACGGAATTAATGGTCAAATGTTCACCGCAAATGAGGTATCTCCAGCCACTTTGTTTGAAGAGAACGCGATTATTGATTTGAGCAGGATTGGTTCTCAGGAAACAAAATCGCTGATTATGGGAATTGTTGTAATGAAGCTCAATGAATATAGAATGAGCCGTGCGGATGGATGTATGAACCAGGAATTGAGCCATATTACAGTTTTGGAGGAAGCCCATAATCTTTTGCGAAATACGCAGGGGAAGTTTTCAGCGGAAGGGGCTGATATGGCAGGAAAATCCGTGGAGATGATTACGAATTCGATTGCCGAGATGAGAACGTACGGAGAAGGCTTTGTGATAGTGGATCAATCGCCGAATGCAATTGACATTTCTGCTATAAGAAATACAAATACAAAGATTCTTATGAGGCTTCCTGATGAAAATGACAGGCAGCAGGCAGGAAAATCAGCGGCGATGACAGAGAAACAGATACCGGAACTGGCCAGGCTTCCGAAAGGAGTTGCGGTTGTGTATCAAAATAATTGGCTGGATCCTGTATTGTGTAAGATTAATAAAGCTGGAATTATGGAACATCCATATAGGTATCGTCCAGAAGAAACAGACGGTATGAATCGTGACGCAAGACGGATGATTGTAATGATGCTTGTGGGAAACAGGATGGATGAATATTTAGATATTTCAACAGAATTGATAAGAAATAATATTGAAGATCTTAACTTGCCGTCAGAAAATATCATTATCATTTTAGACGCGGTTGAGAAGCTTGAGAATGGAGTTATCCCCAGTATTCTGGAAGAGGAATCATTTGGGAAATTAAGTGACGTGGTATGTGAATTGGTGAAGTACGATGGATTTAAAAATGTAATTGTGTCAATGGACGAAGTGAATGGGATTCAGGAACAGATACATAATCATTTGGCGTCAGTCCTTGGAGAACTGTCCGTGGAATTAGAATTGGCAATCACACAATGTGTGATGCGTAAGATGGTGAAAGAGGACAGAGGAAAAGCTACGCTTTACGCAAAATGGCGCCAGTATGCAGTAGCCAGACGGAAGAAAGGATGTTAAAGATGATAGGTGAGATTGCCAAAGCTGCTGAAGTGGCGGGGGAAGCATCAAAAGGGATGTCCGAAGAGACAAAGAAAATGGTGAAAGAGCTGGATAAACCATTGAATGCTTCTGATGTTAAGGAAGCAGGAGACATGAAAGAGAATGATTTTAAGGATTTGTTAAAAGAACTGGACAGGCCGTTAAATGCGGAACCAGAAAGAGAGGCGGGGCCTCAAACAGAGAGAAAACCAGATTTGCCGGAAGACGAGAATGTGCTTGAAAATGGATCGGATGTAAATCAGGAATTAGAAAGGCAGGAAGTCTCAGATTCAGAGATAAGGGACAGACAGGGCGGAAGGTTTGGAGATATCTATAAAGAGGGAGAGGGCGATAAAAGAGAGATTCATCATATGCCTGCAGACAGCGTTACAGAACTGTCGCGCAATGATGGTCCGGCAATCAGGATGGATAAATCGGATCACAGGCAAACGGCAAGCTGCGGAAATTCCCGCGAAGCCAGAGCGTATAGAGAACGTCAGAAGGAATTGATAGATGAAGGTAAATTTGACGAGGCGGTACAGATGGATATCGATGATATCAGAGAAAAGTTTGGAGATAAATATGATGACGCAATAAATGAAATGCTTGCGTATATTGACGAATTAAAGGAGGCAGGAAAAATATGACAGAATGGAATGTAAATCCCAAAGACAATGTGAACGGGCTCAAATTTGGAATGGACAGAGAATCGGTGCGGGAGCGGTTAGGCGCGCCGGCAAAGGAATTTAAAAAGTCTAAATATAGTAAAAATACAACAGATGATTACGGCGGGTTCCATGTGTTTTATGACGCTGAAAATAATTTTGAAGCAGTTGAGATTTTTGAGGGCACAGTTTCGGTTGAAGGAACAGTGCTGTTTCCCGGAACGCTTCAAAATATACTGGATTATGATGAATCCTTTGAAAAGGAGGATGACGGCTGTACCAGTGTTAAGCTTGAGATAGGAGTATATGCTCCGGATAACTGCGTGGAAAGTATTTTGATAGGCTGTGAAGGGTATTATTAAAAATCAGTAAAAGCCGTAAAGGGAGAGAGTAATGTTAAGCAGATTTGGGATAAACAATGAAGAGATCATCCCAGTATGTGTAATGGCCACAATGAGTTCAGGTAAATCTACTTTTTTGAACGCAATCCTGGGGGAAGAGATACTGCCTGAAAAAAACGAAGCTTGCACAGCAAGAGCATTGGCTGTTCTGAATAAGCCCGGTGCAGCTGAAACAAAGGCATATATCCGAAAAAATGATGGAAAAAATTATGCTGTTGACATATTTTACCCCAGTACAGTTTCTAAGATAAACGCTGACGAAAATGTATTAGATGTTTTGATCGTAAAAGATATACTTACATTAGAGAATTCAGACAAGGCGATTGTATTAGTTGATACGCCGGGCGTGAATAATTCCGGGGATTTGAGGCATGCGGAGAGAACAAAAGAGATTCTTGAACACTTAGAAAAAGGGATTATCATCTATCTTTTAAACGCGACGCAATTAGCGACCAATGATGATGAACTGCTCCTTCAAATGGTAGTCAGCCATGTGAAAAATCATAAGGATGTGAAATTGATTTTTGTCCTTAATAAGATTGATATGCTGGATGAGGAAAAAGAGAGTATTCAGAATACGATGGAAAACGCGTCGCAATACATTAAAGATCATGGGATAGATAAGTTTGAGATTTTCCCCTTATCTGCCTTATCAGCGAAAGTGTTTCGATTAAAATTAAATGGAAAGAGATTGACGAAAACGGAACAGCGGCATTTGGATCAATGCTATCAAGAATATCAGGGCGAGAGCAAGAGCATGCTTCGGTTTGCCCATTCCTATAATCAGATGAATAAGGAATATTTCGTGAATCAGAAAAGAGTATCAGAATATGCGTTGCGCAGAGCCATTGAGAATACTGGAATTGTTGAGATTGAGAAAGAGATAGGCAGATTAATGATATCTTCGGAGCAGCGGCTGCCTGAAAATATCGATGGACTCAATGAGTATATTAATTTAGAAGGGGTTTATTCCCGAAAAAGAAGAACTAATAATTTGGCAAATTACAGTGGCAGGATCAATTGGATATGCAAAAAATGCAGACAGATCAATGGTGAGGAACAAGTTTGTCTATACTGTAAAGCGCCGAATGTAAAATGGAAAGCAGTGTAATAAATATACTTTCAGCTTTAAAATGTGAACGATAAAAGTTATATAAATATTATTTAAGGAGGCAGTTACGATGGCAATTAATTTATCAAAGGGACAAAAAGTTGACTTGACAAAAGGAAATCCTGGGCTCAAAAATATCATGGTAGGACTTGGATGGGATGTGAACGCATTCGATTCAGGCGCTGATTTTGACCTTGACGCAGCGGCATTTATGCTGGGAACAAACGGAAAATGTCTGACAGATAAGGAATTTGTTTTTTATGGGAATTTATCACATCCAAGCGGAGCTGTAAACCATATGGGCGATAACCTTACAGGTGAGGGCGAGGGCGATGATGAGCAGATACAAGTGGATTTATCAAAAGTGCCGGCAAATATTGAGAAAATTGCGTTTACAGTGACAATCTATGATTCGGAAACAAGGAATCAGAATTTTGGACAAGTTTCAAATGCGTTTATCCGCCTTGTGGATGAGGCAAATGGGGCCGAATTGATTCGATATGATCTTGGAGAAGATTTTTCAATTGAAACGGCGGTAGTTGTAGGGGAACTTTATAGAAATGGCGCAGAGTGGAAATTTAACGCCATCGGAAGCGGGTTCCAGGGTGGACTTGCAGCGCTTTGTGCCCATTATGGCATTGAAGTGGCATAGGAGAAGCGGCATTGTGCGGTAGCTTTGGAGCGATGTAGGATAGGAGATTATGTATGGCAATTAATTTACAAAAGGGTCAAAAAGTAAATCTTGAAAAAAAGTCGTCGGCAGGTCTGGGAGAAATCTTAGTAAATCTGAATTGGAATTCAAGACCTGTGAAGCGGGGATTTTTGTCAAATTTACGTGGCGGTAATTCTGGAATAGATTTGGATCTGGGATGCCTATATGAGTTAAAGAATGGAAAAAAGGGGGCAGTTCAGGCATTAGGAAATGCATTTGGAACATTGAATCAGGAGCCATATATCTCCTTGGATGGGGATGACAGAACAGGGGCTGCGGCTGCTGGGGAAAATCTTCGGATTAATGGGAACAAATTGTCTGAATTTAAAAGAATTTTGGTATATACATTTATTTATGAAGGCGTAGCAAATTGGCAGCAGGCTGATGCAATTGTCACAATAAAATATCCAGGAGCAGAAGATATCATTGTAAAGATGGATTCCTATAATTCATCAAATATCATGTGTGGATTGGCACTTTTTGAGAATCAAAATGATCAGACATTTAGTGTTGAAAAAATAGTACAGTTTTATCAAGGGCATCAGGCTTTGGATCAGGCGTTTCATTGGGGGATGAGATGGAAAGCGGGAAGAAAGTAGGGCATAGTATATGCTGTTAAGGTAGGTAAATTTTCACAGAAAGTTCTTTTGCCCTGCAGGGTGAAGATATATTGTAACAGTTCAGATCAGGACTTTGCGCTCGCCGCAAAGTCCGTGAGAATGTGTAAATTATGTCAAAAGGGAATCTGCCCTTCGCCGAAGGCGACTTGGAATGGGCAGATTCCGTAACAGTGAAGCCGAAGGCTGAACTGTTACGATATAGGTTACGATATATTTTATACAAGCAGTATTTTTTTGTTGCATAGCTTCCAGGAAAGTGATAGAATGGCTTGGATGTTTAGAAAACAGAATTTTTTCTAATATCCGGTGATTGTTGTATTACTTTTCTGGAAGTGTTTTTATTTCTGTTTTCATAAGTACAGAATAGTTGGAACATTGGTAGATGAATTCCTGGAAAGTAATTGCTTTGGATAGAAAGGGTGAAATAAAATGGCAAAGAGCGCAACAAAAGACATGACAAAGGGAAGCCCTATGAAATTAATCCTGCAATTCTGGATTCCGCTGTTTTTCGGAATGCTGTTTCAGCAGTTTTACAGTATGATGGACACGGTGATTGTAGGAAAATTCCTGGGGGTAAACGCCCTGGCGGCGGTGGGGGCCACAGGCTCCATTAATTTTATGATTATCGGCTTCTGCATGGGAGTGTGCAACGGCTTCGCAATTCCCGTGGCCCAGCAGTTCGGGGCGGGGGATTACCATGCGCTGCGCAAGTATGTGGCAAACAGCGCGTGGCTTACCATAGCTTTCGCAGGAATTATGACTGTGGGGGTGTGCGCCCTCTGCCGCCAGATACTGATTTGGATGAATACGCCGAGGGACATCATGGACGGCTCATACAGCTACATATTTGTTATATTTTTGGGAATTCCTGTGACGTACCTGTATAATCTCTTGTCCGGCATCATCCGTTCCCTGGGAGACAGCAAGAGCCCGCTGATTTTTCTGCTGTTTTCCTCTGTCTTAAATATTGGGCTGGATATGGCGCTGATTCTCGTATTTCATATGGGAGTGGCGGGAGCAGCGTGGGCTACTGTGATTTCTCAGGCGATCTCGGGAATCGCGTGTCTGATTTATATGATGAAAAGATTTGAAATTCTGAAAATAACAAAAGAAGAATGGCGGCTGGACGGAAAATACGCAGCGGTTCTCTGCAATATGGGAATTCCCATGGGGCTTCAGTATTCCATCACTGCAATTGGCAGCGTTATTTTGCAGACAGCCGTAAATACGCTGGGTTCTACGGCTGTGGCTTCCATAGCGGCAGCCTCAAAGATCGGTTTGTTCTTCTGCTGTCCCTTTGACGCCATGGGTTCTACCATGGCCACTTACGCCGGACAGAATGTGGGAGCAGGAAAGTTGGATCGTATTTCCAAGGGGATGAAATCCACCTGCATTCTGGGACTTGTGTACGCAGTGGCGGCTTTCGGGGTGCTGACCGCCTTTGGAAGCACCATTGCCCTGTTGTTTGTGGATGCTTCGGAGACGTTAATCCTGCAGAATGTCAGATGGTTTCTGATGATTAACAGCGCCTGCTTTTTCCCGCTGGCCCTTGTGAATATTGTGCGGTTTACCATTCAGGGGCTGGGGTTCAGCAGATTCGCCATTTTGGCGGGGGTCTGTGAAATGATTGCCAGAAGTATTGTGGGCATGGGATTTGTGCCGGTGTTCGGCTATATTGCCGCTTGCTTTGCCAGCCCCATCGCATGGATTTGCGCGGACTTGTTTTTGATACCGGCTTACCTGTATGTGATGAAAAAACTGCGGAAAATGATAGAAAAAGAGCCGGAAAATGTTTCGGGTATCCATGCAGGAGGCGGAGCTGTTGTTATTTCCCAGAATCCTTAAGAAATTTTAAGAAAATTTTCTCAAAAACAGGGTTGATTTTTTCCTGAAATCCGTCATATGATAGAGAGGAAAGATATACGATAGATTAAAGAGAGTATGGACAGGGAGAAGAGTGCAATGGAGAAGCAGAGAGAAGAAATGAGAAGGCGGGCAAGCCGTGAGAGACAAAAGAGATATTTCAGAAAACGGCTGATCACCACACTTGGCCTTTTGCTGGTGATTACCGGAGTGGGAGTCACTGCGGCAGCGGTGGCGGCCAATAAAAAGAAGGAGAAACAAAAAGATTCCAAGGACGGCGTTGTGGAGACTGTCGCGGATCCTGCAGTAAATGAGACGCCCCAGCAAAAAGAGCAGCCGGAGCAGAAAGAGGAGAATAAGGAGCCGGAAGCTGCATCCTGGGAGGCCGTGCTTGCGGAAGCAGATTTGCTTGCGGCAATGTATGATTATGACGGCGCCATGGAGAAGATTAAGAGTTTCGCGGGATATGAGAGCGTAGGAGAACTGACAGGGGCCATTTCGGATTATGAGGCCCGCAAGGCGGAATGCGTTCCGGTGGATATCAGCACCATTCCCCATGTATTTTACCATTCACTGGTGGTAGATCCAGACAAAGCTTTCGCCAATCAGGATACCAATCCCCAGGCGGTGGGCAATAATCAGTGGATGACCACCATAGACGAATTCAACAAGATAACCCAGACGCTGTATGATCAGGGATATGTACTGGTGGATTTGAAAGATATTGCGCAGGAAACGGTGGATGACAGCGGAGTGACCCATTACGCAGAAGGAACCATTCTGCTTCCTCCCGGAAAAAAGGCGTATGTAATGTCTTTGGATGATTTATCTTATTATCACAGTTATGATGGATATGGCTTTGCTTCTAAAATGGTGCTGGATGAAAACGGAAAGCCCAAATGCGAGTATATCCAGGACGACGGAACCACAGTAGTGGGAGATTATGACGCTGTGCCGCTGCTGGATAAATTTATTGAGGAACACCCGGACGCCTCTTATCATGGAGCAAAAGGGACCATTGCCCTGACCGGATACAACGGCGTATTGGGATACCGCACTGACATCAGTTATCAGACAGTGCCGGAGGATATCAATGCGGATAAAAAGAAATGGTTGGAGGAACATCCGGACTTCGACCTGGAGACAGAGCGGGCCAAGGCAAAGGAAGTGGCGGACGCAATGAAGGCGGACGGATGGAAATTTGCAAGCCATACCTGGGGCCATATGAAAGTGGGCGAGGCCTCCATGGAACGGATCCAGGCGGATACCACTAAATGGAAAGAGAACGTGGAGCCCATTGTGGGTGAGACAGATGTTATTATTTTTGCCCACGGCCAGGATCTGGCAGGCTGGCCGGAAGGATACGCGGCAGGCAACGAAAAGTTTGAATATTTAAAGAGCAATGGATTTAATTATTACTGCAATGTGGACTCTGCTGCATATAATGTCCAGATTCGCGATAATTATGTAAGGATGAGCAGAAGAAATCTGGATGGCTACCGGCTTTATTATAATTCTATTGGAGAAGAGGATACGCTTTCTGATCTGTTTAACGCGTCAGATATCATAGATCCTAAGAGGCCGCCGGTGCCGAAGCTGCATTAATTTTATGTTTGAGTATGGGCAAAATGCAATTCCGTAGTTTGGCCTGCGGCGGAGAGTGTCAGCATGTTCCGCCTGAAATATTTTTAATAGAGAGTAAAAGCTGCAAAACGTCATTTTTGTTTTGCGGCTTTTATTTTTTGAGTAAAACGGAAAATAAAGGACATAATAACCTCAGGAATATGTTACAGGAGGAAAAATTATGTCGCAGACAGTTGGGACACAGAGTATTCAGTTTGAACAGGCGCCTTATATTTTAAGCAGCGCCAGCATTGTGGGTACGAAAGAGGGAGAAGGCCCGCTGGGAAAATTTTTTGATGTGGTGGGTTCCGACGACAAATTCGGAGAGGAAACCTGGGAAGAGGCGGAAAGCACATTGCAGAAAGAAGCCGCCGTTCTTGCTCTTGGGAAAGCAGATTTAAAAAAAGAAGATATCCGCTATATTTTCGGCGGAGATTTACTGGGACAGAATATTGCAACGACCTTTGGATTGATGGAATTGAATGTTCCCCTGTTCGGCCTGTACGGCGCCTGTTCCACTGCAGGAGAATCCCTTGCCCTTGGGGCAATGGCAGTGGCGGCAGGATACGGGGAACAAGTGCTGGCGGTTACCTCCAGCCACTTTGCCAGTGCGGAGAAACAATTTCGATTTCCCCTGGAGTACGCCAATCAAAGGCCCCTATCAGCTACCTGGACGGTTACCGGAAGCGGAGCCTTTATACTTGGAACGAAGCGGAGCCATCTTCGGATTACCGGAGTCACCGTTGGAAAAGTGGTGGACTACGGCGTGAAGGATTCCATGAATATGGGAGCAGCCATGGCGCCGGCAGCCTGTGATACCATTTACCAGAATCTGGTGGACTTTAACCGTCAGCCGGAAGACTATGATAAAATCGTAACCGGAGACTTGGGAACAGTCGGGCAGGAAATTCTGATCGATTTGCTGAAAAAGAAAGGATTTGACATTTCCATGGTGCATATGGACTGCGGAATTGAAATCTTTGACAGCGAGGCTCAGAACACCAATGCAGGAGGCAGCGGATGCGGCTGTTCCGCCGTTACTCTCAGCGCTTATCTTCTGCCTAAGCTGGAAAAGGGAACGTATAAACGAATCTTATTTGTTCCCACCGGCGCGCTTTTATCCACGGTAAGCTTCAATGAAGGCCAGAGCGTGCCGGGAATTGCCCATGGAGTTGTCATTGAATACGCCGGATAAAGAGGCGCGGATTTGGACAAACGCGCAAAATGAGCCGCGCAATTATTTCATAGAGTTGCCGGATAAGGAGGAGCAGACAGGATGGATTATGTAAATGCATTCTGGGTGGGCGGGCTGATTTGCGCGCTGACCCAGATTTTAATGGAAAAGACAAAGATGCTGCCGGGACGGATTATGGTATTGCTGGTGTGCAGCGGCGCCGTTCTGGGCGCTCTGCAGATCTATGAGCCATTTCGGGAATTTGCAGGAGCGGGAGCCAGCGTTCCGCTTCTGGGCTTCGGCCATACCCTGTGGAAAGGGATCGAGGAAGCGGTGCAGTCCGATGGATTTATCGGAATATTTATGGGCGGCTTTACCGCCAGCGCAGTGGGAATTTCGGCGGCCCTGGTATTCGGATACCTGGCAAGCCTGATTTTTCAGCCAAAGATGAAAAAATAAACAAAACGGTATAAAGTTAAGTGATTTTGCCCACATTAATACAGCGAAAGAAAATTTAATGGAAAAGGAGATTTTATTATGAAGCAGTTTAGAAAAGTTCTGATTGGGTGCCTGCTGGTACTGGTCTTAAGCAGCGTGACCGCCTGCGGCAGCCGGGACAATGGCAATGCAAACGACAATAACGGAACCACAGAAAACGGAACCACCAATAATGGAAACGGAACCACGAATAACGGAACTACCAATAACGGAAACGGAACCACCAATAACGGAACCACCAATAATGGAACTACCAATAACGGAAACGGAACCACCACCAATGGAACCACCAATAACGGAACTACCACCAACGGAACAGGCAATGGAACTTTGACAGATGATGTGGAAAACCTGGGCGATGACATTGTGGACGGAGTGGAAGATCTGGGAAATGATGTGAAAAACGGAGTGGAAGACATGACAGACGGAAACGATGGCAATGCCAATAATAACACCAACGACAAAAATAATAACGGAAATAAAACAGAGACCAACAAAACAAATACCAAGGATAAAAAATAAGAACAGTTATTGAATTTCTGCAGGCTGCAGTTTCCGGCTGCCGATTTCGGCAAATGGAGATTAGCAGCCTGTATAGCGCATTTGAAATAAAATAAAAAATTCAGGTCAGAGTGAGACAGAGAGCGCAAAAAGTGCTATAATGTTACTCATAAAAATACGAAGAGTAAACTAGGAGGAAACTATGGACGTTGTTGCATTAGGTGAATTATTGATTGATTTTACAAAGAATGGAATCAGTGAGCAGGGAAACGGCATGTACGAGGCCAATCCCGGAGGCGCTCCCTGCAATGTGCTCTCCATCCTTCAGAAGCTGGGGCATTCCACAGAATTCATTGGGAAAGTAGGGAAAGATTCCTTCGGAGAACTGCTGAAAGAGGCAATTGAAGAACAGGGAATCGGCACAAAGGGGCTGCTGTTTGATGAGAAGGTGCCCACCACCCTGGCATTTGTACATACTAAGCCCGATGGAGACAGAAGCTTTTCATTTTATCGGAATCCCGGCGCGGATATGATGATTCAGAAATCAGAAGTTTCAGAAGAATTGATACAGTCAGCGAAAATCTTTCATTTCGGCAGCCTTTCCATGACCTCTCCCCAGGCGGAAGAGGCCACCAGACACGCCATTGAAACAGCGAAAAAGAATCATGTGCTTGTGTCTTTTGATCCAAACCTGCGTCCGCCCCTGTGGGACAGCCTGGATACCGCCAAAGAAAAGATTGCCTATGGCCTTACCCAGTGCGATATTTTAAAGATTTCAGATAATGAAATAGAATTTATGACCGGGGAACAGGATATCGAAAAGGGCATACAGATCCTTCTGGATCAGTATCATATTCCGCTGGTTTGCGCTACCATGGGAAAAGACGGAAGCAAGGCCTTTTACAAGGGAGACGTAATCACAGGGAAACCGTTCCATTCGGAGGATACCATTGAGACAACAGGAGCCGGTGATACTTTCTGCGGGTGTATGCTTCATTTTGTACTGACCCATGGCATGGAAGGCCTGACGCCTGAGAGATTGAAAGAAATGCTGGAATACGCCAATGCCGGGGCGTGTCTGGTTACCACAAGAAAAGGGGCGTTGCGGGTAATGCCGTCAAAAGCAGAAATTGAAGCATTTATGGCGGGAAGTTCCCGGTAATTCTGGCAGCCGATTTGCGGCATCATCTTATTTATTCTCAGTCTGCCGGAAAGGAGGGGATCTGCATGGGACTTTTTAAGAAAAAGCTGACAGTAAATGAAGCAGTGAATAAAGCGCGGACAACAGAAAATGCATACCTGATTGACTGCAGAACCAAATCAGAATATAAAAGCGGACATGTTTCCGGGGCAATCAGCTGGCCGGCGGATACTATGACAGAAGAACGCACACTCCGCAGATTTCAAGATAAAACTGCGCAGCTATATATCGTAGGAAGCTATACCCACAAACCGGAAGCCGCTGTAAAGAAGTTTAAGAAAATGGGCTATAAAAATGCAGAAGCCGGAGGCGTCATGGAAGAACATCACGGCCTTCTGACCAAATAAAGGGAACTGTTCAGAAATATGTGAAAAGTTTTTTGGGAGAAGAGATATGGAATATCTAGCAGCGGAATCTAATATGATAAATGAAATTCACAATGTTTTGCATACAGCGATCAAAACGATATACCCCAAATATTATCCAAACGAAGTGGTGGACTTCTTTTGCAGGCTTCACAGTAAAGAGCACATTTTGGATGGCATCGCGTCAGGAAATATGGGAGTATTGCTGGCAGAGCATGTGATTGTCGGCACAGGCTGCTTTGACAGTAACCATATAACAGGCGTATATGTGCTGCCCTCTTATCAAAAGAAAGGCTGCGGTTCGCACATTATGGATTGCTTGGAGAATAAAATAGCCAAAAGCCATGACACAGTGATTCTGGACGCTTCATTGCCAGGAGTGTGCCTGTATGAGCATCGAGGTTACAAAACGGTCGGCCACGGAACCTATGAATTGGAAAATGACGTAAAGCTGGTATATGAAATCATGGAGAAAAGATTATAGGTGAGTGGAATTTATTTTTCATGCAAGAGCACCATTGTGCAATAGGCAGAAATAAACAGGAAAGCAGAAATAAGCAGAAAAGCAGAAATAAGCAGTTTGTATTTCAGTACCCAGGCAAATCAAAACCGCCCTTCCCCAAAGCAAACAATGTACGGGCGTTCTTAGTGGAGGTGAAATCCACTGCTTACGAAGACTTAGGAAGGAAGGATTTCCTGACTTCCTTAGCCGAAGTTAGCAGTTAGTTCACCGGAACGCTGCCCGGTTTGTGTGGGGAAGGGCGGTTTTGATTTGCCGTCCGTCCCCAAATACAAACTTAATTAGCCATAACATGGAAAAAACAACTTTGATTTGCCGTCCGTCCCCAAATACAAACTTAATTAGCCATAACATGGGAAAGTGCAGCTTTGATTTGCCGTCCGTTCCCAAATACAAACCAATCAGCCATTCTATTCATCAATACTGTAATTCGGCGCTTCCTTCGTAATATGAATATCATGAGGATGGCTTTCCTTCAAAGACGCAGCGGAAATCTTCACAAATTTCCCGGTTTCTTTCAGCGTTTCAATATCTGCCGCGCCGCAGTATCCCATGCCGGAGCGGAGCCCGCCGATTAACTGGAATACGGTATCTTCCACAGTTCCCTTGTAGGCAACCCGGCCTTCTACGCCTTCCGGCACCAGTTTCTTGGCGTCCTGCTGGAAATAACGGTCTTTGGAGCCGTTTTCCATGGCAGCTAAAGAGCCCATGCCACGGTATACTTTGTATTTTCTGCCCTGATACAATTCAAAAGTTCCCGGGCTTTCATCGCATCCGGCAAAAATGCTGCCCATCATGCATACATTGGCTCCGGCAGCGATGGACTTGGTCATGTCGCCGGAATATTTAATGCCGCCGTCCGCAATAAGTGGAATGCCATACTCCTTTGCCACGCTGTAACAGTCCATAATAGCTGAAATCTGCGGAACGCCGATTCCTGCAACCACACGGGTGGTACAGATAGAACCGGGACCGATTCCCACCTTGACAGCGTCTGCGCCCGCTTCAATTAAAGCTTTGGTGGCTTCGCCGGTTGCAATATTTCCGGCAATGACCTGCAGATCGGGATAGGCGGATTTGATCTGCCGGACAGCGTCTAAAATATTCTTGGAATGGCCGTGAGCCGAATCCACTACAATCACGTCTACTTTTGCGTCCACAAGGGCGGCTACCCGTTCCAGCATATTGGCGGTAATGCCTACGCCTGCGCCGCAGAGGAGTCTGCCCTGTGCGTCCTTGGCAGACATGGGGTATTTAATTTGCTTTTCAATATCTTTGATGGTAATAAGACCTTTGAGGTTGAAATTTTCATCAACAATCGGAAGTTTTTCCTTGCGGGCTTTGGCCAGAATTGTTTTCGCCTCTTCCAATGTGATGCCTTCTCTGGCGGTTACCAGATTTTCTGAGGTCATAGATTCTTTGATTTTTCTGGAAAAGTCTTCTTCGAATTTTAGATCACGGTTGGTAATAATTCCCACCAGTTTGCCGTTCTCTGTGATGGGTACGCCGGAAATCCGGAATTTGCCCATAAGGTTGTCCGCGTCCTGCAGGGTATGTTCCGGGGAAAGAGAGAATGGATCTGTAATTACGCCGTTTTCCGAACGTTTTACCTTGTCCACTTCTTCAGCCTGCGCTGCGACTGACATATTCTTATGAATGATTCCGATGCCGCCCTGACGCGCCATGGCAATTGCCATTCTGTGTTCTGTCACGGTGTCCATGCTGGCGCTCATCATAGGGATGTTTAATTTTACTGTTTTGGTCAGGTGAGTGGATAAGTCTACCATATTAGGAGTGACCTCTGAATATGCAGGAACTAATAATACGTCGTCAAATGTGATTCCTTCGCCGATAATTGTACCCATTTTTTTCCTCGCTTTCTTTGAAATTCATGATTTTCTGGTAAAGTGTTATTCCCTCGATTTTAACAAAAAAGCAGGGAACTGTCAACGACTGGCGGACAGAAAATTCTTATTATTATTTTTTATTCTTTCCTTATGCGTGGAAATATGTTATAATACAATAAAATATATAAAAACATATAGGAGGATTCATGGAGAAAAATTCATTGCAAATAGGGGAACGCCTGAAAGAGATACGGAAAACAAGGGGGCTGACTTTGGATGCTGTATCGGAAATGACAGATGTAAGCAAACCCATGTTAGGGCAGATTGAGCGGGGGCAGTCCTCCCCCACGATAAATACCCTATGGAAGATTTCAAACGGATTAAAGATACCGTTATCATTTTTCTGCAAACAGCGGGAAACGGAGTACATGGTTGCAGGGCTTACGGATCAGGAACTGGTTACGGAGGAAAATGGAAGTATGAGGGCATATCCACTGTTCCCTTTTGATCCGGTAAGGAATGTGGAAGTGTTCTATATTGAGTTCGACGCAGGAGTGCAGCATGATTCCGTGCCTCATGTGGAGGGCGTGGAAGAATATATTTTTTTAGTGCAGGGGGCATTGAAAATGATAATCGGAGGAAAGGAAGTTGCCTTGCAGGAAAAGCAGTCTATGCGGTTTCTTGCAGATGTTCCCCACACATACCGCAATGTTTCTGATGAGATGTGCACTGTTTACAATGTAATTTTTTATCCGGCTAATGAAGGAGGAAAGCAATGGCAATAGATAAGGTAAAGGAATATTTCAGGGAATATGGGATGGAGGAAAGAATTCAGGAATTTGATGTGTCCAGCGCAACGGTGGAGCTTGCCGCCAAAGCATTACACTGTGAGCCGGAGAGGATAGCAAAGACGCTTTCTTTTATGCTGGAAAATAAGGCAGTGTTGATTGTGACGGCTGGGGATGCGAAGATCGACAATCCAAAATATAAGGCAAAGTTTGGTAAAAAGGCAAAAATGCTCTCACTGGATGAGGTGGAAACATTGGTAGGACATGCAGTGGGCGGCGTCTGCCCGTTTGCGGTAAATGAGGGTGTGAAGGTATATCTGGATGAATCGCTGAAACGGTTTGAAACGGTTTTCCCTGCCTGCGGCAGTTCTAACAGCGCAATAGAGCTTACCATTCCGGAGCTGGAGGAATATTCAGGATATGCGGAATGGGTGGATGTCTGCACAGAATGTTGGATTTAAAACATGATTTTGGAAAGGGAGGTTTTGGCTATGTTAAGTATCTTAATGGTTCTGTTGTGCTGATAGCTGCTTGCAGTGGGTGTATCTGGGGAATCAGAAAGGTATGTGACAATCTGAAAGGAAATTTATAGATTTTCCTGACGAACTCTTTCGTGATATGAATTTATAATATCCTGCAATGTAATTGCTCCATACGATTTTCGATCTGTACGCTGATGGTGATTGAGTTACTGATTAGATCAGCATCGGGATGCCTGTAGCTGTCTTTTTGTGTTTCGCGGAATGATAAAAGAAAAAAGGGCGCGCCTGGATTAGGCGCCCTTTTTTAGTTGTAGGGACAATGCGGTGCGGAAAGAGAAAATTTTTATAAAAAGGGATGGGGAGAAACATGATGGGTGCTAGAGCGTGTCTTAAAATTCATTCCCGCCATCTGTATCCCCCACTTAGCGCGATATTTGCGCCAAATGAAGGTTACATAGCCCGCTATGCGCCTTTCATTTGGCACAAATCTCCCACTAAGTGGAGAATACACCTGTCAGAAAGCAATTTTAAGACACGCTCTAGAGCGTTCAGGATAACACATCTGTTTTTCGGCATTGATAAACAAACCCGCTGGAAAAATTGGGATGAATTTATGAGAGGGACAGAGGTATGTCCTCGTTGGCGTGTAAAATAAAAAAATAAAGCCGGAAATGAAACTGTCGAAAAATGCGCAGAAAAATTGAGATTATCACAGAAAGAGAGGAAGAAAGATGGATGATAACTTAAGAGAAATATGCCGGGATATTTCGATAACGCTGAGGGTTCCATCAAATATCCCGGTAATCCGCCTAAGTTATACTGGCTGTTTGGCAATGTCACAGATGATTTGTTGGACATGCGCTAATTCTGTGTCGGTAAGGCCGGTAACCTCAATGTAGTTCCGGTCATCCAACCCCAGCAGGTAATCCGTTTTAACAGAAAAGAAATGTGATATTTTAATCAGCATTTCAATTGAGGGGAGAATGTTGTTGTTTTCCCAATTGGAAATGGTTTGTTTGGAAACGTCAAGCTCGTTTGCTAACTGAACCTGATTCAAGTTGCGGGCAGTCCGCATTTTTCTAATGATTTCACCAAACATGAGAAGCCTCCTTTATTGTTTATTGTCTCTGCCTTGCCCTTTGCAATTGCATAGAGAAACTTTATCATGCCTGGTCTGCCATGGGGCGGAGGGTATGGATAAAAATATTTAATTCAAAATCCTATTTTAATGATTAGATTTTCCAAGTTCGGCAGGAGATATACAGAATCCTTGCATAATTATAATTATCCTACAGTCTACATGAAATATAGACTGTCTGCAAAATACAAAAGTATGGTAAAATTGTGATTAACCATTTAAAAAATACAAAAGTATGGCAAAAATTGGAAACGCTATTTACAAAATACGAAAGTATTGTTAAAATATACATAAGTATTATTGAAATGGCTCTATAATTTGTATACTTAGATGAAAGCAATGAAAATGTTTGAATGAGCTGGAGGATACGAATTCCGTCACCAGTATCGGGACAGAAGCTTTTCGCCGCTATTATGGGACCTTGACGATTATCTGCAATCCAGATTCTGAAGCGGAAAAATACGCAAAAAATAATTACATCAGCTATGCTTATTTTAATAACGGAGGCGCTTGCGAAGAACACCGGTACGATACAGGCACAGTGATAGAACCTGCTACCTGCGCCGCAGAGGGAAAAAAGGAATACACTTGCGTCAACTGCGACAATGTAATGGAAGAGACAATTCCCCAAAAAGCCCATCAATATGGCGCCGGAACGATTACAAAGAAAGCAACTTGCGCCGCGGAAGTGGAAAAATCCTATACCTGTAAGAATTGCGGAAACGTCAAAAAAGAAACGGTTGCAAAAACGGCCTATACCTATAGAACAACAACAGAGAAAGCGTCCATGGAAGAAGACGGCGGCGTTATCAAGGAATGCAGTGTTTGCGGCACATCCACTGCATCTGCATCAGTCATTTACGCGCCGAAAGACGTGGTTTTGTCACAAACATCCTATTTTTATGACGGAAAAGCGAAGACGCCTGCAGTCACTGTGAAAGACCGCATGGGGCATACGCTTCGAGAAAATACAGATTATGCTTTGTCTTATCCTTCCGGAAGAAAGAATATCGGAAACTATGAAATCTCCGTTACTTTCCAGGGGAATTATGAAGGAACTGAGACAGTTGAATTTGAAATCGTTGCGCAGGAGGGAAAAACTTTTCACTCAGGCGCGTGCAAATTTAAGATTTTGGATGAATCTTCTGCCGCGGTTACTGGAGCGAAGAATAAGAATGCTTCCAAAGTTAAGAGCGTCTGCTTTTGAAGACTGCCCTAAATTAACGAAAGTTACCCTTGGAAAAAATGTAGAAAAGATAGGAAAGAATGCATTCAAGGGCTGCAAAAAATTGAAGGCTATTACAATCAATTCTTCAGAACTGGAATCCGTCGGTAAAAATGCGTTCAAAGGGATTTATAAAAAGGCAAAAATCAAAGTCCCCAAAAAGAAATTATCCGCATATAAGAAACTGCTGAAAAACAAAGGCCAGGGAAAGAAAGTGAGGATTGTAAAATAATTTACTTGTAACAGTATAGGATTTAACAGAAAATCCCTGGGGGTTAATATCTCCCAGGGATTTTCTGTTGTATAATAAATTTGACCAAAACATTACAAAGTAACGATATAACTTGTGGGGCAGAACGGGGCAAATCGTGACAATAGGCATGGTGGGGTACTACGGTTTTACTACGATTGTGACGGAACGGTTAATATATATTTGATAAAATAGGATAAGCTGTTTTATTGGATTACACAAAATAGTTGACAAAGTCTACCAAATATAATATATTAAAAAAGTGGACAATGTCAACTATGATAGGAGGCAGCATGAGTGAATATGAGAAAACAATTAATGAAATAAGAAAATTTAACCGTTTTTATACGGTAAGCATGGGGTTTTTGGATTCAGATTATCTAGACACGGAGTATTCCATTGTAGAAACAAGAATTTTATTTGAAATTAAAATGCATGGAAAATGTATTCAAAGTGATATTGCCAAAATCCTGCATATAGACAAAAGTTATTTAAGCAGGCTCATAAAACGGTTTTATAAAAATGGACTGATAGAAAAAGATAAATCAGATGAAGATAAGAGGGCAACTTATATTGCGCTGACCCAAAAGGGAGTCGAAGAAACCGAGAGATTAATTTATGTGACGAATAATCAAATCAGGGCAAAAATAAGTGGATTGAGTTCTGCAGAATGCGAGGAGCTGTGCAATGCATTGAATACAGTAGTCTTAATTTTAGGAAGAGAGGAATAAGCATTATGAAAATCATCCCATTTGAAGAAAGATACAGACAAGATTTTATCAATTTTAATACAGACTGGATAATTTCTAATTTCGGATTCCTAGAGCAGCATGACAAAGATACCTTTGATAAAATTGATGAAGAAATAAAAAATGGCGGCATGATATTGCTTGCAGTTGAAAATGACGTGTTACTGGCAGCTTGCATGGCTGTACCGTCTGATGGTAAAACATGGGAATTGTGTAAGCTATGTTCAAACAAAAATGTCCCACACAAGGGAGCGGGAAGCGCAGTGTTTAAAGCAGCTATGGATTGGGCGCTTAATCATGGCGCGGAAAGGCTTTTTATTCTCTCAAACAGTAGCTTAAAACCCGCAATCCATATTTATAATAAATATGGATTTAAAGAGATTAAACTTGAGAATTATGAATATATCAGAGGCGATATAGCCTTTGAGTATAGGAAAGGAAACATAAAAGAAATGAAGGCAGTGGTAAAAAAAAGAGGATGCCGTTAAGAGAATATTTAAAGGTGTGGCATTGGATTCTTTAGCATTAGGGGAAAAGTCGCAGGTAACAAAAATGAACGTTTGTATTTTTTGTAATAATGTTAAGGAGACGTTATGAAGAGTGAAAAATGGGTATTGTGTCCTGTTTGCAGAAGTAAAATTCCCATTTCAATCAACCGTCATTTGTAGTAAAATAAATCTGCTGCTGAAATAATCCTCTCATATTATAATGTAGAAAGAAGTGTAAAAATGGAATTTCGTCCATGTATTGATATACACAATGGAAAAGTGAAACAGATCATAGGAGGGAGTTTAAAGGATCAAGGGGATCGGGCTGTGGAGAATTTTGTTTCGGAACAGGACGGCGCCTTTTTTGCGGAGCTTTACCGGAAATATGGGTTAAAAGGCGGCCACATTATTCTCTTAAATCCCGCAGACAGCCCCTGGTATGAAGCAACCAAAGCACAGGCAATGAAAGCCCTGGCAGCCTATCCAGGAGGAATGCAGGCAGGGGGAGGCATTCATGCGGAGAATGCCGCTGAATTTCTGGACGCAGGCGCCAGCCATGTGATTGTGACTTCTTATGTGTTCCGGGATGGGGCCATTTATTATGAAAATCTGGAGAAGCTTCAAAAGGAGGCAGGAAAAGAGCATCTGGTTCTGGACTTAAGCTGCAGAAAGCGGGGAGAGGATTATTATATCGTCACAGACCGGTGGCAGAAATTTACAGCAGAAAAGCTGTCGGAATCTCTGTTGGAGCAGTTGTCCGGATACGCGGATGAATTTCTGATCCATGCGGTGGATGTGGAAGGCAAAGCCCAGGGAATAGAAACGGAGCTGGCAAAGATGCTGGGAGGCTGGGGAAAGATTCCCATTACTTATGCCGGCGGCGTAGGCAGCTTCTCTGATCTGGAGCAGTTAAAGGTTCTGGGGCAGAACCGGCTGAATGTTACCATTGGAAGCGCGCTGGATTTGTTCGGCGGCGGCATGGCTTTTGAAGAGGTTCTGAAATTTTGTTCAAAAGAGGAACATTGACTTCTGAAGGGAGATTACGTATAATAGCCATGGCGGCTGTAACATATTACCAGATTAAAGGAGTGAAGTATTATGAGCAGATACACGAAGCAGGATATTGTACGGATGGTGGAAGAAGAGGATGTGGAGTTCATCCGCCTTCAGTTTACGGATATGTTCGGAACGTTAAAAAACGTGGCGATTACCAAAAGCCAATTGGACAAAGCGCTGAATAACCAGTGTATGTTTGACGGATCTTCCATTGAGGGATTTGTGCGCATTGAAGAATCAGATATGTATCTTCACCCGGATCTGGATACCTTTGTCATTTTCCCCTGGCGGCCCCAGCAGGGAAAAGTGGCCCGGATTATCTGCGATATTTACCGGCCGGACAAAAGGCCTTTTGAGGGAGATCCCAGATATATATTAAAGAAAACCCTGGCACAGGCGGCAGAAATGGGCTATCAGTTTGATGTGGGGCCGGAATGTGAATTTTTCCTGTTTCACACGGACGAAGACGGATGCCCCACTACGCTGACTCATGAGCGGGCGGGATATTTTGACTTGGGGCCGGTGGATTTGGGAGAAAATGCAAGGCGTGATATGGTTCTGACTTTAGAAGAGATGGGATTTGAGATTGAGGCGTCCCATCATGAGGTGGCTCCGGCTCAGCATGAAATTGATTTCCGCTATGACGAAGGGCTTGCAACAGCAGACAATATTATGACCTTTAAACTGGCGGTGAAAACCATTGCAAAGCGGTTCGGGCTGTTTGCGAGCTTTATGCCGAAGCCCAAATACGGGGTCAACGGTTCCGGCATGCACATCAATATGTCGGTGTCAAAAGACGGAAAAAATATCTTTAATGATCCTTCTGATGAACTGGGGTTAAGTCAGGAAGCCTATTATTTTATCGGGGGCTTGATGAAACATATGCAGGGAATTACGGCAATCACCAATCCGCTGGTCAATTCCTATAAACGGCTGGTGCCGGGATATGAGGCTCCTGTCTATATCGCCTGGTCTGCCACCAACCGAAGCCCTCTGATTCGGATTCCGGCGGCAAGAGGGGAGGCTGCGCGGATCGAGCTTCGTTGCCCGGATCCTGCCGCGAATCCTTATCTGGCCCTCTCCGTGTGCCTGGCAGCCGGATTGGACGGCATTAGAAATAAAATACAGCCGCCGGCTCCGGTGCAGTCCAATATTTTTCATATGGGAAAAAAAGAACGGGAAAGGCTGCAGATCGAGACTCTGCCCTCGAATCTTCATGAGGCCGTAAAGGAACTGAAAAAAGACGAGTTTATCTGCGGCATCTTGGGCCCGCACATTGCAGGAAAATACGCAGAGGCAAAAGAAGCGGAGTGGGAAGCGTACCGGGAACAGATTACCGATTGGGAAATCAGTAATTATCTCTATAAAATATAGTTCCGCGGAGGAAGTGTTTTGGTTCCTATCATTGCAGTATTTCCCAAAATGGAAAATGGGAAAAAAATTAAAAACATTTTAGTAAAAAACGGGTTTCATGTCAGCGCTCTGTGCACCACAGGAGCTCAGGCCCTGCAGCATGCGGATATGTTGGAAGAGGGGCTTGTAGTCAGCGCCGGCAGGCTGGCGGATATGATGGATGAACAGCTCAGGGAGTACCTTTCGGACAGCTTTGAAATGCTTGTGATATCTGCCCCAAACCTCTGGGAGGAAAAGGACATGGAACATCTGACGCGCCTGACGATGCCTCTAAAAGTCCATGAGCTGATCAGCGCCGTGGAACGGCTCTCAGATTCTATAGAGAGAAAGCAGAAAAAGCGGAGATCCCGGCGGCCAGAGCGGAGCGAAGAAGAGAGGCAGACCATTGGGGACGCCAAGAAACTTTTAATGGAAAGAAAAAGGATGACGGAAGAGGAAGCCCACCGGTATATCCAGAAAGCCAGCATGGACAGTGGCACGGGGCTGATGGAAACGGCAGAGATGATTCTGCGGATTATGTAGGAATAAGGAAAATCAGAAGACAGGAGGCGCAGCAGTGAAATTTACAAAGATGCACGGAATAGGAAATGATTATGTCTATGTGAATTGTTTCAGTGAAGAAGTAGCCTGCCCGGAAGAAACGGCAAAATTTGTCAGCGACAGACATTTCGGGGTGGGCTCAGACGGATTGATTTTAATAAAGCCGTCCGAGAAAGCGGATTTTGAAATGGCCATGTACAACGCGGACGGCTCCCGGGGCGAGATGTGCGGAAACGGCATCCGCTGCGTGGCAAAATACGTGTACGATTACGGCCTGACTGATAAAACCAGGATTCAGGTGGAAACCCTGGCAGGCGTCAAAGAACTGGATTTGACGGTAGAAAACGGCAAAGTATCCCTGGTAAAAGTGAATATGGGCTCCCCGGAACTGTCCCCGTCAAAGATTCCAGTGCTTCCGGTAAGTGCGGAAGAGAATCAGATAGTTCAGTCCGCGGCAGAAAATTCAGGGAGAACGGCCGTCAACGTTCCTCAGGAAGCGGAAAAGCGTGAAATGGCCGACAATGCCCCTCAGGAAGCGGAAAAGCGTGAAATGGCCGTCAACGTTCCTCTGGAAGCAGATGGAAAAACATATCAAATGACTTGTGTTTCCATGGGAAATCCCCATTGTGTGATTTTTATGGAAGAAGACATACGGGAGCTGGATTTGGAAAAAATCGGCCCCTCTTTCGAAAACCACCCAAGATTTCCCAAACGGATCAACACAGAATTTGTCAATGTCATTGACAGGCATACCCTGCGCATGCGCGTCTGGGAGCGGGGCAGCGGAGAAACCCTGGCCTGCGGAACCGGAGCCTGCGCCACTGCCGTAGCCGCAATTCTCAACGGAAAAACAGAACATGACGTTACCGTGCAGCTTCTGGGCGGGGATTTGCAGATCTGTTGGAACGGCGGCAGAGAACCCGTATACATGACAGGCCCCGCCGCCACTGTATTCGACGGCGAAGTGATGATATAGTATTTTTAAGAAAGAAGGAAACACTTATGTTTAAAATCAACGAAAATTACCAGAAGTTACCTGGCAGCTACCTTTTCAGCGCCATCGCCAAGAAAGTATCTGCCTATTCAGCGGCAAATCCTGAGAAAGAAATCATCCGCCTGGGCATCGGCGATGTAACTCAGCCGCTGGCTCCGGCGGTGATCGAAGCCATGCACAAAGCTGTGGACGAAATGGGAAATGCAGCTACTTTCCGGGGATATGCGCCGGATTTGGGATATGAGTTCTTAAGAAACGCCATTGCGGAACACGATTACAAATCCAGAGGCTGCGGCATTGCCCCCGATGAGATCTTTGTTTCTGACGGAGCCAAAAGCGATTCCGCCAATATCCAGGAGATTTTCGGGCCGGACAACCGGATTGCAGTCTGCGACCCGGTTTATCCGGTGTATGTGGATTCCAATGTTATGGCAGGAAGAACCGGAACTTACAATGCGAAGACAGAGACCTGGAGCGATGTGATTTATATGCCCTGCACCATGGAAAATGATTTTGTGCCGGAATTTCCCGAAGAAACGCCGGATTTGATTTATCTGTGCCTGCCCAATAACCCTACAGGAACCACCATTACAAAAACTCAGCTTCAGGAGTGGGTGGATTACGCCAACCGGGTGGGAGCGGTGATCATCTATGACGCGGCTTATGAGGCCTATATTTCAGAACCGGACGTGGCGCATTCCATTTATGAGTGTGAAGGGGCCAAAACCTGTGCCATTGAGCTAAAAAGCTATTCCAAAAATGCTGGCTTTACCGGCGTGCGTCTGGGATATACCGTAGTTCCAAAGGAATTAAAATGTGGAAAGGTTTCCTTAAACGGCATGTGGGCCCGCCGCCACGGAACCAAGTTCAACGGCGCGCCCTACATTGTGCAGCGGGCGGGAGAAGCCACCTACAGCCCCCAGGGAAAAGCCCAGTTAAAGGAGCAGGTGGCCTACTATATGAAAAATGCGTCAGCCATCAAAAACGGGCTGAAAGAGGCGGGATACACTGTGTTTGGCGGAGTAAACGCCCCGTACATCTGGCTGAAAACGCCGGATCAGATGACATCCTGGGAATTCTTTGATTATTTGCTGGAGAACGCCAACGTGGTGGGAACCCCCGGTTCTGGCTTTGGACCCAGCGGAGAAGGATATTTCCGCCTGACGGCATTTGGAAGTTATGAAAATACTCTTGCGGCATTGGAGCGAATCCGAAAGATGGCAATCTGAGTCAAAAGGCATTGGAGGGAATCGGCAGGATGACAATCTGAATCAAAGGGCGTTGGAGCGAATCCGAAAGATGGCAATCTGAATCAAAGGAATAGAAGCGGATCAGGGGAATATGGGAGAACGCAGTATGGAAAGGAGGTGCGGATATGGAGCATGGGACAATTGTCAATATAGGAGAGCAGAGGTTTGACAGGCTGAGAGAATCAGGCAGATTTTATATTGGCAAAACAGATTTTATCAGGGAATGGTGGGAATTCAGTTATTTTGACAGCGGAAATAGACCTTCCGGGGAAACAGAGCCGGAGCGGTTCTACCATGGGTTTGTGCTGGGGATGATGGTAAATCTTGCGGATGCGTATCATATTCGCTCCAACCGTGAGAGCGGGTATGGGCGGTATGATGTGATGCTGGAACCCCTGGATAAGTCTGGCAAAGCATTTATTTTTGAATTTAAGGTATTAAATCCCTATGAGGATGAAAGAACTCTTGCAGATGCGCTTGTCCATGCCCATGTCCAGATTGAAAAGATGAAATATGAGACAGAGCTTCTGGCGAAAGGCTTCGGGCCGGAACAAATCAGGAAATACGGGTTTGCTTTTCAGGGGAAGCACTGTCTGATAGGATGAAATTTGCCCACAATGTATGGCTGCAAAACTCAGAGAGTCACAACCATATATCGTGGAAATTTGCCATTTCCCGGCAGCTCCTTTTTCCACAGATTTAGGAGGCCGCTGGAAAATGGCAGTTTTTCCCTGCAATACTAGAGCGTGTCTTAAAATTCATTCCCGCAATCTGCCGCCCCACTTCACACCAGATTTCATGCTGAATTTAGTCAATGTAGCCCACTACACCTCCTAAATTCAGCATAAAATCTGATGTAAATTGGGACGACATCTTGCAGAAAGCAATTTTAAGACACGCTCTAGTGAAATCAGACCGACAGGATATAGGAGACCGTTGGAAAATAGCAGTCTTTTTTTCAGTTATAATAAGGGAATTCCATGCTTTTCCGTTTCTTCCACAATTTCCTCTTTCCAGAGAGAAGACTGCACCTCCCCGATATGGGCTTTCCTCAGGAAAAACATACAGATCCGGGACTGCCCGATGCCGCCGCCGATGGTGAAAGGAAGCTCTTCTGAAAGAATGGCTTTCTGAAAGGGCAATTGGGCCCGTTCTGGGCATCCCGCTTTCTCAAGCTGTTCCAATAAGGCTGTTTTATCCACGCGGATTCCCATGGAGGAAAGCTCCAGAGCAATGTCCAGCACCGGATAATATACCACAATATCCGCATTCAGCGCCCAGTCGTCATAGTCCGGCGCACGGCCGTCATGGGGTTCTCCCGACGAGAGTTTATCTCCGATCTGCATAATGCATACGGCTCCTTTTTCCCTTGAAATCAGCAGTTCCCGTTCTTTGGGAGAAGAGGCTGGATACTTTTCTTCCAATTCCCGGGTAGTGATAAAGAAGATGTCCGGCGGAAGTATTTCTTCTATGTAATCGTAACGGATTGCCATGTATTTTTCTGTTTTCCGAAGCACCTTGTAGACATTTTTCACTGTCTCTTTCAAAAAGTCCAGATTCCGATCCTCTCTGGAAATGATCTTTTCCCAATCCCACTGATCCACAAAAATGGAATGAATGTTGTCTGTCACCTCATCCCGCCGAATGGCGTTCATATCGGTATAAAGCCCTTCTCCCATGGCAAATCCGTATTTTTTCAGTGCGTAGCGCTTCCATTTGGCCAGGGAGTGGACGATTTCCGCTTCCTTTTCCTCCTGCTCCTTGATGCCGAAAGTGACCGGCCGCTCCACGCCGTTTAAGTTGTCATTCAAACCGGAAGCAGGGTCCACAAACAAGGGAGCGGACACACGCTGCAGATTCAGCCGTTCCGCCAGCAGATTCTGAAAAAAGTCTTTTACCGTTTTAATGGCGACCTGTGTGTCGTGCAAATCCAATTCCGGCCGGTAGTTGTCAGGTATCATTAAGTGTTCCATAGTTTCTCCTTCTAATTGCCGTTTTTGCGCAGCAGTTCGTATTAGCTGCCCTGCTGCATTTTCTTTTTCGGTATCAATTATATGCCTGTGAATGTGATTTTTCAAGAAAGAAAATAAAATTTGTAAACGTTGCCCAGTTTGTGAGTGAAAGGGCAATCCGGCATTTCCGTCCGTATCCAAAGAAAAAAAGTTCTAACCCACCGCCAAGGTCAAAATCACACACACAATTTTGACCTGTTGAAAATCAAGTAAAATGAATACAGCAAAAAAGTCATTTTCCACCCAGAAACCGGACATTTGCAGAGAAGCGGCCAAAGGAAAGAAGCATTACAATAGAGATACAAAGAAGCAAAACCCATGGAAAGGAGAAAACAATTATGAAGTTAGGATTTATTACGGCCATCTGCGACGGCATGAGTTTTGAGGAAGTGGTGGATTTTGCAGCAGAAAACGGCTTGGAGTGTCTGGAAGTGGCATGCTGGCCCCAGGGAGGCGCCCAGAGGCGATATGCAGGCGTCAGCCACATTGATGTCGCAAACTTGACGGAAGAAAAAGCAGAGGAAGTGAAATCGTACTGCAGGGCAAAAGGGGTTGAGATTTCTTCTCTGGCATACTACCCCAATACCCTGGATCCGGATTTAGAAAAAAGGCAGAGTTATATCGATCACATTTATAAGCTTATTGACGCTTCTGTTCTGCTGGATGTAAATATGATTACTACCTTTGTGGGAAGGGATCCGAAGAAAACCGTAGAAGAAAATCTTGAGCTTGTGAAAGAAGTATGGCCTCCCATTGTAAAATATGCGGAAGAGAAGCAGGTAAAGATTGGCATTGAAAACTGTCCGATGCTCTTTACAGAGGACGAATGGCCGGGAGGGCAGAATCTTATGACAACTCCGGCCATCTGGAGAAGGGTTTTTGAGATTTTGGACAGCCCGAACTTTGGCATCAATTACGATCCCTCACATTTTATCTGGCAGAAAATTGATTATATTAAACCGTTGTATGAATTTAAAGATAAGATTTTCCATGTGCATTACAAAGATATCAAGATATATCAGGAAAAATTGGCGGATGTGGGAATCATGGCGACGCCTCTTACATACATGTCTCCGAAGCTTCCGGGACTGGGGGATGTGGACTGGGGTAGATATGTGTCGGCTCTGACGGATATCGGATATCAGGGATACACCTGCATTGAGGTGGAGGACAAAGCCTTTGAAGGCAGCCTGGAGGATGCAAAGAAGGCAGTTCTATTGAGCGCCAGGTATCTGAGGAATTTTGTGATATAAAAAGGCAGACTGTAAAGACAACATTGCTGTCTGAGAAATACAGGCAGCATGGAAATTTTATAATTTAAAGGAATACACTCAATATGGGAATCATCTGGGACTTATATCAAAAGATATCAGAGCAGGAAAGGAATCAGAGGGATGAAAAAGTATGCGTTTGGAGTGGATATAGGCGGTACAACAGTAAAAATGGGGCTTTTCCGAACCAATGGAGATTTGCTGGATACCTGGGAAATCCCAACCAGAACCGAGGACAGCGGTAAAAATATCCTGGGCGATATTGCGCAGGCCGTGGAAGAGAAGCTGAAAGAGAAAGGCATTTCCAAGCTGGACGCAGAAGGTATCGGCATGGGGGTTCCGGGGCCGGTGAGCCCGGATGGAATGGTGCTGAAATGCGTAAATCTTGGCTGGGGGACTTTCCATGTGGAACATGAATTAGAGCAGATGACAGGTTTAAAGGTCAAGGCAGGAAATGACGCCAATGTGGCTGCCCTGGGAGAAATGTGGCAGGGCGGCGGCAAAGGCTATAAAAACATGGTGATGATGACGCTGGGCACCGGAGTGGGCGGCGGAATTATCATCAATGAACATATCCTGGCAGGCGTCAACGGGGCGGCCGGGGAAATCGGCCACATTCCCATGGCTGATGAGGAAACGGAAACCTGCGGATGCGGCAAGAAAGGCTGCCTGGAGCAGTACGGCTCCGCTACAGGCATTGTCAGGATGACTGCGAAATATCTGGAAAAATATCCGGATGCGGAAACTGTCCTGTCCGGAGATTTTACTGCAAAAGATATTTTTGACGCCGCCAAAGAGGGGGATAAAGTATCCTTAAAAATGGTGGATGAGGTGGGGTTTATGCTGGGGAAAGCAGCGGCAGCCATTGCCTGCGTGGTGAATCCGGAGGCCTTTGTGATCGGCGGAGGCATGGCGAAAGCGGGGGATATCCTGTTGGAGGCCATTAAGAAATATTATACCAAATATGCGTTTCATGCAGCCTGCGGGACGCCTTTCAAATTGGCGGAATTAAGCAATAATGCAGGGATTTACGGCGGCGTAAGGCTGGTACTGGAATAAATAATGCGGGAAGGGCGTTGCCGTGCGTTCCCGCCTGAGAAAAGGAGGAAATTAAGGTGAGAAAGAAATTATTAATCAGTGTACTGACATTAGCTATGGCATTGGGACTGACAGCCTGCGGCGGAGGGGGAAACGGAACCGATGGAAATCAAAAGGCGGCAGAAAACGGGAGTGAATCCCAAGAGAGCGGCAAAGGGGAAACAGAAGATGGATCTGACCCAACAGAGGATGCAGAGGGGAGCGAATCTGCAGAAAATGACGGAAAGACAGAAGGCGCAGCCGGCACCCATATCTATGTGCTGACAGCGGCAGAAGACCATGGCTGGACAGGGTCTGTAGCAACCTTTGCCAAGGAAAAGGCGGAGGAAATCAACGGGGAGGGAACCTACACCGCAGAGGTGATTACCGCCAATGACGCAGCGGACCAGATTACCAAGCTGGAAGATATTGTGGCAAGCGGGGAAAAAGATATCGCAGTTGTGATTCAGCCCATGGACGACACCCTTCAGTCAGCAATCCAGCAGTTGGTGGACGCAGGAATCCCTTATGTGGCCTTTGACAGGATTATTGACGCAGTGTCCGCTTCCGCTGTTTCCAATGTGAAGGGAGACAATGAGGGAATCGGCGCAGGCGCGGCAGAGTATTTCGTGTCATTGGGCATGAAGCCGGGAGAAGCTGTGTATGTATACGAAGGAGACACTTCCTCCGTAACAACCCTGCGCAACGAAGGATTTACCAAGTATCTCAAGGGGGAACTGGAATACAACGGCAAAACCATTGCAGAGGACGCCAAGTGGACAGAGGATGACCTGAAAGCCGTTACCTATTCCGGCGCCATGAACTGGAGCCGTTCCGATACGAAAGACAGTTACGAATCTCTGATGGGAGACGCGTCCAATGCGGGAATCAAGTGGTTCTACGCAGAGGACGACGAGCTTGCCATGGGCATTCTGGAATCCTTAAACGGCGGGGGCGTCAGCGATTCTGCCAAAGAAGCAATCTACCAGACCAAACCGGTTCTCACAGGATGCGGCGGGCTGGATGAATATTACGAAGTGCTGCGGGGCAATTCCTATGGGGATATTGCGGCGAATTTGGGCGGCGTGATGTCCGTTACCTACAGTCCTTCCATGATTCAGACGGCAATCCAGGATATGGTGGATTATCTGAACGGGGAAACAGTGGAACAGGATCATGTGATTGAATGTGAAACAGTAACCCCTGAGAATGTGGATCAGTTCCCGTCATTTTTCTAGGAGAGGATGTTTATGAAGCTGTTGCAAATGGAACATATCTGCAAATCCTTTGACGGCGTGCCGGTGTTAAAAGACGTGTCCTTTTCTGTGGAAAGGGGCGAAGTCCATGCGCTTTTAGGAGAAAACGGCGCGGGAAAATCAACACTGATGAATGTACTGACCGGAATCTATCCCAAAGATTCCGGTACAGTAGAATTTGAGGGGCTAAACTGCGAACATATGACCATCCGCCAGTCGGAAAAAATGGGGATCGCATTTGTCCACCAGGAATTGAATCTGTTCAATGATTTGAAGGTATACGAAAATATATTTTTGGCAAAGGAATATACCGATCAATTTGGGAGACTGAATAAAAAGAGAATGAGAAAAGAGGCAAAAGAGCTGTTTGAACGGCTGGGAGTGGAGATTGATCCGGACGCAATGGCGGGGGATTTAAGGACCAGCCAGAAGCAGCTGTTGGAAATTGCCAAAGCCCTGTTTTTTCACGCCAAGCTTTTGATACTGGATGAGCCTACCACTTCCCTGAACAATGAAGAGGTTGCTCATTTCTTTGAGATTATCCGAAGGCTAAAGAAAGAGGGCGCCTCCTTTATCTTTATTTCTCATAAGATGCCGGAAATTTTTGCGCTGTCGGACCGCTATACGGTATTTCGGAACGGAACATATGTCGGCAGCGGAAAAATTGCGGAAACCACGCCGGAAGAAGTCACCAAAATGATGGTGGGGGAGAAATACAGCGCGGAAGATGTGTATGAGCCAAGGGAAGCGGGGGATACTGTTCTGGAGGTAAAGGGATTGTCAGGAGCAGGGTTTCGGGACGTAAATCTTACGGTGAGACGGGGGCAGATTATCGGCCTTACCGGGCTGCAGGGCGCAGGAAGCAGTGAATTCATGCAGGGGCTGTTCGGCGCGGTCAGGGGAACAGAAGGAGAAATTCGTGTGTTCGGCCAAAACATTCCCAGGAATTCTATCCACAAGGCCATGAAATCAAAAGTGGCCATGCTGGCATCGAACCGGAAAGAAAATTCAGTCCTGGCGGATCTGTCTCTTCTGGAAAACATGTATCTGGCGGAACACACCCTTTCTGCCCTGAAATTTCATATTCATAAAAAGGAAGAAGACAGGAAATTCACTTCTTACCGGGAACTTCTCAACATTAAAATGCAGGACAGCAGCCAGCCTGTCACGTCCTTAAGCGGCGGAAATCAGCAGAAAGTCTTTTTGGCCAGATGGCTGAACACAGAGGCAGAGATTTTACTGCTGGACAATCCCACCCAGGGAATTGACGTGGGCGCCAAGGAAGAGATTTATAAACTGATTCTGGAACTGGCGGGGAAAGGGAAAACGATCCTGATTAATACGCTGGAAATTCCGGAGATTCAGAAGGTGGCGGATTATTGCGCCGTCTTTTATGAAGGAAGCATTGTGAAGCTTTTGGAACACAAAGAGATCAGCGAGGAAGCGGTGATGCTTTACGCCACAGGTTCTGCACAGTAGTTTCATGGGGGAAATTTCGAAGATTTTCACAATAAGGAACCATTCACAAGTTATTTCTGAAAGTTCCTAAGAAGGGAGAAATGGATATGAAAACAAAGAAGTTGTCACTGTCCGGCAGGGGCGGAATTGTTTCAAAATACAGTTACATAGTTGTGTTTCTGATCATATTTGCCGTATATGCGCTCACAAGCAGCAGCCTGACCTGGAGCGGCGTTATGAATATTTTCCGGCATTCTGCCATTATCGGCATCATTGCTCTGGGGATGGGTCTGATCTGCCTCACCGGAGAGATTGATTTATCAGTGGGATCCATGCTGGCAATGGTAAGCGGGTTTTCCGTTGTGGTTTATAATATGACAGGCAGTATTTTTGCGGCTTTTCTCTTTGCAGTCGCATTCGGAGGAATCTGCGGGCTGGTAAACGGAATTCTGGTGGGCGGCGCGCGGATGCCTGCCTTTATTGTAACATTAGCCACCATGCTGATTTTCCGCTCTGTTTCCCAGTATGTCTGCCAGTGGCTTCCCAAAGATCTCATCGGCGGGGGAAGCTCCATCTACAAGCTTTTTACAAAGAATGAGTCTTTTCAGGCTTTTTATCAGATTGGAAACGGCAAGCTTGCCACGCTTCCCTATGTAGGGCTGGTTCTGGCATTAATGACCGTTTTATTTGTCTATCTGTCCACCAGTACAAAATACGGGAAAAAAATCTATGCCGTCGGAAGCAACCAGAAGGGAGCGAAAATGGCCGGAATCAATGTGCCTTTGATGAAAATTTCTGTTTTTGTCATTGCGGGAATGTTAGTGGGTCTTGGGGCCTTTCTGTGGATTGCCATGAATGCGTCGACCGATCCTGCAACCACGGGAACCAGCTATGAGATGTATGCCATTGCAGCCGTTGTATTAGGCGGCATCAGCATGTCCGGCGGCAGGGGGAAGGCGCTGGGGATTCTGTTCGGCGCAATGTCCTATACGATTATTGATAAGATTATCGTTGCGCTGAAAATGGATTCTCTTATCAATGACGCAATTAAAGGGGTTATTCTGCTGGCCGTAATTATGGTACAATTAGCTGGACCGAAGATCAAAGGCAGGCTGAAAAGGCAGGAAGACGGCGGGAAGCCGAAAACTGCGGGGGAATAAAGCGTTACCCTGCGGGAAAACAGAGAAGAGGTGTAAAATTGGAGATAGGAATTATTGGCTGCGGCACCATTGCGCAGGTGCGCCACGCACCGGAGTATCACAGGAATCCTGCCTGCCGTCTGGCGGCATTTTACAATACCGGCAGAGAAAAGGCAGAGCAGATGGCGGCGCAATACGGCGGAGTGTGCTGCGGCAGTTTAGAGGAATTGCTGAAATTGGATCTGGACGCGGTGAGTGTCTGCACTTCCAATGATACCCATGCCCGGATTGCCCTTAAGGCATTGCAGGCCGGAATGCATGTGCTGTGTGAAAAACCCATGGCGATGACGGTGCGGGAGTGTGAGCAGATGACAGAAACCGCCAGGGCAAAGGGCAGGATTCTGATGATTGGAAATAATCAGAGGCTGACCTCCACTCATCAGAAAGCCAGGGAATTAATTCAGAGGGGAGAGATTGGAAAAATCCTGAGTTTTGAGACAGTTTTTGTCCATCGGGGGCCGGATCAATGGACAGGCGATAAAGATCCCTGGTTTTTTCATAAGGAAAAGGCCGGACTGGGAGCATTGGGAGATCTGGGAATCCACAAGCTGGATTTGATTCAGCATTTGCTGGGAGAAGATATTACAGGAGTGACCGGCAGAATGGAAACGCTGGATAAGACCTATCCGGACGGAAGCCGAATCGCCGTGGAAGATAATGTATGGGCCATTTTGGAGACTGAGCATGGGGTGATCGGCAGCATGCACGCCGGATGGACCTGTTACGGGCAGGAGCGGAATTCTTTTGTGATTTACGGCACAGAAGGCGTGCTGCGGTGCTATGATGATGAAAAGTATACGCTGATTCTGGAAAAAGGAGACATACAGGAGAAATATCAGCTAGGGGGAATTCAGAACAATGACGATCAAAAGGCCGGATTTGCAGAAAATTCAGGGGTTATAGACGAGTTTATCAGCAGCATCCTGGAGGGCAGGCAGCCGATCTGCAGCGGGGAAGATAATCTGCAGGCCATGCGGGCGGCTGAGGCGCTACAGAGGTCGGCGAAAGAGGGGCGGAGAATTGCGGTTGCCAGGTAGGAGAATGGTATGTCAGCTTATACAAAAAAGGAAAAACTGAAAATAGAAGTGCTCAACACAAGGCAGGAGCGGGAACATTTCCACCAGGACATCGAATTGCTGTTTGTTCTGGAAGGCGCCCTGGAGGTGAAAATCGGAGAACAGGTAATCTCTATGAAAGCAGAAGATCTCTTTGTAGTGAACGCCAATAAGAAGCACAGCCTGAAAGGAACAGAGGACATTCTGTTTGCCCGGCTGTTTATCACTTATCAGTTAGTCAGCGATATTTTCGAGAGCATGAATATCATTTTCTGGTGCGATTCCACCAGAAGCGATAACCAGCGTTACGATGAACTGCGGGCGGCCATGAAAGAGCTGTTGAACCACTATTTAAGCACCCAGGGCGGAGTGGCCAATTTCGGCCACATTGCACTGTGTTACCATGTGATGGATCTTTTGTCTGTGCACTTTCTGGTAAAATCCGGCGATAAAGAGAAACTGGATGATTTCGATAAATTCGAGGATCGGATTGCGCAGATTAATAATTATATCCGGGCCAATTACGCGCAGCCCATCAGCATGAAGGAGCTGTCGGAAAAACTGTATCTGTCCAATGGATATCTGTCCAGGTTTTTCAAAAAGAATTACGGTATGAGCTTTGCGGAATATTTGACCAATATCCGCCTGTTTCATGCGGTGGACGATCTCTTGTATACCAATATGCCGATTACAAAGATTGCTTTTGAAAATGGCTTCGGCAGCATGGCCATGTTCAACAAGGCATTTAAAACAGTGTACGGGGAAACGCCTTCCGCTTTCCGCAAACGGGCCAGGGAAGATAAGAAGAAGCAGGAAAAATCAGAAATGGAAATTATAGCGGAAGGACGTCTGGAAGTTTTCCTTAGAAATGACGGGCTGAAGCGGGAACAGGAGCTTCTGACCAGGAAAGAAATTGCGGAATACGATGTGAAAAGCTATGAACCGCTGCGGACATTCTGGAATGATATGATTAATGTGGGGGCGGCGGAGGATCTTCTGAATTCCGGCGTCAGAGAGCATGTGCTTCTGCTGAAAGAAGCGCTGCAGTTTCAGTATGTCCGTTTTTGGAGGATTTTCTCAGAGGAAATGCTGCTGAATGCTTACGGCAGGGAGGAGAATCATAATTTTTCCCGGCTGGATTCTATTTTGGATTTTCTCTTGCAGAATGGGCTAAAGCCGCATATTGAACTGGGGATGAAGCCGAGGCGCGTGATGAGCAGCGTACAGAATGTGGTCGTTCAGGAAGCAGGACAGATTGCAATTCCTTCTTTGGAAAATTGGCGGGATACCCTGCACCGGTTCATGAAACATCTTCTGCACCGGTATGGCCGCGGCGAGGTCAAGACCTGGAGGATGGAGCTGTGGTTTGTGGAGGAACTGATGAACCAGGGCGGGAATCTCCAGCAGTATTTCCAGCTGTTTGACACTACGGCTGAAATTATACATCAGTACAGCAAAGAGCTTTTGGTGGGCGGCTGCGGATTTCGGGCGGACATGTGGGAGCAGAGCGGAATAGAGGTGATGTCTCTGTGGAAAAAGCGGGCCGTTCAGCCGGATTTTCTGTCTTTTCTTTATTACGGCTATGAGCGGGGCGAGGTGGCAAAGGACACTTATTCCAAACGCATCACAGATAACGAAGGAGTTCTTCACTGGGTGCTGGATATGAAAAATAAATTGGGGGAAATCGGTTATCAGGATATGCCGGTTTACTGCACCGAATGGAATCTCACCATTTCTGACCGGAATTATATCAATGACACCTGTTTTAAAGGGGCGTACATTGTAAAAAATTACATTGACGTCTATGGAAAACTGGACAGCATGGCTTATTTTCTGGGAAGCGACCGCATTTCGGAACATTACGATTCCGGCGATATGCTCTTTGGGGGCATGGGAATCTTAAGCAGGGACGGCGTGATGAAGCCCGCCGCTTTTGCCTTTGATTTTTTAAACCGGCAGTTTCCGTATTTTGTGGGCAAGGGCGAAAACTATATGATTACCACCGACGCCATGGAAGTGTACGGGATTGTATGCCATAATCAAAAGAAACTGAATTATAATTATTACCTGTCCAGGGAGGATCAGATTGACCGAGAAAATACCTGGAAATATTTTGAAGATCGGGCGGTTTTTGAACAAGAAATTCTTTTGACCCAAGTAGAGCCGGGAATGTACCAAATGAAGACTTACCGAATCAATGAAAAGAACGGAAGCGTGCTGGAGCTGTGGGCGGATATGAATTTTGAGCGGGAGATTACCAGAAATGATATCTGGTATTTCCGCAAAATATGCGAGCCGAAGCTGACGATTCAGATGCTGGAGGCACAGAATCAAAACCTGAAAATTAAAATCAGGATGGAACCCAATGAGATTGCATTTATCAGAATCCGCCATATGATATGACAAAGGTCAAAAATGATTCGTTCATTTTTGACCTTTTGTAATTGAGGTGAGAAATTGCGGAAAAAGAAGGTCATAATCTGACAGGGTTTCCGTTTCCCCTTAAGAAGCGGCAGACCGGGGCTTTTGCTATACTTAGTACATCAAATAACAACAACGAAATGGAGGAAACAAAATGAGTAAAGTGAAAGTTGCAGTGATTGGATGCGGTGGTATTGCAAATCAGAAACATTTTCCGGCGTTGAAAAATAATGGGGATTTGAATGAGATTGTTTCATTCTGCGACATTAAGCTGGAGCGGGCCCAGGAGGCAGCAAAGGAATTCGGCGCCGAGGGTGCGCAGGTTACCGCGGATTATCGGGAAGTCCTTGCCAATCCGGCAGTAGAAGCAGTACATATCTGTACGCCGAATGTTGCCCACAGCGAAATTGCCATTGCGGCGTTTGCAGCGAAAAAACATGTATACTGCGAAAAGCCCATGTCTCACAGTACCGAAGAGGCGGAGAAAATGGTGGAGGCATGGAAGAAATCCAGCATGAAATTTACCGTTGGTTATCAGAACCGGTTCCGGGCGGAAGTTCAGAATCTTCATGACGCATGCAAAAAGGGCGATCTGGGAGATATCTACTACGCAAAGGCTCATGCAGTGAGACGGCGGGGCGTTCCCACCTGGGGCGTATTTATGGACAAAGAAGCCCAGGGCGGCGGTCCTTTGATTGATATTGGAACACATGCCCTTGATATTACGCTGTGGTGCATGAATAACTATGACATCGAGAGCGTATCCGGTTCTGTTTTCTACAAACTGGGCGGATTGCAGCAGGCCACCGAAGGAAACTTGTTCGGGCCCTGGAACCCGGATACTTATGAAGTGGAAGATTCCGCCGTTGGTTTTGTAAAAATGAAAAACGGCGCAACCATTGCCCTGGAAGCAAGCTGGGCTTTGAACATTTTAGAATCCAGAGAAGCGTCCACGACACTCTGCGGGACTCTTGCGGGAGCGGAAATTCATTCCGGAATGAGCTACGGCAAGAATGAATTGATTTATAACCGGGGACGCAACGGACAGCTGATGGAGGAGACCATTTCCCCGGTAGGCGGCGTAGCATACTTCGGCGGAGGCGGCGGAGAAGAAGGAACCATTGACTGCAGACAGTGGTTAGAGGCAGTGAAAAACGACACTGAGCCCCTGGTGAAACCGGAAGAAGCCCTTGCAGTGACAAAAGTTTTGGACGCCATCTACAAATCAGCGGCAGAGAACAAGGAGATTAAATTTTAGTCAGGAGGTGGCAAAATGGGATTCGCAATGCGCATGAACTTTGTGGATGTTGTGGTAAGCGACAGCCTTAAGAATTATTATGTGGACGGCAAGAAGATGGGATACCAGTTTCAGATCCGCTTAAGCTATTACCGGGGACACTTCCTGTCTGTCATTGATGAATTCGGGGTGAAAGTGGACGGTTTTGAAGTGCCTGCAGACAATATCAAGTTCTGCATCAACGGCAAAGAGTTCAGCCCTGCAGAGTTTGACAAATGCTATACGGAGTTCTGGCAGGTGATTGAGCCGGCCACGATCCGGGTATTTTATCCGGGCGGGCTTCCGGAAGGGGAACACAACATTGATGTGACTTTGTTCTTCCGTTCTCCCTATATGCCCATCGGACCCAATCACATGTACATGCCGGTGGACAGCTGCGGCTCAAAACGGCTGGCTATTACAGATTAGGAGGAAGCGCCCAAGGGCATACCTGTATGTCCAAAAAGCGCGGACAATAAGGAGGAAATTAAATGTCAAAGGTTAAGACTGGAATTACGTTATTTTCATTGGGGACTCCTTATCTGAAAGGAGAGCTGGATCTGGAGGGCGTGATCCGCACTGCGGCGGATTTGGGCGCGGAGGGCTATGAGATTGTGGCGGCCCAGATGATTCCCTCTTACCCATATGTATCTGAGGAATTTGTTTCATTTATCAGAGAATGCAAAGAAAAATACGGAATCGGCCCCATCTGTTATTCAGCAAATATGGATCGGGGCATGCTGAAAGACCGGGATTTGACGGAAGATGAAATGGTGGCCCGGGCCGTTACCGATATTGTGTCGGCCAACAAGCTGGGCTGTACCGTAATGCGGGAACAGTATCTGCTGTCCCCCAACGGCCTTGCACGGATTGCTCCCTTTGCGGAGGCTTACAATGTCCATGTAGGAATTGAAATTCATAACCCGGACAGCCCCATTACTCAGCCGATTCTGGACTATCTGGAAGTGATTGAGAAGACTAAAAGCCAATATATCGGCTTCGTGCCGGATTTCGGATGCTTTGCCACCAAGCCCAACAAACCATACTGGGATCGGGCCCTGGCAGCAGGCGCAACCGTGGAACAGTTAGAAAAATGCGCGAAACTTCGGTATGACGATGTGCCCATGGAAGAAGCCATGAAAGCAATGGGAGAGGATATTGCCAAATGCCCTGCCCTTGGCGGAACCTTAAACAGCATGTACGGTTTTGTACAATTCCGAAAGAGCTGCGCCAAAGAGCTGGAAGGCCTTAAGAAAATCATGCCCTACTGCTTTGAAATGCATGGAAAGTGTCACTACGTGGATGAAAATCTCCATGAGGCGTCCATCCCCTATGAGGAAATTATTCCCGTCATCGCAGCGTCTGATTACGATGGATATATTGTAACAGAATATGAAGATGAAGGCGGATACAACGCCGTAGAACAGACCACCCGCCATGTAGCAATGGTGAAAAAACTGCTGAACCAGTAGAGGTGATGCACAGGAAACGAAATTATTTTGTTTGCGTGCCAAAGGGCAATCCGCTGGTTTCGTCCGTTTCCAAAGATAAAAAAAGGGCATGCCAGATGCTGGGAACATCCGGCATGCCAGGAATGAATACGAATATTCACAACCCAGGAATATTCTAATTCATAAAGCGTTTGTTTGTCAAGATTTCACATGCGCAAACCTGTCAGTAAAAGTTTGCGCAAGAAGGATGTTTAGGAGGAGAATATGAACACACAGACGAAGAAATTGTCTAAACTCACACTCTTTGCATATGGGTGCGGAGATTTTGCAAGTAACTTGTGCTGGACTTTTGTAGGAAGTTACTTGAGTGTATTCTATACAGATGTAGTAGGGATGGCTCCGGCGATAGCTTCTGCAATTATGCTGATTGCAAAGATTTGGGACGGGGTGAATGATCCCATGTTTGGAGCCATTGCAGAGCGTACCAATACGAAATGGGGACGGTTCCGTCCCTATATCCTGTTCGGATCGCCGATTCTGGCGGTGCTGTCCGTGCTGACCTTTACCACACTGGGAAAAGGCAGCGCGGCAGTGATTTATGCGGCTGTTACATATATCGGATGCGGCATGATGTATACGGTGGTGAATCTTTCTTATGGTTCCCTGTCAACCGTTATGACTTCCGATCCTGACGATATTGCCCGGCTGAACAGTTACAGAATGATGGGAACGAATTTAAGTTCTGTGCTTCTGAATGCCATTACAGCTCCGCTGCTCTTAAAATTTTCCGGCGGAGAGAGCTATACGGCAGGGGCTTATACGAAAGTTGCAGTGCTGTTTGCAATCTGCGCCCTTCCGCTGTTCTACTTTGTGTACGCCATGTGCAAAGAAACCATTATACCGCCCAAAAGCGCCACAAAGGTTTCTGTGGGAACAAGCATTAAAAGCGTATTGTCCAACAAACCGCTGATGCTGGTATTTCTGATTCAGCTGTTGGCTATGACGGCGTTTTTCGGCCGGATGGGCGTTGTCATTTATTATCTGATGTATAATGTTCAGAGATTCGATTTGATTGCGGCATTTATGTCACTGCCTTCTTTGTGCACAGTCATCGGTATCTTTGTCACCATGAGCTTTATTGTTAAAATAGGAAAGAAGAAAATGGCAAGGATAGGATATATCGGCGCCGGGGCAAGCCTGATTCTGATCTATATTGTAGGGGCGTCGATAGGATATACCAATATTCCGCTGCTGCTGGCGCTTCACTGCTTATACGGCTTCTTCTGTTTTTCCTTCCCGATTCCCATGGCAATGGTTCCTGACGCCATCAACTATCAGGAAGAGAAAACGGGAGTGCGTTCCGACGGAACCTCTTACGCTACAGTATCCTTATCCACCAAGTTCGGTTCTGCGTTTGGGGTATCCGGCGGGCTGCTGATTATGGGCGCAACCGGATATGTAGCCAACGCGCAGCAGACGCCGGGAGCGCTGAACGGCATCAATCTTACAGTGAACCTGATTTTCGGCATTATGTTTCTCTGCTGCCTGATTCCCCTGCAGCTTTATCCGCTGGATGAGAAAAAGAACGAGGAAATTCTGGCGAGCCTGGAACAGAAGCGGGCGGAAAGCAAGGGAGAATAGAAACTGTTGATTTAGCTTGCGATGAAAGTCACTGATATGTTCGTTACGCCATTTTTGAAGCGCTTTGAGATAATTTATTTGGCTAAAAAAGCCGCCTGATGTTATGCAGGCGGCTTTTTTAGTTCAGAGGGGGATAACTTTTGCCGGCAGTTATACCAAAACATGACCGCAGAAGCTCCGATCACAAGCGCGTATCCCAAAAAGCTGTACCCATCCGGGATCTCCCCAAACAGAGCAAACCCCAGAACCGCCGCAAAAATAATCTGAGAGTAATCAAAAATAGAAATCTTCTTGGCAGGGGCATAGGTGTAGGCAGCCGTAATGGCAAATTGTCCGCCTGCGGCAAACAGCCCCGTCAGCAGCAGAGTAAATATCTGATGCCATGTCATGGGCGCGAAGTCCATCACAATCCACGGGGTGACAAACAGGCAGGAAAACAGTGAAAAATAAAAGACAATCACCGGTCCCTTGATCTTCATCATGCCCAATTTGCGCACCATGGTATAGGCAATGCCTGCGCCCAGGCCGCCGCAGACTCCGATTAAGGCGGGAAGCAGCGCGGCATTGTGGAATCCGGGCTTTACGATAAAGAGGCATCCCAGGAAAGCTGAGAAAATACAGGCGGCCTGAAAGGGCAGTATTTTTTCTTTCAGCAAAAAATAAGAAAAAATAACCGCGAAAAAGGGCGACAATTTATTTAAGATAGAGGCGTCCGCCACAAGCAAATGGTCTACTGCGTAAAAATTGCAGAGAATCCCCACTGTGCCGAATGCGCACCGAAGAAACAGAGCAGGCCGGGCTTCCTTTGGAATACGGAGGGAAACCGGCTCTGAGCTGTGATTATTTTTGATAATAATGATTCCGGCAAAAACAGCGGCCACCAGATTTCGGAAAAAGCTTTTCTGTATGGAGGGAAGATCTCCCGCGAAACGGATACAGACATTCATGCACGCAAAACAGAATGCTGACATGATAATCATTAAAACGCCGCGGATGTAGTTGTCTTGTGGTTGATTGCGCATTTTATCAATCTCCTTGTCTGAAATTATGCTCACGAATATAAGATATCACAGATGCCTTTTCTTGGCGGAAACTTATCCTTTCACTTTGACGAACTTATATTTCCAAATAAAAGATATCACAAATACCAGTAAAGTCAAGAATAATTGTTGTTGTATTTGCGAAAAACATGTATACTGAAAGAAAACGATTGCGACAGCGCAAAGATTCCAAAAGAGGAAAAGGAGAAAACAATGAATTGGTTTCAGCTGAAAATGAAAGTAAAGGGGGCCAAACCGCCTGTCTGGCGGCGGGGATTTGTTCCTGAGGGCATTACATTTACACAGCTTGCATGGATTTTGCAGGAGCTGCTGGACTGCGAGAAAACAGAAGCGTACGAATTTGATTTTTATCGGAAAGTGACTCTCTGCGAATGGAAAGAGGGGGTGAATTTCAGAAAAAATTTTTTCTACAGTTATTGCAGCGCCAGTGACACATTTGTAAATGAATTGCTGAGTTCCGAAAAATGGTTTACTTTCAAGACATTGAAACATGCGGATCAGACGGCGGAATACCGGATTGAGATCGAAAAGAAGGCGTCTGAAGTATCGGAGAAACGAAAAGAAGGAAGGGTTCCCATCAACAGTCCTATTATTTCAAAAGAAGTGGGTTTTGAAGACAGCTGGAGCGATTACCTGGAGAAAAACCGCGTCTTACGGGAGCAGTATCAGATTTCGAAGGGGCCTGCAGATTACAGAAGTTACCAGGAGATACAGAAGGATTGTCAGGCAGGAAAATCGGGAATTCAGGCATGTGAGAATCCAGTGAACCGGACAGAACGAAACCAGCTTTCTATGCCTGATCTCATTAATCAGATTACGGATTCCGCAGGAATTCAAAGAGAAGATCTGCTAAAGAGCCTGTTGGGAGACGGTATGGCAGAAAGCAGAAAAGTTCCTTCAAAAGATCAGAAGTCCCGGGAACCGCTGCTAAAGGACGCTCTTGCGGCTTATGAAAAATCAGATTTGGTAGATATAGCCAAAAGCCTGCGTCTGCATTATTCCAGATTGAGCAAGGATGAACTGGCGGAGAAAATTGCCAATGAAATCCTGATGCCTTCTGTAATGCGGGAACGCCTGATGATTCTGGAAGATCAGGAGATTGCCGCCTTTGAGGCGGCCATGAAGCGGGAATGCTTTTACCCTACGGATCAGGAATGGGAAGATCTGAATACAGTTCTGGAGTTGGACTACATCGCCTATTTCGGCGATGAATGTTTGGAGATTCCAAAGGAGGTCACATCGGCATATCAGACCATTAATACCCCGGAGTTTCAGCAGGAGCGAAAAAGAATCTGTTGGATGACAGAGTGTCTGGAGATCTTTGGGTTCCTCTATAGGGTGGCGCCGGCGAAGATTGCCTGGGAGATCTATGGGCAGAAGAAGGGATTTGCGGTCAGCTATGAAGAATTTTTGGATATTTTCCGGAAGGTTCCAGAGGATAGGAACGAATGCACATTGCTGGAAGAGAAGCTGATGCTGTCCGTTTTGCGGGAAAGGCGGCTGTATCGAAAAATTGAAAGAATCCAGAGACAGGTGGATTATTACATTCCTTCTGAAAATGAAGTTCACGATTATTATCAGAACCGGTATTTTACAAGTGAGCCTGCTTACCGGAAGCTGAAAGATTTTTTTGACCGGGAGTTGAAATATGACAGGGAAGAGGCGGATAACCTGTGTGCTTTGATCTGTCAGGAACTGGCCAAGGGAAAGATGCTTTCTGAGATTACAAGGGTTTTGATGAAAGATGGAATGCTGCTGTCTTCCGACCGGCAGGCGGAGAAATATGCCTCTCTGATGGCGGACGCCAATAATCATACCCGCATGTTTGAGTTAAGAGGGCATATGCCGGCGGAAATGCCAGAGAGCAGGCATGCTTTTGCCGGGTATGACACGAAGATTGTGCCTATGCGGGGAACGACCGATCAGCAGGCGGAACCGAAAGAAAAGAAGATATATCCCAACGATCCCTGCCCCTGCGGGAGCGGGAAAAAATACAAAAAGTGCTGCGGGAGGAAACAGTAGCGAAAAAATATCGTTTCTAACAGAGCGGCTTCCGGAAAATGAAAGCTTCACACAAAGATATTGCGCAAAATATTTCTCATTTTCGGACAGCCGCCCTTTGCAGTTTCTAAAGTTTAAAAATCAATATCCATAAAAATAGAATCCCGCTCATCCTGAGAAATGCCCAGATATCTTTTGGTAATTGTATAGGAGGAATGATTGTAAATTTCCATTAACAGAGCAGGGGGAACGCCCTGTTTCCAAGCGTGGTAGCCAAAGGTTTTCCGCAGGGAATGGCAGCTGATATGGGGGTCATGGAGCGTTTCCGCAGCCGCTTTTTTAATGATTCGAAATGCCTGGGAGCGGCTCAATGGGCGGGAGAAATTCGTCGTCTTGGTGAAAATGTAATCTTCTGGGGAAGGATTTCGCAGATTTTTGTACAGTTCCAGGGAATCCTTCAGGTGCGCGTTTAAGGCCACTACGTTCTCTTTGCCGGTTTTTTCTTCCCGCACAAACACATGGTTGCGGAATCGCTTTTTGTCAAAGTCGTATACGTCCCGCCAGCCCAGGTTTAGAATATCGCTGATGCGCAGAGCAGTGTGCAGGCCAAATGTAATCAGTACATAATTTCTGGCATTTGGGCGGGTGCTGCGGTAGTAGTCCATAAATTGTTTCAGTTCTTCTTTCTCTCTGATCGGTTGTGTAGTACCCATATTGTTTCCTCCATCTTTTGTAAGATCCGGCTTTTTCCTGGGCATAATCCTGCAAAACCTAATGGTATTCCCCATTCGGCTGTGGCGGGGATTTCATTTATGCTGTGCCGCTGTTAAAAGCCGGATGGTGAATAAGTGTAACATTATTTTAGCCATTGATCGATACTTTTTGGGCAGCGGCGGGAAATTTTCTGATTGTATATGAAAATAACTTTTTTCGGGAACACACTTGACTTTAACGTAACGTAATAGTTTATAATAATAAAAAATCAGAGAGGAAGGAAGATATAATATGAATGTAAATGCAATTCGTTCAGACAGTATTTATGAAAAAATTATGTTAGCGCCCAATGACAAGAAGAATGACATTTATCGGTATGAACTGATGATGCCATTTGAGAGAAAATGGGCTTGTTACAATGTTCCCATGAAAGCGACAGTGCCCGGTGGCTATGATGTTATTATGGCAAGTAGGCTGCTTGGACATATTGAACCAACTAAAGTAGACGAAACACAAAAACGTAATATTCTGCTAATTTCAGACGATGCACTCTGGGAAAAATGTGAGATGGCAATTAGGAAATCCTTAAACTGTTTTATCCAGCATGGAATTGATTTACCTATTAAGGAGTATCGGTTTACTATATTGCTTGCAAATGCTGAAAGTCCCTACGTTATAATGAATGAGGGATATTGTGGTGACGGTGGCATACCGGGATATATTTTTTCATGGCTGATTCCAAACAAATACACACTGGAACATCTTCCAGTAGCTTTGGCACATGAAACAAATCATAATATCCGCTTTCAATTTATTGAATGGAAGAATGACATCACGCTTGGAGAGATGATGATTAGCGAGGGATTGGCAGAAAATTTTGCAGTTTCTTTATATGGCGAGGATAAGGCAGGCCCTTGGGTGACAAAAACGGATATGGAAACTTTGAACGGATATATCAAACCTATTATTCAAGATGGATTAAATGTTCAAGGATTTGAAAATCTCAATGCTTATCTTTATGGCGACGAACTGGCTAAATTACAAAATTTTCCGCAAGTAGGTTTGCCTTATTGCGCTGGATATGCCTGCGGCTATCATTTAGTAAAGCATTATTTGGAAAAAACTGGTAAAAGTATAATTGAAGCGACACTTTTACCTGCAAAAGAAATTTTAGACGCTGCAGAGGATTTTTGGAATGAATAAAAAACTTATGTCTGTCCATGAAGTTGCTGAATTGACTGGTATCACTGCCCGTACGCTTCACTATTATGATGAAATTGGGCTTTTGAAACCTACGAAAGTAACTGAAGCGGGCTATCGAATGTATGACGATACAGCGCTTAGCCGTTTGCAAAATATTTTGTTGTTTCGTGAATTAGAGTTTCCTTTAAAAGAAATCAAAGCAATTCTTAACAGCCCTGATTTTGACCCATCAGAAGTAATTGCTCAGCAAATTGAGCTGTTAGAATTGCAGTATAAACACATAGGGGAACTTATTACCTTTACCCGTGAAATTCAAAAAAAAGGAGTAACAGCAATGAATTTTGATGTTTTTGACAAGAGTGAAATTGAAAAGTATGAGGCGGAAGTAAAAGCAAAATGGGGTAATACCAAAGCATATCAGGAGTACAAGCAAAAAGATATTGCCCGAGATGGAAGTAATTATAGCAAGATGGCAGACGAGCTGTTGACAATGTTTTCTGAATTAGGAGAACTAAAACATTTAAATCCTAATACTGATGAAGTACAAAACAAAATCGCTGCATTACAGAAATTTATAACGGATAACTACTATGTATGCACCAATGAAATTCTTGGTGGATTGGGTGAGATGTATGTATGTGATGAACGTTTTAGAAACAATATTGACAAAGCAGGCGGTGATGGAACTGCTGATTTTGTCAAACAGGCTATTGTTGTATATTGCAGTAAAAGAAAGGTGTAATTGATTGTGACGGTATGGATACGTTGTCCTGTTTGCGGAAATAAGACCCGTGACAAATCAGAGAAGATACGGTTTTGAAAAATTATCCTCTCTACTGTCCGAAATGCAAGCAAGAAACATTGATTGAAGTGTCAATGCGGTGGGAAAGGAGATACAGTATGGGAGCATGGAATACTGCTTTTGTGATGCAGCAGCTGGAGTGGATGGGGAGAATTCTGCTGGCAGGCTGCTGCGGCGGAGCCATTGGCTATGAGCGGGAGAGCAGGAAAAAAACAGCGGGAATCCGCACCCATGTGATTGTGGCGGTATCCTCGGCGCTGATGATTATCCTGTCCAAATACGGTTTTCAGGATGTGACAGGTCAGTTTGTCCGGGCAGACCCGTCCAGAATGGCGGCGGGAGCGGTGGCGGCCATTGGATTTCTGGGCTCCGGGGTCATATTTTCCCGCAATAAAAATGTCAGCGGCATTACTACTTCGGCGGGCATCTGGGCCACCTTAGGCGTTGGAATGGCGGTAGGGGCAGGATTGTATGTGATTGGAATCTGCACGACAGGAATTGTGATTCTGGTGGAAATTTTTCTGGGCCGCCAGGGGAAGCTGTCCCACATTATCAAAGACGTGTATGAAATCCAGGTGGAATACCGCTGCAATGCGGAGAACCCCGGACAAATCGCCCAGGAGATCCGGCAGGAACTGGAGGAAACGTATCAATGCCGGATTCTGAAATTCCGCACCAGGAGAAAAGGAGAATATATCCGCCTGGAAATGCTGGTGCGCACTTCCAGGGGAACGGAACTTTGCCGTCTGGCGGAATATGTGGAGAAACATCCGGAAATATTGAAGATTATAATATAACCGCAGAAATAAAAATAATCCTTTCTTGCCAGCATATAAGAGAGGAATCAATACTGGCTTTGCGAACTATTGGATATAGATTTCTGAAACGGTGTCCTTTACCCCGTTGATTTGGAGCCTTACATGAAGCTTTCCGTTTTCAAATTCATGCAGCGGAATTTCCAGAGGTTCAGACAAATTCGTTACGTCCGCGGAACGCGCAGTCTCTCCCTGTACCAGCCACAGAATCAGAGCTGCGTCTTTTGGAACTGTCTTGCAGGAAATATCAGCGTAAAGCGTCTGGTGTTTGGCGTCTGTAATCTTCATATCATGTTCCTCAATAAAACCTTCGCTGGCACTTTTGAAATTCAGCTTCCAGACGCCGTCACGCTCACTGCTGGAATACAAAGTAATGACGCCCAGGTTCCAGATTCTGTCGTCTGATGTGACATCGGAGTTTATCCCATTTCCGGTGACGGCGCTGACGATAAATCCGGTCAGGCACATCAGCATAAGCGCCAGGCTGAGAACGCCGGAAATAAGAAATGATAAGTGATGGGTGCCCTGTTTTAACATAATCGTTTCCTCCTTATTTTTGATTTGAGTTCCGCATTCTTCACAGAAATTTGCCTGTAACGAGATATGGCGGCTGCAGGCGGGGCAGGCCCTCTTTAATTCCGAACGGCGCAGAAAATAAATCAGCAATCCGATGAGAGGCGAGGCGATGAAAATTACAATCGCCCATAGCACCGGATCGTCGCCTCGCTTTTTACAGTCCTGCCAGACCCATGCCGCAAAGCAGGCGGAGGCGCAGAAAGCGGTCACGAGAAAACCGAGAAGCAGGGCGGGCAGCGCCATGGAAAGGCCGTTAAATCCGTCGCTTTTCAGATAACTCAGGGAAAAGCGCAGCAGGATAAGCAGTAAAAAAATCGGAATAATGATAAAAAGGGGATGTTTTTTGCCTTTTGTCTGATTCATAATTGTATGCCTCCTTCTTAGATGCGGATGATAAAGTTTTGATTCACAATCACGCGCTTCTTTTCCTGATGCGGATGGTAATTTCCTCTTTCATGTTGGTTCGCTTTACGCCCAGTACAGTGAGCAGTATGCCGGCCAGCCCGAAATAGAAGCAGACGCCGGCGGCAAAGTAGGACAGATAAGGATTGCTGACTGCCGTAAGAGCAGAGGCTCCCAGCATGAGAAAGACTGCCAGGTTTAAGAGCATAGGCAGATACCACAGGGATAATGTATGCAGGGCAGGCTCTTTTGGCCGGGAAAGTTCATTTTGCGTCATGGTTTTCTGCGGGAACTGCTCTTCTTGTATCATGGCTTCCCGCTGGTACAGGGCGGCTTTCAGGCTGCGGTTCAGTTCCGGGGCGGGTTCCTCTGTCAGTTTCACAGCGTTTCGGATGATTTCATCTGTTTTTGTGTCAAAGGGCTTCTCTTTCATATCCGGCTTCCTCCAATCTTTTCTTAATCAGGCTTCTGCCTTTGAATAACCGGCTTTTCACGGTTCCGGGCGGCTTTTTTAGGATTGCCGCTATCTGGTCTATGGGGCAGTCAGAAAGGAAAAACAAGATCATCGGCACCCGGAATTTTTCCGGGAGAGCCTGAAGCATTTGATCTACCTCTGCCATGAATTCCTTCCGGAGAAAATTTGCTTCCATATTTTCTGTGGAATGCAGGATGGCCGCTGTCTCATCATCCAGACTGCGGCAGGGAGCGATTTTGTTCCGCCGGGCCTGTTTTCGCCGGTCGCTTTTCCAAAGATTGTGGGCCACTGAGAAGAACAGCGCTTTCGGATTTTTCTGCCGGTCAAGGGGCAGGTCTGTCTCTAGTGCCTTTAAAAAAGTCTGCTGATACAAGTCCTCGGCGTCTGCTTTGTCCATACAGAGTTTCAGGCAGAAACGGTAGATGTCGGTGCCGAATTCATCCATACATGTTTCAATTTCTCTTGCGTTCAATGCTTCACCTCCATTGCCTGTTCACTTTATATTCGTCATGATTCCGGAAAAGGTTCATTTTTTTGTAAAAGATTTTGCCTTGCAAATCATGGATGGCTGCCGTAAAATGGAAATACAGAAAAAGGAATCAAACATTCCTGGGTTTGGTTTCTGAAAACAGGAGGTAGGGTATGTACAAAAGTAAACGGTTTGCTTATACGTATGAAGATGAAGGAAAGAACGAGGAAGATCTGCTGAAAGAAATTCTGGAAGATCCGCAGCTTCCCGATTTGGAGGAGATCGTCATCGGGCCCTGGGGAGAATGCTGGGATGAAACGCAGGAGGGCCTGCAGGTGATCGTGGACGGGATTGTGAAGAATAAGGAGAAATTCTCCCAGATTAAAAGCCTGTTTTTTGCAGATATGGATTATGAGGACTGTGAGGTTTCCTGGATTATCCAGGCGGATTATTCGAAACTCTGGGAGGCAATGCCCCAGTTGGAAAAGCTGGTAATTAAGGGAAGCACGGAGCTGGAACTGGGAAAAATCGTCCATGAGAATTTGAAGCATCTGGAGATTATCTGCGGAGGGCTGCCAAAGGACATCATTGCGTCCATACAGAAAGCAAAGCTTCCGTCTCTGGAGACATTGCTGCTGTATATCGGCATAGAGGATTACGGATTTGACGGCGACATTACTGACATTCAGGGGCTGTTGGCAGAATCTGATTTTCCCAAACTTACTTATTTGGGGATTACGGACAGTGAGATTCAGGATGAGATTGCGGAGGCGGTTTTGGACTGCAAATACATGGACAGGATTACGACGCTGGATTTATCCATGGGCACTCTGACTGATAAAGGCGGCCAAATGCTCTTAGATAAACTGCCGGAATATCCCAATATTAAGCAGCTGGATCTGGAATATCATTTTTTGTCGGATGATATGATGGAGAAACTGGAAGCCCTTTCCGGCGTTCAGGTAAATGTGGAAGATCAGCAGGAAGCAGACGACTATGACGGAGAGATTTATTACTATCCGATGCTGACAGAATAGGCGCGTTTGAGATGAACGCAGAGAAACAGGGAAAAAGGCGGGTGGTCTTAATCGGCGACCCGTCTTCGAAGCGGTCCATTTTTTTTCAGAAAGCGGCGGATCCTTTGGGGATAACGTTTCAGACAATGTCCTGGGATGATGTTTCCAGAAAATTAAATATGGAACGGCTGCAGGGAGCGGCGGTAAAAATTGATCCGCCTGCTTATCAGACAATTGGATTATGCCGAATGCAGGAGCAGCTAAATGAATATCAGCGGAATCTGTATCGTTTGGCGCAGGCAGACTGCTGCTTCTTAAACCCGCCGGGAGCAATCTGCGGGATGCTGGATAAAAGGGAAGCCAACCTGCGGCTGAAAGCCCATGGAGTTCCGGTGACTGAGATGTTTCCGGAAGAAGTCAGGACAGCTACGCAGTTAGAAGAGGTCATGGAACAGAGGAATTGTTACAGCGTTTTTGTAAAACCGAGGTATTTTTCCGGCGCGGCAGGAGTGGCGGCTTTCCGTATCCATCCGGGCATGGGGCGCCGTAAGCTCTATACGTCCTGCCGTTTGGAACAGGGGCAGTTAATTAATACCAAAAGGCTTGTCTGCCTGGAGGAAAATGCAAAAATCAAGGCTTTGCTGGATCAATTGCTGTCCCTGAAATGCGTGGTGGAGCGGTGGCATCCCAAAGCGGATTTTCACGGAAAAAGCTATGATTTGCGGGTGGTGTTCCAGTTCGGGCATATTGCCGCGATGGTAGCCCGCCAATCTAAAGGCCCGATTACCAACCTACATTTGAATAATCAGGCGTTGGCCCCAGAAGAGCTTGGGCTGGGCGAAACCATAATGGATCAGATTGCGTCCGTATGCCGGAAAGCATATGAGGCGTTTTCCGGCAGCGGAAACTGGAGTGCGGGAAATGCTTCCGGAGGCATTTCTATGGCGGGTATTGACCTTTTGCTGGAAAAAGGAAGCCTGCGGCCCAGGGTGATTGAGATGAATGGGCAGGGGGATTTGATTTACCGGGATATTTACGGCGAGAACAGGATTTATCAGGAGCAGGCCCGGATTTTATCCGGATTAGAGCAGAGATTGAAGATGCTGTGAATGTCCATGGTTTTAAAGGAGAGATCGTATGCAGAGGACAGATATGAATCAGATTGTGGGGAAGTGCCATATTTTATTTGTGTGCATAGATTCCCTGCGGTATGATGTGGCTTATGAGGAACAGGAAAAAGGAGGGACTCCGGTACTGAACCGGTATGGGCCCTGGAAGAAATGCCAGGCGCCGGGGAACTTTACTTATCCGTCCCATCAGGCCATGTTTGCCGGGTTTTTCCCCATAGAGGAAGGCGTTTTGGAGATGAAAAAGCGCGAACCGCTTTTTTTCTCGCCGGATATCGGCATGGGGCGCAAGGCGCCGGAGGGGGCCTATGCTTTTTCCGGCGCAACCTGGGTGGAAGGACTTGCGGAGGAAGGGTACGAAACCTGCTGCATCGGCGGCGTCAGTTTTTTTGACAAGAGAACAGATGTGGGAAAAGTTCTGCCCTCTTATTTTCAGCATAGTTACTGGAAGCCGGCTTTTGGCTGCAAGGTGAAGGAGTCTGCAGAGTATCAGATAGATTTTGCGCTGCAGAAGTTGGGACAGAGAAAAGAGGGGCAAAAGATTCTGATGTATCTGAATATTTCTGCTCTGCATTATCCCAATTATTTTTATGCCGAGGGGGAGAAAAAGGACAGTAAAAAAGCCCATGCTTCGGCCTTGCGTTACGTTGACGGGCAGTTAGGGAGACTGTTTGGGGCATTTCGCGAAAAGGGAGAGACTTTTGTGATTTGCTGTTCAGACCATGGGACCTGTTACGGGGAAGACGGCGTCTGGTATCATGGGATTAATCACCCTATTGTAACGACAGTTCCGTATAAGCATTTTCTGCTTCAGGAGGCGGACGGAAGTGATTTCCATATCGCTGAAAATGGAACGTAGCGCCGAAGAATATCGTGATAGGAGGAAGTCAGAAGTGATTTCCATATCTCTGAAAATGGAACGTAGCGCCGAAGAATATCGTGATAGGAGGAATCCAGATGGAGCATCCATATATCCAGTATATGTACAGTTATCCCCATAAGATTGCATATCGGACTCTGCCGGAACTGGAGCTTAGAGATTATATTGGCAGGCTGTCAGGCAAAGAAAACAGCCTGTATTTTCATATTCCGTTCTGCCAGTATAAATGCGGGTACTGCAATTTGTTTTCCCTGGCCGGACAGAGCCGGCAGCAGATGGAAGCCTATGCAGCTGCCATGGAACGTCATGCCCGGCAGATTGCGGAGATTATGCCAAAGGAAGCAGTGTTTTCCGATTTGACCTTAGGGGGAGGCACTCCGCTGCTATTGCCGGAACATCTGCTTCGGAAAGTTTTTTCCATTGCCGGGGAGTGTTTTGGAATAGAGGCAGGGAAGCAAATCATAGTGGCGGAAACTTCGCCCAATCAGACTACAGCGGAAAAGTTAAATATTCTAAAGAAAGAGGGAGTCAGCCGTCTCAGTATCGGTGTGCAGAGCTTTCAGGAGGAAGAGCTTCTTACCCTGCGTCGTTTTCATACTGCAGATGAGGCAAGGAAAGCGCTGGGGCTGATTCGGGATACTGGATTTGCGTGTGTGAATATTGATCTGATCTATGGAATCCCAGGGCAGACCAGGGAGAGCCTTGCGGATTCTCTGAGTCAGGCATTGGAATTTGAACCGGAAGAGCTGTTTGTCTATCCGCTGTATGTAAAGCCTGGGACATATTTGTACCGGCAGGGCTTGCAGCGAGCGGAAGATGCTTTTGAGATGTATCAGTTTGTGCGGGAGTTCCTTCTGGAAGCGGGATACCGGCCGTATTCCATGCGGAGGTTTGTTCGGGAAAGGATGGGGCAGGCATCTTTGGGATATTCGGCTTCTGCAGACCGGAATGCAGAAAATGAGCAGACGCAAAAGAAACTTCCGGTTTCCTTGTGCGGCTTTGGCAATACCATATCCATTGGCTGCGGGGGCAGAAGCTATCTGGGGAATCTGCATTTTTGCGCGCCCTACGCAGTGGAGCCGAAGCGATGCAGTTCTATTTTGCAAAATTATATAGAACAGAAAGAGTACCGGAAGATTACTCATGGGTTTCTGTTGTCTCGGGAGGAAGAAAAACGAAGATATGTGATTCGGCATATATTGTTTGGCCGGGGACTCTGCTTTGCCGATTACAGCCTGCATTTTGACAGTCAGGCAGAAGAGGATTTCCCGCTGCTTTTGGATTGGGTTTCGGCTGGTTATGCCCTGCGGGAGGAAGGATTTCTTTCGCTGACAAAAGAGGGGGTTGCCTTGTCGGATTTCTTGGGGCCGCAGTTGATTTCGGAAGAGGTGCTGCGATTAATGGAGGAAAGGAAAATAAATGGAGTATGATAGAGTATAGCAAGAAGGCAGTAAAATATATCAATTCCACAGATAAGGCAACCAAAAAAAGGTTACGGGAAGCGATTGAAAAAATCCCATTTGGAGATATTAAAAAATTGCAAGGCATGAAAGAGGGATATCGCCTGAGGGTTGGAGATCTGAGGGTTCTTTTTTCAATTGAGGGGGATTTGATATATATTGAAAATATCTTACCAAGAGGTCAGGCATATAAGAAATTGTAGGAGATGAGAGCATGAGTAAAGAAATGTTAAAGGGGCTAATAGAATTAGTGCCGGATGAAGATATTGATACATTGTATAAGGTGGTTATAAAATTTATACCAGAGGTAGAGCCAGAGCCGGACGAGATAGCTGCGATTATTGAAGGAAGAAAAGACAGAGAAAAAAACGGAACTGTGCCCCATGAAGCCATTCAATGGGAGTGAAAATTAATGGGTAAGCGGCAGTGGTATTTCAGGGGCAGCTTAAAATCCTGCAATTATTCCTGCAGCTACTGCCCCTTTGCAAAAAGAACCGGCACCAAGAAGAGCATACAGAAAGATCAGCAAGCTTTTTTTCATTTTATAGATCAGATGATTCAGCAGCAAAACGGCGGCGCGCTGCTGGTGGTTCCCTATGGAGAGGCTTTGATTCATCCCTATTACTGGGAAGGGCTTGCAGCTTTAAGCAAAAGTCCGGCGATGGACGCTGTCGGGGCTCAGAGCAATTTTAGTTTTTCAGCGGAGCAGATGCTTGCCGTCTACCGAACTCATGGGGGAGTATTGGAAAAGCTGCGTTTATGGGGAACCTTTCATCCGGAAATGGTAACGGCGGAACGATTTGCGCAGCAGTGCCGGTTCCTGACAGAACAGGGGATTTCCTATTGCGTGGGGGCGGTAGGCGTTCCGGAGCAGTTGGAACAGATCCGCGCGCTGAGGGAAATGCTGCCGGATTCTGTGTATCTTTGGATTAATAAAATGGACGGCTTGAAAAGACGCTACACCGATGGGGAGATTGCGGCCTTTACAAAAATAGATCCCTATTTCCGGCAGGAATTAAAGCATTACAGGGCAGATCCTGCGGTCTGCGGGGACAGCCGTTTTGTGGAGGCGGACGGGACTATGGGCCGTTGCAATATATCCCGTCAGAAGATTGGGAATTTTTATGAGGAGTCCGGACGGAACAGAAAAGAGGGGCATTTGGACTGCGAGCAGTTAGAGAGCAGGCATGATTCGAGGTATTGCAGCCGCAAAGAGTGCAGCTGCTACCTGGCTTACTGCAGCCGGGAAGACGCAGTGATTCCTTTTTTCCGGCCCTATCCGGCTTTTCGTATTCCTGTTTATCCGAAAGCTGTATTTTTCGATATTGACGGCACCCTCGTCCCGAAGGGAGAAAAGCAGATACCGAAAGAAACGGCGGACGGACTGGCCCGCCTGGCCAGGCGGTGTGAAATTTATCTTGCCACTTCACTGCCCTTGGAGATTGCGCAAAGAAAGATTGCCCCTGTGGGGCATCTGATTCGCGGGGGCGTATTTGCCAACGGCGCAAGGTGGCAGGTGAAAAATTATGGAGACGGCTGTCTGGATGATTGCTCCGACGGCCGGAACGCATCGCACGGACAAGTGAAAAGCTATAGAGACGGCTGTCTGGATGATTGTTCCAGCGGCCGGAACGCATCGCACGGACAAGTGAAAAGCTATAGAGACGGCTGTCTGGATGATTGTTCCAGCGGCCGGAACGCATCGCACGGGCAGGTGAAAAGCCATAGAGACGGCTGTCTGGACGTGGTTGTGCCTATGGATGCCGAATGGCTGGCAGATGTAAAAGGGATGCAGAGGGCCCTTGGGTTTGCAGTGCATGTGTATCGGAAAAGAACGGATATTTATAAAGTAACGCTGTCTTTTCGCAGGCTCAGGCAGGGAATGGAGATGCCGGAGCATAAACGAAAGGAGCTGGCGCAGGAATTGAAAATCCCGGATTCCTGTCAGGCATTATGGGAGGGAAATTGTATGCAGATTACGAAAAGGGGAACAGGGAAGCTGGCAGGAATTTTGGAGATTTGCAGAGTGATGGGGTATCGGAGAGAGGATGTTATGGCATTCGGCGATTCTCTCAATGACAGGGAGATGGTGGAGTATTTTTCTTAATGGTTCCTTAGGCGCAAACCGGCTGCTTTCTGCATGCAGGCTGCGGAGAGGCGGGCTGGGTGCTTTCTGGAATTTTTGTAAAGCAGAAAGGATTAAGAGCTGTATGATAGAGCGAGAAAATACCAGAAAACATGATATGGATCATTTGCGGGGCTTATCTATTTTGCTGTTGTTTCCGGTGCATGCCTGTATGATTTGGAATGATTTTGGATCCCGGTTCTATATTTGGCATGGAGAAAATAAGATATTGAGTTCTTTCATCGTGCTGATCAATCCCTGGTTTATGCCGCTTTTGTTTGTATTGGCAGGAATGAGCGCGCGGTTTGCGTTGGAGAAGAGGACAGTGAAAGAATTTATCATACAGCGGGTTCGCAAATTGCTGATACCTTTCCTATTTGGCATGGTATTTCTTGTGCCGTTCCAGACTTTGTATGCCAGGAAATTTTTTGATGGGTATGCGGGCGGCATTTGGGAGAACTGGAAATACTTTTTCACTCATGTCACCGATTTCAGCGGCTATGACGGCGCCTTTACGCCAGGGCATCTGTGGTTTATTCTGTTTTTGTTTCTGATTTCCATGGTGACGCTGGGGCTGTTCCATTTTCTGCCCTATGAAAAGGCCGCGGTCCATGCAGAGAAGATCCCGGCAGCTGCTGTCCTGTTTTTGTTTGTGCCCATATGGCTGATGTATTATCTGGGTAATTTCGGCGGTTTCAGTATAGGGAAAGATTTGGCTTTGTATCTGGCAGGATATTATGTGCTAAGCAATGAACGGGCATTGGAGAAATTGGAAAGAAATATGAAGTGGATGGCGGTTTTGTGCGGAATAGGAACGATTGCTTCTGTTGTCATGTATTACAATTTTTCCTATTACGGTGACTGCTGGGTGAATTTTATCGGGTGGATTACCATATTGGTTCTGCTTGGGGCAGGAAGAAAGTTTTTAAACAGGGAGACAGGTTTTACCAGGTATTGGAACCGCGCGTCGTATCCGGTGTATCTTCTGCATCAGTCAATTTTGGTGGCGCTGGCATATTATGCGGTACGGCCTGGCGGGAATGTTTATGCGCAGGCCGCAGGGGTTTGCGCAGGGAGTTTTTTGATTACGGTTCTGGCGTATCAGGTGATTTGGCGGGGGCCTGTTTGGCTTGCAGAGAAGATGGGGAGGGCAGTTTGATGAGAGCTGTGAGTCTGAGGTTATTCTGGATTTTTGCTATCAAAATGTAGTAAGAGTATGGGAGCGAAACTGGAATTTATAGATATGGAAGTTGTGTTTTGTATTAATTTTATATTTAAAACAGCCCCTGAATAAAAGTTTCAGCGGCTGTTTTTTAATTGTATAAAATGGGACTTTGGAATGATATTGCGGTGATTTAGGATTATGATGTGGTGGTGATGATTCTGGGGAAAGGAGTGTACGTTGTTTACCAGTAAGGGAAACAGTGTATGGATGAGAATATTGCTCAGATGCTTATTGGGTGACATTTGGGGAAAGGGCATGGAAAGATTTGGGAAAGAAACATTAGAAGAGGCTGAAGAGATTGGGAAAATTTGATGTAGGGATTTTGGAAAAAAGAATTTGGCGAGGAGTGTTAAGAAAGCGGAAAAAATTGGGGAAATTGGTGAAAAATAGGGGGAGGTATGGTATCATTAGAAATAGTATTGGATAATCCACCGTTATCCGTCATTTTGACGAGATATGAATGGTGCGGATAATTGATAGTTATCCGTTGAATTCGGACGAA
>CAJUBP010000008.1:47429-121024 GCA_910584585.1 uncultured Lachnospiraceae bacterium | reverse complement strand
CCCATCGTGAAAAGGATAAAATACAAATCCCCTTTTGACTACCTAATCATATCATGGTGAAGATAACATAAAAAAACATCCAGCATATAAAAACGACAAAAAATATATGCATTTTATGCGTATAAAATAAATCATTAAATTTTCTTTGATTCTATCAAAAAGATGGATTGTTCACATTTTATTTACTCATGCGTTTGTCGTGTGAAAATTTCCAAGATATATTACAAACCAAATTTGCATATGCTATAATACCAATAGGCAAAAAGAAAACAGTGTTCAAACAACACAAAAAGAACAAGCCCCCGGAAGTACCGCTAATACTTTCGGGGGCTTTCTTCTTTTAGGGAGAAGACAACCTCTCGGGCTAGGTTACCGACTATTTCTCTCCATCTAACCACTTGCATATGTAGTAGGCAGCTACATTAGTATAATCCACCTTAAATAAGCGTACATTTGACAGGCCTAAATTTCCGATAGCACATGTCAAAAATCCTCACCGCATAATTTTCAAAGCCCCAGGCAGGCATTCATATTTCACCCGCATCAGATCTCCCAGATCTTCCCCGTCCATATGGGCAGTCATAGGCTCCATTAGCCAGAAAGTGCAGGACTCGCATTCCACCAGTTCAATTCCCCGAAATCCCACATGCTTCCCTTTCACCAGCATAAGCAGCAGGAACAAAGCCCGAAGCCTTTTTATCCCGTGTATGCAGCAGATCGACAATTTTCCATCCTGAGCCGAAGCCTGCGGCGCCATCGGCAGCCCGCCGCCCTCGCACCGGTGATTCATCACTGCGGCGCAAATCAGCCCGTGAACCTGCCTTTTCTCTGTCTGGTCAAACTGTACGCCTGCCCGCACATACGGAAGTTCCGCCAGAGTCAGCGCTGTCTGGACAAAATAAGACAGCTTTCCCAGATGCAGTTTATTTAAAAACACCTTGAGTCCTGCGGCATTGACCCGCCTGCAGACTTCCGCGTCCATTCCAATTCCGGAACTGATATTAAAATAAGCGCTCTTCTCCAACTTGGAGCCCCAGGATACCCTGCCCAAATCCATAGCATACAATTCTGTGGATTCTAATATCACCTTCAATGCCGCCAGCGGATCTTTCGGAAGGCCCAGCCCTCTGCCCAGATCATTGCCGGAACCGGTAGGAATATAGCCGAACCGCACCTTCTCAAAGTCCCGGATGCCATTGACCGCTTCGTTGGCTGTTCCGTCTCCGCCAACTACAACAAGGGAAATCACCTGATCCCGGCGTTTCCCTGTAAGTTTTTCCGCTAATTCCCCTGCATGCCCCTGATACTTTGTCAGATACGCGCGGTAATCTGTATTGCGTCGTTTTAATTCCGCCTCCAGAACTCTCCAGATCTTCCTGCCTTTTCCAGTTCTGGAAGCAACATTTACGATAAAATAATATGTCATAAATCTGCTCTCTTCGGCGCCCTTCCGTATAATTCCACCTGCTTGCAGATCCGACGGATCAGCTTCGCGTCAATTGCTCCGGGCTTCATCCTCCACATCCAGTTGCATCCCAAGGTGGAAGGAGTATTCATCCTTCCCTCGCTTCCGATCCCCAGCAAATCCTGCATGGTCACCACCGCCGTATCGCTGATGCTGGACCAGACGCCCCGCATCACGCCCCAGTTGTATCCTTCCTCTTTGCTCAGATTCAGATAATCTTTGGCGTAAGTGACACAGGGCCTTGGCGCCGTCTTCATCCATCCCAAAATGGTATCATTGTCGTGGGTGCCGGCATAGACCACGGAATTCCGTGTGTCATAATTATGGGGCAGGTAATCCCCGTCCTCTCTGCTGTCAAAAGCAAACTGAATCAGCTTCATCCCCGGATACCCGGAAGCTGCCAGAAGCTCATGGACAGACTCTGTCAAAAATCCCAGATCCTCCGCAATAATATCCAGTTTCCCCAGGGACGCTTCAATGGTATGGAACAGTTCAATGCCTGGGCCTTTGCGCCATTCTCCGTTTTTCGCCGTCTTATCTCCGTAGGGAATGGCGTAATAGGAATCAAATCCCCGGAAATGGTCAATTCGGATCACGTCAAAGAGTTTTTCCATCTTTTCCAGCCGCTGAATCCACCAGCGGTACCCGTCTGCTTTCATCACATCCCAGCGAAACAGCGGATTGCCCCAAAGCTGCCCGTCATCAGAAAACGCGTCCGGCGGACACCCTGCCACATCAATAGGCACCAGGTTCTCATTCAGATAAAACTGGGAAGGATTGGCCCAAACATCCGCACTGTCCATAGACACATAAATGGGCACATCGCCAATCATGCGGATTCCTTTTTCGTTGGCGTAAGACTTCAGGGCGTTCCACTGCCGATAAAACAGATACTGCAGCATTTTCCAGAAATCAATTTCCTCTGCCAGTTCCTCTCTGGCCCTTGCCACGGCGTCCTCTCTGCGCAGCCTTAACTCTTCTTCCCATTCGCTCCAGGAAGCGCCGTCATGGGCGTCCTTTAACGCCATAAACAAGGCGTAATCCTCCATCCAGTCTGACTGTTCCCGGCAGAAATCCTCATAATCTTCCGGTATATTCTTCCGGAACCGGTCAAAAGCTTTATGTAGCAGCAGATAACGGTTCTGATAGAGAATTCCGTAATCCACTCTGGAAATATCTTTTCCCCAGTCATACGACTGGCATTCTTTTCTGGTTAAAAGCTTCTCTTTGCAGAGAATATCAAGATCGATAAAGTAAGGATTTCCCGCAAAGCTGGAAAAAGACTGATAGGGCGAATCTCCGTAGCTGGTGGGACAGATCGGCAGTACCTGCCAGAAACTCTGTTTCGCCTTCACAAGAAAATCTACAAATTTTACCGCTTCTTTTCCCATAGTTCCAATCCCATAAGGAGACGGAAGGGAAGAAATATGCATTAAAACTCCGCTGCTGCGCATAATGGGTACCTCCTGCGGCGCGCCCTGCGGGCGCGTCTTATCTATTTTTTATTCACGGCTCTGGCCTTACACGCCGAAAATTCCAGCCAGAAGCGCTGTTCCTGCTTCCGGCTGTCTTGCTCAGTTTCCGGTCAAAGACGCGTTTATTTTCTTAACGCTTTCTCCCTGCACCAGATGAAAGGGAATAATCTCATACACTGGAGCGACATTCCAGTCAATGTTCTGCAATAAAATCTCCACGCTTCTGACAGCCAGAATATTGTACTGCTGCTGTATGGTGGTTAATTTCGGGTTATAGTATTCCGCCATGGTAATTCCGTCAAATCCCATCACGGAAATGTCCTCCGGCACCCGTCTGCCGCTGTCAATTACAGCACGGATTGCCCCGATTGCAATCACATCGCTCATGGCAAACACTGCCGTGATATCTTTCGCTTTCTGCATCAGGCGCTTCATCGCCCTGTAACCGCTTTCATAAGAAAAACGGGCTTTTTCAAAATACTGCTCTTCCTGAAAAGAAATCTGATGCTTCTGAAAACTTTTCACGCATCCCAAATATCTCTGCTTACTGGTATGGGACAATACAAAATCGCCCCCCAGGATTCCAATCTTTTCATGCCCCTGCCCAATCAGATAATCAATGGCGGATTCCGCCGCCGCTTCATCATCGGTAGCCACACTGGATAAATTATCAAAGCCCAATAACTCTCCCTGATTTGTCACCAATACACAGGGTATCTTAACTGATTCAAAGGATTTTTTAAAAAATTCCGGATTGCCCCCCAGGAACAGCATGCCCAGAGGCTTGTGTTCCCGGCAGACAGTCAGAGCTTCCTGTACTTCATTATCGTCTTCATCAATGTAATTGATGCTCACCGTATATCTGGTGGCCTCTATCTTCTTCTGAATAGCCTCCACAATACTGGCAAAAAGCATATTGGACGTTCCTTTCACCAGTACTGCGATGGTCTTGCTGCTGTTCTGCTTTAAATGTTTGGCATTGTTATTGGGCACAAAATGACGGGCTGCCACGATCTCTGTAATTCTCTTCTTTGCCTCCGGACTCACATCTCTGCGGTTGTTCAGCACACGGGATACCGTGCTGACGGAATATCCGGATTCTTTCGCAATGTCTTTAATGGTCAACATATCATTTTCCACCTTATCTTAAATCTAGCCTTTTACTGCGCCTGCCACAACGCCTTCAATAATGTGCTTCTGGCATGCCATGTAAAATACGATAATCGGGATGATTGCCAATACTAGCATTGCCATCATAGCTCCCATGTCCACAGAACCATAACCGCCTTTCAAATACTGAATCGCAATGGGAATGGTCTTCCAGCGCTTAATATCCAGCACCAGATAGGGAAGCAGATAGTCATTCCAAATCCACATCGCCTGAAGAATCGCCACTGTAATGCAGGTAGGCTTCAGAATGGGAAATACAATCTGGAAAAATGTCTGAATCGGCGTACATCCGTCAATCATGGCTGCTTCCTCGATTTCCAGCGGAATGCTCCTTACAAATCCGCAGAACATAAACACCGCAAGGCCGGCCCCAAATCCCAAATATACTAATATAATACCAACTGGACTGGATAAATGCAACATATTTGCTAATTTTGATAACGTAAACATTACCATCTGGAAGGGCACAATCATGGAAAACAGGCATAAATAATACATTCCGGTAGAAAATGTGGATTTTACCCTGGAAATGTACCATGCGCACATGGATGTGCACAGAATAATTGCGGCCACAGACAAAACCGTGATAAACAGTGAATTCTTAAACGCATCAAAGAAATGGATTTTCTCCATGCCGTTCACATAATTGTCCCATTTCACAAACATTTTGTCGGTAGGAATGGTAAAAGGCTTCCGGCTGATATACACCTTCTTCTTAAAAGAGTTAATCAATACCAGAATAATGGGAAATACCCATGCAATCGAAAGCAGGCTGAAAAATATGGTATAAATCCATCCGTGTTTTGCTTTTCTTACGCCCATTACTGCTGCACCTCCTTACGTCTTGTCAGATAATTCTGCCCTACTGCAATCAGGGCAACTAAAATAAAGAATACAACGGCCTTTGCCTGGCCTACTCCCTCAAAACCGGTTCTGCCGTAGAATGTATTATAAATATTCAATGCCAAAAGTTCTGACATATTGGAAGGCTCTCCGTTGGTCAGCGCCAGGTTCTGGTCGAAAAGCTTGAATCCGTTGGTCAGCGTTAAAAAGGTACAGATGGTAATAGAGGGCATTACCATGGGAATCGTAACATTTTTCAAAATCTGGCCGTTGGTTGCGCCGTCAATTTTCGCCGCCTCAATCAGTTCTCCCGGAATGTTCTGAATGCCGGAAATATAGATAATCATCATATAACCGATCTGCTGCCAGCACATTAGAATCACCAATCCCCAGAACCCGTATGCGGAACTGTAAGTCAGTGTTTTCTGGAAATGGGCCAAAATACCATTCAGCAGAAGCTGCCAGATATAACCAAGAACAATACCGCCGATTAAGTTGGGCATAAAGAATACTGTTCTGAAAATGTTGGTTCCCTTAATTCCCTTTGTTAAAAGCATCGCTACTGTAAAGGCCAGCACGTTGATTAACAGCACAGACACAACTGTAAATAAAGCGGTATACCAAAGCGCATGCCCGAATGTTTTATCAGAAAATATTTTGAAATAATTGCTGATTCCTATGAACTTTGCATCGGTAACAGTCGTAAACTTGCAGAATGATAAATAGATGCCCAAAAGAAAAGGAATTATAAATCCAATTGTAAATGCCACAAGCGTAGGCAGCGCAAAAATTGGAAAATATTTTTTTATTGATTTTTGCATAATTTACCTCCCATATTCTGAAAATGGGGGTGGCATTTACCACCCCCGTATTTCTTTTCCGTTTCCGCAAGCGCCGGAAAAACACGCGCCTTAGAGGAAACCCTGTAAACTCTTATTCGTTGGTTGCCTGAACTTCTGCTGCCCATCCGTCAACAAAAGCGCTTACAACAGCGTCCCGCTCACCAGTTATTCGTTGGTTGCCTGTACCTCTGCTGCCCATCCGTCAACAAAAGCGCTTACAACGGCATCCCATTCACCGGTTCCCTGCGCATACTCAAGCAATGCGCTTCCAACGCCGTTCTTCCAGTTCTCAGAAGGCATTGTGGTAAAGCACCATGCAACCGTCTTATGGCCTGCGTCAATATCTTCCTGAGAAGCTGCTACCAGCGGGTTTGCCGGCTGATATTCATCTGTGAATGTAGTAAAGGGAGTTACAAATCCCATTTCATCGCGGAAAGAGGTACGTCCTTCGTCAGATGTGATGACCCATTCCATAAATGCCAGAGTTGCGTCAATATCTTCCTGGGAAGCGTTCTTATTTACACACCAGTAATTTTCAGAACCGGTGCAGAGTCCCTGATTCTCTTCTCCTTCTACTCCGATATAAATCGGCAGCATTCCAAGATCTTCGTCTGCCACTTCGTTATCTTTGATGTCACTGTAAGCCCATGTGCCGTTCTGATAGAACACTGCTTCACCCATTGCGAATTCTGCTGCCGCGTCTTCGCCGGTGGAGCTGGACAACATGGTAGGCTCTACGGTAGAGTCGCTAATGTACAGATCCCACATATTCTTGTAGTTATCCAGGTAGGTTCCTTTGATTGCCTCCGTAGAGGTAATGCCGTCTGCCTGATATTCATAATAAATCGGAAGGTTTGCTAAATGGGTCTTGAATCTCCAGTCAGAGGAAGAATCCATACCTGCGGAGGTAAACGCGCCTACGATTCCAAGGTCATCTTTCTTTGCCTGAATGTCGTCCGCAACTTCTTTTAATTTCGCGAAGCTGTTGATTTCGGAAGCGTCTTTGATTTTTGCCCCGTCTAACGCGCAGTAGTCAGATAATAATTTCTTATTGTAAATCAAACCGTAAGTTTCAATTACATACGCAACGCCCTGCACTTCGCCGGAATCAGCAATCAGCGCGAAATCATCGCTCTTTAAGTTCTTGTAAACCGCGCTGTCCTTCAAGTCATAACAGTAATCTTTCCAGGAAGCCAAACCAACCGGACCGTTTACCTGGAACAGAGTAGGAGCTTCATCCTTTGCCATCTCAGATTTCAAAGTGGACTCATATGTTCCGGAAGCCGCTGTCTCAACCGTTACTGGAACGCCGGTCTGCTCTGTATAGGTCTCTGCCAGCGCTTTCCACTGATCTGCCTGCTCCGGCTTGAAGTTCAGATAGTACACAGCGCCGTCTCCGCTGGCTGCGGCCTGGCTGTCATCGCCTGCCTCTTCCTTGTCCTCACCGCTGCCGGCATCCTCAGTCTGCTTATCATCTGTGCCTGCATTGTTACCAGCGCCGCCGTTGTTTGTGCCGCATCCGGCTGCCATAGCTGCTGCCATTGCCGCTGCCAACATCAATGATACTAATTTCTTTTTCATCTTGCATCCTCCTATAATTTGAAAATTTTACCTTTGAAAACGCTTTCCTCTCTTCCCTGGAAATGCTTCCGGAAACCATTCCGGTAACATTTCCGGTATCTTTACCGGTAACGTTTTCATCTGATAGGGCTAGTATAACCGCTTTCCAATAAAAATGCAATATCGTTTTTCATTTTTATTGTCACTTTGTTAATTCTATACATTTTAGGGTGCCAGTTTTTAGTAGATTTATACAATACAAAAGAACCACCGAAACATAACTAGAGTGAACTTTTAATATGAGAACACGGACGGAAAGGATAAAACAAAAAAGCCGCCGGAGCAGGCGTAACACTTCCTCCTCCGGCAGCCTTTTTCAATTATTTCAGTAATAAATCACCCCATACTGGGCGTAATAATTCATGCAGTACTCCAAAAGCCCCATGCCTGCGGCAAAGCAGGTCAGCAGAAATACAAGAAAAATTGCGCCTTTATCATATCTGAGAATTTCTTCTTCCCCGTCTCTCCTGATATTGGCGGCAAGCATCTCGCCGCCCAGGGCAATCAGAATCAGCGGCCACAGCTTCATAATGACTTCCAGGGACAGGGGCGGATAAAACATGTGCACCAGAAATAAAATTCCGAACAATATCATCAGAATTCCGCATGTGACGCTTCCAACTTTTCTGACTCTCATTTCATCAGCTCCTCCTGTTTCTCTTCTTTTTCATCCAGTTCCCGTTTCTTCCCGCGGATTAAGTACAGGCCGCCGAGAATCAGCAGCAGGCTTACGCATACCTGGGGAACATCGTTCATAATATGCCAATAGGTATCATTCGGAAGCAGCCAGTTCAGATAATCCATCAGATAATTCCATAGCATAGAAGCCCCAACGATAATTAAAATCAACGCAAGAATCGTATTCTGCTTCTGGCTCCACTTTTCCATCGGAAGCACCCGATCCAAATGGAATAAATAATCATCCTCCAGGGCATAGAATTCCTCGTCTGACATCCCCCTGATGTTGTGCACATTAAAGAAACTGTAGCACCAGAGAATCGGCAGAATAAACAGCACCGGCCCAATATCGAGAAATGCCGCAAGGAAAATCAATACCCAAAACACGGACATGATGCTTACCCCCTGTTTCATAAATCCCATGTACATTTCTCCTGCCCCCGGCACCAGAGAGAAGCACAGGGCTAAAAATCCGTTTTTCTTTTTTGTCATCTCGTTACCTCCTGATTTCTTTTATTTTCAGATGTATTCATATCTACGCGGAACAGTCCGCTGCTAAACTCATTCAAGATTGCGGTAATCTCTCTGCTCCCCCGCCGCAGCTTCCCGGCGATGCTTTCTTCCCTCTCCGGCCTTTCCTTTTCATCCTGTTTCTCTTCCATCCATTGTCTTTCCGGCAGTTCCTGATTTATGCCCATATTCTGGATATTAGACGTAATGGTCAGGAGGAAAATAGACGCCGCCACTGCAAGCCCCACCTTCAAGCTGTACAGCATAAGCTGCACCTGCCTGGAAGTCTCTTTCAGCTTCATTGACGCCTGCACATCTAACTGGCGGGTTCTGTTTCGAATTTCTTCTTTCAGATACCGGGGCGGTTCCTCTTCCATCGTCAAAAACTGTTCTCTTCCCATCTCATCCGAAAGCCCTTCTTCCATCCAGTTCCCAAACTGCTCCGCGCAAAAGGTACAGGCTCCGATATGGGTGAAAAAGTCTGTTTCTTCCCGTCCTTTCAGCCTGCCTTCCTGCCAGTCGCAGAACAGGTCCCTGCTGATATGCCCGGTTCTTAAGGTATGCTCTTTTGCTTCTGCCAGCTGGGTACTCATTCTTTCTTCCGTATAGTTTTTCATCATCCGGCCGCCCTCCCTTCCATCATTTTCCGAATCATCGCTTTGGCCCGGTAAATCTGGGTCTGGATTGTCTTGATTCCTTTGTCCTGTTCTTCGGCGATTTCTTTGGCTGTTTTTTCCCGGTAAAAATGCTCCGTGGCAACTTCCTTATAGGGACTTTTCAAACTCTGACAGACAGCATAGACATATTCTTTGGATTCCCGCCTTAAATAAGCTTCCTCCGGACTTGCCTTGTCGTCCTTTAATTCTTCAAAATACGTATCTTCTTTCGGCTCGCTGCGCCGCTTGGCGCTTTTTAAAAAATCAAGCCCTTTGTTGGTTGCAATCTTGCAGATCCAGGCCTTTTCATAATCTTTCTGGAAAGTGGCAAGATTCTTATAAACAGATAAAAAAGTTTCCTGTGTCAAATCTTCTGCGTCGAACTGGTTGCCTGTCATCTTAAAGCAAATGGAATATACCAGTCTTTCGTATGTATCCAGCAGATAATTGAAATATGCTTCTTTATCGATTCTATCCGCCTCCTTTCCTTGTTTCACTGTCTGTCATTTATCTATAACGAGATGGTTGGGGGCATAACTTCAAGTTTGCGGGATTTTTTGAAAAAATTTTTTTGGCACTGTACTGTGGAAGGAAATCTTTGGGGACGGACGGCAGATGGGAGCGCCCTTGAAGGTCTGCTTAGGGGAAGGGGGCTTCCAGCTGCATGTGCTTTAAAAAGAGCTGATGTTGTGTGAAATTGCTTCACATGCATCAACTCTTTTTTCTAAAAATCTGATATTAGTTTTTTTGATATGGCTATCCCTGAGGGAGTTGCGGCAAGACCGCCTTCTCCGGTTTCTTTCAGGGAGCAGGGCAGAGCCATGCCGATGGCCCGCATGGCGTCGATTACCTCATCTGGCGGTATCCGGCTGACAATCCCGGCTATGGCCATGTCTGCGCTGGTGACGGCGTTCACGGCGCCGATTACATTCCGCTTTACGCAGGGCACTTCCACCAGGCCGGCCACCGGGTCGCAGACTAAGCCCAGCAGGTTCTTTAAGGCAATGGCTCCGGCATGGGCGATTTCCTGATTCCCGCCGCCCATCAGATATGCCAGTCCGCCGGCTGCCATTGCGCTGGCGCTGCCGATTTCCGCCTGGCATCCTCCGGTGGCACCGGCCAGAAAGGCCCGCTCCGCAATGACCGTTCCAATGCCGGCAGCGGTAAACATGGCTTCTGTCATCTTCTCGTCAGACACTTGAAAATAATTCTGATAAGTCAGAAATACCGCCGGCATGACTCCGCAGGAGCCTGCGGTGGGAGCTGCCACAATCCGTTTCATACAGGCGTTGGATTCGCCCATTTTCAGAGCTCTTGCCATTACTTCGCCCATAAAGCCGCCGGAAATGGTTTTTCCGGATTTTATGGCCTCCTCCATTCTTTGCCCGTCGCTTCCCACCAGCCCGCTGGCTGATTTCATTGCTCCGTCGTAAGATTCGTCTGCGCTTCCCATGGCGGCGTACATGGCCTGCATAGCCGAAAAGGATTCTTCCTCCGATACCATGCGCTCTGACATGTCGTCTTCTAAAACTATGCGGAAAAAGGGCTTGTTCTGACTCTCGGCCGTTGATATAATTTCCTTTAATGAATGAAAACTCATAGTACTCTCCAACTAAATCTTTCATTTTCCAGAGCGCGTCTAAAAATGCTCCAGGCTTACATATGGTTCGCCTTAAAGAAATCCATCGCGGCTCTTTTCCGTTTCATTTTCCAGGCTCAAATAAGTCACCTTATAGATGCCTTCTAATTTTTCAAGCCACCGGATGGACTCCCGGGGCACTTCTTTATCACATTCCAGCACCAGGACTGCGCTTCCGCCCCGCTTGTCCCGGTAAAGCTGCATGGTGGCAATATTGACGGATTTATGAGCCAGCATGGAGGTGACCTCTGCCACATGCCCCGGCTGATCCTGATTGCGGACAATCAGCGTGGGGTAATCTCCGCAGAAATTAGCTTCCAGGCCGTCAATCTCACAGACTTTAATCCGTCCGCCTCCTAAAGAGGCCGCCACGATTTCCAGACGCCTCCCTTTCGCCCCTGTCAGTTTCATCAGCACCGAATTGGGATGAGCGTCCCGCAGTTCAATTCCGGCAAAAGAATAGGCAAGCCCCAGCTTATCCGCCCAGGCAAAACTGTCTGGAATCCGCTCATCATCCGCAGCCATTTCCAGCAATCCGGCAATCAGAGCCCGATCTGTCCCATGGCCTTTGCCGGTGGCCCGAAAGGAACCGTGGAGAAAAATCTCCGCTTTTACCGCAGGCTCATTTAACAAACGTCTTGCAATATGGCCGATCCGCACAGCTCCTGCTGTATGGGAACTGGAAGGCCCTACCATCACAGGCCCCACAATATCAAATAAATTCATGCGCACTCCTATTTGTCAAGCAGCTCTTCTGCAAGGGCTTCCATCTCTGTAATGTTTGCCTCTTTCATCACGGATTTGATGGAAACAGTTTTCTCGCAGAGGGTAATCTCTTTCATCTGTTCCAGCACAGCTTTCATGGTTCTGGCCGCTGTGGGAGCCCAGGTTCCGTTTTCTATGAGAGCAACGGCGCGTTTCTGGAAGTTCTTGCTCTTTAAATGGTGGAGAAAATCTTCCATGCAGGGGAACACGCCACCGTCATAGCTGGCCGCCGCAAGCACCAGCTTATCATAGCGGAAAGCGTCCTCGATGGCCTCTGCCATATCGTCTCTGGACAGATCGGTAATGGCCACTTTTTTCGCGCCCTTTGCCTCCAGAATTTCTTTCATCTTGATTGCTGCCTTTTTCGTATTTCCATGGATAGAGGCGTAAGCTACCAGGACGCCTTCATCTTCCGGCTCATAACTGCTCCAGGTATTGTATTTTCCAATGTAATATTCCAGATTTTCTTTCAAAATCGGACCGTGGAGAGGGCAAATCATGGCAATGTCCAGATTTGCCGCTTTTTTCAGAAGAGCCTGTACCTGGGCGCCGTATTTTCCCACAATATTGAAATAATATCTTCTTGCCTCGCACGCCCAGTCTTCTTCCGCGTCCAGCGCGCCAAATTTACCGAACCCGTCTGCGGAAAAGAGGATTTTCTCTGTTTTCTCATAAGAAACCATTACTTCCGGCCAATGTACCATGGGCGCCATCACAAAGGTCAGCTCATGGGTTCCGAGATTTAAGACGTCTCCCTCTTTGACCACTATGGAACGTTCAGACAGATCCAATTCAAAGAACTGCTGAATCATGGGGAAGGTTTTTGCATTGCCCACGACTTTCATTTCCGGGTATTTATCTGCAAGAATCTGAACGTTGGCCGCATGGTCCGGCTCCATATGGGAAACCACCAGATAGTCCACAGTCCGTCCGGCTAACGCCTGCTCCAGATTTTCCAGCCACTGATCTTTTCTTCTTGCGTCCACCGTATCCATCACGGCTACTTTTTCATCTAAAATAACATAAGAATTATAAGATACCCCTTCCGGGATCACATACTGGCTTTCAAACAAATCCAAATCCCTGTCGTCTGCGCCGATATACAAAATATTATCTGTAATTGTTACGTCTTTCATACTTATTTTCCTCCTGAATCTTATGTTTTTCTTAATGATATAAAATCGCTTCCGATGCAAAAAAACCGGTATGCGAAAACGGAGGGCAATTTCATATCCGCTATAAATTAAGGACTGCCAGAAACTGGCAGTCCCCATTTCCAACTATTATATTTTACTGATCCAAGAGCTTTTCGTCAATACTTTTCCTCTAATCTTGCAGTGAAAGTGTAACAGTTCAGCCTTCGGCTTCCCTGTTACGTGAAAGTCCTAACAAAAATCTTCGCCTTCTGCTGTGCGGACAGTCATTCGGCCCCCTGCATGCACAGCCATTTTGCTCTCTGCACAGACAGCCATCCAGCAGCCCTTACTTGCTGGAAAGGTATTCGTCGATTCCTTTTGCCGCCGCTTTTCCCGCGCCCATAGCCAAGATTACGGTAGCTGCCCCTGTCACGGCGTCGCCGCCGGCAAACACGCCGGGCTTGCTGGTGGCTCCGTTTTCCTCTTCTGCCACAATGCATTTCCAGCGGTTGATATCCAGTCCCTTCGTGGTGGAGGAAATCAATGGGTTGGGGGAAGTTCCCAGGGACATAATCACCGTATCCAGTTCCAAATCAAATTCGGAACCCGGAACCTCCACAGGTCTTCTCCTGCCGGATTCATCCGGTTCTCCCAGTTCCATACGGATACAGGTCATGCCTTTCACCCATCCGTTGTCGTCCACCAGAATCTCCGTGGGATTCGTCAGCAGGTCAAAAATAATGCCTTCTTCTTTGGCATGGTGCACTTCTTCCACACGGGCCGGAAGCTCTTCTTCGCTTCTCCGGTACACAATATGCACTTCCGCGCCTAACCGAAGGGCGGTTCTGGCCGCGTCCATGGCTACGTTTCCGCCGCCCACTACCGCAACCTTCTTTCCTTTCATAATAGGAGTATCGTACTCTTCTTTAAAGGCTTTCATCAGGTTATTTCTGGTGAGGAATTCATTGGCGGAAAATACGCCGTTGGCCTGCTCGCCGGGAATTCCCATAAATTTGGGAAGCCCTGCGCCGGAACCGATAAATACGGCTTCAAATCCTTCCTCTTCCATCAATTCATCAATGGTTCCCGCTTTGCCGATGACTACGTTTGTCTCGATCTTTACGCCCAGGGATTTGACATTTTCAATTTCTTTTGCCACCACATCGCTCTTGGGCAGACGGAATTCCGGAATTCCGTAAATCAATACGCCGCCCGGCTCATGAAGGGCTTCAAAAATTGTCACGTCATAGCCCATTTTGGCCAAATCCCCGGCACAGGTCAATCCTGCAGGGCCGGAACCAATCACGGCAACCTTATGAGCTTTTTTCTCTTTCGCAGGCTCCGGCTTGATCTCATGTTCTCTTGCCCAGTCTGCCGTAAACCGCTCCAGCTTTCCAATGGAAACCGGCTCGCCCTTTATGCCCCGAATGCATTTTCCTTCGCACTGGCTTTCCTGAGGACATACGCGTCCGCAGACTGCAGGAAGGGCGCTGGATTTGCTGATGGTCTGGTAAGCTTCCTCAAACTTTCCTTCTTTGATCTGTCCGACAAATCCGGGAATGTCAATGGCCACCGGACATCCTTTGACGCACTGGGCATTTTTGCAGTTCAGGCATCTTTCTGCCTCTTCCATCGCTTCTTCTTTATTGTAGCCCAGGCACACTTCCCCGAAATTCTTTGCCCGCTCCTTAGGGTCCTGCTCCCGTACCGGTACTTTCTTTAATACATCCATTATTTGTCACCTCCGCACTGTCCGCATCCGCCGTGGTGGGTGTCTCCCTCTGTCAGCTTCAGCATGCTTCTTCCTTCTTCTGTCTTATACAGCTGCTGGCGTTTCATCGCCTGATCGAAATCCACCAGGTGACCGTCAAATTCCGGGCCGTCCACGCAGGCAAATTTCACCTCATCCCCAACGGTTACCCGGCACGCGCCGCACATTCCGGTTCCGTCCACCATAATGGGATTCAGGGAAACAACTGTCGGAATTTCCAGCTTCTTGGTGAGAAGGCAGACAAATTTCATCATAATCATAGGACCGATTGCAATGCACAAATCGTATGCAGCTCCATTCTTTACCAGTTCCTCCAGCTGATTGGTTCCCATTCCGTGGAACCCGTAGCTTCCGTCGTCGGTGGTCACATAGAGGTTCCCGGCTACCTGCTTCATTTCCTCTTCCAGAATCAGCAGATCTTTCGTCTTAGAACCCATAATGACATCGCAGCTTATGCCCTGTTCATGGAGCCATTTTACCTGGGGATATACCGGAGCCGTTCCGACGCCTCCCGCAATAAATACGATCCTTTTTTGTTTCAGCTCTTCTAAAGGCGTCTCCGTCAGTTCAGACGCGCATCCCAAAGGCCCTACGAAATCCTGGAAAGAGCCGCCCTCTTCCAGGGATTCCATGCGCTGAGTGGACGCGCCTACAATCTGAAATACAATGGTTACCGTTCCGGCTTCTTTGTCATAATCACAAATGGTAAGCGGAATCCGCTCTCCCTCTTCGTCCATCTTCACAATTACAAACTGTCCGGGCAGACAGGACTTGGCCACACGGGGCGCTTTGACATCCATAAGATAAATCTTATCTGCCAGCTTTCTCTTTTTTACAATTGGATACATTCTCAAACCTCCGCCTACTTAATCTTCTACGTACTGTTATGGGAAAGGCAGCTCCTCCATGCTGCCTTCCGCCATTTCTTATTCTAATATACTTCCCAGGGAAATTCAATACACTTTGTGGAAAATCGTTCCCCTCAATGCCTTTTGTCTTGGATTTTGACCTGAATCGGAACTTCAATACACTTTGTGGAAAATCGTTACTGCCGCTCCACAATCGTGCCTTCCCGGTAAGCGCACAGCAGCTTCTCCAAATCTACAATGCTCTCCTTAATCTCTTTTCCGACATCCGTATCCGCCACTGTTTTTCTCATATTCACATGCTGCACCAGCATCATATGGGAATGGATATCGCTGCCGTTCTGCACTGCTTTTTCCACCGACTCAAAGGGCTCGTGGGCCGCCAGCAGCAGGCCGAAAGAATTGTAAATCAGAGTATATCCCGCAATTCCCGTTTTGGGCTGATACGCCTTGGAAAAGCCTCCGTCAATAATCAGAAGCTTGCCGTTGCATTTCACCGGAGATTCCCCCCGCTTGGTTTCCACCGGCACATGGCCGTTGATGATATGGGAGTCTTCGCCTTCTAAGCCGAATTCCTTCAAGATCTTATTGACGATTTTTTCATCTTCCAATAAACGGTAATAGGGATTCTTCGGCTCTTTGTGAGTGGCTTTGTCCGCAATAAAATACCGTTCAAAAGTGGTCATTTTAGACTTTCCAAACACCGGGGAGTTGGCGTTCTGCCAGATAAACCACAAAATGTCAAGGCCTTTCTGCTTCTCTGCCGGGTCAATGGAATAATAGCCCTTTCTGGCATAATGTTCCAGTACGTCGTACAACTCCTTGCCGCTGTATTCTTTGTCAAACACCCGCACTTTCTTAAAGCTTCCGTCTTCATTAAAAGGAACGCAGCCGTGATACAAAAGGTTGCCGTTATATACCTTATACAGACTTCCTTTCGTATAAAGAAAACGAATGTGTTTCTGGAGTTTCTCGCAATTGATAAACGCCGTGACCAGACGATCCACCACGTCCGCCTCTTCCGGGGACAGCGCATAGGGATCTTTCCTGTCTATGGTGGGGAAACAGGCATCTTTCAAGGGATAGGTTTTTCCTTCCACCACAACGGTTCCTTTTTCCAAATCCATTTTGTCCAAAAGAAGCCTGTGTTCCATCTGAAATTCCGGCCGCCGCTTCATTAACTGCCCTTCCAGCTTAAACTGGATAATAGTGATGGCTTTGTGCATTTTTTCATCCAGCTGAACATCCTTGATATCGTATTCATCCTCCCGATAGTCCAGATGAAAGACGTCGCAGGGATCCTTGTCATATTTATCCAGGGCAAACCTTACCAGGGGAATCAGATTGATTCCGTATCCGTCCTCCAATGTGTTCAGATTCCCGTATTTTGCGGAAATGCGGATGACATTCGCGATGCAGGCGGGATTGCCTGCCGCCGCTCCCATCCAGAGCACGTCGTGATTGCCCCACTGAATGTCTACGGAATGGTGCTCCATCAGCGTGTCCATGATCAGGTTTGGATAAGGCCCCCGGTCGTAAATATCTCCCACCACATGCAGATGGTCCACAATCAGCCGGCGGATTAAGTTGCAGAACGCGATGACCAGTTCTGAAGCTCTTTTGGTGCGGATGACAGAATTGATAATCTCGTTATAGTAGGCCTCCTGGTCTGTCACATCCGGCCGTCCGGTCAGAAGCTCTTCAATGACATAGGCGAAATCCTTCGGCAGCGCCTTGCGAACTTTGGAACGGGTGTATTTGGAAGAGGCGCTCTTGCAAATGCGGATCAGACGGTACAGCGTCACTTTGTACCAATCCTCCATATTTTCTTCCTGTCTGACCACCTGTTTTAACTTCAGTTCCGGATAATAAATTAAAATGGCAATATTCTTCTTCTCCGCCACTGACAGGCTATTGCTGAACTCTTCTTCAATTTTCCGCTTGATGGCTCCGGAACCGTTTTTCATAATATGCTGAAACTGATCATATTCTCCGTGAATATCTGTAATAAAATGCTCGGTTCCTTTGGGCAGGCTTAAAATTGCCTGTAAATTGATGATCTCCGTAGCTGCTGCCGGAATGGTAGGATATTGCTTCGCCAATCCTTTTAAATATCTGATATCTGCTGTTCCCATTTTACAAATCTCCCTGACTTCTCCTGAATTTCTTTTGCTGCTGTTTCATTGCCCGTTTCATCTTCCATAACAAGAAATACATCTGAACTGTCGCCGTTCCCCAATTCATGAAGGCAATGCCTATTTCCCCGCTGCTATCACATCTCTCATGTCATATTTTCCTGCCGGCTTTCCTGCCAGAAATTTAGCCGCTTCCACAGCCCCTCTCGCGAAAATTGCCTTGGAATACGCCGTGTGCTTAATCTCTATCACTTCATCCATGCCTGCAAAAATAACTTCGTGTTCCCCTACGATATTGCCTCCCCGAACTGCCTGGATCCCGATTTCCTGCCTGCCCCGTTTCTTTCTCTCCTGGGTCCTGTCATATTTGTATTCATACGCCTGATCCAACGCTTCATTGATGGAGTCCGCCAGAGCCAGGGCTGTGCCGCTGGGAGCGTCCAGTTTCTGATTGTGATGCTTTTCCACAATCTCAATGTCAAAGCCTGCCGGAGCCAGTATCTTTGCCGCGTCTTTCAGCAAGTCCATCAGGGTATTTACTCCAAGGGACATATTGGCGGATTTCAGCACGGCCACTTTCGTTCCTGCCTCTTCCACTTTGGCAAGCTGGGCTTCGCTTAAGCCGGTGGTGCACAAAACCACCGGAAGACTCCGTTTCACGCAGTAATCCAACAGGCTGTCCACAGCCGCTGCCGCCGCGAAATCCACAACCACATCCGCCTGAACCTCACACTGCCCAATCTCAGGAAATACCGGATAAGGATTCTCCTTTCCGGTATAAGGGTCAATGCCTGCCACAATTTCAATCTCTGAATCTTCCCGGCAGATGTCAGAAATCACCTGGCCCATCTTGCCGTTGCATCCGTGCATAATCATTCTTACCATTTCTGTTTCCTCCTAAGTAGCTAGTATTACGGCGAACGTTTCATATTGAGGTACGGACGGAAAGGCAGGAGGCCCCTTTGCCACGCAAACTGGGCAACGTTCCGGCAAACTAACTGCCAACTCCGACTAAGGAAGTCAGGAAAGCCTTCCTTCCTAAGTCTGCGTAAGCAGTGGATTTTGCCTCCACTAAGGACGCCCATGAATGGTTTGCTTAGGCAAAGGGGCATCCTGCCTTTCCTGTGTATCGAAATATAGATTGTTCGCTATAGTACTAGGGCTGCCCGCTAAGCGTCAAAACTTCAGATATGCCGCAAAACCCTCTGTCTCATATCTTACCATTCTTATTCCTAACAGGGCAACCCCTTAAATTTATTCTGCCAGGGAAATACCAAATTCCCTCATCGCTTTTGATAATTTCTTCACATGCTCCGGTTCCATTTCGCTTAACGGCGCGCGCAGGGGACCCACTTTTTGGCCCATCAGATTCATGGCGGCCTTCACCGGAATGGGATTCACTTCACAAAACAGCGCATCTACCAGTGGAAGGGCCTTAAGCTGCATACGAAGGGCCTCCTCGTGGCTGCCGTTCAGATAACTCATCACCATATCATGAGTAAATTTCGGAGCAATATTGGAAAGGACGGAAATCACGCCGATTCCTCCGCAGGCAAGAAACGGGATTACCTGTCCGTCTTCTCCGGAATACATGTCAAATTCCCCCTGGGTCTGTTCCATCATTTTAAGCGTATAGGCAACATCCCCCACCGCGTCTTTCATTCCCACGATATTCTCCGCTTCCCGGTTCAGTTTTGCCGCTGTTTCGGCCTCAATCTTACATCCTGTCCGGCCCGGAATATTGTACATAATAATTGGAAGATCCACCTTTTGAGCCACCTGCATATAGTGATCAAACAATCCCTTCTGGGTGGCTTTGTTGTAATAAGGGGTTACCACCAGCAATCCGTCCGCTCCTGCAAGCTGGGCCTGATAAGACAGTTCTACCGCTGTTTTGGTGCAGTTCGAACCGGTTCCGGCAATCACCGGAATTCTCTTATTCACAATGGCCACCGCCTGCCGAATCACTTCCAGATGCTCTTCCACCGTTAAGGTTGACGCTTCCCCGGTAGTTCCGGTTATAATAATGCTGTCTGTTCCATTATTGATCTGATCTTCCAGCAGCTCTGCCAGTTTATCATAATTCACTTCCAGATTATCCTTCATCGGCGTCACAAGAGCGACGCCGGCTCCTTTAAAAATTGCCATATGCTTTCCTCCTTATGATTTGAATTAAGATAAAAAAGCCGACTGGACAAGTCGGCTTAAAGATTCTGATACCTGCAAAGAACCCTGTTCTCTGGGTAGAAATCCATGATAGCTCTCCATCCATCTTAAGATGACAGTCATATAATTATTCACTATATGCCCAAGAACCTCTTGCAGGAAAAGAATTCTTTCGGCGCCCTTCCCTTTCCTTTATCTTCTTCTGTGCCTGTCACATCCGATAAATTACTCATGAACTGCGCAACCTCTATCCATTCAATTATCAACTTTTACGTATAACGCTAATATAGCATCTTCCAGCTATAAAGTCAACAGTGATTCTCCATCATTCTGCATGAATTTCATAAATTTTTCCAGCATATGTCCATAATGCCTTACTTACGTGCTTTCCGGTAAATACAATCTCCGTATCCTCCGACCTGGCATTCATCAGTATCTCCAAATCTTCCTCTGAAATCATCTGATTGTCCAAAAGCTCCAGAAAACTGTCCAGAATCAGGATATTGCATTCCCCGGTAACCAGAACCTTTTTCGCAAAATTAAATCCATTGCGTATATTCATGCTCTCTTCCTGCTGTTCCTCTTCCGAAAGTTCCGTGAAGTCTTTTTCAAACCTTGCAAAGCTGAAGAACTTTATCTCAGGCTCCAATCTCCGCAGAAGCTTTACCTCTTCCTCCTTTTTCCCCTTCAGAAACTGGACAATAATCACACTGTTCCCCTGACCTGCGGACTGAATTGCATATCCAAGGGCTGCCGCCGTCTTGCCTTTCCCGTCCCCGCAATAAACAGTAACTTTTTCTCTACACATGCCATTTTCCTTTCTTAAAAAACAAATCTTTTTTTAAAATACCACAAACCATGGGAAAATGCAAATTTTTGTCAAATCGCTGATTCAAGTATGTATTCTGTCTATCATATAAATTTTCCGAAATATTCGTTTTTATTCCAAGTATTCTATCTTACTTACAGAAACTTCATAGGCTACTCTGTGTTCCACCTCTGTCTCAGAAAGCTTTTTCACATACTCCCTGCTCTGGATTCTTCCAAATACCTGTACATGTCCGCCCACTTCAAATCCAGAGGCGTATCTGGCGTTCCTGCCCCAGCAGATACATGGAATATAGTCTGACTTTCCATAGGAACGGTTCACCGCAATGAGTAAATCCGCAATTTCCCGCCCGAGAGGAGTCTTGCGGTAAATGGGATCTTTACAGATATAGCCGTCCAGAAATATCTGATTGCTTTTCTCCCCTTCCGGAATCTCATCTACAAATTCAAGTTCCCTTACAAATACGGAAAGCACCAGACGGTTTCTCTTTTCTTCGTGTCTGTTATAGGAACGGAACTGGCCGTCCACCCGGATATATTGTCCGATATAGCTGCTTTGCGTGTCGATCAGACGCTCGGAAATCATCATGGGAATTACGTCCGCGAAATTGCTCAGGCGGTTGACAGATACTTCCACCATGTAAAATCCTTCCCCGAACACTTCGTGGCTGTACTGAAAGTCCGAAACCACCTCCCCGGTAATTGTAACCTGATTGTTTTCAAATATTTTATCTGCCATGAGTATTATGTCCCCTTTCGTATATCGATGGCAATCGATGAAGTATGAATTTTTCTAAAAGGATATCATTGGGCCATTGAAAATATTCGCACTTCTTGTCGACAGGATTTACTCTTTACGAAATCGCCGATTCAGCGTATAATTTATTGCGGCGGCTGAAACTGTCACAATACTAAGGCATCTTAAAAATCTTATCGAAAAGAGGTAAACTATTATGGCGCAAAACCCAATTGTAACTTTTGAAATGGAAAACGGCGATGTTATGAAGGCAGAGCTTTACCCGGAAATCGCCCCTAATACGGTGAATAATTTTATCAGCCTGATTCAGAGCGGTTATTATAACGGCCTCTGTTTCCACCGCGTCATCCGCGGCTTCATGATTCAGGGCGGCTGCCCGGAAGGAACCGGAACCGGCGGCCCTGGATACAGCATCCGGGGCGAATTTGCCCAGAACGGCTTCTCCAACGAGCTGAAACACAGTCCGGGCGTCCTTTCCATGGCCAGAACCATGGCCCCTGACTCTGCCGGCTCCCAGTTCTTCATCATGCACAAAGACTCCCCTCATTTAGACGGAGCCTATGCAGCTTTCGGCAAAATCACCGAAGGAATGGACATTGTGGACCGCATTGCCGAGACAGCCACCGATTATCAGGATCGGCCCATGGAACCTCAGGTTCTGAAAACTGTCACAGTCGAAACCTTCGGCGAGACATATCCGGAACCGGAGAAAGTCTGAATCTTAATCTTTGCGTCTGCCTGTCGCCTGCAGTAATTTCCGGCAGACGCGCTCCATAACTTATATTTATTTATTATTTTCAATGCGCAGAAACTGCCAGGCTGCCCGGATTGCACGTGAACGGGCAATCCGGCAGTTCTGTCCGCGCCCAATGATAAAATGTTCACTGCAGCGCTGCAGTAAAGAATCCACCTTTCAATACACAGGAAAGGCTGGATCTCCCTATAAAATGTTCACTGCAGCGCTGCCGCAAAGAATCCGCCTTTCGATACACAGGAAAAGCTGAATCCCAATATGAAACATTCACTGCAGCGCTACGCAATCACGCCTGCCAGCTTTAAAATCAGTCTTGCAGTCCTGGCTAATTCCTGTTCGAATTCCACGTTTTTCCCATGCGTATTTTTTCCGATATATTCTTTCAGTCTCCGGTTCGTCCTGCCCATTCTGCCGGCTGCCTGCATCTGGGGATTGTACGGCACAGCCCCCAGCAGACTCTCGTCAACCCGGTAAAGCCGCTCCAGATTTCTCCTGGTATACAATCCATCTGAAAAATAATTCCCGATCAGAAAAAATGTTTTTCCTCTCCACTTGGGCGGATTCCTGAAATAATCGCCTATGCGTTCTTCTTCCTGAGTCATATTCAGAACACAGACATCCGCCTCTTCTAATATGCTTTTTGCAATGTCATCTTCTCTGCTGCCGCAATCCACAAACACCACATCAAAGCACTGTTCCACCGCGTCAATTACCTGTTTCAATCCGGTGAACAACGGATCTTCCTGCCACCAGTCCTGCTCTCTCCTACGGCTGCCGGGCAGGCAGTAGAGCCTGCCTTTCACTACCGGACGCATATTCTCCATAATTACCTGCTCTGTCAGTTCCTGCCGCTTCTTTCCCAGCAGGCAGTCCAGCCCTCCGGAAACAAAATATTCCTGCTCCTCGGCTGCCGCCAAAATGCCTGCATTCCGCGCAAGCACCGAGCGTTTTCTTCCGGCGGGGAAATTCCGTTCCAAATCCTTCCCGCTATAACCGCCGGAAACCACCGCCCCTCGCACTGGAAACATCAATGCGGACGCGCAGGCAATCAGAGCCGTATGGTATGTGGTTTCGGCCTGTTTTCCCTCACTCCAAAATGCTATTTTCATTCCTGCTTCTCCTCTGTATTTCGTTTTCAAAGGAGAATCACACGATCAGATATTCTAAGGAAATTTCTGTACACAGATGATTGTACACTGAACAAAAGATAGCTATATCATACAAAAATCTGTCTGGATTGTAAACACTTTTTGCCATTATTTATAAAAATTTTAGACTTTTCAGCACAGTCTCAAAATAGCCTGCTGCAGTTCTTTACATACTCACCACAAGAGTGTCGTATCCATCCTGACGAAGCCCTGACTGCAGCTCCATAGCGCCTTCCAGACTGTCTTCCCGTCCGACGATCACCGCATAATAGGGATCCTCCCAGCGAATGGAGGCAAAATACCCCTGATCTTCCAACTGCTCTCTCATATATTCCGCATTGGATTCATACCGGTACAAGCCCACCTGAACTCCGTACTTTCTGACAGGCGTCTCTAAGGGCAGCGCTTTTTCCACCCCGGTTACAATAGCGTCCACCATCTGATCAAACTGCTCGTCAAAGAGCTTGTTATCCCCATCATGATTGATAAATCCAAGTTCCATCAAAACGGCCGGCATCTGGGTTCTCCGCAGCACCACAAGGCCGGGACGCTCCACCACATCCAGATCCTTAAATCCGAAATCCACCAGTTCCTGATTGATGGATTCCCCAAGCCTTGCCGCTTCCGTGCCAAGCTCATATACCAATGCCTGAGTGCCGTTGTAGGTATTGGGAACGGTACTGGAATTCCGGTGAAAAGAAATAAAATAATCCGCACCGGAACGGTTGGCTATCTGGGATTTTTCAAAGGGAGAATCGTAGCGGTCTGTGGTTCTTGTATAGAGCACATTGTATCCTGCGTCTTCTAATTTCTCTCCCACTGCCAGAGTGACCCGCAGATTATCGTCTTTTTCTTTTCTCCCGTTGTAGGAAGCCCCATTGTCATATCCCCCGTGGCCGGCATCCAAAATGATTGTAATTGCCATGGTTTCTCCTTCCTGTGCTCCTTCGGGCACAAGCAACTGTTTTTCCTTTATCATATGCGTTGGAAAGGAGAAGTTTCCAATAGATTAGCTTCCAATCAGCACTTCACTTCCCCGGAAAGCAAATCCATACTGCCGTATCCTGTCCTTTGGTATTCCTTTCGCAGTCAGCACAGCTTTATAATTTTTCTCCTGGATCTGCTTTAGCGCCGCCACCACTGTATCCGCAAGATCTTTTTCTTTTTTCGGCTGAAACACTTTAAATTCCAGAATAATGGCGTCATCCCCCTTCGTCAGCGGCTCCAGCATAACGTCATATCTTCCGAACCCGCTCTCCCGGTTGGAGGTCAGCGCGTACCGCCCCTGAAGTTCCACCATAAGTCCCAGGACAAAACCATGATAAAACCTTTCAGGCGTTTTGAGAGATGGCTTTGTTCCAGTGTCAAAAGAACTGAATACTGCCTGGGAGACACTGTTGATATAATCATTCATCGCTTCCGTATTCCCGGAAAGAAGAGACTTAATAAATTCATTATAATCCTCTCTGTTCTCTGAGAACCACTCTTTAATCATCATTCCAAACATCCGCCTCACTTCAAAATTCGTGATGTCCAGTTCATATTTCGCCTCCCGAAAATCATCTTCAATTTCTTCATATTTCTCATAACTTACCACTTTCAGATACCCGCTGGCCACCAGAAGACCCCAAACTGCCCGCTCATCCGCGTCCAATTGGTCATACACAATTTGCTCTTCTACGGGGGTAATCAGATGTTCCCCTGCCAAAAGCCCTTCAAACGCCTGCTTGATCTCCCGATTTCCCTCTCTGAGCAATTTGCCCACCAGACGGTTAGAACTTGTATTTGCCCAGTACAATCCTGCTTTTTTCTTATTCAGAAAATTTATAATAGACCAGGGGTTATAAATATCTGTCAGACTGCCAAAAACAAAACCGTCATACCACTGTTTCACTTCCACCGCCCGCTCAGATAATCCGAACTCATTCAGGGCCGCGTACACTTCCTGTTCGGTAAAACCAAACACATCCGCATATTTCTCAGAAGTCGCAGTCACTACTTCCAGGTTATTCAAATCCGAAAAAACGGATTCCTTGCTTATCCTTGTAATCCCAGTCATAACAGCCCGTTCAAGATATGGATTCGTCTTAAAGGTCAGATGAAACAAACTCCTGATAAAATCGGCCATTTCATCCCAATATCCATTGACATACGCCTCCTGCATCGGCGTGTCATATTCATCCAGCAGAATTATTACCTTTTTTTCATAATACCGTGACAAAAAATCGGACATCTTATGAACCGCCCATGCCGCTGTGTTATCATCCATGTCGCCGGCAACGCTTTTATAGTAAGTTTTTTCATTCTCCGTTAAAAATTCTCCCTCAAGCAAAAATATATTTTTGATATACAATTTCTCAATAATTTTGTTAATTGAACGCCTGGTCCCGCTGTAACTGGTTTCTTTCACATTGGCAAAAGACAAACTTATCACCGGGAATGTCCCCTGCAATTTCCGATAATTCTCTTTTTCCCAAATAGCAAGCCCTTCAAACAAATCCCCCCTGCCATCATACTCCAGGGAAAAAAACTTCTCCAGCATGCTCATATTCAATGTCTTCCCGAATCTTCTCGGGCGTGTAATCAGCGTCACTTCATCCTCCGTTTCCCACCATTCCCAGATAAAATGAGTTTTATCCACATAAAAATTATTCTTTGTCCGCACTTTCTCAAAATCCTGATGTCCGATTCCCGCTGTTCTGGCCATAGCTCCACCTCCGCTCTGTTTTTGAAATTATATCATATAATTCCCGTTTTGACAGCACTCTCAGAAAAATGGCTGCCGTTCCGCCTGCAGCTTCACAGCGGCGGAATCAGCCTGCAGGAAATAATATTTTGCGCCAAAAACTTTCCATTGACAAATTCCCGGTCTGCGTTTATAGTAAACATATAAATATTTTGATTATCAAACTAATATAAGGATAGGAATCATGATGAGAGCAAAAATTATTGGAACCGGAAGCTGCCTTCCGGATAAATCCGTCACCAATGAATATCTTTCTTCTATTGTGGATACCAGCGATTCGTGGATTCAGAGCCGGACCGGCATCTGTGAGCGCCATCTGGTATCTTCCGAAACAGAGACCACAGTGTCAATGGCGGTCAGCGCCGCTAAGGAGGCCCTGAAAGATTCCGGACTTTCGCCAAAGGAGATTGATCTGATTATTGTGGCAACTGTTTCTTCTGATTTTATTACCCCAAGCGCCGCGTGTATGGTGCAGAAAGAACTTGGCGCGGCAAACGCCGCTGCCTTTGATCTGAACGCGGCATGTTCCGGCTTTCTGTTTGCCCTTCATACCGCAGACGCCTATTTTCAGGCGGGAATTTATCAGACTGCCCTGATCATCGGCGTGGAAACCCTTTCTAAAATCATAGACTGGACAGACCGTTCCACCTGCGTGCTGTTCGGAGACGGCGCAGGGGCCGTGGCCGCAAAAGCTTCCCAGGAAGGCATGATCGCCTCTCTGCAGGGCTCAGACGGAACCGGCGGAGAGATTCTGATGTGCAAAAACCGCAAAAACAACAATCCTTATCTCACTGCCGGCACAGCTCCTGATTATCTGTACATGAATGGACAGGAGGTATTTAAGTTCGCGGTAAAAAAAGTCCCCGCCTGCATTGAGTCCCTTCTGGCCCAGGCAGACATTCCGGCTTCAGAGGTAAAATATTACCTTCTCCACCAGGCAAATTACCGGATTATCTCTTCCATTGCCCGGAAATTAAAGCTGCCGCTGGAGAAATTCCCCTCCAATGTGGATCACTGCGGCAATACCTCCGCAGCAAGCATTCCCATCCTTCTGGATGAAGTACATAAAGAGGGAAAGCTCTCCCCGGGAGATCTTCTCCTGCTTTCCGGCTTCGGCGCCGGCCTTACCTGGGGCGCTTCTTTGCTGAAATGGTAAGATTATGCCGCCTCAAATTGAGAATTGTAAAGTTCCGCGTAGAATCCATTCTGCGCCAGAAGCTCCTGATGATTTCCCTGTTCAATAATATCCCCGTCTTTCATCACCAGGATCACATCCGCGTCTTTAATGGTAGAAAGCCTGTGGGCAATCACAAAGCTGGTTCTGCCTTTCATCAGATTGTTCATGGCCCGCTGAATCCGTTCCTCGGTACGGGTATCCACCGAGGAAGTTGCCTCATCCAGAATCAGAATCGGATTATCCGCAAGAATCGCCCGGGCGATGGTCAGAAGCTGTTTCTGTCCCTGAGACACATTGCTGGCGTCCTCATTTAATTCCATTTCATAGCCGCCCGGCAGAGTGGAAATAAAATGATGGGCGTGAGCCGCTTTGGCCGCCGCTATCACCTCTTCGTCGGTGGCCTCCAGCCTTCCGTAGCGGATATTTTCCATAATGGTTCCTTTAAACAGCCAGGTATCCTGCAGCACCATTCCGAAATTCTCCCTCAATTCACTGCGGTTAAACTCCCTCAGGTCATGGCCGTCCACCTGAATGCTGCCTGCGTTCACATCATAAAAACGCATCAGCAGCTTTACCATTGTAGTTTTCCCGGCTCCGGTAGGCCCTACAATAGCCACCATCTGCCCCGGTTTCACCTGACAGTTAAAGTCATGAATAATCACCTGATCTGGCTGATACCCAAACTGCACATGCTCAAAGGCAACTCTTCCTTCCATCTTCTGCAGTTTCACCGGATGCTCCGCTGTCAAATCTTCTTCCTCTTCTCCCAGAAATTCAAACACACGTTCCGCCGCCGCTGCCGTAGACTGCAGCATATTGGAAACCTGGGCCATCTGGGAGATAGGCTGGGTAAACTGGCGGACATACTGGATAAAGGACTGGATTTCACCTACCTGAATGCTGCCTCTTACCGCGAGCATCCCTCCCACGACAGCCACAGCCACATACCCGAGATTTCCCACAAATCCCATAATCGGCTGCATCATGCCGGACAGAAACTGGGATTTCCAGGCAGACTGAAACAGCTTGCCGTTGGTTCCCTGAAATACTTCCAGCATATCCTCTTCTTTATTAAATGCTTTTACAATATTGTGCCCGCTGAACACTTCCTCCACCTGGCCGTTGATCTCCCCTAAATACTTCTGCTGAGCCACGAAATATTTCTGGGAAAATTTCACAACAATTCCGATGAGGATGCCGGATGCCGGAAGAATCACCAATGCAATCAAAGTCATAACCGGACTGATGCTCAGCATCATAATCAAAATGCCCAGAAGCGTGGTAACCGACGTAATCAGCTGAGTCACGCTCTGGTTCAATCCCTGGCCCAGAGTGTCCACATCATTGGTGATGCGGGACAATACTTCTCCCACCGTTCTGGATTCAAAATATTTCATGGGCATCCGGTTAATTTTGGAAGAAATATCCTCCCGGAAGCGAAAACAAATTTTCTGGGTCACTCCCGTCATAATAAAGCCCTGTACCAAAGAGCACAAAGCGCTGAATCCATAGACGCAAATCAAAAACAGCAGGATTCTTCCTATTTTGCCGAAGTCAATCTTCCCTGTGCCGGATACCTTTGCCACTAGCCCGTTAAAAAGTTCTGTAGTGGCCTGCCCCAGAATTTTCGGCCCCGCAATGCCAAACGCGGTAGAGGCGACGGCAAAGATCAGCACTACCAGAAGGAGAAGTTTATATCTGCCCATATACCGAATCAGCTTGCTTACCGTGCCTTTAAAATTTTTTGCCTTCTCTCCCGGCATCATTCTGCCATGTCCAGGTCCCATTCTGCCCGGCCGTCTCGATTCACTCATGGAACATGCCTCCTTTCTCTGCTGACGTTTCATTCAATTCCTTTTCAGATAACTGGGATTTCGCAATCTCCTGATAAATTTCACATTGTTCCATCAACTCCCTGTGGGTGCCCATTCCGGCAATCTGTCCGTCCTCCAGAACAATGATCTGATCGGCGTGCAGAATCGTGCTGATTCGCTGCGCCACAATAATCACCGCGGCATCTCCTGTCTTCTCTGCCAACGCCTTGCGCAGCGTCACATCCGTCTTATAATCCAAGGCAGAAAAACTGTCGTCAAAGAGATACACCCTGGGCTGTTTTGCAATAGCCCTTGCAATGGACAGGCGCTGTTTTTGCCCGCCGGACACATTGCTTCCGCCCTGGGCAATGGCGCTGTCATACTGTTCTTCTTTTTCCAGAATAAACCCTTCCGCCTGGGCAATTCTGGCCGCTTCTCTCATTCCTTCCTCAGAAACATTTCCCGCAAACTGCAGATTGGAAGCGATGGTTCCGGAAAACAGCACCCCTTTCTGGGGCACATAGCCGATCAAATCCCTTAATTTCTTCTGGGACATATCCCGGATATCTATGCCGTCCATGGTAATTCTTCCTTCTGTCACATCATAAAACCGGGGAATCAGATTTAACAGCGTAGATTTCCCGCATCCGGTGCTTCCGATAATAGCAGTGGTTTTCCCCGGCTCTGCCGCAAAAGAAATGTGAGAGATCGCATGCTCCTTCGCGCCGGGATAAGAAAAGGACACATCCTCAAAAACTACTTTCCCTTTCCAGTCCGCAGAGTCTTCCTTTGCCGGCTGTTGCGGATCTAACACTGTCGCCTCCGTGGTGATTACCTCATCAATCCGGTTGGCGGCTACTCCCGCCCGGGGCAGCATCACAGACACCATGGTAATCATCAGAAAGGCCATCACAATCTGCATGGTATAGGTGATAAAGGCCATCATATCCCCTACCTGGAGATTGCCCAAATCCACGCCTTTAGAGCCAAACCATACAATCATAACTGTGATGCAGTTCATAATCAGCATCATGGCCGGCATCATCATGGACATCACCCGGCTGGTAAAGAGCTGGGTCTTCATCAAATCACGGTTGGCGCCTGCAAACCGTTTTTCCTCAAATTTTTCTCTGGAAAATGCCCGTATCACCGAAACTCCTGTGAGAATCTCCCGGGAAACCAGATTCATCCGGTCTACCAGAGTCTGCATTTTCTTAAATTTGGGCATTGTGACAGACATCAGGATTCCCACCAGCACAATAATGGTTCCCACGGCCACTCCGATAATCCAGCCCATTCCCGTTTTGGTATGGGCTACCTTAAAGATACCGCCAATGCCGATAATCGGGGCGTAAATCACCATTCGAAGCAGCATTACCGCCACCATCTGAATCTGCTGGATATCGTTGGTGCTTCTGGTAATCAGAGAAGCGGTGGAAAACTGCTCAATCTCACGGTTGGAAAAAGAAATCACTTTCTGAAAAACCTGCCCTCTCAATTCCATTCCCAATCTGGCGGAAACCTGGGCCGCAAGCAGTCCTGCCAGAATAGACACTGCCATCATGACAACTGCCATGGCAAGCATCTTCCCGCCGGTACGGAGCATATAGCGGTTCTGATATTCTCCCAGATCCCAGCCCAGGGCCTGGTACTCTTCTTTTACCAAAAGGCCCGCCCGCTGGGCAATCAGCGTCTCGCTCATGTCCCCCATATTTTTCCTGGCCTCTTCTTCCATTTCCAAAATCTGCTCTTTGGCAATCTGTCCGCTCTCCAGCATCATTTGCAAATCCTTTGGCTCCATTCCCATTTCTTTCGTCATGGAAGACATTGCCACAAAGGGCATGCCTACAAGCTCGTCCAGTTCCTCCAATTCCTTCCCCGCCATTTTCTTTCTCTCATAGTTGCCCGCGTCATTTTTTACATAGGCGTTTCTTAAAACGGCGGCGTCCTCTTCATCCAGAAACAGGCAGAGATGCTCCAGTGTCTCTTCTCTCATCTCGTCCGGCGCCGCATGGGCAACGCCGCCCTGCTGAATTCCGATATCCACAATATCAGACATGTACTGAGGCAGCGAAAGATCGCAGTACGCCTGCAGAATCAAAAGCAGAATAATTGCGGATACAGCCGCCTTATATCTACTCAGATATTGAAATATTTTTCCCATTCATCGTTCCTCCTAAACTTTCCTGTTCCATCACCTCTGCCAGCTCGCCGCAAAGGCTGATCAATTCCTCCACCCTTTCTTCTCCCATGGACTTAAGTACGCGTTTCATATAATCTCTTAGATAATCTCCTGTCTCCCGGCAGGTTTCCCGCCCATCTTCCGTTAAAAATACGCAGGTATTGCGCCTGTCTCCGGCGTCTACGCTCCGTCCGATCAGCCCCCGTTCCTCCAATCCCTTCAGCATTCTGGAGGTCTGGGATGAGGCAATCTTAAGCTGCCCTGCCAGCTCTGACACATAGATGCCGGAAAGCCCGGTCTTTTGCTGATATCCGCCGATCACCTGCAGGGCGAAAAATTCCATTCTGGAAACCTTAGCCCCGGACATGATATTTACTTTCCGAATTCTCTGAAACTCATACATCAGCCTGCTGTGCACTTCTGTTTCTCTCATAATTCCGTCCCCGTCTTTCCTTATAAAAAATATGTTAGAAAGTAAATAGATTACAATGTTAACTATTTACTTTCTAACATATTATTCCACTTTGCTATATTTGTCAATTATTATTTTCGTATCATTCTACTTCGACAACTCATTTTTGCCAAAATACTGCCTTAAATCAGCCCATAATGCTTACAGGCCTGATAAATCCCATCTTCCGCCAACGGCGCCGTCACATATTCCGCCGCGTCTTTGGCCTCCTGCATCCCGTCTCCCATGGCCACCGAATGAGCCGTATATTCCAGCATATCCAAATCATTGGTGCTGTCCCCGAACGAATAGGTCTCTTCCGGGGCAATCTCCAACAGCCTGCAAATCTCCTGGATTCCTGTGGCTTTGCTGAATCCCTTGGGCACAACTTCCATAAAGGCGCCCTCCCGGTAGATCATGGTGAAGTTGTCTCCGATTTGTTTCTCAAGCTCTTTCTGGCGATCCTGGTCATCCAGGTAATTGACGCAGAATTTGCTGACCTCCAGATTTTCTTCATTGCCGGTTACCCGCACCACGCTCTGTCCCAAAAGTTTTTTAATTTCCTTGGAAAAAGCGGATGTTTCCGAAAACTGCTCTTCGTCCAGATACAGCAGATGCCTCCCCTCCAGAATATAAGCTGCTTCTAATTCCCGCAGGACCCCATTGACTCTTTGGATTTCCTCCAGAGGAATCCTGTGATAAAACTTCATTTCTCTCTGAAATTCCCCATAAGTTCCGCAGCCGGCCAGCACTCCGTCAAAGCCCAGAGGCATCAGGGATTCATCCGGAATAAACACCCTGGTTCTTCCGCTGCTGATAAAGAGATAGTGCCCCTGCTGTTTCATCAGCCGGAATGCTTCTCTTGTGCTGTCCGGAATCCACTGTCTTCTGTCCCAGATTGTTCCGTCAATATCAAAAAAAACTGCTTTTCTCATGTTAATTTTCCTCTCCGTATATTACCCGTTCCGCCAGTCCGTCATAAGTGGAAAGCTTCGCTTCCAGCACCGACTTCGCGCCGCATTTTTTCAAACATGACGTGGTTTTGGGGCCGATGCTGTAAATTCTGCAGGCACCCCATAGATTTCCCATGGCTTTGCCCAGACGTTTTGCCGAGGAAGCGCAGGTAAACAGAATTCCGTCGTATTCCTGCAAGGGGGGCAGATCATCCAGATTCGGTTCCGCTTCGCAGTTTTCATATACGATAATTTCCCGGAATCTGCAGTGTTTTTCCAAGGCTTCCTGCAGGTGGCTGTCTGCATTCCCGGCTTTCAGATACCAGACTGTTTCAGAACCGGTCAGCCGCTGTTTCATTGCTTCTGCCAGAGCGCCGCTGTGGAAATCATCTGGAATCAAATCTGCGTAAAGCCCCAGTTCTTCCAACATTTCCGCTGTTTTTCCGCCGATGGCCGCAATCTTTACAGAGGCTAAGCTCCTCAGATCCATTCCCTTCTCCCGGAACTGATGGAAAAAGGAATGAACGCCGTTTTTGCTGGTAAAAATCAGCCAGTCCGCGCTGCCAAGTTCCTCTGCCGTAAAATTACCGCCGCCCCTTACAATCTCTCCCACCTGCACTTCATCCACAAAGGCGCCCTGTTCTTTCAGCAAATTTCCCAGTCTGGTTGGCTTTCCTCCGATTCTTGGAATTAAATACCGTTTTCCGGACAGGGGGCGGTTTTCATAAAAATTCAGTTCTTCCCGCAGAGACACCACCTCGCCCACAAGAATCAATGCCGGTGAAACCAGATCCGCATGTTTCACTTCTTCCTCAATATGCAGCAAATCGGAGACACAGGTCTTCTGGCCTGGAGTGGTAGCCTGGGAAATAACAGCCGCTTTGGTCTGTTCCGGCATTCCTGCTTCCATTAATTTTTCCGCTATCTCCCCCACCTTGCTTAGTCCCATCAAAAATACGCAGGTTTCTGTTCCCCCTGCCATGGCCTTGAAATCAATATCCGCCAACTCATCCCGCCTGTCGTGGGCCGTTACCACATGAAATCCAAGGGCTTTTCCCCGGTGGGTAATGGGAATTCCCGCATAGGCAGGCCCAGCAATGCAGGAGCTGACGCCCGGAATCACTTCAAACTCCACGCCTTTTTTGCGCAGGTAAAGCCCCTCTTCCCCGCCTCTTCCGAATACATAGACGTCCCCGCCCTTTAACCGGACGGTTTTGTCATATTCCATGCTTTTTTGCGCCAGAAGCTCATTGATTTCCTCCTGCTTCATGGTGTGGTGATGATTGGCCTTGCCTACATAAATTTTCTCGCACTGAGGCTTTGCCTCCGCTAAAAGTTCCGGGGACGCCAGCCGGTCATAGACAATGCAGCCGGCTTCCCGGATTGCTTCTAAGCCTTTTACCGTAATCAGCCCCGGATCTCCCGGGCCGGCTCCCAGTAAAATTACTTTTCCCGCCATCTTCCTGCGCACTTCTTTTGCCGCTTCCTCCGCCAGTTTTTCCGGATCGATTCCGGATACTGTTACGTATGCCTGCCTGGTTCCCGACTCATTTCCGAACATTGCCAAAAGACGATAGCTCCCATCCTCTTTTCGCTCCGCAGCCGCTCCCACCGGAATATGGCAGCTTCCTCCCATCTGCCGCAGGAAGCCCCGCTCTGCCCTTGCGGCAGCATCTGTTTCCTCATCACTGAGCCTGTTTAACATCTCCAACAGCTTCTGCTCCCCCTGACAGATTTCCAACGCCAGAATTCCCTGAGCCGGAGCGGGAATCATTTCCTCCGGTTCCAGATACTGGGTGATTCTGTCCTCCATTCCCAGCCGGCGCAGCCCTGCGGCAGCCAGAAGAATTCCGTCTAACTTCTCTTCTTCCATTTTCCGGATTCTGGTGTCCACATTTCCCCGGATGCCCACGACCCGGATATCTGGCCGCAGACGCTTCAATTGAAATTCCCTGCGCTTGCTCCCCGTGCCGATGACCGCTCCCGGGGGCAGTTCCGACAATGATTTCTTTTCCCGCAGAATCAAAACGTCCCGGGGATCCTCCCGCTTCCAGGATCTGGTAAACATAAGTCCTGGGGCCGGAGCGGAGGGCATATCTTTCATGCTGTGGACCGCAATCTGAATCTCGCCTTTTAACAGCTTCTCTTCTATTTCTTTTACAAACACTCCTTTATCCCCGATTTCGTGGAGAGGCTTATCCAAAATCACATCTCCCCTGGTCTGAATTACCTGAATCTCAAAGGTATCTTCCGGATAAGCTTCTGCCAGCCTGCGGCAGACATATTCTGCCTGGGTCAACGCCAGTTTCGAGCCTCTTGTGCCAATCCTGTATTCCATCCTTCTTCTCCTATCTCAATTTCATCTCACTATAGATTCCTGTTTATATCTGAAACAACTGTTTGACCAGCCGTTTATATTCTTCCTGTTCTTCCTCAGAGTCCAGCCGCTTTAATTCCTGAATGGGCTCCCGCAACAGCCGTTGCAAAGACGCGTGAAGCACCTTTTTCAAAATCTTCTGCTCCCTTGCGCCCAGTTCCATTTTCCGGTTCAGATAGCAAAAGCTGTCTTCCTCAATCCCGCTGCACCTTTGCTGCAGAGATTCTATGGTGGAATCCATTCGGCTGTGCAGCAGCCAGGTCTGAGTCTCCTGTAATTTCTCATTCAGCAGTTTCCTGCTCTCTTCCACCAGCCGTTCCCGTTCCTTCTGGTTCTCCCCTGCAATAGCCTGCAGAGTGTCCAGATTAATCAGCGTCGCCAGAGGGTCTTTAGCAAATGAGGTTTCAATATCCCTGGGCGCCGCCAGATCCAACAGAGTTACCGGACGCGCCGGAATAAAATCTTCCCTGCGCACCACCAGATGGGGAGAAGATGTGGCGCTGATTACAATATCGCAGGTTCCCACCGCCTGCCGCCATTCTTCGTAAGGAACAATCTCAAGCATCGGAAACCGTTCCCGCAAATCTCTGGCATGGGCATAGGTCCTGCTGCAGGCGACCACAGAAATATCGGCATATTCATAAATATATTTCAAAGCCAAAGATGCTGTTTTGCCGCTTCCAATCACCAGAATCCGCTTTCCGCTGATGCCGCAGGCCTCTTCCAGCTTCTTAATTCCGATGTAACTGACCGAAAGAGGCTTCTCGCTGATTTTCAATTCTGTTTTAATCTGCTTGGCGCAGGTAATGCCGTCCCTTACGATTCTATTCAGCTCTTTCTTACTGTACCCCATCGTTCTGGAAAAGTCCAACGCGTCCTTTACCTGTCCCAGAATCTGATCCTCCCCTAGCACAAGAGATTCCAAACCGGCCGCTACACGAAACAGCCAGGCCATAGCCTCATCTCCCGAACACTTAATCAAAAGCTCTTGTATCCCGGCGTCTGGAAACATTTCTTCATAGATCTTCTGTATCTGGGCCTGCTGCGCCTCCCTCTCATACAGATAATACACTTCACTCCGGTTGCAGGTGGACAATACCATACACTGATCCACCCCGGCTTCCTCCGCCTTTTGAAAAAATTCCATTTTCATGGCATCGGTAAAGCTGGTCCTATCCCGGATCGCAAGAGGAGCATTTTTATAATTTATCCCTAAGAATCCAAATTGCATCGCTGATTCTCCTTATGTATTGTTTTACGCAAAAACGCGTAATTTTTTCCGCCATCCTGCTCAGCCTGCCCTATGACAGGCCCCATGGCCATCCTGCTATGGAAGTCAAAGACTTTCATCGTAAATCCGCCGTCTTGCTCAGCCGGCTGTCCGGCGGGTCCCATGGCCAGAAAAAAGGGGGCTGCATACCGGCAGCCCCCGATGCTTATTAAGCATAACATATTTTTCGTTTACTGGCAATTTCTATCCGATATATCCTGCAAAAAGGAACGCAAAGATATAGGAAGACGCCGCCACGCACGCCCAGGTGATTCCGCCCAGCGCAATGGGCTTCAATCCCTTGGAAAATACATCTTTAAATTTAATCTTAAATCCTACGCCCGCCAAAGCAGAGGCAAACAGGAATTTGCTGACTACTTTCAAAAGATCGCTTCCCACCTGGCTGAACACGCCATAAGTGTTCAGGCCTGCCATTACTACAAACCAGAGAATGAACATAGGGAATGTCTTCTTTACAACTGCAAGAATACTGTCATTGCTTCCTGCTTCTCCATTCTTCTTGGCGTCTTTTGCCATCAGAACAGTCCAGACAATCGCCACAAAAATCAGCATTGTGGTCCGCACCAGTTTTACATTCAGCGCGCCGCTAAATTCCGGATTGGCAATCATAGCCTGATAAGTAGCCTGAGCGCCTGCCACGGAAGATGTGTCATTGATGGCGGTGCCTGCTACGAAAGCAAACTGATTCTCCGTAAATCCGATTGCCGGAGCAATATACGGATAAGAAAAAGCGGAAATGGTATCAAACAGGAAAATCGCTGCCATACCAAATGCGATTTCCGCGTCTGTCGCCTTGATAATGCGGCTTAAAGTCGCAATCGCAGTACCGCCGCAAATACAGGTTCCGCCGCCTACCAAAACGGAAGTGTTCTTTGTAACTCCGATTTTCCTGCCCACCAGCATTGCCACTGCAAAAGAAAGGCAGATGTTAAACAGGATTAAAGGCAGTGCGCGAACGCCCGTTCCCATGATATCAGCAAAACTTAACGTTCCGCCGGTCATGATAATGCCCCAGTTTAAGAACTGCTTGCTGCAATAGGTAGTGCCCTCTTTAAAGTCTTTATCCACGCTGGGGATGATGTTGCAGATAATCATGGAAACCAGCAGCGCAACCATTGGTCCGCCCATAACCACGCGCCCGAACATAGAGGACTGCAAATCTGTGGATTTCGTCGCCAGAAATCCAATTACCAGGCACAACAGAATTGCACCGTATTTTTTCTTTGAACCCATTTCTTAAATTCCTCCCAAAATCAGCAGGTCGCCCCTCCTACCAGATGAAGCTGCGCATCCAGGATTTCCTGCTTCCTTTCTAAAATATCATTTGCAAGAAGCTGTTTTTCCACTTCTTCAAATCCGATTCTCGCAATGGTATCCGCAAAACGCTCTCCGGTCTTGCCCTGCTCGCGGAAGAACAGAATTGCCTTTTCCACCGTATCCAGAAGCTCTTCTTCGGAGGTGAACACCTTGGATAACGGCTGTCCGTGAGCCACTTTCTTGCCCCATCTTCCGCCAATGTAAATCTTGTATCCCGGAGTTCCTTCTTCAATTACGTCAAATGGACATTGCTCCACGCACCGTCCGCAGTTGTTGCATACATCTTTGTTGATGACAAGCTCTCCGTCTTCCACTTTTGCCGCGTTCATCGGACAAACAGCTTCTACCTGACATTTCTTGCAGCCGTTGCACATATCTTCTTCTACATTCGGCACAAGCTGGCCTACAATGCCCAGATCGTTCAAATCAGGTTTCACGCAGTTGTTGGGGCATCCACCGGTTGCAATTTTAAATTTATGAGGAAGTTTTACCGTGTGATACCCTTTGTAGAAACGCTCATGGATTTTCTGAGACAAATCAAAGGTATCATAAAGCCCGTACTGGCAGGTAGTTCCCTTGCAGGATACCACCGGACGAACCAGAGAGCCTGTGCCGCCAGTTTCAAGGCCAGCTTTTGCAATATACTCGCGGAAAGGCTCGATATTGTCAAAATGGATTCCGCGTACTTCCACCGTCAGACGTGTGGTAAATTCCACATCTCCATTGCCGAATTTTTCCGCCGCTTCCGCAATCACTTTTGTCTGTTCCGCTGTAATTTTGCCATTTACCGTAATCACACGTCCATTAAATAAGTCTGTTCCTTTGTTGTTGAGAAATCCCATTCCTTTTACTCTCTTGATTTCTTCTGGTTTGATTGTACATCCCATATCCCTCAATCTCCTTTTCTTTTTTATGTAACAGCAGCCTCCTGCTCCAAAGGCGTTTGCGCGCCTTTGGCTGAAACGATATGATTTCCTGTTTCCGCAGGGGCTGAACCATTATTCTGATACGCCGGCACGCCATTATGCCTTTTCTCAAAGGCTTACGCCTCTACATCGCTGAAAGTAATTCCGCCTTCCAATACCCTGGTATTCTTGTAGCCATAGAATTTCAGGCGGTTCTGAAGCAGATACGCCCTCTTTCCTTTGTTGCAGACAAGAAGAATCTTCTCTTCCGGATCCAGTCCCTCTACCGGGCCTTCTACTGTGGTAAGCTCCACATAAGGCGCTCCTTCGATGGACGGCGCCAGGCACGCGTCCACTACTTTATAGCCCTCTGCAGCGCCCTTGGCATATTCTGCCGGAGTAAATGTCTCAAACTTGCCGTTGATTTTATTCATCAGCACATTTAATGTGTGCTCAAAAGGATGAATTGCTGTGGAGAACGGAGGCGCGTAAGCCAAATCCATATCTGCCAAATCCGTAAGGGTTCCTTTTAACATAATGCCTGTTACGGCAATATCCACTACCTTATCCACTGCCCCTGCGCCGATTGCCTGCAGTCCCAGCAGTCTTAAGGAATCTTTATCCGCAATCATCTTAATGATAAACGTGCCTGCGCCTGGGAAATAATGAGCCTTATCGTCCACAACCGTGACCACGCTGACCGGGTGGAAGCCTTCCGCCTCTGCCTGAGCCTCTGTCAATCCGGTTCTTCCCACATTTAAGCCGGGAAGCTTGCACACTGCGGTTCCCAACACGCCCCGGTATCCAAGGTCCGCGCCCATCATGTTCTGGGCAATCAGACGGCCGCTGATATTCGCGGTGGAGCCCATGGGTGACCACGCCGCTTTCTCCGTCAACGCGTTATGTACCATCGCGCAGTCGCCTGCCGCGTAGATATCCGGAAGGTTGGTCTCTCCCTTTCCATTGGTCAGGATGGTTCCCTTAAACATTTCCAGGCCGATTCCGTCCAGGAATGACGTGTTGGGGCGGATTCCCGCGCTGAGCACTACCAGATCAGCCTTATAAGCCTTCTTGCTGGTGAGCACCTTCTCAACCTTGCCGCTGCCTTCCAGTCCGGTGACTGCAACTCCCGTTACCACTGGAATTCCGCTTTCCTGCAGCTTGCCTTCCACATATTCCGCCATCTCAGGATCGAATCCCGGAAGGGCGTGTTCCGCCATATCCAATACAAAAGGACGGACTCCCTGTAATTTCAGGTTTTCCGCAATTTCCAGTCCAATGTAGCCGGCGCCTACCACTACTGCCCGCTTTACATCTCCTGCATCCACCACTTCACGGATTCTAATAGCGTCCTCCGGCGTACGCACAAAGAATACATTTTCCAAATCACAGCCGTCAATGGGCGGTTTGATGGGGCTTGCGCCTACTGAAATTACCAGTTTGTCATAGTCATAAGTCTGCTCCTGGCCGGTTGCCAGATTAATTGCAGTCACTTTCTTTGCCTCCGGGTCTACCTTGGTGGCTTCCGTCTCGGTCATTACCGTTACGCCTGTGAGTTTGGCGTATTTTTCCGGCGTATTTACAATCAGCTGTTCCCTGTCCTCTATCACATGTCCCACATAATAGGGAAGCCCGCAGCCTGCATAGGAAATATTTTTCCCCTTATTCAGCACAATCACTTCATTTGCCCGGTCTTCCCGCATCAATTTTGCCGCAATCTTAGTGCCGGCAGCAACCCCGCCAAGTACCACTACTTTCATATTCCTACCTCCTTAAATTAAAAAAGATTGTTAATAATTCGACAATTTTCTCTATGTTCCTATGATAGCACTTGTGAAACGTCTCGTAAAATAGTAAAATATAAATTGAGCTATAGGTATTTTCCTATGAGAAAAAAATACTTTTTCAATACTATGCGTAAAATGGACAAAACATCACTATTTTACACGGAATGTCAGGAGGACTCCACATGGCAACTTTAAAACAATTAAAGACTTTTATTGCCGTAGCTGAATATAAGAAAATGAGCGAAGCAGCCAAACACCTGTATATTTCCCAGCCTACGGTAAGCCAGATTATTTCCGATCTGGAAAATGAATATCAGACCAGGCTCTTTGAACGTTTTCCCAAAGAACTGAAAATCACCCCTTCCGGGCTGCTGCTGCTAGAAAGCGCCAGAGAAATCGCCGCCAGCCACGAACATTTAGAGCAGTCTATGAAACACGCGAACTCCCTGCGCCCTCTGCGCATCGGCGCCACTCTTACCGTGGGAAATACCCTGATGGGCACTTTGGTGGAACAGCTTACCATCCAGTCTCCCGATATTGACGTCAAAGTATTTGTGGACAATACCCAGACCATAGAGCACCGAATGATTCACAATGAGCTGGACATTGCGCTGGTGGAGGGAATCATTGTCCATCAGGAAATTATGACAGAACCTGTGCTGGAAGACACTCTGTGCATTATCTGCGGAAAAGGCCACCCCTTCGCCGGGCGGACTTCCATCGCTATTGAAGAACTGCGGCATCAGAATTTTATTATCTGGGAAAAAGGAAACGGCACCCGCGCGATTTTTGAAAATATTATGCTGCATTCTCATATCCCCTTTGTGACAAAATGGGAGTGCAGCAGCCGCTGCGGGATTGTGGACGCCGTGCGCCATAATCTGGGACTGGGCGTTTTATCCTGGCGGTGCGCAGCCGAATATGAAGAAAAAGGCGATATTTTTATCTGCCCGATAGAAAATGTTTCTATGAAGCGTTATTTTTATCTCTGCCACAATCACTGCCGGCCTGTCACTTCTCAGATGCAGGAATTTACGGAACTTGTCAAAAATATCAAATGAGTATTTTTTCTTGTTTCTGGGAACACTGATTCCAAATGGAGCACTAGATACGTTGCCAAACCATCATACAGGAGGTTGCTATGTCCCAGAATTATATTGAAGAATTTCGGGGAGACCTGAAAGAATTCCATGAAATGACGAAAAAGTTCTATCAAAAAGACATCAATATTGCAGAATATAAGAAATTTTCCGGCGGATTCGGCAGTTACGCCCAGAGAGGCGGGAACGCCAGCATGCTGCGCCTTCGGTTCGCCGGAGGAGAGATCACGAAAGAGCAATTGCTCTTTATTGCGGACAGCATTGAAAAATACAGCATTTCGCTGATCCACTTTTCCACCTGCCAAAGCGTCCAGCTCCACAATCTGTCCGAAGCGCAGGTCTGCGGGCTGATTGAGGAATCTTTTGATCACGGTATTATTACCCGGGGAGGCGGCGGGGATTATCCCCGGAATGTCATGTGTTCTCCCCTCTCGGGCGTGCAGAAAGGAGAATATTTCGACACGCTTCCCTTTGCCAAAGAAGCGGCTGAATATTTGCTGGGCTTTATCCACAAAGTAAAGCTGCCCCGGAAATTAAAGGTGGCGTTTTCCAATTCCAGAGAGAATACCACCCACGTGACTTTCCGGGATCTTGGATTTGCCGCTACGAAGCGCGGGACTTTTGATGTGTACAGCGCCGGGGGCCTGGGCCGCGAACCGAAAATGGGGGTTCTGGTGGCTTCCGATATCGAGCCTTCCAAAACGCTGTATTACATCAAGGCCATGGTTGATACTTTCGTCGCTTACGGAAATTATGAAAGCCGCGCGAAGTCCCGCGCCCGCTTTATGCAGGACGCCCTGGGGACAGAGGGATACCGCAGGGCATACCAGGAAAAGCTGGCGCAGGTATTGGATTCGGAACAGCTTGACTTAAATTTCACTGTCCCTGAAATCAAAAAACGCGGCACAAAAGAAACATTGGAGCATCCCCGGGCGATTCCCCAAAAGCAGGAGGGACTGTACGCCGTCTGCTACCACCCAATCGGCGGCTGTCCCAAACCGGAGTTCTTCTCCCGGCTCTATCAGGCCATCCTGCCCATGGAAGAAGTTCTGCTGCGGGTTTCTCCCGATGAAAGCCTCTATATCATCAACCTGACTGCCGAAGAGGCCAGAACCATTCTTGCCCTGACCGAAGACGGCGCCCAGACATACTTTGAAACCTCCGTTTCCTGCATCGGCGCTTCCATCTGCCAGATTGGCGCCAGGGATTCCCAGGGACTGTTAAAAGCCTGCATCGAAAGAGTCCGCCGGGAAAATTTTCCGGATTATGTTCTGCCTAAAATCTATATCTCCGGCTGCCCTTCCTCCTGTTCCGGCCACCCGATTGCCGCCCTCGGCTTCCGGGGCGGCGTCAAACAGACGCCGGAAGGCCCCAAACCGGCATTTGCCGTCTATGAAATGGGCTGTCCTCTTCAGGGAGAAGAAGCATTCGGAACAGAACTGGGCGTTATGCTGGAAGCCGAAATACCAGAATTCCTGGCAGAACTTGGCAGGGAAATCAACGCCCGGGGAATGGTCTACCATGATTTTATCCAGAAATGCCATGAAGATTTTCTGAATATCGCAGGCCGCTTTCTCTAATTTCGGGCACGCTCTATTTTAATTTCTCCGCAAAATCCGCCATGGCCTCTGATATTTTAATCTGCTGGGGACAGACCGCCTCACAGCTCCTGCACCCGATGCAGGAATCCGGATGTTTTTCCCTGGGCACTGCCATCAGCGCCATCGGCGCAATAAATCCTCCGCCGGTGAAATTATGTTCATTGTAGAGTTCCAGCAAAGAAGGAATATCCAGCTCTTTCGGACAATGGCTGACACAATAGCGGCAGGCGGTGCAGGGAAGCGCCCCATTCAGCATCCCGTCTGCCACAGACAGCAGCGCGTCCATTTCTTTTTGGCTTAAGGGCAGTTCTGTCTCAAAAGTTTTAATATTTTCCTGCAGCTGTTCTAAATTGGACATGCCGGAAAGAGTCACGGTTACGCCGGGCACTGACTGAAGGAACCGGAAAGCCCATGCGGGAATCTTTTCTTCTGGCCGCATTGCCTTTAAGGCATCCCCGGCAGATTCTGGAAGCTTTGCCAGCCTGCCGCCCCGCAGCGGTTCCATTACCCATACCGGAATCTGATATTCCTGCAGCAATTCAATTTTCCCTTTGGCGTTCTGGAACGTCCAGTCCAAATAATTAAGCTGAATCTGACAAAACTCCATATCCTTGCCGTAAGCCTCCAGGAACCGCTTCATCACCGCAACGCTTCCATGGGCAGAAAAACCCAGATGGCGGATACGGCCATTCTTCTTCTGTTCCATTAAATATTGATAAATTCCGTGGCTTTCATCCAGGTAAGCATCAATATTCATTTCGCATACATTGTGAAACAGGTAAAAATCAAAATAATTCACCTGACACTTTTCTAACTGTTTTTCAAAAATTTCTTCCACTTTATCCATATTGGAAAGATCATATCCCGGAAACTTGGTGGCCAGATAAAAACTCTCTCTGGGATATCGGCTAAGGGCCTTTCCCATGGCCAGTTCTGAATTGCCGCTGTGATATCCCCAGGCCGTATCATAATAATTCACCCCATGACCCATGGCATAATCCACCATTTCCGCTGTCGCCGTTTCATCAATTCTGCTGTCGTCCTTGTCGATGACCGGCAGACGCATCGCGCCCATTCCAAGGGCTGATAATTTTAAATCCTGAAACTCTTTGTATACCATATGTCTGTTCCTCCCTGCGGTTTTTTATTACTCTGGAGGTTAAATATCGCATCAGATTGCGCAGCAGATGGAGATTTGGGCAAGCAAGATGGTGCGATATTTAACCGCCGGAGTAATATATAGTATAAAACAAAATGATCAGGCCCGCAAATACTTTTTCCGTATCGTCGCCGATAGCTTTTAGGCATAGCAGAATTTTTTTCTCTATTGACAAATATTGGAAAAGAGTTAAAATTAGAATTATTCTAATTTTAATGTAATTGGAGATGAGTATGACAAAAAATGCGGAATATATTTTAGATATTATCAATAATTCTGATTCCCATTTAACAGCGGAACAGATTTATTTTCGTTTAAAAGAGAAGAACAAAACCGTGGTTCAGGCCACAGTCTATAACAATTTGTCCTCTCTTTATCAAAAAGGGCTGATTCGGAAAATCTCCGTTGAGGGATACCCGGACCGCTACGACAGACCGAGCCGGCACGAGCATCTGGTCTGCAGAAAATGCGGGAAACTGTCAGACATTGTACTGGAAGATCTGACGGATTTGCTCCAGAAGCAGATAAATATTCCCATGCTTTCCTATGATTTAAAAATTAATTATATCTGTGACGAGTGCTTAAAACAAGAGAAGGAAGACAAAGACCGGGCTACAACCCCGAAACTGTTTTAAAAACTACATAAATGAGAAAAGACTGAAAGGATGATTACCATGAGATTAAGAAAAAAGGCTTATCCTGCCGCCATAGCAGCTGTCTCCAGACTGGTTGATATGCCCTATGAACCGGAAAACGGAGAATTAAATAAGATCCACCAACGGCTGATGACGGGACGGAATGAATTTGAACAGGCCGTAACCAAAACCATGGACGCGGTAATTCAGATGAGCTCCATGGATTTAACCTTAGAAACTAACGCGGCAGCCATAGAGGAAATCAATGCTTCCGTCTCTGACGCCGTTGTCAGCATCAGCGCTTCTACCGAAAAAACAGCCGAAATTTCCACCGAAGTTTCGAAAGCCCACGACAGCCTGACCGCAACCATTATTGAAGTCTCGGACGAAGCCGGAAAAATCATGGAAGACATGCGCAATTCTGAAAATGATCTCACTTCCATCACGGAACGATCTGCTTCTGCCATTTCCCATGCCGGAGAAATGAAGACAAACATTTACAGTCTTCTTGAGATTATCCAGCATATGAATGAGGCCATTGAAGCAATCAATTCCATTTCCGCCCAGACAAATCTTCTGGCGTTAAACGCTTCCATAGAAGCCGCCCGGGCCGGCGAAGCAGGACGGGGATTTGCCGTTGTGGCAGAGGAAATACGGGAACTTTCAACCGAGACCAAATCATTGACCGCGCGCATGGGCGCTTTTGTCAATGAAATCCAAACCGCCTCCCAGAAAAGTTCCTGCAGTGTGGATACTACGGTGAAAGAACTGGAACAGATCAACGAAAACATTCAGAATGTATGGAAACTCACCGGAAATAACCGCATCGGTATGGATCATATCAACGACTCCGTTTCCTCTCTGGCCTCTGTCAGCGAAGAAATTAGCAGTTCTATCTACGAGCTGGATAATCAGATGCAGCATGTCAATGAAGAATGCCAGATCCTGAAAGGAGATACTGATTCCCTTCAGATTTCCAGCCATTCCATTGCCGAGCTTGTGGAGCCTTCCAAAATCATTGAACAGCGTCTGGACGAGTCCACAAAGATTATGGGAAATATGGCAAGGGACGCCTTTTATATGCTGGACAACCAGATTGTCCTCAACTGCCTGAACCAGGCAGTTTCCGCACATCAGGACTGGCTTTGCACGCTGAAAGAAATTGCGCAGACCGGAAAATTAAAGGTACTACAGACGGATTGTACAAAATGCGGCCTGGGCCATTTCTACTATGCCATAAAGCCGATTCATCCTGACATCACAGAACTCTGGACGGGCCTTGACGGAAAACACAAAGCCTTCCACGCCTACGGAGCAGAAATGATTGCCGCTGTCCGCGCCGGACGCACCGACGAACTGCTTCAGATTTATCAGGAAGCGGAAAACTGCTCCGAAGAACTGCTGGCTGATTTCCGCTCCCTGGCGCAGACAATTGAAAACTTGACCAAACAGCAGATTCGGATTTTTGAGTGAGAATTTCCTGGAAACCGCGCAAGCGGAACTATTCAGACGGAGCGCCGTTTACAGCCAGTTAAGCTGTAAACGGCGCTCCATCTGAATATTAAACTACAAATTCTGTCCCGAATTCTCCATGTCGCCATACAGCCCAGTTCAGAAGCGGACGCTCTTTGATTGCCGAAACTACTGTTGTCTTTCAGGGTTTAAGCTCCAAGATTCGTATAGCCCATCAGGCTCTCATCCACTGCCCTTGCAACCTCCCGGCCTTCCCGGATGGCCCATACCACCAGGGACTGCCCTCTGTGCATATCTCCCGCCGCAAACACATTCTTTACATTGGTTTCATACTTTTCCGGTTCTGTCTTTACATTGGTCCGCTCATTGAGGGTAATTCCAAAAGCGTCTGCCGTATACTTCTCAGGTCCTAAAAATCCTGCCGCAATCAGCACAAGATCCGCATCCAGCTTATGCTCGGAACCCGGCACCTCCGCCATCCCCATACGGCCTGTTTTCTCATCTTTTTTCGGTTCCAGCTTTACCGTGGTCAGGCCGCAGAGATTTCCGTTTTTATCCTTTAAAAATTCTTTCACCGTGGTCTGATAAATACGCGGGTCCTTGCCGAACACAGCAATGGCTTCTTCCTGGCCGTAATCGGTCTTGCAGATTTTCGGCCACTGGGGCCAGGGATTATCCTCTGCCCGCTGATCCGGCGCTTTGGGCATCATTTCCAACTGGGTAACCAAAGACGCCCCGTGGCGGATAGAAGTGCCCACGCAGTCATTCCCTGTGTCGCCGCCGCCAATGATTACGACTTTTTTCCCTTTGGCTGAGATATATTGATTGTCGCTAAGGCCGGAATCCAGAAGGCTCTTCGTGGTGGCGGAAAGGAAATCCACCGCAAAATAAATGCCTTTGGCGTCTCTGCCGGGTACCTTGATATCCCGGGGATTCTTGGCCCCGCAGGCCAGGATAATCCGGTCATACTCTTTTAACAGCTTAGAGGCTTTCATATCTTTTCCCACATTGACCCCTGTGATAAATTCCACGCCCTCTTCCTTCATAATCGCTATTTTCCGGTCAATGACATGTTTTTCCAGCTTCATATTGGGAATTCCGTACATCAGAAGGCCGCCGACCCGATCCGCCCGTTCATAGACCGTGACCTGATGTCCCCGCTTATTCAGCTGATCCGCCGCGGCAAGGCCGGCAGGGCCGGAACCTACCACCGCAACTTTTTTGCCGGTGCGCACCTTGGGCGGTCTGGCCTTCGCAAAGCCCTGCTCATAGGCGTTTTCAATAATTCCATGCTCATTTTCTTTGACGGATACAGCGTCTCCGTAATGACCGCAGGTACACGCCGCCTCACAAAGGGCCGGGCATACTCTGGAAGTGAATTCCGGGAAATTATTGGTTTTCACCAATCGGCTGTAGGCCTGCTCCCAGTTTCCGGTGTACACCAGATCATTCCACTCCGGCACCAGATTGTGCAAAGGACATCCGGAGGTCATTCCCATCAATTCCATGCCGGACTGGCAAAAGGGCACGCCGCAGGCCATGCAGCGGGCCCCCTGCACCTGCTGCTCTTCTTTGCCAAGAGGGATATGAAACTCATTGAAATGCTTGACGCGTTCCCGGGGAGCGGCCGCCTCTGCCGTCTGTCTGCTGTAATCCATAAATCCTGTTGGTTTTCCCATGTCTGCATCCCTCCTTAATTCTTCATATTGGCGTAAAACGCTTCAATCTGCGCCTGCTCTGAGCTTAAGCCTTTTTCTTCCATCTGCACAATGGACATCATCATCCGGTGATAATCATAAGGCACAATTTTCTTGAATTTGGGCAAGTACTGGCTGAAATGATCAAGGACTTCCTTTCCTTTTTCGGAATTGGTTAGCGCCACATGTTCTTTGATCATATCCTTTAATTCCATCACGTCATATTTGGATGTGAGTTCTTCCGAAAATACCATTTCTTTGTTGATTCTGGTATACAAATCATTCTCCTCGTCCAGCACATAGGCGATGCCGCCGCTCATGCCTGCCGCAAAGTTCTTTCCAGTTTTGCCCAGGACTACCACCCGGCCGCCGGTCATATACTCGCAGCCGTGGTCGCCTACGCCTTCCACCACTGCCACTGCCCCGGAATTGCGAACGCAGAACCGCTCTCCGGCCACGCCGTTGATAAAAGCTTTTCCGCTGGTGGCTCCGTAAAGGGCCACGTTTCCGATAATAATATTCTGATCCTGCTTAAATTTCACTCCGGTGGGGGGATAGACCACCAGCTTTCCGCCGGAGAGCCCTTTCCCGAAATAATCGTTGCTGTCGCCCACCAGTTCCAGAGTCAGCCCTTTGGGGATAAAGGCGCCGAAGCTCTGTCCGCCGGCTCCTGTGCATTTTACCAGGAAAGTGTCTTCCTCTAAGGCGTCGTCAAACCGTTTGGTAATTTCCGAGCCGAAAATTGTGCCGAAGGAGCGATCTGTATTGGTGACCTCCACATTGATGCTGCGCCTCTGTCCCCCTTCCAGGGCAAGTTTCAGCTGTTTCAGCAAAATCTTTTCGTCCTTGGTCTTCTCCAGTTCAAAATCGTACACCTGCTTGGGATCAAAAATCACTTTGGATTTGGGCCCTGCAAAGGGGTTGTGAAGAATTCCTGATAAATCCAGTTCCTTTTCCCGTTCTGTCAAATCTTCCCGCACTTTCAGCAAGTCGCTTCTTCCCACCAGCTCATCTACGGTGCGTACGCCCAGTTTCGCCATGTATTCCCGCAATTCCTCCGCAATAAAGCGCATGAAGTTGATCACATATTCCGGCTTTCCGGCAAACCGCTTCCGAAGCTCGGGATTCTGGGTTGCAATGCCTGCCGGACAGGTGTCCAGATTGCAGACCCGCATCATCACGCAGCCCATGGTTACCAGAGGCGCCGTGGCGAAACCGAACTCTTCCGCTCCCAACATGGCGGCAATGGCCACATCCCGGCCTGTCATCAGCTTTCCGTCTGTCTCAATCCTGACTTTATTGCGCAGTCCGTTTAAGATCAAGGTCTGGTGGGTTTCCGAAAGTCCCAGCTCCCAGGGAAGCCCTGCATTGTGGATGGAACTGCTGGGGGCCGCTCCTGTTCCGCCGTCATATCCGGAAACCAGAACCACCTGGGCTCCGGCTTTGGCCACGCCCGCCGCAACGGTGCCCACGCCTGCCTCGGATACCAGCTTCACCGTAATCCTTGCGTCTTTATTGGAATTCTTCAAATCATAAATCAGCTGCTCCAAGTCTTCGATGGAGTAGATATCGTGATGGGGCGGCGGGGAAATCAGCGACACCCCCGGGGTGGAAAGCCTGGTTCTGGCAATCCATGGATATACCTTCTGCCCCGGCAGATGTCCCCCTTCTCCCGGTTTCGCCCCCTGGGCCATTTTAATCTGGATTTCCTTCGCGCTGACCAGATAACGGCTGGTGACGCCAAACCGTCCAGAGGCCACCTGCTTGATGGCGGAACAGCGGTTCTTGCCGTCCGGCCCCGTCACCAGACGTTCCGGGCTTTCTCCGCCCTCGCCGCTGTTGGATTTTCCATGGAGGCGGTTCATGGCAATGGCCAGCGTCTCATGGGCTTCCTGGGAAATGGAGCCGTAGGACATGGCCCCCGTTTTAAACCTTGTCACAATGGAATCCACGCTTTCCACTTCCTCCAGAGGAATTGCCTTCTTCGGGTACGCGAAGTCCATCATGCCCCGGATATTCGCTTTCCTTTCCTGGGCGTCCGCCGCTTTCGTATAGGCTTTGAATAACTGGTAATCTCCCCGCCTGGTGGATTCCTGCAGCAAATGGATGGTCTGGGGATTGTACAGATGGCTGTCCGCGCCGCTGCGCATCTTATGGCGCCCCCGGCTCTCCAGAGTCAAATCCGTTTCCAGCCCCAGCGGGTCATAAGCGCTGGAATGAAGGGCATTGACATCCTCTTCGATGTCTTTTAGGGTAATTCCTCCGATTCTGCTCACGGTATCAGTGAAGTATTTGCTGATAACCTCAGAACTGATGCCGATAGCTTCAAAAATCTTGGCTCCCTGATAGGACTGAATGGTGGAAATTCCCATCTTGGCCGCGATTTTTACAATTCCGTGGAGAATCGCGTCATTGTAATCCGCAATGGCCGCGTAATAATCTTTATCCAGCATGTGATCCTCAATCAGCTGTTTTACCGTATCCTGGGCCAGATAGGGATTGATGGCGCAGGCGCCGTACCCCAGCAGTGTGGCAAAGTGGTGAACCTCCCTGGGTTCTCCCGATTCCAGAATCACCGCAAGGGCCGTCCGCTTCTTTGTTTTAATTAAATGCTGCTGCAAAGCGGACACTGCCAGCAGAGAGGGGATGGGCACATGGTTTTCATCCACGCCCCGGTCAGACAGAATCAAAATATTGGCTCCGTCCCGGTAGGCCCGGTCTGCCTCCACAAACAGGCGGTCAATGGCTTTTTCCAGGCTGGTATTCTTATAGTAGATAATTGGCAGCTCCACTACTTTGAACCCCTCTGCTTTCATGGACTTTATTTTCATAAGGTCGGTATTGGTTAAAATCGGGTTGTTCACCTTCAGCACCTGACAGTTCAGGGGTTTTTCTTCCAAAAGGTTGCCGTCTTCCCCGATGTAAACAGTTGCGCTGGTCACCACTTCTTCCCGGATGGAATCAATGGGCGGATTGGTGACCTGGGCGAATTTCTGTTTAAAATAATTAAACAAAGGCTGATGATCCCCGGCCAAGGCCGCAAGAGGCGTATCAATTCCCATAGCCGCTGTTCCTTCTTTGCCGTCTCTAGCCATGGGCAGAATGGCTTCTTTCAGGGATTCATAGGTATAACCGAAGGTTTTCTGCATTCTCTGGCGTTCTTTTTTCTCATATTCCGGCACCCGCTGGTTAGGGATTTTCAAATCCGCCAGATTAATTAGATGCCGATCCAGCCATTCCCCGTAAGGCTGGCGGCTCGCGTAATTTTCCTTTATTTCATCATCGTCAATCACCCGGCCCTGGACGGTGTCCACCAGAAGCATTTTCCCCGGACGCAGGCGTTCCTTCGCCACGATTTTCATGGGGTCAATTTCCAGAACTCCCACTTCCGAAGAGAGAATCAGGGTGTCATCTTCGGTAATGTAATACCGGGAGGGACGCAGGCCGTTCCGATCCAAAACCGCCCCTAAGATATCTCCGTCGCTGAACACAATGGAAGCCGGGCCGTCCCAGGGCTCCATCATGGTTGCGTAATACTGATAGAAATCCTTTTTCTTCTGACTCATCACCGAATTGTTGTCCCAGGGCTCCGGAATGGTAATCATCACCGCCAAAGGCAACTCCATGCCGCTCATTACCAGGAATTCCAGGGTATTGTCCAGCATGGCGGAATCAGAGCCTTCCGCGTTTACCACGGGAAGCACTTTCTGCAGTTCGCCTTTTAAGTAGACGGATTCCATGGTTTCTTCCCTGGCCAGCATCTTATCCGCATTTCCGCGGATGGTATTGATTTCCCCGTTATGTACAATCAAACGGTTGGGGTGGGCCCGCTCCCAGCTTGGATTGGTGTTGGTGGAAAATCTGGAATGCACCGTCGCGATGGCGGATTCATACTCCCGATCCTGCAAATCGCCGAAAAACAGCCGGAGCTGCTCTACCAGAAACATCCCCTTATACACAATGGTCCGGCTGGACAGTGAAACCACGTAAGTGTCGTCATTGGACTGCTCAAATACCCGTCTTGCCACATAGAGCCTCCGGTCAAAAGCCAGCCCCTTTTCCACGTTCTTGGGCCGCTTTACGAACCCCTGCATAATGTAGGGCATACAGTCCACGGCTTTCTGGCCTAATTTTTCCGGCGCGATGGGCACCTTCCGCCAGCCCAGAAACTCCATGCCTTCTTTCTTCACAATCACCTCGAACATCTTCTTGGCCTGGTTCCTCTTTAGTTCATCCTGGGAAAAGAAAAACATTCCGATTCCGTAGTCCCGTTCCTCTCCCAGTTCTATGCCTGCTTCTTTTGCGGCTTTTTTGAAAAATTTATGGGAAATCTGCAGAAGAATTCCTACGCCGTCTCCTGTTTTCCCCTCCGCGTCTTTTCCTGCGCGATGTTTTAGGTTCTCTACAATTTTCAATGCGTTTTCTACGGTTTGGTGGGTCTTGATTCCTTTGATATTCACTACTGCGCCGATTCCGCAGTTATCGTGTTCAAAGTCTGGGCTGTACATGCCCAGGGGGGGTCTTTGGGTTTCCTGCATGGTATCATCCTTCCTGATTGCTGGCGAGAAATTTTTTTTGTTATAGTGCAAACTTTTTATCTTCACTGCTGGATTGTTCTTTGGCACACAAACCGGGGGGACCTTTTGTCTTTGGGTACGGACGGAACTGCCGGATTGTTCTTTGGCACACAAACTGGGGGGACCTTTTGTCTTTGGATGCGGACGGAACTGCCGGATTGCCCTTTGGCACACAAACCGGGCAGCGTTCCGGCGAACTAACTGCTAACTCCGACTAAGGAAGTCAGGAAAGCCTTCCTTCCTAAGTCTGCGTAAGCAGTGGATTTCGCCTCCACTAAGAACGCCCGTGAAGCGTTTGCTTAGCCAAAGGGCAATCCGGCAGTTCCTGTGTATCGAATGACAGGGGGTCCGCTATAGTTCATGTAGGTATCGAACGACAGAACGCTCGCTGTGGTTCCTGTGGTTCACAAATCTATCAAATGACAGAACGTTTGCTGTGGTTCACAAGTCTATCAAATGACAGAACGTTTGCTGTGGTTCACAAATCTATCGAATGATAGAATGTTTGCTGTTATTTACAAATTGTATTTCTCGGCTGCATGAGTACTTTGTTGTATTAAAGCGCTGATATAACTATACAATATTTTTTTGGGGTTGTAAACAGTTTTTTTGGGGTTGTTTTCTGATAATATGATTATTTTTTATATTTCATTTTAATTTTCTGATAATATTTGATATTTTTCTTGGCAATAAGGGATTATAGGAACAATTTTAATGATATTTTTTAGAATTTTTTTGTTGGAAATTTGTTGAATTGGCTGGAAATCTTAAGATTTAATTGAATTGTGTTAAAATTCCAGAGAACTGTTTCGGGATAATTTTTAAATTGCGTGCAGATTTTTTTAAGAATGCCGTTCAAAATCAGGCGCAGATTTTTTTAAGAGCGCCGTTCCAAAATCAGGCTCGTGACCTCGCTTTGCGGGGCAGACCCTGGCGGGTTATGTAACTGATTTTTGAACGGCGCTCTTGGAGAAAAAGGCAGGCAGGATTAAATATTGCGGATAAATTTTATGTTCTGACAGCGTTTTATGTCCTATTCTTTCTCACGGTTCAGCTTCCAGATCGCGCCGAGCAAAAGCAGGCTGAGAAGAGCCAGGGCTGCTGTGGCTCCTGCAAAAGCATTTCGGCTCTGCTCCATCCATCGAAATATTCCGGTTTCCACCCGCAGCACGGAAAACAGGTTTGCTCCCATATGGGCCAGCAGAGCGCCGTAGAAATGGCCGGCCTCTTCCATAAACCAGGCCAGCAGTATTCCCAAGGCTCCTGCGTAGACAAACTGCACAATGTTTTGGTGAAGCACGCCGAACAGCAGTGCAGAAATGACCATGGCTATCAGCCGGCTTCGCCGTTCTCTTTTTGCGTCTTCTTCTGTCTTTTCCTCCCGATTCAAAATCATCAAATCGCAAAGCCTTCCATACACTACGCCCCGGTACAGCAATTCCTCCAGAAACGGGGTCAGGAGACAGGCCCCCAGCAGCTCAAAGAAAATTCCCCCTGCAAAAAAGTTGCTGTTTGCTTCCTGAAATCCCGGGGAAATTTCTTTCAGCGCAGTCAGTGCCAGCAGGTTGTTGAGGGCAGCCCCTGCCGACGCGCCGGCGGCAAACATCAATAGAACGTTTATTGCTTTTTGACTGGGACTTTTCTTTGTGTACGTCTGCTCCATGTGGATCCAGAACGCAGTGGGTTCTTTCCGGTCTTTACTGTAATAACGCACGATAAAGGGAATGGTGACAGCCACTGCCGCTGTCTGCAGCGCCATATACTGTTCTTGGGCGTCCGCCCCCAAAAAAGAGGCAAATACGGCAAATAAGGACATAGCAAGATTGGTCACTACAAAATAGATAAAGATTGGATAAATCACATTCCATGATTTAAACATTGCATTGCTGCTGTATGGGTTGCTTTTTGGATTCATATTTTCCTCTACTCCTCTTTTTTAAGGACTTGCACTCCGCTGGTCATATCTTCGATTTCCATTTCCACTTTCTGGACTTTTCCGTCCTGGGCGATGGCCTGCATAATCCGCCGGATATCCTCCGGAGAAAACATGCCGATGGCCGAAGACAGCGCGTCTATACTATTGCGGTTCACCAACAGGCGTCCGCCGCCCTCTAAGGGAACGGATATGCACTGGTTCGGATCTGACACATCTCCCAGGCACAGGCTGTTCTGCTCTTCATCGCATTGAAATATTACGCCATGATATGTAATCATTCCATTTTCATCCGCCAGCATGGAATAGGGCGCTTTCCCCCGGTTTCCGACAAGTCTTTGGATTGCCTCATCTTTCACATCATCGGAAATGGTATCCATAATCTCCAGTTTTTCAGTCTCATTCTCTTCCCCGGCTGTCTTTTCTTCTATTTTATGAAAACGCATACTGCGGACTTTTCCTTCCCACAGCACATTGGTTTCATATACCTGCCCAGAAGATTCTTTTTCGAAAACGTTCTGATCTGACTGCTCTTTCTTTCGGTCCAGGGCCTCTTTTTCCCTGTGTTTTAAATCTGCCTTATGCTCTTCTATGGACAGATCCACCTTATGCAGCATTCCGTCCCATTCTTTCTCTGAATACTCGCCGATTGTTTTCCCGCCGGAATGTTCTTTTCTTTCTTCTTCCGGCTTCATCTTCCTGGCGTATTCTGAAACTGCCTGTGAAAAATATCCATTTCCTGTACTGCCTGACACTCTGCTCAACATAATTTTTCCTCCTTTGCGGGCCTATGCGTAAAAACGGCGCTCACTTCCATATCTCTGGAAGTAAAGCGCCATCCGTAGCTGAAATTTATATCGGCAGTTTCCAGAATTAATTTAGCAATATCAAGGGGACTTACAACAAATGCTCTCTAAGTTCTTCGCCGCTTCTGGGGCTTAGATAGGCCGGCGCAATATCAAACACTGTTTTGCAGCCTTTCTGCCCTTCCTGGGACAGCCGGTAAGCCGCTCTCGCGAAGGCTGTAATGACGCTGGCGGTAAATTCCGGATTGGAGTCCAGCTTCAGGCTGTATTCTATGACATGATTATGTTCCTGCTCCCATCCTGTCCTGCCGGAATGAATGACAAATCCGCCGTGGGGAATTCCGCTGTGATTTTTCAGCAGCTCTTCTTCACTGATAAAATGCACGGTTGTGTCATAATCTGCGAAATAATTGGGCATGGTCTTGATTTCTTCTTCAACTTTGGCCGGATCCGCCCCATCTTCCAACGCCACAAAGCATTCCCGGGTGTGCTTCTGCCTGGCAGTCAGCTTTGGCTGTTCCCCGGCCCGCACCGATTCCAGCGCAGCTTCCACCGGAATGGTGTACTGCTTTGCGTTTTTCACTCCTGCAATCCGCCGAATGGCGTCGGAATGTCCCTGGCTGACTCCTTTGCCCCAAAACGTATCATCCTTTCCCTCCGGCAAAATGGCGTTGGCGTACATGCGGTTTAAGGAAAACATCCCCGGATCCCAGCCGACGGAAATAATTCCAACGGTTCCGGCTTCTTTTGCGGCCCGATCCACGTTGGCAAAATGCTCCGGTATCCTGGCATGGGTGTCGAAGCTGTCCACTACGTTAAAAATTCCCGCATATTTAGGGGTCTGCTCCGGCAAATCCGTAGCGCTTCCGCCGCAGAGAATCATCACGTCAATCTTTCCTTTCCATTTTTCCACTTCCGAAACGCTGCACACCGCTGCTTCTTTGGTGAGAATGGAAACATCTGCAGGATCTCTTCTGGTAAATACTGCCGCAAGTTCCATGTCCGGGTTCTGTCTGACAGCGCATTCCACCCCTCTCCCAAGATTTCCGTAACCTAAAATTCCAATTCTGATACTCATCCTTATTTTCTCCTTTTCTTAAAATCCCTCCGTCCGTGAAGACGAAATTTTTTATTGGTTCTCCAAATATTCTATCACTTCTGTAAGGCTGTCAAAGATCTCCATAACGCCCGCCTTCCTCATTTCCTCCAAATCCTCTTCAAATCCATAAGAAACCCCCACGCAGTCAATTCCCGCTTCTCTCGCGCCTCTGGCGTCATACCGGCTGTCTCCGATTAACACTGCCTCTTTCTTATCGGAAATGCCAAGACGCTTGATTGCGTCATTGAGAACCTCCACTTTCTCCCCGATATTCTCTTTCACCCTGGCTCCGCAAATCAGATCAAAATACCTGGCTATCCCCAGCCGTTCCAAAATCCTGCGGCAGGGCACTTCTTCCTTGGAAGAAGCTACGCTGAGCCGATAACCTTTATCCTTCAACGTCTTCAGCGCTTCCTCCACACCCGGGAAGAGTTCGCACTCAAATAAGCCGATGGTTTCATAACGTTCCCGGAAAATCATATCCGCCTCCCGGGCTTTTTCTTCGGAAAATCCATATTCCCGCTGAAAAGAATCTGCCAAAAGCGGGCCGATAAACCGCCGGATGGTATCTCTGTCCGGCGCTTCCATTCCATACTTTTCCAGGGTATAGCGGACGCTTTTATCCACCCCCTCTTCTGTATTCACCAAAGTCCCGTCCAAGTCGAATAATATGGTGGTCTTTTTCATTGCTTCTTCCTCCTTTATGACAAGCGTTCCAGTAATTTTCTGCGCTTTTCATCAAAAAGTAATTCCTGATTATACTGGTAATATCTCTCGCAGTCGCAGCTTTCCAGAAATTTCACGCTGTAATAATTGGAATTCAGTTCTGTGATAAACATTACCATTTCCTGGCCTGTCCCAAAAGCCCCTTCCAGAAAATCAAAGGCATACTCCAATGTTTCCAGGGACTGCTGCTGCTGTCTCTCATAGGCTTCATTTTCCAGCGCAAACAATTCTTTCATCCGCAGGAATGCAGGATGTTTTTCCCGGATTCCTTCCAGCTTCAGGGTCTGCCCGAACCTTTCCATGGTACGCAGAACTTTTTGATATTGCTGATCCGCCTCCCTTCCGAGAAGTTCCGCCGCCTTCAATCTTATATAATCTGCATTTATTTTATTGTAAATATTGTCTAATAACTGCTGCCCATCAGGAATTTCCGTATTACATGCGGACTGTCTCTGCGCCTCAAAACTTCCTGCCCCGTTTCCGGAATCGCTCTCCGTCAGCTCTTTCAATTCCAACAGACAGGAATGCAGCTGTTCCATATACGCCAAATGCTGCACCGACTTTTTCAGCATTTCATTAACTCTGGAAAGGATCAGCCCCAGTACGCTGAGCCGCTCGTCAAAAGACGCATGGGCAATTTTCTTTAATAAAATTTCATCCAGACGCCCCTGGAAAATCTCTTCCAGCTGATAATCTGTCTGATACTTCTCATACAATTCCAGATAATTGGCAAAGTCCTTGGCGATTTTCGGAAACTGGATATACTGAGTTACCACTTCCCGATCTGCGGTTTTCCCGAGTTTTTCGTATACCTGGATAAAATCCGACAGATCCTCCCATCCTCTGGGCGTTGCAAAATTCCTGCCGTCCACGGTGGTTTCCATTTGATAAAAGTTCTGTTTCCTGGCATTTAAATAAGAAATAACCGCTCCGTGAAGCCCCTGGCGGTAGGCGTATTCTTTCCAGACCTCGAAATCCGCTTCCACATCCATCCGTTTCACTCTGTCCATGGTAACCACGTCAAATTCCCGCACTGACTTATTATACTCCGGCGGGTTCCCTGCCGCAACAATCACCCACCCCTCCGGAATCTTATGATTTCCAAAGGATTTGCACTGGAGAAACTGCAGCATGGCAGGAGCCAGGGTTTCCGACACGCAATTAATTTCATCCAGAAATAAAATTCCTTCCGAAAGCCCAGTCTGCTCCATTTTCTCATAAATGGAAGCTACAATTTCACTCATGGTGTATTCTGTCACGGCATATTCTCTGTTCCCATATTGCTTTTTGGAAATAAAGGGCAGTCCGATGGCGCTCTGTCTGGTATGATGGGTGATGGAATAGGCTGCAAGCGCGATTTTGCATTCCCTGGAAATCTGCTCCATAATCTGTGTTTTCCCGATACCGGGAGGCCCCAGCAAAAGTATGGGCCGCTGACGGATGACGGGAATTTCGTAAGATCCGTATTCATCCCTTTTCAGATACGCTTCTATGGTATTTTTAATCTCTTCCTTCGTTCTCTTAATATTCATTGATATTTCCTTCTTCTTAAATCTGAATTTTATTTTCCAGTTTTTTGAGGCTGCATTGACTAAATTCAGCATGAAATCTGGTGTGAAGTGGAGCGGCAGATTGCAGGAATGAATTTTAAGACACGCTCTAGCACGAATCAGGCAGAGCACAACTGTAATTTCTGACTGGATGGGATACTAGATCCTTTTGCCGCCACTTTCCGCTTGGCATGCCGTTTCTTTCCCATGCAGCATTGCCTGATCTAAGATCAGCTTTATGGCCCAGGGCGGCACATCCACATCCTGATAATCCTCCCGAAAAAACACGAACGCCGTATCATAGACAGGTTTTTTCAGAGGAAATCTCCCGTATCCGTCTGTAAAATAAATCAGGCCCCGCAGCTTCCGAAAGGTTTTCTTTGCCAGAAGCTGATTGACGTATTCAAAAGCCGGACGAAAATCCGTGCCGCCCATGCCTTTCACCTGAAACTGCTCCATATAGGCGGCAAGCTGCTTCTGATTCTCGATGACAGTGTCAGACTGCACCCGCTCATCACACTGAATGATATGAATGCAAAATCTGCGGGAGAAGGATTCCGACTGGCTTAAAATGCTGTAGGTTTCCTCCAGAAATTTCTGCACCAGGCTTGCCTTGCAGGACATGGACGTGTCAATGACAATCACAAAATCTTCAATTTTCTGCACTTCCCGGGTTTCCTGATGCTCAATCAAGGGCATATTTCCATACAATTCCATGCCGTAATTATAAAAAATATAATCAAAACTGTCCAGATCCACCTGCATTTCCTCTTTCAGCACACAGAATTTCTTTAAAAACTCCCGGTAATCATACCGTTCCCGGTTTTCTATACGAATCTGCTCCGTCAGCCCTTTGGAATCCTCAGCCGCCTCCTTAGAAAAAGTCTCCAGATCCGTTTCCATCTTATCCCGGATGTCCTTCCAGCGGTTCTGCTGCTCTGTCATAGACTTTGGCCCCGAATCCTTTTTCCGCCAAAGCATATGCTGGTCCACGGCAAATTCCTGAATCATTCTGGCCAGGATACGGACATCCGGCTGCGCCTCCTTTAGCAAGCGAAACACGCCTTCTCCATGAATCACCGGAATCTTTTTCAGCAATCCGTCATACACGGCCCTGCGGTAAGGCCTGGAAGGACTGCGCAGACAGCGGAGCGTCAGACTGTCCAGCACATACTCCGCGGCAATATCGCAGGAAAGATCCCACAGCCTCTCTTCTTCCGGTTCCGGAAGATTCCAGACATGGCCGAACAGACAGTGCAGCACACTGTGGAGATAGCAGCGGTTTACCGGCACATTTCCAATTCTGTACTGATCAATCAGAAATTCCGGGTTGTACCGGTAGACTCTTCCGTCTGTCGCCGCTCTCCCCAACGCCATAGACGGCTCCGGCGCCAGGCTGTTCAGCGCAACATCCAAAAACCGCAGATTCAGGTACAATTCGCTTTTGCAGTCCTTCAATATTTCACCGCAAACTTCTATTCTCTCCATCAAAGCTTCTTCAAACATAATGCCGCCTTTTTCTTAAAATCAAATTTTACTTTTGCAATCCATCTTATAACGAAAAACGCCGTACTTTCTTAGGAAATCTCTTATGAGAAATATCCATCAATTTGCTTACCATCTGTGTATCCTTCTTGTCATTGGCCGCCTGTATCAGTGTTTCCACTTCCTCTCCTGTGCCTGCAAATTCTTCTGCCAGCCAGCATAACTCCGACCGGCTCTCCTGTTCCAGCAGGCAAAAAGCCGATTCCTTCCAATGTTCCCTCAGCCATCCGCCGTATTCCCCGCCGGCAGAACTTTCCAGACAATAGGGAAACATCAGTCTGGAAACTGCCATATTCAGAATATTTATAAAATCTATATTATATTTTCCCATTTCAAATAATTTATCATATTCCTGAAATATAATCTGTGTATTCCGAAAGGTATTCCGGTACTGAATTCCCATTCCGTGAGTCTGAGTAGAAATAATTCTGGCCGGAGTATTTTCCACCGCTTCCTCGAAAAATTCTGGAAATACCAGACGCCAAAGGGGAGCTTCACTGCCGCCTCTCTCTGAATTTCTGCCGCTTCCTTCTGAATTTCTGCCGCTTCCTTCTGAATTTCTGCCGCTTCCTTCTGAATTTCTGCCGCTTCCCTCTGAATTTCCGCCGCTTCCCTCTGAATTTCTGCCGGCTCCTTCCGGCTGCGCCAAAACACTAGGTTCCAACGCCGGATAACACGCTACCGTGACAGCTTGTTTCAAATCCTGAAGGATTTCCCGCAAACAGGACTTTCCTTCTGTCTGGTGCACCACAAGCTGGGAGAGCCGCCCGCATCCGGTAAATCCCCCTGCTCCCATATACGCAATATCGCTGTAAAAAGACAGTCTGCGAAACCGGACGCAATTGTAAAACACATACCGTCCCAGCCGCCGGATGGTCCCTGGCAGGTACAGTTCTTCCAGAAGCTCTCCGCAGATACAGGTAAGTTCTCCGGTATATTCCGGCTCTTGTTCCATTTTCTCTGCAAAGGCATAGTCAGACAGCTCTGTCACCGGCAATCCTTCCAGCTGTTCGGGAATTTCCACCCGCCCGTTTTCTCCGTAACAGCGCAGAATACAAATGCCGTCATTTACTACTTGATAAGAAAATTCCTGATACTCCAATCTGCGTCTGTTTTCCGATCTTATTCCGCTCTCTGGCATTCTTCCACTCCCTGACGCCCTTCCGCTCTCTGGCGCTCTTCCACTCCCTGACGCCCTTCCGCTCTCTGGCGCTCTTTCATTTTCTGATGCCCTTCCCCTCTCTGGCATTCTTTCACTCTCTGACATTCTTTCGCCCTCTGTATCTGTTACTTTTCCGCAGTATCAGCATTTTCTAATTCTTTCAGCATCTGTCCAACTGTCTTCTGAAAAAGGGGATGCCGCAGATAAGGCGCCAGTTCTGCCAGCGGCTTTAATACAAACTCCCGGTTGCGCATATCCGGATGGGGAATCTGAAGCTCCCTGGCGTCAATCACCTGATCGTCGTAAAATATAATATCCAAATCCAGTGTTCGCGGCCCCCAATGCGTCGACCGTTCCCGCCCGGCTTGCTGCTCTGTCTCCTGAAGAACCTTCAGCAGTTCCCAGGGGGTAAGCAGCGTACGCATTTTTATCATGCCGTTTAAAAAATCCGGCTGATCGGTGACGCCGTAAGGGCTGGTTGTGATAATCTCTGATACCTGTTCCACTTTACAGTCTTTTCTGGCCTTCAAGGCTTCTATTCCCATCTGGATATAATTTTCCCGTTCTCCCAGATTAGAGCCCACAGCCACAAAAGCCTGGTGCCAGCCCCGTTCAATTTCCACCGACACAGATTCCAACGGAAGGCCGATGGGCGCCCAGGGCTTTCGGATTTCCAACCGGATTTTCTCCATGGCAGGAAATCGAAGCAGCAGGGCTTCTGCCATCTGTTCCGCCGCCGCCTCAATCAGCCGAAAGGTATGTTCTGTCATAAAGGACGCTATAAAATGTGAAACTTCTCCATAATGAATTGATTTTGTTAAATCATCATTTAATCCTGCTTCCCGTATCGGAACATACAAATCGGCATCCACTTCAAATTTCTGCCCCAGCCGGTTCTCTTCCGGAAAAACTCCGTGTCTGCCAAAAACCTCAAGATTTCTGATATGTATCTTGTCCCATGTTTTCTCATTCATCGCCTGTGCTCCCATCCTTGCGCCATCCATCCCGAATCGCTTCCGCCATCCGCACCGCTCTCTTATTTTCTTTGACATCATGAACCCGGACAAAGGCGCATCCGCTTAAAACTGCCTGGACTGTGGTAACCAAGGTCCCTTCCACCCGTTCTTCCACCGGAAGATCCAGCGTAAGGCCGATGACGGACTTTCTGGAAGTTCCCAAAAGCAGAGGGCAGCCCAATTGACGCAGCTCTCCGATTCTGCAGACAGCTTCTAAATTATTCTCATAAGTCTTTCCAAATCCCACGCCGGGATCTAAAATAATCTTATCCTTCTCAATTCCCGCCCTCTCGGCAATTTTCAGCGTTTCCTGCAAATCGGCTTTCATTTCCTCCATAAAATTATGGTAAACCGCTTCTTTCCGGTTGTGCATCAGACAGCAGGCTGCCTTGGTTTGTCCAATCAGTTCCGCCATGCCTTTCTCATACTTCAACCCCCAGATGTCGTTCACCAGATCTGCTCCGGCCTCCAGGCAGGCTTTTGCCACTTCAGCCTTATAGGTATCCACAGAAACAGGAATATCAAATCTGGATTTTACCTGTGTGACCACCGGAACAATCCGCCGGATCTCCTCTTCTTCTGTAATCTGCTGATGGCCGGGCCTGGTAGATTCTCCGCCGATATCAATCAGATCCGCCCCCTCTGCAATCATTTGCTCCACATGGGCAAGGGCCAGATTCATGCGGTTGAATTTACCTCCATCGGAAAAGGAGTCCGGCGTTACATTTAAAATGCCCATCACATAAGTATGCTTTTCTGTCTCAAATATTCTGTTTCCTATCTTCATGTTTTCCTCCCATTCTACCAGAAGATTCCCTGATTTCTTCTCTCCTTGCTCCAGCTGCACAGCGCCCGGCTGCTGCAGAAAAAACAATTTCTGGAACGGTTGTCTGCTTCCTTTATCAAATTAATAAAATCTTTATTTAATTCTTGTTCTCTCACAAATTTTGTGCCGGATCCGAAAAAAACTGGCTGGTCTCCCCGGTGTTCTGATATCGCCGCTAAAATATCCTGCTGTTCTTCTTTGGGATACTGAATCTCATCCAGCAATTTTTCTGCAAGGGCTGCGCCTGCCCTGTGATGGGGAATTCCTTCTTCCGCCTCTGCAAGCCTGCCCAGATCGTGAAGAAGCGCCGTCAGATATATTTTCTCCTTTAAGGCTTCCCTGGGCTTCTCTTTTCCTGCCTGTCCCCGTTCCAATGCCAGAATCCATCCGATTCGGGCCACATCCAGCAGATGTGACAGCCCATGCCTGCAGAATACGCGATCCGCTTCTGTCTTCTCCAGTTCCCCCACTATTTGCAGGTAATCTGTTTCTTTCAATAGGCGATCCACATATTTCATGTTCTGATTTCCTCCCTGTCACGCTCCGCCGCCGGATTCGAGACTTTCTTAGGAACTATTACCATTTTCCAGGCATTACTTTCCCATCATCCGCCAGAATTCTTCCTGAAGTTCTTTCTCTTCCTCAAATCTGCCTCTGGTCACCAGGGTCACAGTCTGGGTCCCCGGCTTCTTCACGCCCCGCATTGTCATGCACATATGCTCTGCCTCCACCATTACCATCACACCCTTGGGCTGAAGATATTCCATCAAAGCATCTGCAATCTGCACCGTAAGCCGCTCCTGCAGCTGGGGACGTCTGGCATAGACTTCCACCGTCCGGGCCAGCTTGCTCAGCCCCGCCACTTTTCCGTCAGGAAGATAGGCGATATGCGCCTTCCCGTAAAAAGGCAGCAGATGATGCTCACAAGTGGAATAAAATACAATATCTTTCTCCAGCACCATGCCGCTATCTTCCACAGAAAAAGTTTTGCTTAAGTAAGGCTCCGGCGTCTGTTCCAGACCTGCGAAGATTTCCTCATACATTCTGGCAATCCTCTCCGGCGTCTCTTTCAGCCCTTCCCGGTTTACATCCTCCCCGATGCCTTCCAGCAGAAGGGCAACGGCTCTTTCTATTTTCTCTTTCTCTATCATAACCTGTTTCTCCTCACAATTTCCCTGATTTCTCCCAGATAGGACAGGGAACCAAAGGCCAGAATCATCACTTTTTCTCCCGCCGCCTTTCTGGCACAGGCAAAAGCTTTCTCCACCCCCTCCGAAACCGTCCCGCAGCAGAGGATATCCGAAGGGCCCGCTTTGGTTCCTGCCAATCCCTCCCCAAAGCAGGCTTCTGCCTGCTCTGCCAATACTGCTCCGTCTAATGCCCTGGGATGATTCGGGGTCACGGTAAAAACTTTCCAGGCCAAAGGCATCATAATTTCCAGCATTTTGTCATATTCCTTATCTGCAAGTACCCCTATTATATAGATTATTTTGTAATTTGTAAAACCCATTTTCAAAGTTTCCCGTAATTTTTTCGCTGCGTCCTCATTGTGGGCCCCGTCAATGATAAGCAAAGGATCCTGGCACAGCCTGGTAAAACGCCCTTCCCACCGGGCTTTTCTAAGCCCCCGGCGGATTTGGTCATTACGGATGTTCCACCCCTGTTTTCTTAAAAGTTCCGCCGTCTCTATGGCGCATATGCTGTTTTCTATCTGACAGGCTCCTGTCATGGCCAGACGGATGTTCCCATAACTTCCATAAGAGAAGCACAGGAAATTCTGCCCCTCCTGTCTGTCATTTTCTATATGGATATTCTGCCCCTCCTGTCTGTCATTTTCTATATGGATATTTTCTGCTTTCTCTTTCTCTGCGTAGACAAGCTTTGCATTCTTCTTTTCGCAGACCTCTTCCAGAACTTTTCTTACCCCCTCATCCCTGGGCCTTGCGGCTGCCGCAAAACCGTTCTCTTTGATAATTCCGGCCTTTGTCCGGGCAATTTCCTCCAGGCTGTCTCCCAGAAATTTCATGTGATCCATACTGATGGAAGTCAAAACGCTGACGGAAGGTTTCCTTATTATATTAGTAGCGTCCATGGCGCCTCCCATTCCGGTTTCCAACAGGACTGCCTGGCAGCGCTGCCGGTAAAAATATAAAAAAGCCGCCGCCGTTTCCACCTCAAACAACGTAGGACGCCTCAGGCCTTTTTCTGTCATTCTGCCGCAGGCCCTTTTGATATCGGTAATCAGTTCCGCAAATTCCCTTTCCGAAACAGGACGCCCGTTGACCTGATACTGCTCCTTCCGGTCAAATACCGCCGGAGAAGTGTACATGCCCACCCGATATCCCGCCTCCTGCAAAATAGAAGAGACCATGGCGCACACAGAGCCTTTCCCGTTGGTTCCCGCTACGTGGATGACCGACAGCATTTCCTGCGGGTTCCCCAGTTCATTCATCAGTTCCCGAATGCTGTCTAAGCCCAGGACGCTTCCCAATTTCTCCGTTTCTTTCAGAAATTTCTGCACTTCTTCTCCAGTTAAGATACTGCCTGCCAATTTCTGCACTTCTCCTCCAGTTAAGATACTGCCTGCCATATTCTGTTTCCTCCGTATATTCTGTTTCCCTTATCGTCAGGCTGCTGTTTTATCACTTTTCCATTCAGCGTTCTGACTATTTTATAAAGAAATTCTTAAATTTTATTATCATCCGTATAAATTTTGCTTTTTCCAGTTGACTTTTTAAAAAAAATAAGATAATCTTTGCTATGGAAAAAGCAGATTCATATTTTGTTTACAATTAGTTCATATACCTGTAAGCAAAATGATCTGACAGCAGATTCCAATACAATAAGAGAAACAGCAAATCATATTGCAAATAAGCATACCTGCGTGTATAAATGGAATTTTTAATATAACTTAAGGATGGTGACACAATGTTTCATACTGCAAAAAACACTTTACAGAAAATCAGGACAAAATACAAGGCTTTTCGTGAAAAAATAAGCGCCCGGGAGAAAAAGCATTTTTTGAAGCCGGAACAGAAGGAGAAACTGGTGGCTTTTCTCAATCGCTACTCTTTAATTTTCCATTACCTTCTGGCCTGCAGCGTTTGCTTTTTGATTGAAATCATTTCCAGGCATTCTTTTACCAGCGCGTTTATGTTTATTTTTGATCGGGGCCTGGCATTTTTATATAACTCCATGATTGTATTTACCTCGCTGCATCTGGTGTATTTTTTCCGCCGAAGGGCATTGATGCGGACCATCATCAGCGTGGCATGGCTGTTCCTCGGAACCATCAACGGATGTATCCTGGCAAAGCGGGTCACTCCCTTTACCTACACAGATGTAAAGCTGATTAACGACCTGTTTACCATGCAGAGCAATTATTTCAGCAACGGAGAGGCCCTTGCCGTAATTCTTCTGGTGGCGTCCGTCCTGGCAGGAATCGTTGTCCTCTGGAAAAAAGGCCCCAAATACCAGGGCAAGCAGAACCGTTTCGCAAGCATCGGAGCCATCGGGCTGTTCGCTTTCTTTATCCCTATGGTAACCCAGGCGGCTGTCAGCAATAATATTCTGGCAGATTACTTTGAAAACATCGCCCAGGGCTATGAAGATTACGGATTTGTGTACAGCTTTTCCGCCAGCGTAATGGATCAGGGCATGGCGGCTCCCCGGGATTATTCACAGGAAACCGTGGATACGGCTCTTTCCAAAGTAAATAAAGAAGTCTCTGATTCCAATGAGCTTCCCAATGTGATCTGTGTGCTGCTGGAGTCCTTTATAGACCCGAAAGAAATCAATTTTTTAAATTTTTCGGAGAATCCCACTCCCAACTTTGATCACTTGTACAACAATTACTCTTCCGGATACCTGACTGTTCCGGTAGTGGGAGCCGGAACTGCCAATACGGAGTTTGAAATTTTAACCGGAATGGGCATGAAATATTTCGGATTAGGGGAATATCCCTATAAAACCATCCTGAAATCCACTTCCTGCGAGAGCATTGCCTCTGATTTGGGAAAAAATCTGGGTTACGGCACTCATGTGGTACATAACAACGGCGGCAATTTCTACAGCCGGAGAAACGCGTTTACCCAGATGGGATTTGACAGCTTTATCAGCAAGGAAATGATGAATATTCAGGAATATACGCCTCTGGGCACATGGCCCACTGACAATATTTTAATCGGCGAAGTGGAAAAGGCTTTAAATTCCACCCAGCAGCAGGATTTCATCTACACCATTACCGTGCAGGGCCACGGCGCTTATCCCACGGAAAGAGTTATTGAGAATCCGGAAATTACCGTAACCGGAGCGGAAAATGAAGCAAAAAACAATGAGTGGGAATATTATGTCAATCAGATTCACGAGGTAGACAAATTTATTGCCGACCTGACCGATATGCTGTCCAAAAGAGAGGAAAAAACCGTAGTTGTATTCTTCGGAGATCACCTGCCCACCATGGGCCTTACCGATGAAGATATGAAAAGCCAGAGCATTTTCAATACAAAATATGTCACCTGGAACAACTTTGGAATGGAAAAAGTAAATCAGAATTTAACTTCTTATCAGTTACTTGCAGCTATTACGGAACAGGCTAATATTCATGAAGGAACCATGTTCTCCTTCCATCAGAGCAGCAATTACCAGCTGACGGAAGATTCCTCCAGAGACATGGAACTTCTGCAGTACGATATCCTCTACGGCAAGCGGTACGCGTACCAGGGGGAGGATCTCTATCCCGCCTCCAACCTGCAGATGGGCGTCCAGGACGTTACGCTGGAACGGATTGAAACGTTAGAAGACGGCTTACATATTTATGGAACAAATTTCACTCCCTGGAGTAAGGCATTCGTAAACGGAACACGGGTTTCCACTTCCTTTATCAGTGACAGTGAATTAAAGATTTCCATGAATGAATTCCGGGAAGGAGCCAATTCCCTTGTGGTCAACCAGATGGGATCCTCGGATACTATTTTCCGTACCTCCAATGAAATTTCTTATCTGAAGCCTCTCACGGAGCAGCCCCAGCCTTCCGAACAGGCGCCGGTGGACGACACCACGGAGAACACGCCCAGCAGCATTGACAAGGCTGTCAACGGCAACCGGGAGAAAGAATCACGGCAGCAAACGGATGAGCTGAATGATTCAGAGAGGCAGGACGACGCGTTAGAGCCGGCGGAGGGAAACAATGGGCAGAACGGTGAGCAGGATTCGGAGATTCCGACGAACGCGCAGAGCAATGGGGGAAATTCGGCGGAGCAGAATTTGGCAGATTAGCGCCTTGTGTCTATCATTTTTAAACATGCTTTTGCGCAAGCTGTTATCTTTGGATACGGACGGAACTAGCAGATTGCCCTTTGCCACACAAACTGGGCAACGTTCCGGCGAACTAACTGCTAACTCCGACTAAGGAAGTCAGGAAAGCCTTCCTTCCTAAGTCTTCATAAGCAGTGGATTTCGCCTTCACTAAGGACGCCCATGAATCGTTTGCTTAGGCAAAGGGCCATCCTGCCTTTCCTGTGTATCGAAATAGAGATTGTTCGCTGTTGTATTAGAATGAACTGTCTATCTTTGGATATGACAGAAACTAACGGATTGCCCTTTGCGCACAAAACGGCAATCCGTTAGTTTTTGTATATTGAGATATTGATTGCGGAATGAATTTTAAGACACGCTCTAGTCTTCTTTCAAAAATACATAAGTATTCTCGTCTGAAAGACTTTCTTCATACCGGTAGCCCAGTCCCTGGAATTCCCGGATTTGCTCTAGATCTTCCACTTTATTTCGGGCCAGGAAACGGACCATCTCTCCCCGGGCCATTTTCACCTGGGTTCCTTTTTCCACTGCCTTTCCGTCTTTCCATTCCCCGAACCGGCAGGTGAGAAAGCGATCTGCCGGCTTTAAATAAGGGATGACGCATTTGCTGTACTCTTTGGACGCAAGATTCAGAATCACTGCTTCTTCCCGGTATAGTTCCCGATAAATTTTATCGCCCCAGTAGTCATAGAGATTCCGGTAGTTTTCCAAATGGACCGGGGCCTGCATCTCCAATCGGTAAGGCACAATTCCGTCGAAGGGTTTCAGCAGGCCGTAGAACCCGGAGAGTATGTTAAGATGCTTCTCCACATACTCCCAGGACTGATCCTCAAAGACTGCCGGAGCCATATACTGATATTGGATGCCTTCATAGGATAAAAGGGCCGGCGTCAGATTTCCTGACAAATCCATCCCCGCGAACCGTTCATAATTCAATGCCGCTATCTTGTCGCTGCATTTCCAGATCTCCTTTGCCTGCTGGTAATCCAGGCCTTGCATATATTCCTTTAAATACTCCGCTTCCTGCAGAAACAGCGGCCTTCCGCGGCATTCCAGGGTATCTGTGTCCTGTTTCATTTTCTTTGCAGGGGAAATGATAATTTTAATCAATGCCTGACCTCTCCTGTCTGCTCATATGCTCTGCCAGATTGGGATACAATTCCCCGGGAACATATGCTTTTACATAAATTCCGTCTTCCCGGTATTCTTCCTGCAAAAGCTCGCCGTACCTGCGGATCAGGGAAATCTGATTCCCCTGATCATAGGAAAAGGCGCCTTCCAAAAGCCTCTTATCCTCCCGCAGAAATTTTTCTAAGGTTCCCAGAAAATCATCCATTCCCTCTCCCGTTTTCACAGAAACCTTCAGCGCCCGATCCGCCTGCAGATCCCGGAACAGTTCCCGTTCTGTCACCTTATCCTGCTTATTAAATAATGTAATCCGCTTCTTTCCCGACACGCCCAGCTGAGCTAACGTCTCATATACAATCTGCATCTGCTTCTCCCACTGAGGATTGGAGGCGTCCACCACATGGACAATAATGTCCGCATATTTCGCTTCCTCTAACGTGCTGCGGAAGGCTTCAATCAGATGATGGGGCAGTTTGCGGATAAAACCTACCGTATCTGTCAGCAGGATCTCCTGGCCGCTTTCCAGCTTCAGACTGCGGGTTGTGGGATCTAAGGTTGCAAAAAGCTTGTCCTCTTCCAACACAGAGGCATGGGTCAGGCGGTTTAACAGCGTGGACTTGCCGGCATTGGTATAGCCTACAATCGCCGCTACCTTCACGCGGTTTTTCTCCCGCTGTCCTCTGGTAATTTCCCTGTGTTTCTGCACCTGTTTCAGTTCCCGGTTCAGCTGGGCAATCCGGTTCTTAATCAGCCTCCGGTCCGACTCCAGCTTCTTCTCACCCGGTCCTCTGGTGCCGATGCCGCCTCCCAGCCTGGAAAGAGAAACTCCGAATCCCGTAAGGCGGCTCATCCGGTATTTCAGCTGGGCAAGCTCCACCTGGATTTTTCCTTCGCTGGTAGAAGCTCTGGCGGCAAAAATATCCAGAATCAGCAGTGTGCGATCCATCACCTTGCACTCCAGCTCCTGTTCCATATTCCGAATCTGTGCCGGTGATAATTCATCGTCGCAGATAATTCCATCGGCTTCCCACTCCGCAATGATTTGGCGCAGCTCCTGTAATTTTCCGGCGCCCAGATAAGTGCCGGGATGAATATGCTCTCTGCTTTGCATCACACTTCCCAGAACGACGGCTCCTGCTGTTTCGGCCAGTTCCTCCAATTCCTCCAGGGAATCTTCCGTATCGTCATTTTCCCTTTGGCTAATGCCCACCAGGATCACCTGTTCTGTAATTTCTTCTATTTGAAATGGCTCTGTAGTTCTCTTCGTTTCGTTAATAGCGCAATCCTCCATTTCTGCTTACTTTCAAATATTCTACTGTTCCAGCATAAGATCCAACATGGAAATGTCCTCTTTCTTGATGGTTATCTTCACCGGTTTGGTTTTGGCGGAATACACTCTTGCCCCGCTTTCGTTGGTACAGTAGGAAACAATCTTATAATAATAAGTCTTGCCCGGACTGGTGGTCTTATCCCGGAAAATCGTCTTGGATGTGGTGGCAATCAGCCGGTAACCGCTGTTTTTCTTGTCTGAACGGTAAATCATATAGCCATCCGCATTCTTCGCCGCTGTAAAGGAAAGAACTGCGCATTCCTCCAGAGTGTTCCTTGCCTTCACCTTTGTGACCGCTTTTACTCCGGCCGAAGTACAAACTGCGCTGGCGGGCCTGGAAAATCCTACGCTGCAGGCATTTCCTGCATTTCCTTTTCCCTGGGCGACAGCGCGGACTACATAATAATAAGTAGTTCCTTTTGCGGGACCTTCTTTCAGCGTCGCTTCCGCAGTTTCCAAAACGCCTGCCGTATCTTTGGCATACTGGCAAAAGACCCCCGTATCCTTACTCAAGGCCAGCTGCTCTTCTGTCTTCGGCACCAGTCCTTTTACCGTAACTTTGGCGTCCCTGACTTTTGTTTTCGTGATTTTAGAACGGATCACCGTACGATCGGGATCGTAAAGGGCCGGGACAATCTGCCCGGAAGCATCTGCGGCATACCCGTAAACATCCTCATTTACATAATCATAACTGAGCGTGCCGTCCTGCGCCACATTGACGTCCTCCGGCTTTGCCTGCAGCGCTCCCTCCGTGACCAGCTTTACGGATTCCACCAGTACGGCTTTCTCCAGATCCACGCGGTAAGTCTTACTGTCTGCGTCATAAGTGTAATCATTTCCGCTGCAGCGGTAGACCTCATAATAGTCCGCCCCGCTTACGCTGCGCCAGGACACAGTGATTCCGCCTGCATCTGCTTTGGCTTTGACATTTTTTACAATTCCAAGAGTTGGCTCTACGGTAAATTCCGCCCCTTTCGCTGTAAGCTGCTTCTTTTTCGTATAAGGATAAATCCGGTAGGTAACCGGAGCCTTCCCGGCTTTTACCTTCGGCAGGGTGATCTTCGTGGCCGAAGCCTTTAATGTTTTATAATTTTTATAATTTCCCGCCGCGTTTTTCACCTGTACTTTATAACCCTTAATTCCCGCCATCTTATTCCAGGCAACGGTAAATTTGCCTGATTGGGTATAAGAACTGGAGGTAAAAGTCATCTGCGCATTGGAAGAAAGAAGCACGCTGGCGCTCTCCTGCAGGCAATTTTCCTGTCCGTCTTTCTCCCAGTAAGCGCACACAACGTAAAAATATTCTTTTCCAGCCGTCAGCTTCTTATCTGTGTAACTTGTCTGGGAAGGTTTCTCTATCGTGGCTGCCAGGGTATAATTCGCAAAATTATCAATATAGCCCCCTTCTGTCCGGGTATAACCGCTGCTAACCGTGTCGCTGCGGTAAATCCGGTAGCCGTCCACGCCCTTCACTGCGTTCCAGGAAAGTTTCACCGCGTCTGTGCCCTTAGCCTCCGCTTTTAACCGCAGCGCGCTGCCAAAGGTATTGGCATTGGCTTTCTGCCATTTTGTATAAACAGTTTTCTTTGACAGCCGGTTATAGGCATACCCCCGGACACGGTAGGAATAGGAAACTCCCGGCTCTAAACCGCTGTCCTGATAGGAAGCGTTTCCGGTCTGTTTGGCCAGCTTGACCCATGAGCCGTTCACCTTTTTCTGGAATTCAAAACCGGTTGCCCATCCTTCTTCCAAAGAGGGGCAAAGGGTAATGCTGTCTTCTGTGACAACTGTATTCACCACGCCCATTTCCAGATCCGGAATCCGGCAGGCCAGCGTCTGATAACCCGAAAATCTGTCTTCTGCATGCTCCGATTCCTCCAGACGGTAACCGCTGTTATAAATTCTTGCCCGGACATAAACGGTTTCTCCCGGGGAAAAATATCCCAGATAGCTGCGGTAAATCTGCTCTGTGCCCTGATATCTGTGGTATCCCTTTGTAGTATGCCCGTCGCCTGCCCGCAGGGATTTTAGAATCACATCCCCTGCCCGCTTTGCCTCATAGGTAAATTTTTTTCCGCTGTTTTTGAAGCTTTTATTGTTGGAGTACTCCACCCGGAGATACTCTGTATCCTGCAGCTTCGGCGACAGTACCTGGAATTCATAATACCCGTTGGCCTGCCGCAGAAAAGCAATGCCATTCACAGAGGTCACGGTTCTTGCGGTGACCGGGGTGAGCACAGCCTGCATGATGACAGGGGCCGATTCCGCAAAATGATAGTAATAATAAAACGTCCGATCGTCATCCATATAGAATCCGTCGCTTTTTGCGGCCAAATCCGAATCCGCCCCCTCAGAAACGCCCACCAGGTAAATTCTGCGCTCGGAACGCGCGGTTACCTGGATGGAATAAGTCCGATCTGTAACGCTCTCCACCTGTTCCAGGGACGCCTGTCCAAGCTTTGCCGTAAGGCTTGCAGCGCTTTGACCGGTCGCTGGGTCCGTTACCTCAATCTGATATTCATCCGCCAGTTCCGACGGCTGCCAGGTGAGCATTCCGCTGGCCGCGTCGTAAGCCAGCTCCTGCACCGGAAGCAGCCGGGCGTCTGCGCCGCTGACAAGAATCATGTTCTCCGGCACAAAATTTTCTGCCGGTTCCGGCGTTCCCTCTGCTGCCTCGGCAGCGCCGCCTTCC
>CAJUBP010000008.1:0-47329 GCA_910584585.1 uncultured Lachnospiraceae bacterium | reverse complement strand
TGAGACCGGCTTTCCCCTGGCTCCTGCACTGCTTCTGCCTTTTCGGCAGCGCCGCCTTCCTGAGACCGGCTTTCCCCTGGCTCCTGCACTGCTTCTGCCTTTTCGGCAGCGCCGCTTTCCTGGGACTGGTTTTCCCCTAACTCCTGCACCGTTTCTGCCTCTTTGGCATCGCCTTCCTGGGGCTGGCTTTCCCCTGGCTCCGGCGCCGCTTCTGCCTCTCCGGCTGCGCCGCCCTTCAGGGACTGGCCTTCCTCCGGCTTCTGATTCTTCTCTGCATGAAACTGATTTTCCTCTTCCGGCATCCCATCCTGATTCTCTGCTGCCCCGGCTGATTCAGCCGGATCTGCTGACGCCTCAATTGATTCCGGCGAATTTCCCGCTGCAGCCGCCTGCGCCGTGCAGATTTCCCCCAGGCACAGTGCAGCCGCAAGCATCAGGCTGAACATTTTGTTTAATTTTTTCAACTAAGCCACCTCCTGTTATTATGGTCTGTCAATGGTAGTGTAACATGAATTTATTTACTTCACAACAACATCTGCGAAAACAATTATTGACATATGTTAATAATTGTTTTATACTGTGAATAGAGCACGAAACAGGCTCTGGACAAAAGAGCATCCAACAGACTCTTGGCAGCAGTAACACCAAACTGCCGGACACAAATCAGACATAATCCAGGAGGAACTTCTATGGCCCGTCCCAGCAAACCAAGAAGGGTATGCAGAATGCCCATCTGCACCCGCTTTTATGCGGAAAAACATGACGCGTCGGCGCAGCATCCGGGATTACAGCTCAGTGTTGAAGAATACGAGGTCATCCGGCTACTGGACTATCAGGGACTGACTCAGCAGGAAGCCGCTGCCTGGATGGGAACCGGACGCACGACGATTCAGGCACTGTACACACAGGCCCGGCGGAAACTGGCCCGTTTTCTGGTGGAGGGCTCTTCCCTTACCATTGACGGCGGCAGTTATCAGATCTGCTCCATTCCCAAGGGCTGCCCTGGAAAGGGCAAAAATAAGAAAAAAGGAGAACATATTATGAAGATTGCAGTTACTTATGAAAACGGACAGGTATTTCAGCATTTTGGACATACCAGCCAATTTAAAGTGTATGAAGTGGAAAACGGAACCGTTGCATCCTCTGAAATTGTAGACACCAACGGCCAGGGGCACGGCGCTTTGGCAGGATTTCTGCAAAACGGCGGCATAGATGTGCTGATTTGCGGCGGAATCGGCGGAGGAGCGAGAAATGCTCTGGCTGAAGCCGGAATTGATCTGTATCCCGGCGCCACCGGAGACGCGGACGCCCAGGTGGAATCCTTCCTGAAAGGACAGCTTGTCTATGACCCGGATACAATGTGCAGCCACCACAGCCATGAAGAAGGCCATACCTGTGGGAATCACGGGTGCGGATCGGAAAGCTGCCATTCATAAGCAATGATTCAGGAGGCTGTCGGGAAATGAAATTCTTCTACAATATATAGTTTGAAGTTCTAGGATTTATATCTATATATTGTGTAAATTTGCCATTTCCCGACAGTCCCTTCCTCTGATAAATAATTCGCCTCTGAACGTGCCGGGCATATTTTCTAAAGAGTTTCTAAGAAAGATCTATTCCTTTACCCGATCAATTTCCGTAAGACTCACGCCGGAAGAAGTAAGGATAACTTTTAAGTCAAGATATCTTTTTTTCAGGGATTGATAGACTTCCGATTCTTTCTCTGACATCATCATCCAATCCTGTACTCTTGAAAACTCCTCTATTGACATTTTAATCATTTCTTTTTCTGTCATAGAATCACCCTTTCTATCAAAACTGACAGTTTTGCCCGAAAGTAACTTACTCCCTGCTCAGACTTGCCGTAAATCTGTCAAACGCCTTCTGCCCTGCTTCATCCCTCTTATACACTCCGGCATGCTCCAGCACTTTGCTGAATACCAGAGCAATTTCTTTGTGCAAAATATCCATTACATTTTCCTTTGTCACTTCCTCATATTTCGGAAGAAACTCTTTGACCCAGTCCCCATGTTTGCAGATGGTTTCATTTGCCTGGATATCCTTTTTATTTACAATGGCGTCCGCCAGCAGCTCCATCTCATCTTTCAAGCGGGCCGGAAGAACGGCAAGGCCCATCACTTCAATCAGGCCGATATTTTCTTTCTTGATATGGTGCAGTTCCGCATGGGGATGGTAAAGGCCCATGGGATGTTCCTCTGTGGTGATATTGTTGCGCAGCACCAAATCCAGTTCATACAAATCCCCACGTTTTCTGGCAATCGGCGTAATGGTGTTGTGAGGCTCTCCGTCCGTTTCCGCAAAAATAAACGCGTCTTCGTCGGTATATCCTCTCCAGGCTTCCAATATTACGTCCGCAAGGGCAATCAGCCTGCCGGTATCCCCGCCGGCAATCCGAATCACGGACATGGGCCATTTTACAATGCCTGCCTTTACATCCTCAAAGCCTTTCACCGTAAATTCCCGTTCCACAGGAGCTTTCGCCATGGCAAATTCATAGCTTCCGCCCTGGAAATGGTCATGGCTTAAAATAGAACCTCCCACGATGGGCAAATCCGCATTGGAACCCACAATATAATGGGGGAACTGTTTCACAAAATCAAAGAGCTTGCAGAAGGTGCCGTGGTCAATTTTCATCGGAATATGCTGGGAGTTGAACACAATGCAGTGCTCATTGTAGTACACATAGGGAGAATACTGGAATCCCCAGCGGCTGTCCTGGATGGTAACCGGAATAATCCGGTGATTCTGCCTTGCCGGATGGTTGACACGCCCGGCATACCCTTCATTTTCCACGCAAAGCAGACATTTGGGATATCCGGCCTGCTTGGCGTTTTTGGCCGCCGCAATGGCCTTGGGATCTTTTTCCGGCTTGGAAAGGTTGATGGTAATATCCATCTCCCCGTATGGGGTCTGGGCTTTCCATTTCACGTCTTTCGCAATCCGGTAGCGGCGGATATAGTCGCTGTCCTGGCTGAGCTGATAATAGAAATCCGTGGCTGCCTTAGGGCCGTCCCTGTGGTAAATATCCCAGAATCTTCCGATGACGTCGCTGGGGCGGGGCATCAGCTGCGCCATCAGTTTTGTGTCAAAGAGATCACGGTATACTACGCCGTTTTCTTCCAGTACGCCGTGCTCATACGCATAGTCTAAAAGTTCTTTCAAAACGGCTTCCAAATCTACGTCTATGTAAGTTTCTTCCGGTTCTTCGTATTCGTCCATCTGCAAAGTTTCCAAAAGACGGTTCGTGGTGAAGATAACGTCCTCTTCTCCCACCAGGCCGTGTTCTAATCCGTAGCAGACTAATTTCTTGATTGCTTCGTTAATCATAAGGGGATCTTCCTTTCTTTTTATTTCATAAAATTTTTATCCCGCCGAAGGGGCGTACCTTCAGGACATGGCAGGAGCCTTCGCCGTAGAGGTTATCCAAAGCTTCTCTGTACTCTTCCACAAAATCATCCGCCACAAACGCCTGAATGGTTCCGGCAAATCCGCCGCCGTGAACGCGGCTTACCCCATGGCCGGGAAGAATGGCGTCACTGAGGGCAAGACCCATGGAAACGCTCTGGTTCTGTACGTCTTTATTAGTATAAATATTCTGGAGATATTTGAAAGAAGAGTCTCCGGATTCTTTCACAATATCTAAAAATCCCTGGAAATCTCCGGCTTTTAATGCTGCAACTTCATGCTCCACCCGCTTATCCTCTTCGAAGAAATGCAGAGCCCGAAGCACCGGCCGATCGCCGCATTCCTTGCGGACGCCGGGAATGTTTTTATAAAAATCCGCAGCATCCACTTCCCGCAAAAATTCTTTTCCGAAGAATCCTGCCACCTTTTTCATTTCCTGGGGAATCATGGCGTAATCGTCGGTCAAATCCGCATGGGAGCCTTTGGTATCGGTAATGCAGAGACTGTGATGATAAGAGCTGAAGTCTACTCCCACTTTTTCCACCAAAGGATGCTCCGGATCAGCAAAATCAATATGGATCAGCCCTCCTACGGAACACGCCATCTGATCCATCAGGCCGCAGGGCTTGCCGAAATACACATTTTCCGCGTACTGGGCCACCTGGGCAATTTCCACCGGACTGACGGACATCCCATTGTACAGGCCGGAAAGGATCGTTCCTACAAGCACCTCAAACGCGGCGGAACTTGACATTCCCGCTCCGTTTAACACATCGCTGGTCACATATGCCTGAAATCCTCCAATCTCATGGCCGTTCTCCTTAAGGCCGTAAGCCATGCCGCGAATCAGCCCGGCAGAAGTTCCTTCTTCCGCGTCCCGCTTCTCCAACTGGGAAAGATCCACGGTAATCATAGGATATCCGTCTGACAAAAGCTTAATCACAGGCTCATTTAATTTCCCTACCACCGCAATGGCATCCAGGTTAATGGACGCCGCTAACACTTCCCCGTGCTGATGATCTGTGTGATTGCCTCCCACTTCGCTTCTGCCTGCCGCACTGTAGAGTTCCGCCTCTCCGGAACCGAACAACTCTTCGTACTTGCGGATTGCCTCCTGATAACGCTCATTCTGATAGTCCAGTACGCCCGGATCCACATAGATCTCTTTCAGACGTTCCTGATGCTTCTTTGCTGCAAATTCTTCCAGTAATACTTTTGTTTCTTTCATCGGACTTTGCCCTGCCTTTCTTAATATGATTCATCCCTGTTCAGGATAATAGGAAAGCTTCCATAAAATAGTGATGTGCGCCTTCTATGCCTCTACTGGTATTATAAATGCCTTTTAGTAAACAGTCAATATATTTAGTAAAATTAATCCTGCTTTCTTTAAAAAAGGCGTAAAGCATCTCGAAAATATACAAAAACTTTACGCCTTTTCTATCCTATTTGAAAGATGCTTTTATTATATCAAAAAGGCTGTTTCGGTGTAAAGACTTTCTTTGGCAATATGGTCGAATAGACTTGCCTCTGGCCGAGTAGACCTGCCCCTTACGGGACAAGCCCCTCTACAGCACCGGACATGCGGCTTTCCCGCACTTTTTTGTTCCCCAATCATATTATAGTAGAAATAACCTGCCTGCGCATCCGCGCAATATAGTTTAAATGATAAAACAAGATTTAGGAGATTATTATGAATAATTATGAAATAGATACTGTATTCACAGAAGAGTCCTATGAGAATCCGGGCAGATTCTTTCTGGAGGTTGCCCTGACCCAGATGCCGGACGCTTACGCAGAGATTACGGGAAATCCCGGAACCGGAGAGATCATCGGCATGGTCCGGTTCTATTCCGTTGGCGCAGAGGTATTAGTCAACGCGGAAATTTACGGTCTTCCGGCCGGAACAGCTCCCTGCAATTCAGATATATTCGGTTTCCATATCCATGAAGGCCACTCCTGCACCGGAACAACAGAGGATCCTTACGCCAATGCCGGTTCCCATTATAATCCAACCCTCTGCCCCCACCCGGCCCACGAAGGAGATATGCCGCCGCTGTTTGGAAATAACGGCACCGCCTGGATGATGTACTCCACAGATCGGTTTTCTGTTTCCGATATTATTGGGAAAACTATAATTATACACAGAAACGTGGATGATTTCACCACCCAGCCCTCAGGAAACTCCGGGGCAAAAATAGCCTGCGGAACCATTCAGGCTGTGTAAAAATTCTGGCTAAATAGAGCCCTACAGCATATTTCAAACACACTCTTAAAAAGCTGTAATCTATCAACGGAAAGGAACTGCCGGAGAACGAAATTCACGCACAGCATATGGCCGTAAAACTCAGAGAATCACAGCCATATATTGCAGAAATCTACCATTTCCCGGCAGCTCCTTTCTCAAGCTGCTGACTCAATTCAAATCTGCTAATTTAAACATCTCAATCATATCATTTAATTCAATTGCCTGTGCCGACAATTCCTGACTGGTTGCGGAACTCTCTTCCGCCGCCGCGGAATTCGACTGCACCACTTCTGAAATCTGTTCAATTGCCTGATTAATCTGCTGCATCGCGCCGTTTTGCTGGCTGGAATTGTCCGCCACTTCTTCTACGGCTTTCACAATCTCTGCAATACCGCCTATGACAGCCTGCAGAGCCTGCGCCGTTTCATCCGCAATCCGGTTGCCGCTTTCCACTTCGCTTACCGCAGCCTCAATCAGCCTTCTGGTATCTTCCACGGCCTCAGAACTCTGGCTGGCCAGATGCCCGATCTCTCCGGCAACCACGGCAAAGCCCCGTCCGGCTTCCCCAGCCCTGGCTGCTTCAATGGAAGCGTTCAGGGAAAGGAGACTGGTCTGATCTGCTATGGCCTCAATGGTCTGAATGATATTTGCAATCTCCAAGGAAGCGTCATTGATTTTGCCCATCGCCTGAGTCATCTCAACAATATGTTCATTGCTTTCCCGGGCCTGTTGTCCAATGTTATCCGCTTTCCTGCTGGTGGAAACGGCATTCCGGGTATTTTTCTCCACCTGCTCTGCCAGATTATTGACGGTTGCCAGCAGTTCCTCTATAGAAGCTGCCTGATCGGTAGCGCCCTCTGCCAATGCCTGACCGCTTTCCGCCATCTGGGTGGAGCCGAGTCCTACCTGATCGGCTGATTCTCTGATATGCCCCAGTGTGCCGCTCAATGAATGATTAATCTTGCGGATTGCTGTCAGAATCTCCTCAAAATCTCCCACATACGAATCCGTTGCTCTGGAATGGACGTCAAAATTATTTACCGCCATCTCTCCCAACAGATATTTGATGTCTTCAATAATTTCACCGACTTCTTCCACAATTACTCCGGTTGCGTCTGCCAAAACCTTGGTTTCATCCTCAGATGTAATGACTGGGATTTCAGAATGCAGATCTCCTTTTGCCAGTTCTTTCAGCCGCTCTGCACAGAGCCGGATAGGCGTACCGATCTGATCCGCCAGTTTCCGGACAATGCCCCAGGCAATGACAATGGCGATAACCACAATCGCAACCGTCAGAATAATTCCCACAATAGTCTCTATGTTAAAATCTGAAAGAGGGGCTGTAATGGCGATGCTCCAGCCGTTGCTGTTCTCCACCGGAGCGTAGGCCATGATCTTTTTCACTCCGCCGTAGCGGTAAGTCCCCACGCCGGTTTCCCCGGCAATCATTTTCTTCTCCAGATTTGCCAGCGCCTTCAGGCTGGAATTGTCCTCGGCGTCTTTGATGGAATTGTCACGCTTCTCCACCAGTTCCATATTTTCATGGGCAATCACCGTGCCTTCCTGATCGATCATATAGGCATAGCCATTCTCGCTGACACTGGTAGCCGCCATGATATCATTCAAAAATGTCTCTTCGGGAACCAGATATACTACTCCCACCACCTGGGTTCCCAGTATTCCGCCTTCCCATATGGGCGCTGCAATGATTACGCTCAGCTCCCCTGTCACTTTGCTGACAATCGGCTCCGAGACACAGGACTGCCCTTCCATTGCCGTTTTAAAATATTCCCTGTCACTGAAATCCTCGCCGGAGAAAATACTGACGCCGTTTTTATCCAGGATATTCCCCCGGGTCAGATCATTCGCCTTGACCCGTTCGTCTATTATTTCCTGCTTTTCCTCCAGCGTTGCGTCCTCCCTGGCAAGACGAGCCGTCATCCCCAAATCTTCCGCAAGATTCCGGTAAGAGGTCATTTCCCATTCCACCCGTTCGGAAGCCACTTTCGCCGTAGCTGTCATATTGCGATTCAGCGTGGAATTGGTACTGTGATTATTCAGTACACTGGTGATTATTCCCAGCAGCGTCAGAGGAAGGATTACCAGCGCCAGCACTGACATGGTAATCTTCCCTTTGATGGTCTCATGATACAGACGCTTTGCTTCCTGTATACCGATAATTTTTTTGTTTTTCGCCGTATGCTCTTTCTTTTTTATTTTCATACGGTCCACCCTTCTTTCATTAAATCTGATGCAAACTGGAACGGCATCCTGCAGAAAGCAATTTTAAGACACGCTCTAGTACTCTGTCCGGCCAGAAATCACAGTTGTAATTTCTGGCCGGATGGAGTACTAATTAGTCTTCGCCGTTCTCCAGTTTATTGGCCCTTGCTGCAATCTCTTTTTCCTGAATATCGGAAGGAGCTTGTTCATAACGGGCAAATTCATAGGAAAACAATCCGCTTCCGCCTGTCATGGAACGCAGATCCGTCATATATCCGTAAATCTCCATATAAGGAACATCTGCCGCAATCTCCGTCTTGCCGGTTTCCGCCGGATTCATCCCCAGCACACGGCCCCGGCGTTTGTTCAGATCTCCCATAACGTCGCCGGTATATTTATCCGGAACTACCACTTTCATGGTTGCGATAGGCTCTAACAATACCGGAGAAGCTTCCATCATGCCCTTCTTAAACGCCTGGATCGTGGCCATCTTAAATGCCATTTCGGAAGAATCCACCGGATGGTAAGATCCGTCGTAAAGCACCGCTTTCACGCCCACTACCGGATAAGCCGCCATGGGCCCTTTCAATACGGATTCCTGCAGGCCCTTCTCCACTGCCGGGAAATAATTCTTGGGCACAGCGCCGCCAACCACCTGCTGTTCGAAGGTATAGGCCGTCTCAAGATCTCCGCTTGGCTCAAAAGTCATCTTCACATGGCCGTACTGTCCGTGTCCGCCGGACTGTTTCTTATATTTGTATTCCACGTCAGATTTCTTGCGGATGGTCTCACGGAAGGCAATCTTCGGCCTTCTCAGCTCGATTTCCACTTTATAGCGCTCTGCCAGCTTGCTGACTACCACTTCCAGATGCTGATCGCCGATGCCGTAAATCAATGTCTGCCCGTTGGCGCTGTCGTTCTCTGTCCTCAGGGTCAGGTCTTCCTGCATTAATTTCTGCAGCGCCTGGGAAATCTTGTCTTCATCCCCCTTCTTCTTTGCCTTATAGCGCATATAGGTGTAAGGAACGGAAATCTGCGTCTTCCCGTAAATCACCGGCGCGGCTTTGGTGGATAAGGTGTCTCCGGTGGAAACTTTGGTCAGTTTAGCCAAAGCCCCGATATCTCCCGCGTGAAGCTCCTTCACCTCGATGGGCTTATTTGCCTGCATTACGTAGATCTTGCCAATCTTATCATCCATATTCTTCTCAGAATTAAACAGCACGTCGTCCGTCTTCAGAACGCCGGAATTCACTTTAACCAAAGAATACTTACCGATAAAGGGATCGGCAATGGTCTTAAATATGTAAGCGCTCTTCGGCTTCGCAATGTCGTAATCTCCGTCGAAAGCTTCGTTGGTCTTCATATTGACGCCCTTGCAGGGACGCTTCTCCGGACTTGGCAGATATTTGAGAATATCATCCAGCAGGGTATATACGCCCTGTACCAAGGTACTGGAGCCCATGGAAACCGGAACAATGCTTCCGTCCACCACATTGGTGCGCAGTGCGGAACGGATCTCAAATTCAGAAAATTCCTCCCCGGCAAAATAGCGGTCCATAAATTCCTCGCTGGTCTCAGCCACCGCTTCCATCAACGCTTCCCGGCACAGCTCTAAGTTGGCCTTGGAATATTCAGGAATCTCAGCTTCCACCACCTTGCCCTTGTCGTCCCAGCGGTTTCCGGTCTGAGCCACTACATTGACATATCCCACAAACTTCTCATTCTCCCGGATGGGAAGATGGAACGGCGCGATCCGCTTACCGTACATCTCCTGTAAATCTGCCACTACCTGACGGAAACTTGCATTGTCGTCATCCATTTCTGTCACAAATACCATTCTCGGAATCTTGTATTTCTCACAGATGTCCCACGCCTTCTGGGTCCCCACTTCAATTCCGCTCTTGCCGGATACCACGATAATTGCCGCGTCCGCCACACTGACTGCTTCCTCCACTTCCCCTACAAATCCAAAATAACCGGGCGTGTCCAAGATATTGATCTTGGTATCTTCCCAGATAATCGGAACTACAGAAGTATTAATAGAAAAAAGCCGTTTGGTTTCTTCTTTATCATAATCGCTCAAGGTATTGCCATCGCTGATTTTCCCCATGCGGTTTGTGATGCCGGACAGATATGCCATGGCCTCCACCAGAGTTGTCTTCCCGCTTCCGCCATGTCCCAGAAGTGCCACGTTTCTTATCTTGTCAGTTGTGTAAACGTTCATATGAATTCCTCCAATACAAGTATATTTTATGATGTATATATTCTACTAAAATTTTAGGTATTTTACAACCTTTTTATTCAATATTTACAAATCCGTTAAATCCTCCGCCATCTTCGCATGTGCTTTCTTACTTCAACGCAACGAAGTATTGACTTTTTTCCACGTTTCCATTATGATATTGTACAATATAACGCTTAACAGCACAGTAGAGCGGTCCTGCGCTTTTTACGGGACACGCAGGATCAATCTCACTGGATATTGCAATGTCAACGCTTGGAAACCAGCGCTTTTCACGGGACACGCAGGAAACCTCACTGAATATTGCAATGTCAGCGCTTGGAAACCCGCGCTTTTTACGGGACATACCGGAACACTCATCGTTTTACAGGAAAGGAATTGCTGCATATGAAACCTGAAAAAATCGGTTTTATCGGCCTGGGTCTGATCGGCGGCTCCATTGCCAAAACCATCCACCGGATTCATCCGGATCTCACATTAATCGCATATGACTTGGACAAAACCTCGCTGTCGCTGGCTCTGAAGGAAGGCGTCATTGCAAAAGCCTGTGAGGATTTGACAGAAGACTTTGCCGGCTGCCGTTATATTTTCCTCTGCGCCCCGGTGCAGAAAAATACAGATTTTCTGGAAAAATTATCTGCTTACGCCGGAGAAACCTGCACCATCACCGATGTGGGCAGCGTGAAATCTGCCATTCATCAGGAAATTGCCCGCACTCCCCTGGCGCCTTACTTTATCGGCGGGCACCCCATGGCAGGTTCTGAGAAAAGCGGCTATTCCCACGCAACCGCCTACCTTTTGGAAAATGTGTATTACATCATTACGCCTTCCCCAAAAGCCGCGCCGGAGTCTGTGGAGAAATTCCGGGAATTTATTCGTTCTCTCGGCGCTATCCCCATTGTGCTGGATTATCAGGAGCATGATTTCATCACAGCGGCAGTCAGCCATCTGCCCCATATCCTGGCTTCCAGCCTGGTAAATCTGGTGAAAGATTTAGACAACGACAAAGAAATCATGAAACAGGTCGCGGCAGGCGGCTTTAAAGATATCACAAGGATTGCCTCTTCTTCTCCTGTCATGTGGCAGCAGATCTGCCTGACCAACCGTCAGCAGATTCTTAAATTATTGGATGCGTTTGAAGCTTCTTTAGAAGAGACAAAACAGGCGATTGCCGCTTCTGAGGGAGACTGTTTATTTGATTTCTTCCAAACTGCCAAAGATTACCGGGACTCTCTGCCCCTCACAAACTCCGGTTCCCTGCCAAAGATATACGAACTTTACTGCGATATGGTGGATGAAGCGGGAGGAATCGCGGCCCTGGCCACCATCCTGGGAACCAATCAGATCAGCATCAAAAACATCGGAATTATCCACAACCGGGAATTCCAGGAGGGCGTGCTCCACATTGAGTTCTATGAGAAAGAAGCTCTGGACAAAGCTCTCGTGCTGCTGAGAAAATATCACTATACTTTATATGAAAGATAACTACGAAAGGAACTGATGATTCATGGAACTTACCAGAAAACATTCATTTCACGGGGAGCTTACGGTTCCCGGCGATAAATCCATTTCCCACAGGGGAATCATGTTCGGCGCCATTTCCAACGGGCTGACAGAAGTCACCAATTTTCTCCGGGGGGCGGACTGCCTTTCCACCATTTCCTGTTTCCGGCAGCTTGGCATTGACATTGAAACTGACGGTTCCCGGGCGCTGATCCATGGAAAAGGTCTCCGGGGCCTGAAGAAATCCCAGCAGGTATTGAATGTGGGCAACAGCGGAACCACTCTGCGGCTGATCTCCGGAATCCTTGCCGGACAGTCCTTTCAGAGCATTTTAAATGGAGACGCTTCCATTCAAAAACGGCCGATGAGGCGTATCCTGACGCCATTGTCGGAAATGGGCGCAAGATTTCAATGCTGGGACCCTGTGCATTTCCCGGAACATCCCACCAAATCCAGTTCCGACCGGGCGCCCTTCACCATCCAGGGCGGTAAGTTAAGGCACATTCACTACCAGTCTCCCATTGCCTCCGCTCAGGTGAAATCTTCCATTCTTCTGGCAGGGCTTTACGCAGACGGCATTACCAGAGTCACGGAGCCTGTTTTGTCCAGAAATCACACAGAACTGATGCTTGCCAGCTTCGGCGCTAATATCCTGTCAACAGGGACTACTGCCGCTGTCTGGCCGGAACCGGTTCTGGAGGGACAGTCCATTCAAGTGCCCGGAGACATTTCCTCCGCCGCTTATTTCATTGCCCTGGGACTGATCTGCCCCAATTCGGAGCTTCTGATTCAAAATGTAGGAGTGAACCCCACCCGAAGCGGCATTCTCAAAGCCGCCCAGGCCATGGGCGGCAGCCTCACCCTGCTGAATGAACACACGGTTTCCGGAGAACCTGTCGCAGACATCCTGGTGAAATCCAGCAGCCTTCACGGCGCCGTGATTCAGGGTGAAATCATCCCCACGCTGATTGACGAACTTCCCATCATTGCGGTTATGGCGGCCTTTGCAGAAGGCGACACTGTCATCAAAGACGCCCAGGAATTAAAAGTCAAGGAATCTGATCGAATTGCCTCTGTCACAGAGAATTTAACGGCTATGGGGGCTGATGTGGTTCCTGCTGAGGACGGAATGACGATTCACGGCGGCAGGCCCCTCCAGGGCGCGCGGATCCGGACTTATGGGGATCACCGGATTGCCATGGCTTTCGCGGTTGCAGGGCTGAATGCGGACGGGGTGACCAGTTTTGATGACGAAAACTGCGTGACGGTTTCTTATCCCTCTTTTTATGAAGATATTAATAAATTGCTGAATTAGATCTTTGAGTTTTCACAGTTTGCACAAGGGTAATGTCTCTGATATAATACAGAGATCAACACACAGGAAACCGCAAGAAAAAGACAGCAGGTAATACTACGTTATTGGAAGAACAAAAGGAAGTAAAATGAAAAATTTCGTAACAGTTCCGCTCAGGACTTTGCGCTTGCCGCAAAGTCCGTGAGAATGTGTCAATTATGTCAAAAGGGAATCTGCCCCTCGGCTATTTTATGAACCAATGGTTCTCATTCCTCCTCGATGGGCTTCCAGGCCTGTCCAAATTTCACATCCCGAAACAGCGCCGCAAGGCCGGTAATCTGCTTTAACCGCAGGATCTCATCCTTGCTCATTCCCATATGCTTGGCAATCCAGGCGTCAGACCTTCCGATTTCGTGAAGTTCTTTCACAATATTGCTCATCAAATCCACATCATGGCTCCCTCTGGCCCGGTTATGGCGGATGGTGCTTGCCATCCGGTTGGACAGTGATTTCTCAATGACGGTCACCGGCAGCATCCCATGCTCCCGCTCATAAATATCCTTATGCTCTTTCATCACCCGGTAACGGTGGAAACCGTCCACAATCACGTACACATCCTCTTCTTTGGAATAATAGCAGACAATGGGCATGGTGTAGCCGTCCTCTTTAATGCTGTCATACAAGAGGCGCATTTCCGGCGGCGCCACCGCATTTGGATTGTAATCATTGGGTACAATCTTTTCTATGGGGATGGGCATTACTTTGTAAGCCGGGCTCTGGTATATTTTACTGCTCATCTGCAAATCCTCCGTATTTCTTCTTGATGGCGTTGATCTGCTCTTTTTCCCTGGCAGATAAGCCAAATCCCATGTATCTGCAAATATGGTCGTTTTTCAAGATGCAGTAACACATTCGCTTCCAGCTTGGGATATCTTTGGTAGTTTTAATATCGTCTGTATCGTCCGGTATTTTTCCGGTAAAAATGATTCTCGAATTTTTATTCACAGTGTAATTGGAAATTCCGTTTCTTTGAATCTGATAGCCGTGATCCAACAGCTCCTGAATGGTTTCTTCGGAGAGCCCTCCCCCGGTCTGGTGCCAGAATTTCATGGAAGTCCGGAATTTTTTCACATAATTATTCCGGATCCGCACCGGCAGCGTGTCCAGCAGGAACTTGGTGTAGGACTCCCAGGTATGGCCCTCCGGCAGCTTGATATTCCGGTACGCCATGGCTTTTGATCTTGCGTACACCGCGCCGAAATTGGCTCCCCGCACCCTTCCCACCAGCCTGGCCCAGATCTCCGGATCAATCACCCGGTACAGATTCAGGCTGTCTTTGGCGTAATCGTTAAAGGGAGAGGCCACCCGCATCTGGCTGGGCTTCAACCCTGCCATATAATACAGGTCATACAGTTTATTATAATCGTACCCGAATTGGAAGTTAGCCGCCCACACATCGCTGTTGGTCCAGTCATACAGGGGCGAGGCGCACCAGACGTCCTTGAACTGCTTGGAAATCCAGCATTCTCCCTGATACCCGTATTTCCGGTTTAAAAACCCGCTGTAACGCTGCATGGACTCTTCCGCCCGTATCCCCAGAAGGCAGACCGTGCTCTTTTTCCCATGCTGTTCCTTATAAAACCGTCCGAACTGCTTGGCCAGATTCTCCTGAGGCATCCGGTAATGATAGTGATGAAAAGGATTATCCATATTAATCACATAAGGATGGCTGGGCATGGGCCGGACCCAGATGTCTTTTTTCGCGTCATCCCAGGGATACCAGTACATTTCGTAGCTGCTCACCGCTGTGCGGGTGGCCATGGGAAGACAGACCCAGTAAGGCTCCAATTCTTTTTCCAGACGCTGAAAGGTCCGTTCCACATATTCTGTCGTCATCGTATACTGCGCTTCAAAATCCTGATGGAACAGCCCCACAGTTCTGTGAGGATAGTGCATCCGCTTAAAATCCAGCAGCAGGTTCAAAAGCACGCCGCTGTCCTTTCCCCCGCTGAAGGAAACATAAATATTGTCAAATTCCTCGAATAAAAAATGAAATCTTTTCTGAAGCGCTTCGTAAACATTTTCGCTCTGATATTCCCGTACTCTCATCCAGTCTCACTCATCCTTTGTCTTCCAGAATTTTCCAGTTTCCCTACTATCATACTTCGAACAAAATATTTTTGCAACCTTTTTCCAGGTTCTGTTGACAGAGCCTCTTACAAGGCATACAATAAAAATACAGCTTGACACAAAGCGCACAATACAAAAGGAGGTATTTTTACATGGCAAACATTTTAATCAGCCCGAACAAATATGTACAGGGTGCAGGGGAAATGAAAAAATTGGGGGAATATGCTTTAAAATATGGGAAAAAAGCATTGATTTTGATTACAGCTTCGGGCTTCAAAAGAATTGGGACAATTGTAGAAGGCAGCTTTTCCGGCAAAGAAGTGGCTACCGTATTCGACTATTTCAACGGGGAATGCAGCAAAACGGAGATTAACCGGCTGCTGAAAGTTGTGGAAGACAACGGCTGCGACATGATTATCGGCATCGGAGGCGGCAAGATCTTAGACACCGCCAAGGCAGTGGCCTTTCACAAATCTCTTCCCGTGCTGATCTGCCCCACCATCGCTTCCACGGACGCTCCCTGCAGCGCGTTGTCCGTAATCTACACAGACGACGGGGTGTTTGAAGAGTACCTGTTCCTTCCCGCCAATCCGAATCTGGTTCTGATGGACACGGAAATCATCGCCAAATCTCCGGTCCGGCTGACTGTATCCGGCATGGGCGACGCGCTGGCTACTTATTTCGAAGCAAGGGCCTGCAAAAACAGCGAAGCCGCTACCTGCGCCGGAGGGCTTGCAACTTCCGCGGCAATGACGCTGGCAGAACTGTGCTTTCACACATTGATGGAGGAAGGCGTTAAGGCAAAACTGGCCCTGGAGGCAGGCGCATGCACCCCCGCAGTGGAGAAAATTATCGAAGCAAATACCCTGTTAAGCGGCATCGGCTTTGAGAGCGGCGGCCTGGCAGGCGCTCACGCCATCCACAACGGCCTGACCGTGTTAGAAGAATGCCATCACATGTATCACGGAGAAAAAGTGGCCTTCGGAACCATTACCCAGCTTGTGCTGGAAAATATTCCTGCCGATGAACTGGAAGATATCATCACATGGTGCATCGAACTGGGGCTTCCTGTCACCTTAAAAGAACTGGGCGTGTCTGAAGTGACAGATGAAAAGATTATGGCTGTGGCCGCTGCGGCATGCGCGGAAGCTGACACATTACATAACATGCCATTTACCGTGACCCCGGAAACGGTATGTTCCGCCATCAAAGCTGCCGACGCTTACGGACATTATTATCTTGGGGAATAACCAGCCAGCGGTTTGAGACATGCTTTCCTGCAATGCGGGGAAAGAAAGCAATGAGGACAGAAAACTTATTTTACTGCAAATTTTTATTTTACTGCAAGGATTGGGGAATCTGCGGCGTATTATAAGTAGAAACATTATGATTTGCTTTAAATTAGGAGGAAACGCAAATGAAATTTTTTAAGAACTGGAAAAAAACTGCTGCTGCAGTTCTGGCGGCTTTTGTATGCATCGGAAGCTTTGCAACGCCTGTCATGGCCCACGGGCACCATGGCGGCGGACATCACGGCGGCGGAGGGTATTCCAATTCCGGAACTTATTGCCCCTACCACCACTACAACCACCAGAATCCGGAGAGCTGTCAGAATTACTGCGGTTACCATCACACAATTCATCAGAATGTGACAGATTGCTCCAACTACTGCCCGTATCACCACTCTACCCACCAGAATCCCCAGGACTGCCAGAATTACTGCGGTTACCACCACACGATTCACGCAAACATTAAGAGCTGCAAGAATTACTGTCCCGTGCACAAAACAATTCATACCAGTCTCAAGAGCTGCAAGAATTACTGCCCGAAACACAAGAAAATTCACAAGAACATTAAGAGCTGCAAGAATTACTGCCCCACCCATAAGGTAATTCACAAGAACATCAAGAGCTGCAAGAACTACTGCGCTTACCACAAGGTAATCCACAAGAACATTAAGAACTGCAAGAATTACTGCCCGGCGCACAACAAAGTTCACATTAAGGGCCGGATTCATACTGAGGTCTAACGGGGCAGCAGACTTTTACATTTGAATATGGCTCAAGAGAAAGGTGGTTGTCGTCAACCACCTTTCATCTTTCGTCTTATTTCTTTACCTTTGCTCCCTTTTTCCACTTAAGAAACCCAATGCCAAACAGCGCCGCAACAATTAACGCAAACGGCAGCGCCGCTGCCTGGCCCCAGGTTCTCACATGGCGGACAACTGCGAGACAGACATTGTTTCCCTTCACTTCAAATTCCAGATAACTCCCCACTGCCTTGGCCTTTGCATTTTTCCATGCGCCGTCCTGATAAACGTATACGGACCACCCTTCTGTTTTTCCGTCAGGGGAAAGATACCGCGCCATATGGGAAGGCGCCCCGTCATCTGGAATCTCCAACTGCCAGCTCTCCTCCCGCCGGCTCTTTCCCGGCAGTCCCGCATCTGAAAGCTCCGGCTCTTCTTCCTGACTGCCATCTTCTGAAAGCTCATCCATCTGTCTGGTTCTTAACTTTGCCCGGTCATCAAACTGGCCTTCCACAAAAAACACTTCCCGTCCGTCTTCCCGCGCCTCTTTGGAGGGCAGCGCCGTCTCATAGAGTTTGTAGACCGCCTCCACATCCACATCAAAATGCAGCTGCTCCAGCTCTTCTTCGCTCCACCTGGAAAAATACCCCTCCCGTTCCGGGATTACAGGAAAATCCTTGGGATCCAGCCCTTCCCCGTAGTTTAACGAAAACTGCTGAATCAAATTTTCCTCTTCTATAAACCGCACGGTAAGCTGCCGAAACTGCTGGGGCAGCCCTTCCACTTCCAAAAGGGCTTTATACTCCATCGGCTCCGCCTGGCCGGTGATGCTGCAGCGGCCAATCCCCGCCAGGGAATCGGAAACAAAAAAATTTTCTCCATAGCTTCCCTCGTCAATGCCTGCCACTGCGCCCGCATATTGTTCATAAGACACGATATCCACCATGGAATAACAGCCCTGCACTTTCCCCGCGCCGCTTTCCGTATCCTGATCGCCCCCGCTGCCTACAATTCCGCCGATGTATTTTTTCCCCGCAAGGCTGCATTTGGCAAAACAGCCCCGCACAATGCCTGTGGAAAATCCCGCGATTCCCCCTACGTAACTGCCGTTCTCACTTTGGATTCTCCCATAACTCTCACAGCCTGCCGCAAATCCTAAGTCCATCCGCCCGCAAACGCCGCCTGCATAATCTTTCCGGCTTGTGACATTCCCGGAATTTACGCACTTTTGCAGAATGGCGATTCCCATATCCGGGCCGATTTTAAACTGCATAAACATCATGGCCACCAGGCCGCCGATGGTAGTCAGCGAACTGGCTCCAATCTCCGGGATTGCCTTGCTCAAGGCCACTACCACCGCCTCCCGGAGGGGAAGCTGCTGATGCTCTTCCTTATAGCGGTTGCAGAGAATAATCGCATAATCCAGGGACAATGCCAGCTGCAGGACACTGGTAACAGAATTCGACACAAAAGATATTTTCCCAAGCAGGAAATTTGTGCCCTGATTCAATACCATAGCGGCGCCGAAGGTGAGAATCAGAACCGGCATCTCCGCATAGGTCTGTGAAGTCAGCAGGAGCACAACAATAATAATAATCGTCACATAGACCATGATTGCGCTGACTTCTGAATCTATAATTTCGGAAAGAGGATTGCCCAGCTCTGTGGTCACATAAACGTCATATCCCGCCAGCGTCTCTTTCACCTGCTCCAAGGCCTCAAGGCACCTATCGTCTTTTTCATCATAATCAAAGGTAACCGTATACAATGCGCTTACATGGTTATAATGGTCTTTCGTCTCGTCAAACAAAATACTTTGGACGCCTTTTTGCTCCGCAATTTTCTCCCGCAGCTCCTGCGCTTTTTCCCGGGAAATATTGGCTGTCAGAACCTGCGCTGTCCCAAATGTGGTAAACTGCTCTTCCATAACATCCAACCCCTGCCGGGTGTCTGAGGTATCCGGCAGGTAAGCGGCAAGGTCATTTTCCACCTCCACCCAGTTTCGGGAGAATGCAGAGAAAATGAGCATAAGCGCGGTAAGCAGGAAAAAAAGATTCCTCTTATCCACTATAAACGCCGCAAGCTTCATCATAAATCCATCTTCTTTTCTTGTTTTCTTCATAATACCTTCTCCGTTGATAACATTTGAAAGATAATTGACATATGTACATTTAGTATGATAAAATAAAGACAGATAAATAACAAGAGACATCTTACTGGCAAACGATAAATAACTGACATTTGACCCTTAAATGTTTCCAAATGGATTTTTTCGCCATGCAGGAACTTATGGTCTTTGGAAAGGAACGGAATATTTTGGAAAAGAAACTGGATTATCGAATTGAAAAAACTTATATGGGGCTTCACAATGCCTTCACTGCCCTTCTGGGCGAAAAACGCTTTGAAAACATCACCGTCAACGAACTATGCCAAAAAGCCATGATCCGGCGGACTACTTTCTACAAGCATTTTGCCGATAAATACGAATATTTTGTATTTTACTGCAAAGAAGTCTGCGAATCTTTCCACAGCCAGATTCCGCCGGAGCTTTTTCCTGACAATGTCCAGAATTACTCTCTGCAGATGTGCCGTTTTCTGTTCCGCTTTATGTCCGAACATAAGCAGCTGGTCAACAACATTAAAGAAAGCGATTTGTTCCCCACCCTGCTCTACTTTCTTTCTGAACAGATTACGGAGGATTTGCTTGCGACCATGCGGCAGAGAAGCGGCAGCGCAGGACTTGAGCCCGTATTTATGGAAAATGCCGCAGCCTTTTATTCCGGCGGCTTTCTCGGTATGCTATTGCATTGGGACAAAAAAAAGTATGCTTATGACGAAGATTTGTTCATAAGCACACTGTCCCGGTTTGTTGCTGAAAATCAATTTTAAGACACGCTCCAGAGTCCCGTTGATTCCCAATGTGTCAGAACCAATGGGACTTCACAAATGTAATATTTTGCTAACGAAAAGATTTTTCAAAGAATATTGCATTTCAAAATTGCATATGCTATAATGCCAGTAGGCAAAAAGTAAGCAGAGTATCGGTAGTAAAAGAACGAAGCCCCGAACCGTGTTCCAGCACAGTTCGGGGCTTCTTCTTTTCTTTTTACAGTGGCAAAGCACCCACTAGGCTATTTGTTGTCCTTGTCATGCCTGTCTAGCCATTTACAGATGAGGTGGCAAGCCACGCCTGCTATGACAGTCACGGTAAAAGTAAGCAGTATGTCGATAGTTCTCACCTCCTCCCGTTGCCAGGTTTCGGTAGGACAACACCCAAATTATATCACATCACCTTCGGCTCTGCCATATATTTTTCGACTCTCCCTATTTGTGAGCAACAAAAAACCGCAAAATCGGTTTATAAGATAAGCATTGCGTCTCCGAAGCTAAAAAAACGATACCGTTCCCGCACCGCCGTTTCATAGGCATGCATCACCTGATCTCTTCCGGCAAGAGCAGACACCAGCATTACCAGCGTGGATTCCGGCAGATGGAAATTAGTAATCAGCGCATCCAATACCAGAAACTGATAACCGGGATAAATAAAGATATCTGTCCATCCGCTCCCTGCCTGGAGCACATCCGCTTCCTGCACCGGGGACTTTTCCGGCGGCGTCCCGTCCGCTTCCTGCGCCGGGGACTTTTCCTTAAGCAGACGCTGCGCCGCAGACTCAATGGTTCGGCAGCTTGTGGTTCCCACGCAGATCACCCGGCCGCCTCTTTGCCTGGTCTCATTAATCAGCCTTGCCGCCTCCTCGTCAATCTGATAGAATTCCGAATGCATATGATGCTCTTCCACCTGTTCTGCCTTCACCGGACGGAAGGTTCCAAGGCCCACATGGAGGGTCACTTCCGCAATGGAAACCCCTTTCTGCCTGATCTCTTCCAATAGCTCCGGCGTAAAATGCAGCCCGGCGGTAGGCGCCGCCGCCGAACCGTCGTATTTGGCATACACCGTCTGATACCGATTCTTATCCTGAAGCTGATGGGTGATATAGGGGGGCAGGGGCATCTGCCCCAGCTGATCCAAAACCTCTTCAAAAATTCCCTGATAGGTGAACTGAATCAAACGGTTGCCTTCTTCCGCAATCTCCAGCACTTCCCCGGTTAAAAGCCCGCCTCCAAAGAGGATTCGCTCCCCCGGCCTGGCTTTTTTCCCCGGCTTCACCAGAGTTTCCCAGACGTCCTTTTCTTTCCGTTTCAGCAGCAGGATTTCCACTTTTCCTTTTGTGCCTTCCCGCTCTCCGAACAGCCTGGCTGGGATTACTTTCGTATTATTTAACACCAGACAGTCCCCGGGACTTAAGTATTCCGCAATATCCCGGAAACTTCTGTGTTCCAGTTCCCCCGTCTCCTTATGCAGAACCAGAAGCCGGGAACTGGAGCGATCTTCCAACGGATCCTGGGCGATTAATTCCTTTGGCAATTCATAGTAAAAGTCTCTTACTTCCATAAAAATCACCCATTCCTTTCACTTTATTCAAACATGCGCCCATGCGGCAATTTACTTACACACCATAGCATTCTTACGCTCAGCAAAATTCAAACATGCGCCCATGCGGCAATTTACTTACACGCCATGATAACCTTCTTACGCACTCAAACACGCGTGCGCAGCCATTTACTTCCTCAGCTCAATGCCCATGGACTCCAATGCTTTCAGAATTTTATCCATGGCAGGAACATAATCCGCTTCCTCCAATGTCTTATCCTTTGCCCGGAAAGTCAGGGAGTACGCCACAGATTTATAACCTGCCGTAATCTGTGCGCCCTCGTAGAGATCGAATAATTCATAGCTTTCCAGATACTGGCCGCCTTTGGCTTCGAATACTTTCTCCACTTCTCCCACCAGGATGTTTTTCTTCATTACCATGCTGATGTCCCGGGTCACTGCCGGGAATTTGGCAATTCCCTCATATTTCCGCTCAAAGCTTGCCAGTTCCACCACCTTCGGCATATCCAGCACTGCCACATACACCCGGTCTTTGATGGAATAATTGTCCGCCACCTGGGGATGCACTTCTCCCAGATACCCCAGAATTTGGCCGTCATAAAGGACATTTGCCTGCCTGCCCGGGTGAAGGAAAGGTTTCCCGGCATTGGGATCGTAGGTTTCTTTTCCGGAAAGCCCCGCTTTGTCAAGAAACTCTTCGATCACGCCTTTCATGGCATAGAAATCCCCTTCTCCGTACATGCCCAGGGTAAACTGCATCCGTTCCTCCGGCAGTTCTGTCAGCGGCGTCTGCTTGGGCAGATAGATATTTCCCAGTTCATACAGGCGCACGTTCCGGTTTCTGCGGTTATAATTGGTGGACAGAGAAGTGAGCATCCCGTTCAGGGAAATGGTGCGCATAATGCTGAAATCCTCTCCCAGGGGATTGGAAATCACCACTGTTTTGCGCAGTTCACTGTCTTTGGGAAGCAATAACTTGTCAAAGACTTTGGGGCTCTCAAAGGAATAGGTCATTCCCTGGCTGAATCCGCAATATTCCGCAATATTTCTCGCCACTTCTTCCACTCTCAGCTTAAAGGACAGTTTTCCGGTGGTTGCTTCTCCGGTGGGCAGCGTGGTGGGAATATTGTCGTATCCATAAAACCTTGCCACTTCTTCCGCCAAATCTGCCAGGCATTCCAGATCCTGTCTCCAGGAGGGGGCAATCACTTCCCCTTTCGCGTCATCGTAATCCAAATCCAGTTTCTTAAAATAACCCAGCATGGTCTCTTTGCGGATGTCCGTGCCCAAAAGGCGGTTGATTTTCTCCGGATCAAAAGGAATTCTTCTTCCTTCTTTCACTTTGCTGTACACATCCACCACGCCGCCTACTACTTCTCCGGCGCCCAGCTCTTCGATTAACTGGCAGGCCCGGTTGATGGCGTCTATGGCATTGTTGGGATCCAGACCTTTCTCAAACTTGCCGGAAGCGTCGGTGCGAAGCCCTACTTTTTTGCTGGAAAGGCGGATATTGGTGCCGTCAAAGCATGCCGCCTCAAACAGCATGGTCTGCACATTGTCGGTAATCATGGAGTTTTCTCCGCCCATAATTCCGGCAATGCCCACTGCCTTCTCTCCGTCGCAAATCATCAGAACAGAATCATCCATGATCCGCTCCTGGCCGTCCAACGTCACAAATTTTTCTTCTTTCGCTGCCCGCCTTACAATGATTTCATGCCCTGCAATTGTGTCCAAATCATAGGCGTGCATGGGCTGGCCGTACTCCTCCATCACATAGTTGGTGATGTCCACGATATTATTGATGGGCCGGATTCCCTGGGAGGCAAGCCGCCGCTGCATCCATTTGGGCGAGGGGGCGATCTTGATATTTTTCACCACCCTGGCGCAATATCTGGGGCAGAGCTCCGTGTCATTGACCGTAACTTTGATGTAATCATTCACATCCTCATCATTTCCTGTCTCAGTCACCACCGGAGGCTTGAATTCTTTCTGAAAAGTCGCCGCCGCCTCTCTTGCCAGCCCCAGCACGCCGAAGCAGTCCACCCGGTTGGAGGTGATTTCATATTCAAAAACCACGTCATTCAGCCCCAATGCTTTCACTGCGCTCTCTCCAACCACAGCGTCGTCCTCAAAAATATAGATCCCTTCTTCCGGCGCTTCCGGGTACATATCCCGGTTGGAGCCAAGCTCTTCGATGGAGCACATCATGCCGTTGGAAGGCACGCCTCTTAATTTTCCCTTTTTGATCTTGATTCCGCCTGGGGTTTTCTTTCCGTCATGGCCTCCCGCCACCCGGCCGCCGTCTAAGACCACCGGAACTTTCTGACCCTCTTTTACATTGGGAGCGCCGGTGACAATCTGAATTTCCTCCCCGGTTCCCACATCCACCTGGCATACCACCAGTTTATCCGCGTCGGGATGCTTTTCTATTTTTTTAATCTGGCCGATTACGATTTTATCTAAATCCGCGTCCAGCTTTTCATACCCTTCCACTTTGGAGCCGGAAAGAGTCATTGCGTCCATATATTCCTGAGCCGTCACGTCCAGTTCCGGCACATAAGCTTTCATCCATGATAATGATGTATTCATAACGATTGATTCCTTTCTGCGTGTATTGAACTATAAAGGTTTTAGAACTGTTTCAAAAAGCGGTCGTCGTTTTCGTAGAGCAGGCGCATATCGTCAATCTCGTATTTCAGCAGCGCAATCCGCTCCAGGCCCATGCCGAAGGCAAAACCGGAATACTCTTCCGGATCAATCCCGCTCATTTTCAGCACTCTTGGGTGCACCATTCCGCAGCCTAAGATTTCAATCCAGCCGGAACCCTTGCAGAACCGGCAGCCCTTTCCGCCGCATTTGAAGCAGGTCACATCCATTTCCGCACTGGGCTCTGTAAAGGGGAAATGATGAGGACGGAACTTGACTTTTGTCTCTTCTCCGAATAATTGTCTGGCAAACTCCGCAAGCGTCCCCTTTAAATCTGCAAAGGTGATACGCCGATCCACCACCAGTCCCTCGATCTGGTGAAAAGAGGGGGAATGGGTGGCGTCCACTTCGTCGGAACGGAACACGCGGCCCGGCGCAATCATGCGGATGGGCAGCTTTCCTTTTTCCATTTCCCGCACCTGCACCGGTGAGGTCTGGGTGCGCAGCAGAATCTTGTCACTGATATAGAAGGTGTCCTGCTCGTCTTTGGCCGGGTGATTTGCCGGAATATTCAGCGCCTCGAAGTTATAATAATCATATTCCACTTCCGGCCCTTCCACAACTTCATAGCCCATACCCACGAAAATCCGCTCCACCTCTTCCAATGCAATGGTATTGGGATGGCGATGGCCCACACGGTTCTTTTTTGCCGGCAGGGTCACGTCAATCACCTCCTGCTGGAGCTTCAGTTCCCGCTCTGCCGCTTCTAATTTGGCCTTTGTCTCTTCAATCAGCCGCTCGATGCTCTCTCTGGTATCATTCACCAGCTGCCCCACTGCGGGACGTTCCTCGGGAAGCACATCTTTCATGCCCTTTAACACGGCAGTCAATTCTCCTTTTTTTCCCAAAAACGCAACTCTTACATCATTTAATTTCGCCAGTCCGTCTGAATTCTGGATTTCCCGGACTGCTCTCTCCCTAATCTGTTCCAGTTTTTCTTTCATTTTCATTCTCCTTTCCGCATCATCATATGGCTTGCTTCCCCTGGGTTTGACCAAAGCTATGACCATCCCTGTCACAGGACATACTTCCCACAGCAGAAAAAAGCCCCTATGCCGAAGCATAGGGACGAAAGGTTCCGCGGTACCACCCTGATTCTCAAGAATCCCTGCTTATATCAGCAGGCATTCTCAAACACTCTTTCTGCGTAACGTGCAGAAAACGTCACGTCCTACTGGGGCACATTCCCGGTTCAGACGCGCAGCTCCGGTGGGAAATTCAATTGCTGCCTTTTCTTAAGAGGGCTTACAGCCGGCGGCCCTCTCTCTCTGGAAGCAGTGCAGTTCTCTACTGAACACCTTCATTGCTTTTCACTGGGGACTATTTTAACATGGGATTTTCAAAACTGCAAGAAGTTTTTGCGTTTAGCGCAAATTTCTTTTGTTAACTTTTGTTACAATTTACCTTATAATTCACACCCATGCCAGATTTTATAATTCTTTTATATATCTGGATGTAAATTGTAACTTTTTTCAAAAAAATCAAGTTATTCCATAAAATCCTACCACACTTTTCCATTTTGTGCTAAAATGGCCTGGGAGCAATCCGTATGGTTTTCGGAATGAAAATTTCATCTTCTTCCTTAGAAACTATCAAGAAAACATACGGGTCAAAAATTATGGAAAAAGATTTAACCTCAGGAAGCGTATGGAAAAATATTCTGCTGTTTTCCCTGCCCTATATGCTGTCTTTTTTTCTTCAGACCTTATACGGCATGGCTGATTTATTTATCATCGGCCAGTTTAACGCCACAGACAGCATTACCGCCGTATCCATCGGCAGCCAGGTGATGCATATGCTGACCGTGATGATTGTGGGACTTGCTATGGGGGCAACCGTTACCATCGGACTTGCGGTGGGCGCAAAGGAGCCAAAAAAAGCCTCCCGGCTGGTGGGAAATACAGCCACTTTATTTATAACCGGTTCCCTTGCTGTTACTGTTCTGCTGCTGATTCTGGTAAACCCCATTGTGGCCGCAATGTCTACGCCGCCGGAGGCAGCCAAAGATACCGTATCTTATCTCAGAATCTGCTTTGCCGGTATTCCGTTTATTACCGCTTACAATATGATCAGTTCCATTTTCCGGGGCCTGGGCGACACAAAAAGACCCATGTACTTCATTGCCGTGGCCTGTGTCTGCAATATCTTTCTGGACTATCTGTTTATCGGAGCACTGGGAATGGGCGCCATGGGAGCTGCCCTGGGCACTACAGTCTCACAGACAATTTCCGTACTGACAGCATTGCTGGTTATTTTGAAAAGAAAAACGGGGCTGGTTCTGCGAAAAAGTGATTTCAAACCTCAAAGAAGCGTTATGGGGGGAATTCTTAAGATTGGCCTGCCGGTGGCCCTGCAGGATGGGTTTATTCAGATTGCTTTCATTGTAATTACCATCATTGCCAACCGCCGGGGGCTGAATGACGCCGCCGCTGTGGGAATCGTGGAAAAAGTTATCGGCATCCTGTTTCTGATTCCCTCCTCCATGCTGTCGGCAGTCTCCGCCCTTGCCGCACAGAATATCGGAGCCAAAAAACGAGGCAGGGCAAGACAGACACTGGGCTGCGCGCTTATCATTTCCATTGGATTCGGGACTGCGGCCTCTGTGATTGTGCAATTCATCGCTCCGCAGATTGTAGGGCTATTTGAGGAAAATGCGGATGTAATCCGCCAGGGCAGCCAATATCTGCGAAGCTATGTCTGGGACTGTGTGTTTGCCGGGATGCATTTCTGCTTTTCCGGATACTTCTGCGCTCTTGGAAAATCCGGCATTTCTTTTCTGCACAACTCCCTGTCCATTGTGCTGGCGCGTATTCCCCTTTCCTGGATTGCCTCCAAAAAGTATCCGGACAACCTGTTTCCTATGGGACTGGCGGCTCCTTTGGGATCGCTTTTGTCGGCGGTGATCTGCGTGATTGCGTATCTGATGATAGAAGGAGGGCAAAAGCGGATGGAATAGAGTGAATTTTTCATTTTTGAAAAACGAACGGAACTGGCGGATGCCCCTTTGGCACACAAACCAGGCAGCATTTCGGCGAAATAAGGAAGTCAGGAAAGCCTTCCTTATTTCTCAAAATGTTGATAATCTTTTACAGAATTCCAGTATCCGCCCCAGGCAAATCCATGTTCGGCAAAAAGCTGCAGGCACAAGTCTCCTTCTGCAATTTTATATGGAAATTCCTGGCTTCTGTCCGCATATTCTCCGCCGTTGGCCGGACTCACCAGAACTTCTCCATCACCTGTCTGCTTCACATAAGGATTATATCTGGGATTAATGTCAATGGCCAGACCCAGGGCATGTCTGGAAAGCCTGGAAGAGCCTGCAATTTCACGGTAATTAAATGCTGATGTATTATTCTCCGACATGGAGCTTTCATCGTCTGCGCCGTATTCATCGATCAGAAGCATTTTTTCTATGGGGTAATTCTGGCGGTACAGTTCGGACATAATTTCCAGAATATCCTCTGCGATGGACTGGTGGACCATCAGTTCGCCGATATGGGTTTCCCCGTCAAATCCTACATGAAGCACCCGCAGATAGCGAAGCTCTGACAGGGCAATGTTGTCGTTTTCCTGATAGGAAACGCCCCAGATACGCTGGCGGAGATCTTCTGAAATTTCCTGACTGCAGAACAGGCTGTCCAAAAATTCCTGAGAGAAAGCGGAAGCATCCAGAATGCTGCCGGCCGGCATCACCTGGATATCGGTAAGTTCCAATGTCCGGGAACTTTGGGTTTCTGCAGCAGAATCTTCTGAGCCGCCTGGCTTTACTTGTTCCTGCGGACGGGAATTCTGCCCTTCTGCCGAAACAGTCCCTGTGTTTTCACTGTCTGGAGTTCTGTCCTCTTGAGCGCCCTGATTTTTCTGGCCTGCTGACTCAGCGGACTGCGCCTGTCCGGCTTCCTGGCTCTGTCCTTCTTGCGCCCGCTGTAACATCACTGCGCCAAACAGCAGGCACAGACAAACTGCACCTGCTATGACGCCTCTTTTCCGAATCACCGATACTCTTTTTTTCTTCATGTCTTTGCCACTTTCCGCAGCAATGCAATTTCCCGCTGATACCCGTCAAGATCATTGGGCGTTTCCAAAAAGAAGGGCAGAGGGCAAAGCCTGGGATGGGTGACAATGGCACGGAACGCCGGAAGGCCGATATTGCCTTCCCCGATTTTCTCATGGCGGTCTTTATGGCTTCCCAATCCATTCATGCTGTCATTTAAATGCATAGCTTTCAGCCGCTCCAAGCCGATCACCCGGTCAAATTCCTCCAGTGTCTGCTCTAAATGATTTACAATATCATACCCGCCGTCAAACACATGGCAGGTATCCATGCAGACTCCCAGACGGCTGCTGTCTTCCACCCGCTCTATGATTTCCTGCAGCTCTTCAAAATTCCTGCCGATCTCCGTCCCTTTTCCCGCCATAGTCTCCAACAGAATCACCGTTTGATACCCTTTCTCGTTAATCCTGTTGAGCATGTCGGAAATATACGCGATCCCGGTTTCCGCTCCCTGCTTTACATGACTGCCGGGGTGAAAATTATACATGGCCCCGGGAATATGTTCCAAACGGCTCAGATCATCGCACATGGTATCATAGGCAAACTGGCGCAGACCCTCGTCCTTGGCGCAGGCGTTTAAAGTATAAGGGGCATGGGCCAGAATCTGCTCAAGCCCATGATCCCCGGCATAATCCAGGTAAGCGGCAATGTCTTTTGGATCGAAAGCTTTGGCCTTGCCGCCTCTTGGATTCCTGGTAAAAAACTGAAAGGTATTCGCTCCTATTTTTACTGCCTCTTTCCCCATGGCTAAAAAGCCTTTGGAAGAGGACAGATGACATCCGATTCTCAACATAAAAACTCCCTGAATTATGACAGATCCTTTTTCATCACTGCGCCGGTTGCGCCGGAGGTTACCATCTGGGCATAACGAGCCAGATATCCTTCTGTTACCTTTGGAGTCCTGGGCTTCCACGCCGCCTTACGCGCTGCCAGAGTTTCTTCCGGCACATCCAGTTCCAGTTTCATTTCCGGAATATTTATTTTGATGGTATCTCCCTCTTCCACCAGCGCAATCATTCCTCCCACAGCCGCTTCCGGAGAAACATGGCCGATGGACGCGCCGCGGCTGGCTCCGGAGAACCGTCCGTCTGTAATCAGCGCAACCGTTGAGCCTAAGCCCATTCCGGCAATTGCTGAAGTTGGATTTAACATTTCTCTCATACCCGGACCGCCTTTGGGGCCTTCATACCGGATGACTACCACATCACCGGCAACTATTTTGCCCCCTTTGATTGCCGCAATGGCATCCTCTTCGCAGTCAAATACCCGGGCCGGGCCTTCATGCGCCATCATTTCCGGCGCAACGGCGGAGCGTTTCACCACGCTGCCTTCCGGCGCCAGATTTCCCTTCAATACGGCAAGGCCTCCCGTTGCGCTGTAGGGATTGTCCAGAGGACGGATCACTTCCGGATTCTTATTGACGCACCCCTGAATATTTTCCCCTACGGTCTTTCCCGTCACAGTCATACAATCCAGATTTAATAAATTTAATTCTGCCAGTTCGTTCATAACCGCATAGACGCCGCCTGCTTCGTTCAGATCTTCCATATAAGTAGGTCCTGCCGGCGCCAGATGGCAGAGGTTGGGGGTCTTCTCACTGATTTCATTGGCAAATCCAATATCGAAATCAAATCCTATCTCATGGGCAATAGCCGGAAGGTGAAGCATACTGTTGGTGGAGCACCCCAACGCCATATCCACAGTCAGGGCGTTCAATATGGCTTCTTTGGTCATAATGTCTCTGGGGCAGATATTCTTCCGGTACATCTCCATCACCGCCATGCCCGCATGTTTGGCCAGACGGATGCGATCCGAATAGACAGCCGGGATGGTTCCGTTTCCTTTCAGCCCCATGCCCAGAGCCTCTGTCAGGCAGTTCATGGAATTCGCGGTATACATGCCGGAGCAGGAACCGCAGGTGGGACATGCCTTTTCCTCAAATTCCCGCACGTCTTCTTCTGTCATGGTGCCTGCCGCATAAGAGCCCACTGCCTCAAACATGGAAGAAAGGCTGGTCTTCTTTCCCTTTACATGGCCTGCCAGCATAGGGCCGCCGGATACAAATACCGTAGGCACATTGATTCTTGCCGCCGCCATCAGAAGTCCCGGTACATTCTTGTCACAATTGGGAACCATCACCAATGCGTCAAACTGATGGGCCAGCGCCATGCATTCTGTGGAATCCGCAATCAAATCACGGGTGACCAGGGAATATTTCATGCCGGTATGACCCATGGCAATTCCATCGCAGACCGCAATGGCCGGAAACACCACAGGAACGCCCCCGGCTTCCGCCACGCCAAGCTTTACGGCATTCACAATTTTGTCCAGATTCATGTGCCCCGGAACAATCTCATTATAAGAGCTTACAATTCCAACCAGCGGTTTGTCCATCTCTTCACTGGTGAATCCCAACGCGTGAAACAGAGAACGGTGGGGCGCCTGCTGCATTCCTTTTTTTACCTGATCGCTTCTCATTTTCTTTTCCTCTCTTTCTCGATCTCTCTATGCAAGTTCATTTTCATTTTTGTATTATACACGCTAAGTTGTCTGCTGTCAATACTATTGTTTGACAAATTAGACCCTTAAAAATTGACTTTTCTGCCAAAATATGCTACACTAAATCATATTTTATTGTACGATAATCTGTTTATCAGGGGGACATATCATGCGCGAATCAACAACGAATCATAACCTGATCGAATATCTCCTGACTGCTTCAAAACCCCAGGAAAACGAGACGATTCAGGAAATCATGGCATTTATGGATGAAATGCCCGGCGGATTTCTGATATACCGCGACAATGAGTCAGAGGAAATTATCTATGCCAATAAAGCTCTGCTGCGAATTTTCCAATGTGATACCCTGGAAGAATTCCTGGAATATACCGGCAGCTCTTTCCGGGGCATTGTCCATCCAGAAGACTTGGAAAACGTGGAACTAAGCATTCAGGAACAAATTGCGGACAGCCTGCATGATCTCGATTTTGTGGAATACCGGATTATCCGAAAGGATCAGGAAATCCGCTGGATCGAGGATTACGGGCATTATATCCGGCTGGATTCTCAGGACGGTATTTTCTATGTCTTCCTTTTAGACGCCACAGACAAAAAGAACCGGCATCTTTCTGAAAAAGAACGCCTTCTGCAGGAGAAGAGACAGAAAGAACAGAAGCTGAAAACTCTCATCGAAGAATACGACAAGGAACGGAAACTGATTAACCAGGAGCATCTGCGCCGGCTAGAGGTGATCGAGGGACTCAGCGTCAATTATGATTCTATCCTTTACGCCGACTTAGACGCCGACCGGATTCTGCCCTACCGCCTCAGCAGCAGGACAGAACTCCAATTCGGCAGGAAATTCCAGCCCCGCCAGTTGAGCTGGTACATTTCCGACTATGTAACTACCTGGGTGCACCCGGAAGATCAGGAACTGATTCTCAAAGTCAGCGATCCTGCGTATATCCGCAAAAAACTTGCAACCAGCAAAACATATTATACCAATTACCGCGTCATCAACAACGGGGAACTGCAGTATCTGCAGCTTCGCATTGTAAATGTGGGCAATCGGGAACGCATTTCCCAGGTGGTTATGGGTTACCGGAAAGTAGACGAAGAAGTCCGCCGGGAAATGGAGCAGAAACAACTGTATGAAGAAGCTCTGAATACGGCAAATCTGGCCATCAACGCCAAGAATACTTTTCTTTCCAATATGTCCCACGACATGCGTACGCCGCTGAACGCAATTTTCGGCTACACTGCCCTTGCCAGAAATCATCTAGAGGACAGCCAGGCAGTCACGGATTACCTCCGCAAAATTGATATTGCCAGCAAGTAGCTTTTGGAATTGATTGAAAAGGTGCTGGAAATTTCCTGGTCGGAATCCAATGACACCCGCATAACGGAGACAGAGTGTAATTTAAGCGATATCCTCCAGGATATCCATGAAAATCTGCAGCCTCAGGCAGAAGAAAAAAATATTGCTTTTTCTGTTGACTCTGCCGGAATGACACACTCTGACATCTTCGGAGATCAGGACAAGCTGCGCCAGCTTTTAACAAATCTGGCCGCCAATGCCATTACTTATACAGAAAACGACGGAACTGTGGAAATTACGGCAGAAGAAGTGGAAAAATTCCCCAACAATTTCGCCGTCTATCAGTTTATCGTCAAAGACACCGGCATCGGCATCAGCAAGGATTTCCAAAAGCATATTTATGAGCCCTTTGAGCGGGAAAAAAATACCACTTTCAGCGGAATTCACGGTTCCGGACTGGGACTTACCATTGTCAAAAGCATTGTGGATATGATGGGCGGCACCATTCAAATAGAGAGTTCTCCGGGAAAAGGCAGCACATTTACGGTTATTCTCCGGCTGCGGCTGCAGACACATCCCCTCTCTTCCGCTAACCATACCGAAGACGCTTTTTCCAGCCTGCTGAATAAGAAAATTCTGCTGGTGGACGACAATATGGCGAATCTGGAAATTGAAACAGAAATCCTGCAGGGCATGGGGTTTCTTGTGGAAACTGCTATCAACGGTCAGATTGCCGTAGAAAAAATGGAGCTTGCCGCGCCGGAAGATTTCGATCTGATTCTGATGGATATTCAAATGCCGGTAATGAACGGCTGGGAAGCGGCCAGGGCAATCCGAAAGCTTCCTGACCCGTCTGCGTCCCATATTCCGATTATCGCTTTGTCCGCGGATGCGTTCGACAGTGATAAGCAGATGTCCAAGGAGAGCGGCATGGACGCGCATTTGACCAAGCCCATTGACATCCCTCTGATTCTGGAAACAATAGCCAGGATACTGCAGAGCAGAAAGGGAACTGTTTGATGCGGACAGACAGTAATTACAATTACGAAGCGGACGGCAATTCAGAGCGGTTTTTCCTCACGCAAGCTGCTCTGAATTGCCTGTATATCGAAACATAGATACGTTCTTATTTCAGTATGCGGGGATGGGGGAAATAGCTGACCGCGGCCTTTCCGATGATATCTTCCGCTTCCACAAATTTATGTTCCCAATATCTGGAATCCCAGGAATCGTTGCGGTTATCCCCCATCATAAAGTAAGTTCCATCCGGTACGGTGTAAGGCCCGAAATCATCTTCGCTGACTTCTTCGGTGTAATCCGGCTCCAAAGGCGCGCCGTCAATATAGATTTTGCCGTCCTTTCCCTCAATGGTTTCGCCGGGAAGTCCCATAATCCGTTTCAGATAAAGAGTTTCGCCGTCATCGGGATAGATAAAGGTTACGATATCTCCCCGCTTTGGCTCGCTGAACACATAGGAAAGGCGGTTTACAAGAATGCGGTCGCCGGCCATCACAGTGGTTTCCATGGACGAAGTGGGCACCTGCGCGTTAGCGATCATAAACTTATTCAGGAAGAAACCAAAGGCAAGGGCCAGCGCTATTAACCCCATATTTGTTAAAACTTCTTTTAATATTCCTTTTTTCATTGATTTCTCCTTTCTTTTCCCGCTTGCCATAAATTCTGTATCTGGACTTCACCTTTAAGAACCGCTGTACCATTTTTCCTTCTGCGCAGGGCTGGCTATGCCGCTTCCGACGCCGCTATGGAACATCTACTCCATGGGCAGCTGCTCCATAGCATGGAGAATATGAATCCGCATGGCATTGCAGGCTCCCTCTCCGTTCCGGGCTTTCAGAAAATCCATCAGCATCTTGTGATCGGCCAATGTGGCCTGCACCGCTTCTTCGTATGATTCCGATAATTTGACTCCTTTGTTGATGCCTTCATAAATCACCGGCATTAACTGATTGATAAACTCATTGTGGGTGGCCTTGGCAATGGACTTGTGAAAGGACTGCTCCACTTTCGTGCGGTCTTCTCCCTGCCGTATCCGTTCTTCGATCTCTGCTCCCAGAGCCAGAATACGCTGAATCTCTTCCTCCGTGGCGCGGACAGCCGCGTAACGGGCCGCCTCCGGCTCAAAGATCAGGCGTATCTCATATAAATCCCTGACATTGACCTTTTCAGGGGCAAGACGGGAAAATTCCTGAAACTGGCCGGCCTCAAAATCTTCCCGCACAAAGGTGCCTCTGCCCCGCCGGATTTCCAGAATCCCTCCTGTCGCGAGAATCCGGATTGCTTCCCGCAATGTTGTGCGGCTTACCTTCAGTTCCTCTGACAATATATTCTCATTGGGCAGCTTGCTGCCCGGCGCAAACCGCTGTTCCACCGTTATCATAGATAAGATGCTGTCTGCGATCCGATCTGATAATCTGCTGTCCTGCTCCATATCTTTCCTTCCCAGTGATTCTTTCCCTCAAAATCCGGCAAAAGCACAATAACGCCAAAACGATATGCTTCTCTGCAAAATAACCCGCTTTTAGCTGAAATAAATCAGCTCATCTTCCGGTTTCTCTGCCGGCTTTACCTCCAGGGCATACAGCACCGGCCCTTTTCCCCTGTATTCCATGGCAAATTCATTTTTCATCTCTGCTGTGACTGTAATCCAGGCTTTGTGAGGGATATCTGACGCTTTATTAAATTTACATTTAAATCCTATAAAAGTGATGTCGTCTGCACAGCAGGTCATAGCGAAGCGCCCTGGAATAAACACGCCTTTTTTCATTTTTTCCGGACGGTATACCAATGCCAGAAACTTCACTTTTTTCCCTTCGTACTTCTTCGGATCATCCAGGGCGTCCATATACCAGATGCCGTAATCCATATCGGTAATCTCTATCACATCCTGATTCAAATCATAGGGCAGTTCTTCCATATCATTTTCATCTATGGTGCCGTCCTCCCGCTCGTAGGCAATCTGGGCTTTCCGGTTCAGCGCCTTAATGGCCCGGCGGAACTTGCCCTTGGGAGTATCATCCGTACACCGGTTGATAATTACCACATCCGCCGCAAACAGCTGCTCCATAATCATAGCCCGCATGTTGGTCAGATACATTTCAAAGGTAGAAGCATCTACCGTTGCCAGAGACTGCACTAACACCCAGTTCTTCGGAAGATCCATCTCCAGAAACGTGGACATCTGCCAGGTTCCGTTGTATTCAATGAATACCTGATCCGGACGGTATGTCCGGCCAAGTTCCTCCAGTTTCTCACTGGTAAACCCTTCTTCCTCCTCTATCATCGCAAGCTTTGTATCTGCTTTTAGCAGTTCCTCTTCTTCAAATTCCACTTCCCCGTCTTCGCAGAGAATCAAAAGGGTTCTGCCGTTTTCACTGAAATCCCCTTCCACCAGCGTTTCCCGTATCAGAGAACTTTTTCCGCTGTCCATAAAGCCGGAAAATAAATATACCGGTATCTCCATGTTGTCACGACCTTTCTATATTCCAAACAGCTCCGCCAGTTTTTCCTCCTGAATATCGGTCCCGATGACGCAGAGCCTTCCGGTGTAATCTGCCTCTCCGGTCCGCAGTTCATATTCTCCGTCTACCATGTCAAAGTAAATCCATGTGCCGTCCTCTGCCGGAACCATGCCCTTTGCCCGCAGAATTGCGCCGTAATCTTCGGTATCGCAAAACGCTTTCATGGCATGTTCAATCACTTCTCTGGAGAATACATGAGGAGTTTCTTTTCCCCAGCTTGTGAAAATTTCATCGGCATGGTGGTGGTGATGGTGATCATGATCGTGGCAGCCGCAGGTGCAGTCCGGTCCATGGTCATGGGCATGTTCGTGAGCATGATGCTCATGGCAGTGTTCATGACCGTCATGTGCATGTTCATGCTCATGATTCTCATGGCAGTGAGCGTTCTCTTCATGGGCATGCTCATGGCAGTGAACGTCCTCTTCATGAGCATGTTCGTGACCATGATGCTCATGACAATGTTCATGCCCATCATGTGAATGTTCATGTGCTTCCTGATGCTTTTTCTGCTCTTCCATCAGTTCTTCTTCCAGGGATTTCTGCTGCTCTATTACCTTGTAGATCTGTTTTCCGTCGATGTCGTCCCAGGGTGTGGTAATCACAGCGGCGTCCGGATTCTTCTCCCGGATTGTCTGAACCACAAGTTCTGTCTGTTCCGGCTTCACATTCTGGGTACGGCTTAACACAATCACAGTGGCATACTCAATCTGGTTATTGAAAAATTCGCCGAAGGCTTTCATCTGTTTCGTTGCCTTGGCTGTATTTACCACAGTGATTCTCCCGTTCAATTTCACTTCATTTTCCTGCTCTACTTCCTGTACAGACTTCATAACGTCAGAAAGCTTTCCCACGCCGGAAGGCTCGATGAGAATCCGGTCCGGATGGAACCGCTCCATGACTTCCCGCAGATTTTTCCCAAAATCGCCTACCAGGGAACAGCAGATGCAGCCGGAATTCAATTCGCTGATTTCAATGCCGGAATCCTTCAAAAATCCGCCGTCAATGCCGATTTCTCCAAATTCATTTTCAATTAAAACGATTTTCTCCCCCTGAAATACATCCTCTAACATTTTTTTGATAAACGTAGTCTTTCCTGCGCCTAAAAAACCTGAAATAATGTCAATTTTTGTCATTAATTTTTCCTCCTTTTCCTAACAATAACTTACCATGCCTTTCTCTACCAAAAATGCCGGGCGGTAAGACAGCTTTGCTTTCCGAAGCCCTTCCGCGCCGGTATCCTCTTCCCGGTTCACATACTGGTAATCCTGGGCCTCATGGGTCACAAACTGCTGATTTATCATGGGATAGGCCCCCTGAATCTCTGCAAACGCCTTTTCAATATGCACCACAAAAGTATCAGGATTCAAGGGCTCCCCGATGGTAAACGCAATAATTTCCCCATCTTTTTCCTTCCTCAGAAGCCCGCCTTTTAACTTCAGTTCCTCAAACAGACGCAGGGCATTTAAGGTCACGCACATCTCCGCCCGTTTTTCTTCATCTTTTTCACACTCTGCTTCCTCCCGCCATTTCAGCGCCATCTGAAAACATTCTTCCAGATTTTCGCCAGTGACCGGTTCATAGGTCCATTCCGGATAATTCTCTTTGAATTTATTGATATGGTTCCGCTTTCCGTGAAGCTTCTTTCCCGCCAGCGTTGTGAGCTTTTCCGTCTCATAGACGTAATCGGCAGAATCCCTGTCATATACAATCTGAAATTTTCCCGGATACCACTGCTCCAGCAATGCAAATTCCTGTTCCTGCACCAGATGCATGTGAAATTCTTTCTGTTCCTTCCGGAACCATTCCAGCATCACATCCACGGCTTTGCGGATCTGCTCCTGTTTCCCTGCCGGAAACGTAATGCTGGGTTCCCCGTTCTCCAGTTTTCCCCGGAATACCAGGGTGTCCTCCACAACCGCAAATTCGGTAGGGTACTTCCGGCTCCACAGATAAATATTCGGAAAAATCATTTCGCAGCTTCGGTATGTCTTCTGACTCAGATACCGGTCAATGAGCTCCCTGTCTTCCAGTCCGATTTTCTTAAATTCGATTTCCATAAATCTCCTATCCTGCAAACTGCATTGCTATAGGACTCTGCATCCAAAAACCGCAGTTTACTTTTTCTCTTAGCCGGCAAACTGCATGCTGTAAAGCCTTGCGTAAATGCCTTCTTTTTCTAGCAATTGTTTGTGGGTTCCTTCTTCTTCAATGCCGCTGTCGGTCAGCACCAGAATTTTTTCCGCGTTCCGTATGGTGGACAAGCGGTGGGCAATGACAAAGGTAGTGCGGTTCTTAGCCAGTTTTTCCAAAGACTCCTGCACCACTTTTTCACTCTCGTTATCTAATGCCGAAGTAGCCTCGTCAAAGATCAGTATGGGCGGATTTTTCAAAAATACCCGCGCAATGGACAATCTCTGCTTCTGCCCGCCGGAAAGTTTGACGCCCCGCTGTCCGATATCCGTATCATATCCATCCGGCAGCGCCATGATAAATTCATGGGCATTGGCGCATTTTGCAGCCTGCACCACTTCTTCCCGGGTGGCATTGGGCCTGCCGTAACGGATATTGTCCATCACAGTTCCCACAAATAAATACACATCCTGCTGCACAATCCCAATCTGGCTGCGCAGGCTCTTTAAGGTCACATCCCGGATATCCTGCCCGTCGATTTTCACGGCGCCGCCTGTCACGTCATAAAACCTGGGAATCAGGCTGCACAGCGTGCTTTTCCCGGCGCCGGAAGAACCTACCAGCGCCATATAAGAGCCTGCTTCCACCTCCAGATTGATGTGATTCAGGACTGTTTCCGTATTTTCCTCGTAATGGAAAGATACATTGTCAAAAGAAATATCTCCTTTGACATTTTTCAATTCCACAGCCCCCGGCTTGTCGGCAATGTCGGGATTGATTGCCATCATTTCCATAAAACGCTCATATCCGGTATAGCCGTTCTGAAACTGTTCGGTAAAATTGATCAGCTTTTTCACCGGCTCGGTAAAGGTATTGATGTAGAGCAGAAATGTAATCAAATCTGTCACATCCACCTGTCCTTTTGTAATCAGCACCGCGCCTGCCACCAGAACCACAATAGTAATCAATGTGGTCAGCGCCCCCAGGCCGGAATGATAGCCTGCCATATAAAGGTAGCTGTTCTTTTTGGCTGCCAGAAATCCCTGATTTCCTTCTTCAAATTTGTTCAGTTCCACCTCTTCGTTGGCAAAGGATTTTACCACCCGGATCCCGGAGAGGTTGTCCTCAATCTGGCTGTTGATCTCCGCTATTTTTACCCGGTTGCGCTTAAAGGCCCGCTTCATCCTGGTATTAAAATACATGGTGTACAGCAGCATAACGGGCACAAAAGCAAAGGCAATCATGGTCAGCTTCACGTCAATGCCCAGCAAAATCACAAAAGAACCCAAAATCTTAATAACCGAAATCACCAAATCCTCCGGCCCATGGTGCAAAAGCTCGCTGATGTCAAACAAATCGCTGGTGATCCTGGACATTAACTGCCCCACTTTCTGGTTATTAAAAAAAGAAAATGACAGCTTCTGATAATGGCCGAAAATCTCTGCCCGCATGTCATACTCAATCTTTGCCCCCATCACATGGCCGTAATTGGAAATAAAATAGTTGCAGAAACACTCCAACGCCACCAACGCCAGCATTAAAACCGCCAGGCCTGTAAGCTTATGGAGCGCCGCGCCTGCTTCCATTGTAATCACATGATTTGTAATATAGCGCACAATCAAAGGAATTACTAATGTCACTCCTGCACCCAGAATCGCAAAAAACATGTCCGCGAGAAATAAGGGCAGGTAGGGCTTGTAATAGGAGGCCAGCTTTTTTAATTTTTGTTCCATTAAAATCCCCTTTCCTGAAAAATTTTCATATTTTTATCCACAGGGCATATTATAGCACAATTGCCAGATATTTCAAATCTTTTGGGGAAAAGTCTTTCTCCCTCACAAACTTCCTTGCCACTTTTTATCTAACTCAGGCCACTTCAAACTCCAGTCTAGCTCTTGGCTGATGTTTGGGTGAAAATTGAACTTCATGGTTTTCGCTCCTCTTTTGTACCATCTGACTTACGTTTCTATATTTTTCGATATCGTCTTCCTTTTGTTTTTCCATTGTCAGCCAATTTTCCCATAGACACCAATTCTCTGAGCAATTCTTTTGTCCTGGTTTCTTTTACACCCACTGCTTTTACAAAATCCTCCGCTTTATACCACTCATCCTCTGCCATAAAATTTAAAATGGCATCAAATTGGGCTCTCGTTTTTTCCGTCACTTTTTTCTGTCGCTTTTTTTCTGTCGCTTTTTTCTGTCGCTTTTTTCCTGTCGCTTTTTTCATGAAATTCAAGAGTCAAAATTGTCCTGTCCGGATCAAACTGTTCCTCTATCACCGGAGTTACCCAGCCCTCATCTTTCCATACATTAAAAATATTTGGCACACCGCTCCCTGCGCGTTCTCCAATATTAATCAGATTAAACATTTTCAATAATGTTTTATTCCGCGGATCTGAAACGCCTCCCAAACACATCTGCTCTTTGCCCGTCCGGATGGAACCAGGATTTTCCAAAACCAGTCTATCCATATCTTTTTTATCACTACACCCCGCACACCATAGAAATCCGTATTGACCAGACAGTTGGCCAGGGCTTCCCGCAATGCTTTGTGAACTGGCGTATCATCTATTCTGTCTCCTCCCTCCATCCGAAACGGCACTTTTACATCTTTAATTATTTTGTTATACACGCGAAAATAAAAATCACATAAATTGCCTGACCATTCTCCAGAACTGGAATGCAGCCGATCGGTCCAGCGAATCATTGGATCGAGCATTTCTCTGTAATCCAGAAAATACTCCGGAAAATGCCGAACAATGTTATACTCTTCGCCAAACATCAGCATCCCAGCTGCCGTAGGGTGCAATTCCCTATCCACGTCAGAAATTGCGGCCGCGCCAATACTCCGAAGGTATTCTCCGTCGTCCAGTCTCCCAAAAGGATGCCCGGATTTCAATGTTCTGTGCCGGTTTCGGTATCCCTGTATTGTCTCATAATTCAAATCCTCCATTGATACATAGTCCAGCACTTCCATATCCATGGTATTTTCCGTCTGATCGCGCAGCATGGCTTTTACCTGAAGTCTGGTACAATGATAATCTCCCTCGTGATTTCTGCGGAACGTGCCGCCAAACATATCATCATTAATATATACCGGCTTCTGTTCCCGTTTTGCCATCGGCACATATATTGCAATAATAATATCCTCCCCCACCTCATATACTTCAAGATTTTTCTCGGAAAGAAGATTAATGTTTATCTTTTTACGATTATTAATGGTATCCCAGAAATCTTTTAGCAATTTTCCTGTTTCAGATTTTTTCAGCCCGGTTGTCCGCCACATACCGTCCTGGTTTTCCGCCAAACCCAATATAATTACACCGCCATAGCAATTCGCAAAAGCAGAATAAGTATCCCAAAGGGACACCGGCAATCCATGCTTTGCTTTCTTGACTTCCCGCCGGTTATCTTCTCTGTAAAATTCAAATTTTGTAATGTCAAATAATTTTTCCATTTGTTATGTCCCCTTAATATCTATCAGTTCTTATAGTATTTTCCTGATTGTCTTCGGGCTGTATATGTCAAAAATCTGGTCAAAATTACTCGCCACACTGGCATTCTGTCTTCTTTAATATTGTCTTCATACAAGTTACTCCTTTAACGTTTTATTAACATTATCCAGTAATTCCAAACGCTCCCCACCTTCCGTATATCCCTTATTATATTCTTTTATCGCCATAATCTCAATACAATTTCCATAATAAAATTGACGTATGGAACCTGATATTTTATAATAGAAAAAACTGCCCAATTCAAATTACATGTCATTTAATGAAAGGAGAAATTCTTATGACCCCCACTGAAACTTATTACGAAAATCTTGCGAACCTTACCATGAAAAACTTAGAAAAACGGCATTTCCAGTGCCACTACTGCAAAACCGCCCAGGAAGCCGTAGCATTTGCCTCCGAGCTGGTGCCTGCCGGCAGTACGGTATCCTTCGGCGGCTCCATGACATTTTCGGACTCCGGCATGGCCGACGCCTTAAAACAGCGCAGTGACATTACCTTACTGGATCGGAGCCAAGCAGGATCACCGGAAGAGGTGAAAGAAATTTACCACAAATCGCTGAATGCGGACTACTATTTTATGAGCAGCAACGCTATTACTTCTGAAGGAGAACTGGTGAATATTGACGGCACCGGAAACCGTCTGGCGGCTCTAATTTACGGTCCGGAGCATGTGATCATTCTTGCGGGCATGAACAAAGTATGTCCCACACTTGGAGACGCAATTTCCCGGGTAAAAAATGTAGCTTCTCCGAAAAACGCCAGCCGGCTGAACCGGAATACGCCCTGCGCGTCTACCGGATTATGCGGTAACTGTTTAAGTCCGGACTGTATCTGTTCTCATACAGTGATTACCAGAAGGAGCGCGCCTGAGAAGCGGATTAAGGTTATTTTGATTGGGGAAAGTCTTGGGTATTAAGGCTGTCTCGGAATAACTTAAGAATTGCAGAAAATAAGTGATACAGATTGCGCAGGATATTTCTTCGAGTGTGCAGGCCAAAAAATATAGGCGGGGGAGGGCCATCAGGGTTCTTTCCGGCCTTTGGTTCTTTGCGGGGAGGAACATCTGGGCTCTTTCTGGCCTTTGGTTCTTTGCGGGAATAACCATCAGGGCTCCTCCCAGCCTTCAGCTCTTTGGATATTCTTGGTTATTTGGCTGGGTCCCTCCTCATGGTAAAAATTAGACATCTAGCTTCAGGTGCATTTCTTCTTCGGCCTGCTGCTTGAATTCTTCCAGCTGATCCTGATTCAGTACCGGCAGGTCTTCAATGGACTGCACGCCGAAGCTTCTTAAGAATTCTTCTGTGGTTCCGAACAGCAGCGGCCTTCCCGGGGCGTCTAATCTTCCCAGCTCGCAGACCAGGTTGTATTCCACCAGCTTATTGATGGCATGGGCGCAGCTTACCCCTCTGATCTTTTCCACTTCCAGTCTGGTGATGGGCTGCTTGTAGGCAATAATGGATAATGTCTCCAGCAGCACGTCTGTCAGCACCTGGCGTTTGGGCTGTTTCGCGATTTTGATCAGATATTCATACATTTCTTTCTTGGTGCACATCTGAACCGCGTCTTCAATTTCCATAATTTCAATTCCCCGGTTCTCTGACTGATACCGTTTCCTCATGTTTTGTAAAATATCTCTTACCTCTTCCTGAGTGATTTCCAGAACTTCCGCCAATCTGGAAATTTCCACAGACTCTCCCATGGCAAACAAAATTCCTTCGATAACCGCCTCACATTTTTCCCTGTTCATATTGACTCCTTATGCCGGCACCTGACTGTTTTCCCCGTTGGAATAAATCATAATATCGTCAAAAATATGTTCCTGCAAAATATGTATTTTTCCCGTTTTCATCAGCTCCAGAACCGACAGAAAGGTCACAATCACTTCCATTTTCGTGCTCTGAGCTTCCAAAAGCCCCCGGAAGCTGAACTGCCTGTGATTCCTTGCGTATTCTTCCAGATATAACATCCGTTCTTCCAAGGACACTTCTTCCTTCTCGATTTTGCCGAACCGGGAACGAATGGGATCAATCTTGTCTTCCTGCTTTCTCATAATGGAACGAAAAATTGCATTGAGCTTTTTCAGAGTTACATCCGACATCAATTCCTGCAAATCCACCGGCTCTTCGTATTTTCTGACTTCTTCCGGTATGGTGGGCATCTTAAAGAGGACTTTCTCCGCGTCCACCTGCCTGTCCTTCAGTTCATAAGACATGCACTTGTACATCTTATATTCCAGTAATTTCTGCACCAGTTCCGCTCTTGGATCTTCCTCTTCTTCCTCTGCCTCTTCTTTCGGCAGCAGCATCCTGGACTTAATGTCAAGAAGCGTGGCCGCCATCACCAGAAATTCACTGACGATATTCAGATCCTGCCGCTGCATCTCATTAATATAGTCCATATACTGATTGGTAATTTCCACAATAGGAATATCATATATATTCACCTTATTTTTTTCCAGCAAATGCAGGAGCAAATCCAACGGGCCTTCAAAAACCTGCAGCTTTACCGTTAAATCCATACCTCTATTCCTCCAGACAAACTTACCTATGTTTTATTTTGACTCACGGATATAAACAGCGCTGTTACTTATTCTACCTGTATCCGCTGTATTTTTCAAGCAAAATTTTCCGGCAGAAATGTCACCGACAGAAGTTCCGCCCTGTTAAAAATCCGTATATGAAAGGTATGGGTTCCCATCCCCCGGCTGACAATCACATGCCTGCCCTCCTGTTTAAAGTCCCCTGCGTCATATTTGGGAAACCAGGTAAACTGGGGGGAAATCACGCTGCCAATCCCCGGAATCCGAATCAATCCGCCATGATTGTGACCGCTGAACGTCACATCTGCCCCCCAGCGGATATATTCTTTGGCATAAGCCGGATTATGGGCAAGAAGAATCTGAAACATCCCTTCCTTCTGCGGAGGGAGACGCTTCTTTAAATAATCCGGTTCCAGCGGGATGGCTCTGCCTTTTTCATAATAATCCAACTCCAGTTCCAGTGCAGAAAGCTGCACCTGATTTTCCCCAAAAGCAATTTCCCTGCTCTCTGTCTGCATCACAGTGACGCCTGCCTCTTTTACCTTGGAGAGATATTCCAGAAATAACGGATGATTGATTCTTTCCGGATCATTCAGCCTGCTCTCATGGTTTCCGTAACTGTAATACACTGGAGCAAGCTTCGCCAGCTCCTGCAGTGTCCTCAAGGCGGTTTCATAAGTCTCACTGTACTTTGACACCAGCATGTCTCCCGGAATTAAAATTATATCTGGATTTATTTTCTTTACTTTTTCCAACAATTTCTCATTTTCTTTCCCATAAGTGAATCCATGCAGATCTGAAATCACTGCGGCGCAGGCCCGTTCTTTGATTTTAGAAGAAAAAATCCTGTATTCTGTAATCTCAAATTTCGTCAGTTCCCATTTCTGCCACAACACATAGCAGACAACTGCCAGGAACAAAAAAAACATAATTTTCATTTATTTTTCCCTTTCTAAACTCCTTTTTGCGCTTCCAAACTTAGGAACTGCTGTGCTGCTGCTCCATCCGGTTAGAAATTGCACTTGCGTTTTGCATGATTCGGGCCAGCGCAGGGCAAAAACCGGGCATATCATACAAGCATCCCGCTTAAACTGTTATATAACATATGGAGGTTCTGATATGCATAGTATAATGTCTATTTTCTTATCTGCGTGTTTGCTGATTTCCTCCCTGCTTCCCACTTCAGAAGCGCCAGCGGAACAGCCTCCCGCAGAAGAAGTCACAGTTTCCGCTCCTTCTGTGGCATTAATGGAAGCCTCAACCGGCCAGATCATCTATGAAAAGGATGCGCATACCTCCCTTCACCCTGCCAGCATTACCAAAATCATGACCATGATTCTGATTTTTGACGCATTGGAGGAAGGAAAAATATCCCTGGAAGATACCGTCACTGTATCGGAATACGCAGCCAGCATGGGCGGCTCCCAGGTATTCTTAGAAGCCGGGGAAACCCAGACGGTGGAAACCATGCTGAAATGCATTTCTGTTGCAAGCGCCAATGACGCCTGTGTAGCATTTATATATAGTAGACACTAATCATATGGATTTTGAAATTTATAATAGATTACAATAGAACCATCTCTATTTACTTCTATTCTTTCAATCAATTCTAAAACCATATCTCTTGTTAGTTTTCTAATATTGATATAATTTTTAAATGCTTCTACCCATTCATCATATTGGGTATTTAACTCCTGCTGTAAATCAGACCTATCAACAATCACATCTTTCTGCTTACGCAATTCTTTGATTTCATCATCATACTCAGCAATATATGTAAGATACTCTTCTTTTGAAATCAAATCCTCCATAAAATTGTCATATGTCTTTCTTTTGAATTTCTCTATTTTATCAATTCTTTTCTGAATGCTGTCCAACTGCATTTCATAACATTCCTTGCTATCATTATAAACCTCCATCTTTTTTAGTTCATCTATATCTTCCTCTTTCAGAATTTTTTTAGCTTCACTTTTTATAGAAAACAGCACTGTTTCTTCTAAATCCTCTATGTCTATGCTATGGCTGTCACAAAATTGTTTTCCCTGTGTCTTATATGTTTTGCAGACATATCCTATAAAACCTTTATTTCCCCGTCTTGCATACTTTCTGGACATTGCGTGTTTACAATCCGCACAATAAATAAGACCGGAAAAAATTCCGTTTTCTTTCATGGAACCAACGCTTCTGGTGCGTATTTTCTGCAATTTCTTTACCATTTCAAAGACTTCGGAATCTATAATTGGTTCGTGGGTATTTTCTACAATAATCCATTTTTCTTTTGGAAGCAATCTTTTCTTTTTATCTTTATAAGATAGAGTATTTACTTTATTCTGAATTAAATTTCCTATATATGTCTCATTGTTTAAGATAGTATGTATTGTCTGATACGACCAATTCCTTGTTGTCTCCAACGCTTTAGAATTGTGGTAATTTTCACCCAATACCTCTTTTTTGTATAAAGTTGGTATCAATATCCCTTCTGAAGACAAAATAGAACCTATTTTTGTTTTGCCATATCCAGATAAATACAATTTATAAATCCTTCTTACAATTTTCGCCGCATATTCGTCAATGATTAAATGATTATGGTTTTGCGGATCTTTCTTATACCCATATGGACACGAAGAACCTAAGAACTGCCCGTCCCTCATTTTCGCCTTAAAAGAACTTCGAATATTTTTAGACAAATCTTCACAATACCATTCATTTACAAGTCCATTAATCTGCCTGCTTTTCTTATTTTCTTCATTATCTGTATCCACACCATCCACAACACCAATAAACCTTATGCCTAAATTAGGCAAATCATGGTGCAAATACTTTTCAATATGTTCCATGTTCCTGGAAAACCTTGATTGTGTTTTTGCAATGATAATGTCAAACTCATTTAGTTTTGCGTCAATCATCATTTTTTCAAAATCTGGACGGTCATCATATAAGCCGCTTTCATCATCATCCGAATACACTTTAACAATCTTAAAATTATGCGTCAAAGCATAATCTGTCAATAATAGCCTTTGATTTTTTATGCTTGCGCTATCATCCCCTTTACTGATCTTATCAGCGTCTTCTTTGCTCAGCCTTAGATATAATACTGCACGATTTCCTTTCATATTGTTCTCTCCAATCGTATTTATTATATCCTCGTATCATGTACACTAAAACTATTATACATGATACAAGATCTATTTTCTATTGTTTTGTGCGTTTAATTATTACATTTTTCATACAATCAACTAATTTTTTATCTCCATAAACTACAGTTACCTTTATATTCTTGTTGCTTTTTTCCAAATTATATCCTCACTAATGATATTTTTTTATTATTCTATTCTCTCCACAATTTGTCCAATTCATGATTTTATAAAATTAAATACAAATTAAATTTTTTCTATTTCTTTTAATGTTACAATCATTTTTCTGTCAGGTAAAGGGGCTGTCGGGAAATAGATAGTCCAGAACAGGGGGCGATGTGACTCGTATG
>CAJUBP010000007.1:29692-121371 GCA_910584585.1 uncultured Lachnospiraceae bacterium | reverse complement strand
AAAACTTTTTTAACATTTTTCATTTTACCTATTGACATTTCTTAGCTGGACTTTTGCCGCCTTTGGAGCAACTTTTTTATATGTGGCATTTCCTGTGTATCGGAATAACATATTCACATTAATTTCACTGGTTTTATTTTAACATATTTGCCGGTATTTCCACAAGCCGCAAAATTTTGCTTTATTTCGCAATTCTTTTTTGTTATAATATGGAGAAAGTTTTGCTTTCCAGCACTTGAACGGCAGGAATTGAACAGTTCATTCACGGCGATATACCCGTGAGCCAAATGATTTGCCGGCAAATTCCCGCAATTTTTAAGAAAAAAAGCAAATTATTCAGCAAATAAGTATGCTCTTTCGTATAAGTCAGATACTACATAATAAATTCCCATCATCGGATTTCTTTGTAAAGGAGGTTTACCAAATGAATTACGGAAAAAAAGGCGTATCCCGGAAAGAAAAACAGCTTACTTCCACCGCCTCGCTGGTGCGCAGGAAATTTTCAGTTATTTTCTTTAAAACTCTGCTGGTCTGCTTTCTGGCGGCCATTGTCATCGGCGGCTGCGCAGGAATCGGAGTTTTCAAGGGCATTATTGATTCCGCCCCGGATATTTCCGATATCGACCCCACTCCCACAGGCTATCTGTCTGTGGTGCTGGACAACCAGGGCAATCAGACCGCCAAGCTGGTGGCTTCCGGCTCCAACCGGGTATATGTGACGCTGGATGAGATCCCGTTGGATCTGCAGCATGCCTTTGTGGCCATTGAAGACGAACGGTTCTACGAACACAACGGCATTGATTTAAAGGGAATTATCCGGGCGGGCTTTACCGGCATCGCCAACGGATTTCATTTCAGCCAGGGAGCCAGCACCATCACGCAGCAGCTTTTGAAAAACAACGTATTTGAGGGCTGGACCAACCAGTCCGGCATCGAGAAAGTGAAGCGGAAAATCCAGGAGCAGTATCTTGCCATAGAGCTGAGCAAAGTAAAATCCAAGGACTGGGTGCTGGAAAATTACTTAAACACCATCAACCTGGGGCAAAACACCCTGGGGGTACAGTCTGCTTCCCGCCGCTATTTCGGCAAAGACGTCTCTGAACTGACACTTTCGGAAAGCGCGGTAATCGCTGGAATCACCAAGAATCCTTCTGCCTACAATCCGGTCAGCCATCCCAAGGAAAATGACAAACGGCGGAAACTGGTTCTGAAAAATATGAAGGATCAGAACTACATTTCCGACAAAGAATACGACGACGCCTTAAAAGACGACGTTTATTCCCGTATTCAGCAGGTGAATATTGAATACGCGTCGGACAACCCCAATTCTTATTTTGTAGATGCCGTCATTGACCAGGTGGCCCAGGATCTGGTGGAGAAAAAAGGATATACCGACACGCAGGCTTACAAAGCCCTTTACAACAGCGGCCTGACCATTGAATCCACCCAGGATATGGCAATTCAGCAGATTTGCGACGAGGAAGTGAACAACGCGGAAAATTACTCCACAGCGCCTCAATACTCTTTTTCCTACCGGCTGACAGTGGAAGCGCAAGACGGCACAATGAAGAACTACAGCGATCAGACCATGATTTCCTATTACAGCTCTTCCAATCCGGATTACTCCCTGAATTTTTCCAGCCAGGAGGAAGCTCAGGCCGCCATCGACGCTTACAAAGCAGAGATTATGGAACCGGGAGACGCCATTGTGGAAGGCGGGGAATCTGTGGTGTTTACCCTGCAGCCCCAGGCGGCCGTCACGATTATGGATCAATATTCCGGAGACGTTAAGGCCATTGTGGGAGGAAGAGGGGAAAAAAGCGGAAGCCGCACCCTGAACCGGGCCACAGACACCACCAGGCAGCCCGGCTCTGCCTTCAAGGTCCTGGCCGCTTTCGCTCCGGCTTTAGACACAGCCGGAATGACCCTGGCCACTGTCCAGGACGACGCGCCCTATTCTTATTCCAACGGAACCTCCCTGCGCAACTATGACAATAATTACCGGGGATTTACCACAATCCGCTATGCCATCACCAAATCCATCAATGTGGTGACTGTCAAAACACTGACGGATATCTCCCCCCAGACCGGCTATGATTATCTGGTTAATTTCGGATTTACCACCCTGACGGAGGATGATATCGTACAGTCCCTGGCCTTAGGAGGAATTACCCAGGGCGTAACCAATTTGGAACTAACTGCCGCCTACGCCACCATTGCCGACGGCGGTACCTACACCAAACCCCGGTTTTATACCAGAATTCTGGATCATAACGGCAATGTGCTTATTGACAACACCCAGGAAACCCATACTGTGCTGAAGGAAAGCACCGCATTTCTGCTGACCTCCGCCATGCAGGACGTTGTCACGGTGGGAACCGGAGGCGCGGTAAATTTCGGAAATATGCCTATTGCAGGCAAAACAGGAACCACCACCAAGAACAGAGACGCATTATTTGCCGGGTTTACCCCCTACTACACCTGCTCTGTCTGGTGCGGGTATGACGACAACACCCCTCAGGACGGCGCCCTGACTTCCAATCCGAAAACGCTCTGGCGCAACATTATGGGAAGAATCCATGAAAATCTGGAATATAAAGATTTTACCCAGCCGGAGGGCATCACCACTGCCGCCGTATGCAAAAAATCCGGCAAACTGGCGGTGGAAGGCCTCTGTGACGCGGATCCCCGAGGAAGCATGGTGGAGACAGAATTCTTTGCCGCAGGAACAGTTCCCACGGAATACTGCGATCACCACGTAAGCGCCACCATCTGCACAGCTTCCGGCATGCTGGCCAATGAATTCTGTCCCCAGGAAAACAGGCAGGGCGGCATCTATATTGTGGGCGGCTCTCCAGGTACGGAAGACGGGCCTTACCTGCTGTCGGATTCCCTGTCACAGGAAAATTACTGCACTGTCCACACAGCCGCTTCTGTGATTCCGGAAATTCCTCCGGTGGAAATTCCGAATGAATCTGAAGGAGTGATCGACAAACCCAACAAGAATGACGATGACAAAGAGCATACCAGTGATAAGAAAGAAGACGACGTGCCGCCGGAGGATCAACTGCCGGGAGGGACTGACGACATAGCGCCGCCGGAAGACACTGAGCCGGAAGACAACGGCGGGGAGGAAGATGTGCCGGAAGAAAATCCGTAAAGAACTGCAGAAAAATAAGTGGACAGCTTGCGCCGGACTTTTCTTCGATTGCGCAAACCAAGATGTGCCACTTATTTTTCTGCAGTTCCTAAGTCTCCGTAAACAATGAAGTTGGGAACCATCCGCGCCTCATGCCAGTTCCATATAGTAAATGATTTTCTCATCGCTGATGCTCTGGGTAAACCGTTCCGCAAAGCACTCTAAAATGGTCTGGGTCACGCTGGTCATTACCCGCGCGGTTATTTCTTCATGGGCCGCGCCCCAGACATTTTCCGGAAATACCCCTTCCACGCGGACACGGAACCGCTCCTGGCCCATGGGAATCAGAATTACCCGGACATCATACACAGAAGAAATCATCACAAATCTGGTAAGAAGAAGCCAAACAATGAAATGCAGGCTGCCGCAGAATTCCTGGGAAGGCACTCCTGCTCCTTCATCCAGACGGATCTCTACTTTCTGATTGTATTCCGGATGGAGAAACCGGCCGTAAATATCTTTCTTCACTTCTTCCAGGCTTCTGGACGGCGAATGTTCATGTTCCAGAAGCCAGAAAATCAGCTTTTTTTCATACCGGGCGAGCTGCCACTTTCCCCTTCCCGGAAGTTCAGATTCAATATCATGCAGAAAGACATTCATCAGGGAAGACAGAAATTTCACCAGTTCTTCTCTCTCCCAGTCCCGATCTTCTGTCACACGCTTTAACTCCGCCGCCTGCAGGGACTTTTTCCTCAATTCCTGTTCCATCTCCCGCCGGTTTAAGGCGTCAATCTCCCGCCGGTCATATTTCACCATGCCGTCCATAATGGCGTCATAGAGCTTATGGTACTTTACAGGCTTTTGAAAAATCCGAAATACCTTTCGTTCATTGATCAACAGCCGCAGATGGGCCAGCTCCAGCCTCCAGGTATATACAATGCATACGGTTTCCGGATAATTGCGGTTCAGGTATTCTATTATTTTAGAGCCGTCATAAGTGGGCAGATCCAGTCCTGTGACAATGACTTTGTATTTCTTTTTCTTCAGCAGGTAAGCCGCCTCCAGGCCGCTGTCCGCCGTATCAATCACAAGGTTCCCTTTCCGCCCTTCCATAGCCGTCAGAAATTCCTGGATAATGTCGTGATTCTGGTTGACAAACAACAGATTATTTTCCATCTCCCAATCCTCCGTTACATTCACTTTTATCCATTATAATCCCTTTGCAGTGAAAAATCCAGTTATTTTCGCCAGGCCGGACGCACCAAGTAACAGTTCAGCCCAGGACTTTGCACTTGCTGCAAAGTCCTGGGCTGAACTGTTCAATTTTACTCCACGTCCAGAAGGGCCTCTAGATCCTCCTCACCAGTGCGGATTTTCACAACCTTCGCCACTTCATACACAAAGATCTTGCCGTCTCCGATATGCCCGGTATACAGCGTTTTCTTGGCCGCCTGAATGACTTTTTCCACCGGAATATTTCCCACGATAATTTCCAGTTTTACTTTCGGAAGCAAAGTCGCGTCCATTTCCACGCCCCTGTATTTCTCCCCGGCGCCCCGCTGAACGCCGCATCCCATTACCTGGGTAACGGTCATTCCCGTAACGCCCAGCTCATTCATGGCTTTTCTCAATTTGTCATACCGGGACAATTTCGCCACAATTGTGACTTTGTACATGCCGCTGCCAATGCCGACGCCCGGCGCAGTCACCACCGGAACGGCTGCGTCTCTCAAAGCCTCAGAAGCGTTCTCATACTCCGGCGTGCCCAGATTGGTATTTTCGTTGATATCCATAGTCATGGTGTTGGACACATCCATAATGCTGAATCCGGAATATGCGGAAGCAATTCCGTGCTCTGTGGCGTCCAATCCCACAATCTCTTCTTCCTCCGTCACCCGAAGCCCGATGGTGGCCTTAATCACCAGAAAGGCAATGGTTATGGTCACTACTGTCCAGATTCCCACTGACAGAATTCCCAATACCTGCAGGCCAAGCTGATGGAATCCTCCGCCGTAAAACAGACCGTCAATCTCACTTCCCGGCGCGGAAGAAGTGGCAAAAAGCCCCACAGCCAGCGTTCCCCAGATTCCGTTCAGGCAATGTACGGCAACGGCGCCCACCGGATCGTCCACATGGAGCTTGTAATCCAGAAACCATACGCCGAACACCACCAAAAGCCCTGATACAACGCCGACAGCCAGCGCGCCGAAAGCGTCTGTCACATCACAGGGAGCGGTAATTCCCACCAGACCTGCCAGGGACGCGTTCAGACACATGGAAACATCCGGTTTGCCGTATTTCACCCAGGTAAATGTCATACAAACCACTGTCGCCACAGCCGGCGCAATTGTGGTAGTTAAAAAGATAGAGCCAAGCTGAGGAATGCTGGTGGCCGCCGCTCCGTTAAACCCATACCAGCCAAACCAGAGGATGAAGCACCCCAGACACCCCAGCGGAAGATTATGCCCCGGAAAGGCATTGACTTTTGTCACTTTTCCATCCTTGTCTGTTGTAAATTTTCCGATACGGGGCCCCAGAATTTTTGCCCCAATCAGCGCGGAAATGCCGCCTACCATATGGATGGCGCAGGAACCTGCGAAATCGTGGAATCCCATCTGCGCCAGCCAGCCGCCGCCCCAGATCCAGTGGGCTTCAATGGGATAAATCAATGCGGAAATCACTCCGGAATAAATGCAGTAGGACAAAAACTTCGTCCGCTCTGCCATGGCGCCGGACACAATGGTGGCCGTAGTGGCGCAGAATACCAGGTTGAACACAAAATTGGAAAAATCAAATTCCTGATATGCGGTAAAAATATCAAATCCCGGTTTCCCGATAAAGCCCATCAAATCCTCTCCCAGCAAAAGGGAAAATCCAATCAGGATGAACATTACTGTTCCGATGCAGAAATCCATCAGATTCTTCATCAAAATATTTCCGCTGTTCTTTGCCCTGGTAAAACCCGCCTCCACCATGGCAAAGCCCGCCTGCATCCAAAATACCAGCGCGGCCCCGATTAAAAACCAGATGCCGAAGGTATGTTCACTCACCAGGCTTACAATTGTTTCTTCTGTCATAATAATTCCTCCCTGAAATCAAATTTTATCTATATAAAAAACGGTACTTTTCCCGCACTCCACAGCGTTGTGGCCCGACAAAAATACCGTTTATTATTTTTTCTGTTCACAGATTATTCATTTTAGATTCAAAAAAGTTTCATTTCATCAACACGGAAACTTCATTTCTTTTGCATATAATAAAACCATAACAAATGACAATCACAAGTAATTACAAGTTACTATTTGAATAAACTTTTTCATAATAAATGCCAGGCAACGGAGAGGTTACCTGGCATCCTCCCTTTTTCGGGCCCTTTCCCTATACTTCAAAAATGAAATCTCCGCAGGGCGGGGACAAGCTGCCCGCCCACACGTTAAGGTCCACTTTCCCTATATTTCAAAAATCAAATCTCCGCAAGGCGGGGACAAGCTGCCCGTCCACACGTTAAGGTCCACTTTCCCTATACTTCAAAAATCAAATCTCCGTAGGATGGCATCGGCCACATTTCTTTGTCTACGATCATTTCCAGTTTATCTACCGGAGCGCGGAGCGCGTCCATGGCCGTTTTTACGTCATCACGGTAACATACGGCCTGTTCTCTGCCCTCAGGCATTGCATAAGCCTTTTCTACTGCTTCCGTAAGTCTGGTCAAAGCTGTCTTCGTCTCGGCCAACAGGGCGGACACCTCTGTCAGCAGCCCGGTCTGGACGCTTAAATCAGCCTCGCAGGCAGCTTTTACAGAATTGATGGAATTGGCAAGGGCTGTGGTGTATTTGATGACAGCCGGAATAATCTGCTTACCCGCCATATCGATCATGGCCCGGGCTTCGATATTAATGGCTTTTGCATAGTTCTCATAGTGGATCTCGCTTCTGGATTCCAGTTCAGCCCTGGTAAATACGCTGAATTTCTCAAATACGGCAACTGCCTTTTCTGTGGTAAGAGCCGGAACTGCATCCACCATATTGGTAATATTGGGAAGCCCTCTGCGCTCTGCCTCTTCCACCCATTCCGGGGAATAGCCGTTTCCGTTAAACACGATATCCTGATGCTCAATGGCCTGCCTTTTGATGAGATCATGAACTGCCATCTCGAAATCATCGGCTTTTTCCAATACATCGCAGGCATCGGAAAAGGCTTCTGCCACAATGGTATTCAGCACAACGTTAGGCGCCGCGATGGAGTCGTTGGAGCCCACCATACGGAATTCAAACTTATTGCCGGTAAAGGCAAAGGGTGAGGTACGGTTCCGGTCTGTGGCGTCTTTCATGAAATCCGGCAGCGTCTTAACGCCTGTCTGAAGTACTTCTCCCTTGAGGCTTCTGGTAGCCTCGCCGGTGCTGATCAGCTGAGTCAGCACATCCTGAAGCTGCTCTCCCAGGAAAATGGAAATAATAGCGGGAGGCGCCTCATTGGCTCCTAATCTGTGGTCATTTCCTGCGTCCGCGGCAGATTCCCGGAGCAGATCCGCATGTTTGTGCACTGCTTTCAGAATACAGGTCAGCACCAGGAGGAACTGAATATTGTCATGGGGAGTTTTGCCCGGGTCTAACATATTGATGCCGTCGTCTGTGGTGATAGACCAGTTGTTGTGCTTGCCGGAACCGTTGACTCCCGCAAAAGGTTTTTCATGGAGAAGGCAGGTCATTCCGTGACGGCCGGCCACTTTCTTCAAAGTCTCCATTACAAGCTGATTGTGGTCTACCGCAATATTGGCTTCTGCGTAAATAGGAGCCAGTTCGTGCTGCGCCGGAGCCACTTCATTGTGCTGGGTCTTGGCGCTGACTCCCAGCTTCCACAGTTCTTTGTTCACATCCTTCATATATGCCGCAATCCGCTCCCGGATGGCGCCGAAATAGTGGTCATCCATTTCCTGCCCCTTGGGAGGCATTGCGCCGAATAAGGTGCGTCCGGTAAAAATCAAATCTTTTCTCTTTAAATATTTCTGCCGATCCACCAGAAAATATTCCTGCTCCGGCCCTACGGAAGGAGTTACCCGTTTGGAAGTGGTATTGCCGAACAGCCGCAAAAGGCGGATGGACTGGGCGTTGATCGCTTCCATGGAACGCAGAAGGGGGGTTTTCTGATCCAGCGCCTCTCCGGTATAGGAACAGAAAGCGGTTGGAATGCAGAGCGTTGCCCCCGCTGCGTCCTGTCTTACAAATGCCGGCGAAGTGCAGTCCCAGGCAGTGTAGCCCCTTGCCTCAAAGGTCGCCCTAAGGCCGCCGGAGGGGAAGGATGAGGCGTCCGGTTCGCCCTTAATCAGCTCTTTTCCGGAAAAACTCATCAATACCTTTCCATTGGGCATCGGCGCTGTGATAAAGGAATCATGTTTCTCTGCCGTTACGCCGGTTAAGGGCTGGAACCAGTGGGTATAGTGGGTGGCCCCTTTTTCAATGGCCCATTCCTTCATCTCATGGGCAACTACGTCCGCGGTTTCCAGATCCAAATCTCTTCCTTCGCTGATGACATCTTTCAGCCTTTTGTAGACTTTCTTGGGCAGCCGTTCCTGCATCACCGCGTCATTAAATACGTTTTCCCCGAAGATTTCCGCTACATTATAGTATTCGCTCATATTCTCATCCTTTCCAAAAAAAGGGCATTCCAAGCCTCTTGGAACACCCTTGTTCTATCGTTTATTTTCTGTCTGGTAATAAGATACTCTACTTTTTAGAAAAAAGCAATAGAATTTTTAGAAATATTTTATTTTTTGCTATTTCGGATAAATTTATTCTTTTTCTGTCTTATTTTTATAAAAAATAGACAATTGCGTCCATTCTCTTTCACCGAATGATACCCATAGACCAAATAATTTGCCCAAAACTGCCGCTGATTCAAAGAATCTTACCGATTATTCTGCCTTGCCTACTGAACCGAATAATTCCATCTTCTCTTTTACTGTTGCCTTGATTGCTTCTGCGCCGGGAGCCAGTAATTTTCTCGGGTCAAATCCCTTGCCCTGCTGATCCTTGCCTTCTTCGATGTACTTTCTGGTAGCTGCCGCAAAGGAAAGCTGGCACTCTGTATTTACATTAATCTTAGCTACGCCCAAAGAGATTGCTTTCTTGATCATATCTTCCGGGATACCGGTGCCGCCGTGAAGCACTAAGGGCATATCGCCTGTCTTCTGCTGAACTGCGTCCAATGTCTCAAAGCTTAAGCCTGCCCAGTTTTCCGGATATTTGCCGTGGATATTGCCGATGCCTGCTGCCAGCATATCAACGCCCAGGTCTGCAATTGCCTTGCACTCGTTCGGATCTGCGCATTCTCCCGCGCCGATCACGCCGTCTTCTTCTCCGCCGATGGAACCTACTTCTGCTTCGATAGACATTCCCTTGTCATGAGCGATTTTCACCAGCTCTTTGGTCTTCTCTACATTCTCATCAATTGGATAATGGGAACCGTCAAACATGATAGAAGAAAATCCTGCCTCTACGCATTTCAGGCATCCTTCATAGCTGCCGTGATCCAGATGGATTGCTACGGGAACTGTGATATTCAGTTCTTCCAACATACCGTTTACCATTCCTACTACGGTCTTATATCCGGCCATGTATTTTCCAGCGCCTTCGGAAACGCCCAGGATTACCGGTGATTTCAGTTCCTGTGCAGTAAGTAAGATAGATTTTGTCCACTCCAGATTGTTGATGTTGAACTGGCCCACAGCATAGTGTCCTGCTTTTGCTTTCTGTAACATTTCTTTTGCAGATACTAACATTTCTCTTCCTCCATTTCTGTTCCCCATCCAGGGAACGCTCCTAAATTTCAAAATGTATCTGCCCCGGGCTGCACTTGATGGCTGCCTGGAACGGAAATGATTCTTCACACGCATTCCGGCAGCGGATGGCGGGATTTCATACAAACACAGCCCTTGGACAAATACTGATTATATTCTACCGCATTTTTTCCAAAAAGAAAAGCATTTATGCGGATAATTCTGAGTTTTTTGTAACAGTTCAGCCTTCGGCCTCACTGTTACGGAATCTGCCCATTCCAAGCCGCCTTCGGCGAGGGGCAGATTCCCTTTTGACATAATTTACGCATTCTCACGGACTTTGCAGCAAGTGCTAGAGCGTGTCTTAAAATTGCTTTCTGACAGATGTATTCTTCACTTAGTGGGACACCGAAGGCGCCCTGTGGGGATTTGTGCCGAATAAGGGAGGCGTAGCGGGCTACGTTGACCGAATGAGGCGCAAATATCGCGCTAAGTGGGGGATGCTTGGCACTAAGGGGGTATCAGGTGCGAAGCCTGGTGGATTCCTTAGTGCAGATGGCGGGAATGAATTTTAAGACACGCTCTAGGCTGAACTGTTACAGTTTTTTACCATAATTTGCATGGCCTGCCTCTGATCCTGGATCTTTACCTCGCTGTGGGTCCCTCCGTATTCTCCGTCCAGGGTCCAGGGAATCTCTTCTAAGCTTTTGATAAGCAGGCTGTCTGTCTTAAAGGTATAGATAGAATCCGTATTGTCAATGAGATTGGTGAGGCTGGCGATAATCTCATTCAATTCTATGGGATTTCTGGGCATGCGGATTAAAGTGACCTCAAACAGCCCGTCGTCTAACTGGACATTTTTCCCGGTAATATTCTTAAATCCTCCGGCAGACGTGGAATTTGTCACCATACCGTAGATAAATTCATCTTCAATGGTCTGGTCTTCCCAGGTAACCTGGAGATGGTAAGACTGTATGGAAGGCAGCCGTTTCATCCCTTCCAGAATATAGGCGATATGCCCGATCCGGTTCTTTAGCTCCTGGCTGGTGGCGTAGGATACATCCGTAAACAGCCCGAACGCCGCAATATAGACAAAATAGTCCTCGTTAAACTTTCCCACATCGCAGGAAAAAGGAATTCCGTTTACTGCGGTTTCGGCTGCCGCCTCCATGCCCTTGGGAAGCTCCAGGGAATTGGCAAAATCATTGGTGCTGCCTGCCGGAATATAGCCGATGGGGGTCTTCTTCTCCCGGCCCATCATTCCTGTCACCACTTCATCTAACGTACCGTCTCCGCCGCTGCATACCACCAGTTCATATTCCCCGGCCCGCTCTTTCACCAGTTCCATGGCGTCCTGGGGTTTCTGGGTTGGATAGACTGTAACCTCGTATCCGCTTTTCACAAACTGATCCACAATCTCAAACAGCTTATTTTTTATCTGACCCTTTCCGGAAAAAGGGTTAAATACGAATAAAAGTCTCCTTCTTTCCATAATTCCTCCTAATTTCCTGTCTGCTCATTTCTTGCCTGCTATCTCTTTCCCGAACCTGCCTGCCGGAGCTCTTCTGCCAGTTCAGACAGCCTGCGCAGCCTGTGGTTCACTCCTGATTTGCCTACCGGCGGCTCTAAATAAGAACCCAGTTCCTTTAACGGCGCCTGAGGGTATTCCAGGCGCGCCAGGGCAATCTCTCTTAAGTTGTCCGGCAGGCTGTCAAGACCTCTGGTATTTTTGATATAATTGATATCTTCCAGCTGCTTCACTGCCGCACTGACTGTCTTGTTGATATTGGCCGTTTCACAGTTCACCTTCCGGTTGACAGAATTGCGCATTTCTTTTATGATCCGCACATTTTCCAGATTCATCAAAGCCACATGGGCCTCCATAATATTTAACATATCCACAATCTGGGAACCTTCTTTTAAATATACCACATGGTTCTTCTTGCGCATCACCACTTTGGCGTCCATCTCAAAGCTGTTGATAATCTCCATCAATTGCCTGGCCCTTCCTTCTCCGGTGCAGACAATCTCAAAATGATAGGATTTCTCCGGATCGCTCATGGAACCTGCGCTTAAGAAAGCCCCCCGGAGAAAAGCCCTGCGGCAGCAGGATTTCTGTACCAGAAGGCCGCATACCAGCTCTCTGGTACGGATATCTTCATTTTTCTCATTCCGCCACTTGACTGCCTGCAGCACCCGTTTCACTTCCTGCTCCCCAAACAGGGAAATCACAAAGGTTCTGGTTTTGTGAAGATAAATATTCTGCCGCACGGCAATCCGGCATGTGACCTGAAAGGTCTTTTTCATCAGAATAAAATATTTTCGGGCAAGCAGGAGATTCTCGGTGTAAATCCGCAGTATTTGTTCTCCGCCCGCTTCTTCTGTTTTCCCTGCAAAACTTAAAATCGCCGCAATTTCTGCAATCCGGCAATGCCTGCTCTCGGAAACCTGGCGCACCAGTTCTTCCTTTACCTGACCGGAAAAAGACATAACGCTTTCCTCCCGCTGTTCTCCCTTGCTGATTGGCCGGCTTTCCTGAAAGGCTCTCCAAATTATGGAGAATTTCTACTTATTGCGCAGCGCATCCTTCTGGATATCTCTGTGATCAATCTTAATTCCAAATTCTTTCTGATTCTTCAGCCGTTCAAACAGACCGTTGGCCAAAGTGACGGAACGGTGTTTGCCGCCGGTGCACCCGATGCTGATGACAAGGGCTGTTTTTCCCTCGGTAATATAATGGGGAATCAGAAATTTCACCATTTCTTCCAGTTTATCCAGAAACTGGCCGGCCTCCGGATACTGCCAGACATAATCCTGTATTTCCTTGTCGTTGCCGGTTTTGGCCCGCAGCCCCTCCACATAATAGGGATTGGGCAGGAACCGGACGTCAAATACCAGATCGGAATCGGTGGGAATCCCATATTTAAATCCGAAGGACACAATGGTAACAAAGAGATTCTTGTAGTCCTGGTTCTGTACAAAAATCTTCTCTAACTCCGCTTTCAGCTCTCTGGTAAGCATATTGCTGGTATCCACAATATAATCTGCCTGCTTCCTGAGAAATTCCAGGCGCCTCCGTTCTTTCTGTATCCCCTTGTCCACCCGCTCTCCTGCCGCAAGAGGATGGGTGCGCCTGGTCTCTTTATAACGCTTTACCAAAACCTCATCGGCGGAATCCAGGTAGAGGATATCAAAGTCAATATCTGTCTGGTTCAGTTTATCCAGTACATTCTGGAGCTCGCCCAATGCCTGACCGCTGCGGATATCCACTCCCACAGCCGCTTTCTGTAACTCCCCTCCCGACACATTCACCAGTTCCGCGAACTTCTCAATCAATGCAATCGGGAGATTATCCACGCAGAAATATCCGATGTCTTCCATTATTTTCAGGGCCGTGCTTTTTCCGGCGCCGGACATTCCTGTTAATATCACAAATTTCAATTCTTATCCTCCTTGAGGGGAAGCGAGATTTTTTATATTTGGCAACGGACGGAACGAGAGGATTGCCCTTTGGCACGCAAACTGGGCAGCGTTCCGGCGAACTAACTGCTAACTACGACTAAGGAAGTCAGGAAAGCCTTCCTTCCTAAGTCTTCGTAAGCAGTGGATTTCGCCTCCACTAAGGACGCCCATGAATCGTTTGCTTAGCCAAAGGGCAATCCTCTCGTTCCTGTGCGTTGAAATATAAATTGTTTGTCACTGTGTTGAATTTGCATTAAAATTCGCCTACGAATTTTACCTCGGGTTCTAGATGCACTCCAAATTGTGATTCCACTTGATTCTGCACATCGGTGATCAGCTGACGGATATCCCGGGATAGGGCTTTTTCTTTGTTGATGACAAATCCGCAGTGCTTTTCTGATACTTGGGCGCCTCCTACCTGATATCCGCGAAGTCCTGCGTCCTGGATTAGTTTTCCGGCAAAATATCCCTGGGGCCGCTTGAATGTGCTGCCGGCGCTTGGATATTCCAGGGGCTGCTTTTCCAGTCTTTTGCTTTTCAGTTCCTCCATTCGGTCAGAAATCTCCTGTTGGCTGCCTTTGGTAAGCTGCAGTTTTGCCTCCAGTACGATGTAGCCTTTTCCGGGGATGCAGCTGCGGCGGTAGCCCAAGTCCAGTTCTTCGGCGCTAAGTTCCAGCTCTTCTCCTTCCGGAGTCAGAACTGACGCGCTCTTTATAATCTGCTTCATTTCGCCGCCGTAAGCCCCTGCGTTCATTACTACTGCCCCGCCGACGCTTCCCGGAATTCCGGAAGCGAATTCCATGCCGGCAAGGCTCTCTCTGGCGGCATGCCGGGCTACGGAGGACAACAATGCTCCCGCCTCTGCTGTCACCAGCTCTCCTTTTACAGAAACCTGATCCATCATTTTGCCGATCTCCATGACCAGCCCCCGGACGCCCCCATCTCCCACCAGCAGGTTACTGCCGTTGCCGATGACCATCCAGGGAACGCCGAAGCGGCTGCACAGGTCAAGAACCGGCTGAATCTGCTGCCGGTTCGGCCGCGCGTAATACTCCGCCGGGCCTCCGGTGCGGAAGGTCACATGACTGCTCATGTTTTCTTCCAGGGCCCACTGATCTTCACGCAAAATGCTCTGGAGATGTTTTACAAATTCTTCTTTCACATTAAGCCTCTTTCAAAAACGCCGTATAGCCCAATTTTGCTTCATAAAGATCCACTTTGCTGATAATCTCCCAGGGCGCGTGCATATTCAGCACAGGCACGCCGCTGTCAATCACAGACATGTTGTAATTTGCCAGGATATAAGCGATGGTTCCGCCGCCTCCCTGGTCTACCTTGCCCAGTTCCGAAGTCTGGAAGGACACATTGTTATCCTCCATAATCCGGCGAAGCTCCGCCATATATTCCGGATTGGCGTCGTTAGATCCGCCTTTTCCTTTGGAACCTGTATACTTGTTAAATACCAGCCCGTTTCCGAAATAGGCGGCGTTTTTCTTCTCCATCACAGATGCGTACAGAGGGTCGTAGGCCGCGCTCACATCGGAGGAAAGGACTTTGGAATTGGTCATGGCGCGGTTAAATACAATCTGATTGTAACCTTCCATATTGTTCAAAATCTCCGCCACCGTATAGGCAAAAAACTGTGATTCCATGCCGGTGGCCCCTACGCTTCCGATTTCTTCCTTATCCACCAGCAGGCACACGCCTGTTTTCTCGCAGACTCCAGCCTCCGCCAATGCCGCAAAAGAAGGGTAAGCGCATACTCTGTCGTCGTGCCCGTATCCCATAATCATGCTGCGGTCAAAACCGTAATCCCTTGCTTTTCCTGCCGGAACCACCTCGATTTCCGCAGACAGGAAATCCTCTTCTTCTATATTATATTGTTCCTTTAAAATATTCAGTACATTCGTTTTGACTGCTTCTTTTGCCTTTTTCTCATCCTCTTCGCTTTCAAAAGGAATGCTGCCCACTAAAACGTCCAGATTCTCTCCCTCAATCACCTTGGAGGCTTTCTTCTCCATCTGATCTGCGGAAAGATGAATCAACAGGTCGCTGACGCCGAATACCGGATCCTCGTCTTTTTCCCCGATATTTACCGTCACTTTCGTTCCGTCTTTTTTCACAATCACGCCGTGAAGGGCTAATGGCAGGGTAACCCACTGGTACTTCTTGACGCCGCCGTAGTAGTGGGTATCCAAAAGCGCCAACTCCGTGTCTTCATAAAGGGGCACCTGCTTTAAATCCAGCCTGGGGGAATCAATATGGGCGCCCAGAATATTCATGCCCTGCTGGAAAGGCTGCTTTCCGATGACGAACAACGCCAGCAGCTTTCCCATATTCTCCGCGTAAACTTTATCTCCGGTCTTAAGCGTCCGGCCGGAAGCCAGGACCTCCTTCAAATCTTCAAACCCCTCCGCCTTTGCCTGGGCAATGATTTCTGTCACGCATTCCCGCTCTGTTTTGCAGTCAGAAATAAACTGTTTATATTTCTCGCCGAAGGCAAATATTTCCTCACGCTCTCCTTCCTGATATTTCTTCCATGCATTTTTTCGTTCCATTGCTGTTTCCTCCTGATTCCTATCCTAAAATAATCTGTTTTCTATTCTTCCAATTCATCCTCATCGGATTTCTGCAGGTTCTCCTGTACTCTGCGGTACAGCTCTTTTGCCGCGTTATACCCCATTTTCTTCTGTCTGTGGTTGACAGCCGCCGATTCACAGATGACGGCCAGATTCCGGCCCGGCCGTATGGGAAGGGAATGGCAGACCACTTTATTGCCGAGAAATTCTGTGTACTCCTCCTCCATGCCCAGCCTGTCATATTCATTGTCCTTCTTCCAGTCTTCCAGCTTAATGACCAGATCGATATTCTGCTTCTCCTTTACGCACTCTACGCCGTAGAGCGTCTTTACATCAATGATTCCCACGCCCCGCAGTTCGATAAAGTACCTGGTAATATCCGGCGCGGTCCCCACCAGCGTATGCTTGTTGATCTTGCGGATTTCCACCACATCGTCGCTGACCAGGCGGTGGCCCCGGCGGATCAGCTCCAATGCCGCCTCGCTCTTGCCGATTCCGCTTTCTCCCATAATCAAAAGCCCCTCGCCGTAAACATCCACCAGCACTCCGTGAATGGAGATGCAGGGCGCAAGCACCTCTCCCAGATAATAGATCATCTCCGCCATAAATGCGGAAGTTCCATAATCCGTGGAAAGAACGGGAGTGTCATTTTCTGTGGCAATCCTCAGAAAATCTAAGTCCGGCTCCAGATCCCGGCTGAAAATCACACAGGGGACATGGTAAGACAAAAATTTCTCATAAACATCCAGTCTTTGCTCCCGGCTCAATCTCTGTACATAAGTATGCTCTACCCTGCCGATAATCTCGATTCTGCTTCTCTCAAAATCATCAAAATATCCAGTCAGCTGCAGAGCCGGACGGTTAACCTCTGCCGTAGTGACCTTCCGGTTTCGGATATCCACTTCCGGATTCAGCACCTTTAAATTCATTTTTTCTACTATTTTCTTAACACTTACGCCTTTCATCCGCATCTCCTTTTTTCCTAAATCTTATCACAGTTATCCCTCTTCTTCAATATCAGCCCTGTGAAAAAATTCATAAACTGCCCGGGCCGCCCGCTCATTCATAGAGGGAATCCCGGAAAGCTTCTCAATGTCCGCCTCCCGGATTTCATCCAGCGACTGAAAGGCGCGCATCAAAGCCTTTCTCCTTGCAGCGCCGATCCCCGGAATATCGTCCAATACAGAATGCACCTGCTCTTTGCTCCTTAAGGATCTGTGATATTCAATGGCAAATCTGTGAGCCTCGTCCTGGATTCTGGTAATCAGTTTAAATCCTTCTCCATGCCTGTCAATGGGAATCTCCTGATTATGATAGTATAACCCGCGGGTGCGGTGATTATCATCTTTGACCATGCCGCATACGGGAATATGAAGCCCCAGTTCTTCCAATACCCGAAGGGCAATGTTCACCTGCCCTTTCCCGCCGTCCATCATAATCAGATCCGGAAAACGGGTAAAGCTGCCGTAATCATTTTCCAGATTCCGCTCCTGCAGTTCTTTTTGTTCTTTCATACCGTGGGAAAAACGCCTGGTCAGCACCTCATACATGGAACCATAGTCATCTGGCCCCGCAACGGTGCGCAGCTTGAACTTGCGGTAATCACTCCGCTTGGGTTTCCCCTTCTCATACACCACCATGGAACCCACTGTTTCAAATCCGCTGATATTGGAAATATCATACGCTTCCACCCGTTTTAGCTCCTCTAATTCCAGCAGTTTGCCGATCTCTTTTAAGGCGCCGATGGTTCTTCCTTCTTCCCGCTTGATTTTCTCTTTGTCCTGGGCCAGCACCATAGCCGCGTTCTGGGCCGCCAGCTCCACCAGCTTCTCCTTGGTTCCTTTCTTAGGCACCCGAAGATAAACCTTCTGTCCCCGTTTCTGGCCAAGCCATTCTTCGATTACTTTTGCTTCCTCGATCTCCTCCTGTATCATCAGCTCCCGGGGAATAAAGGGCGTTCCCGCGTAAAACTGCTTCAAAAATGTGGCAAGGATCTGGGGCCTGGAGTTCTCACCGCCGCCGATGCTCACATGAAAATGGTCTCTTCCGATAAGCCTGCCGTCCCGGATAAAAAACACCTGAACCACTGCGTCCTCTTCATCCGCCGCCATGGCAATGATATCCTTGTCTTCCCTGTCAGAACTGGTCATCTTCTGTTTCTGGGCAATCTGCTTTACTGCCTTTAACAATTCCCGGTACTCTATGGCCTTCTCAAAATTCATATCCACAGAAGCGGCCTGCATCTTCTCTTCTAACTCTTTCAGCACCGGCTGGTAATTTCCGTTGAGAAATTCCAGCGCTTTCCCAATCTGCCTGCGATACTCTTCTTTGCTGATATTTCCCTGGCAGGGCGCCTTGCACTGATGGATATGGTAATTCAGGCAGGGCCTCTCTTTTCCGATATCCTTCGGCAGCGAACGATTGCAGGTGCGCAGCGTATAAATTTTCTGAATCAGTTCTATGGTGTCCTTCACTGCCCCTGCGCTGGTATAGGGTCCGAAATAGCGGGATTTGTCTTTTTTCATCTGACGTGAAAAGAGGACTCTGGGAAAATCCTCTCCCAGCGTCACTCTAATATACGGATACGTCTTATCATCCCGCAGCATAGTATTATATTTGGGCCGATGCTCTTTGATCAGGTTGCATTCTAAAATCAGGGCCTCCAGCTCGGAATCGGTGATGATATATTCAAACCGTTCGATCTGCCTTACCATCTGATCTTTTTTCAATCCCTCATTGTGGCTGGGACGGAAATACTGCCGCACCCGGTTCCGCAGACTGATGGCCTTTCCGATATAAATAATAGCGTCGTTCTTGTCATGCATCAGATACACTCCCGGCTTCTGGGGGAGTTTCTTTAATTCTTCCTGAATATCAAACATTACTTCAATTCCTTTAACAGCTGATCCAGATAATCCTCTTCTGCTTCCTGTTCTGTTTTCTCAGGTTCCGGCTGCTGTTCCTGGGCAGGCTTCCCATGAGCCGCCGGCTGCTGCCCCTGTGCGGCCTTTCCATGAGTCGCTGGCTGTTGTCCCTGTGCAGGCTCTTCCGCTTTCACAGAAACACTCTTTGCTTTCTTTCCGGCGCCTTTCTTTGCCGGGAAAAATCCAAGTTCTTCCGGAGTGGACGCTTCTGCCGAAACCGGTTTCGGCTCTTGTTTCTTATCCGATACCGCGGACCCTGGCTCTTTATGAAATTCTTCCGAAAGCTGCTGCGCAGACTCTTCCCCCTGCATTGCTGTCAGTTCACCAGGGAGTTCTTCCCCCTCCAGGGTATTCACTTCCAATTCCTGCTCCTTTGGCGCACCTGCCGCTTCCCCTCGGGCAGCCTCCGGCGGCATATCCGGCTCTTCCCCTCGGGAATTCCCCACCGGCACATCTGTTTCTTCCGCTCGAGCAGCTTCCAGCGACGTATCTGTATCTTCCGCCCAGGCAGTCTCCAACGGTAAATCTTCTTCCCGCAGCGTGTTTACCAGGATTTCTTCTTCCTGAATCTCAACGGCAGGGGCTGATTGTTCCGCATGCCCATGGGCTTCCGCCTGAAAACCCTCGGCCGCTTTCTCCGCCTCTGTCTTCTCTTCCGGTTCCGGAATTCCCTTTAACTCCCGGAAAATTTTCATAAATTCCTTGCCGGTGATTGTCTCATGTTCATAGAGATGCTGGGAGATTTTATCCAGAATTTCTCTGTTCTCCAACAGCAGACGGGTGGCTTCGTCATAGCTTTCTTTCAGAATCCGCATCACTTCCTGATCGATCTGCGCCGCCGTCTCTTCTCCGCAGTTTAAGCTGGCCCGGCCGTCCAGATACTGGCTCTCAACTGTGACAAGGCCCATCAAGCCGAACTTCTCCGACATGCCGTACTGGGTCACCATGGCTCTGGCAATCTTCGTCGCCTGTTCAATATCATTGGAGGCTCCGGTGGTTACCGAGTCAAATACAATCTCTTCCGCTGCCCGTCCGCCCATATAAGTGACAAGATGGGCCACCAGTTCATTCTTGGTCATAAGGAATTTCTCTTCCTCCGGCACCTGCATCGTATATCCAAGAGCTCCCATGGTTCTGGGCACAATGGTGATCTTCTGCACCGGCTCTGCGTCTTTCTGCAAAGCGGTAACCAATGCATGCCCCACTTCATGGTAAGCAACCATTTTCTTCTCTTTCGGCCCCATAATCCGGTCTTTCTTCTCTTTTCCGGCAATGACCACTTCCACGGATTCAAATAAATCGCTCTGGTTCACATATTTTCTGCCCTGTTTTACCGCATTGATGGCTGCTTCGTTAATCATATTGGCAAGATCGGAGCCCACCGCTCCGGAGGTCGCCAGCGCAATGGCGTCCAAATCCACCGAATCGTCCAGCAGCACATTCTTGGCATGAACCTTCAGCGTCTCTACTCTTCCTCTCAAATCCGGTTTGTCCACGATAATTCTCCGGTCAAAACGCCCCGGACGCAGCAGCGCCTTGTCCAGCACTTCCGGACGGTTAGTGGCTGCCAAGATCAACAGTCCTTTGGAAGTGTCAAATCCATCCATCTCAGCCAGCAGCTGATTTAACGTCTGCTCTCTTTCATCATTGCCGCCGTACCTGGTATCCCGGCTCTTGCCGATGGCGTCAATTTCATCAATAAAAATAATGCATGGCGCCTGTTTCTGGGCTTCTTTGAACAAATCCCGGACACGGGACGCTCCCACTCCCACAAACATTTCCACAAAATCGGAACCTGCCAGTGAGAAAAACGGCACCTTCGCCTCTCCCGCCACTGCCTTGGCAAGCAGCGTCTTCCCTGTTCCGGGAGGGCCTACCAGCAGCGCGCCTTTGGGAAGCTTGGCTCCGATATCGGTATATTTCCTGGGATTGTGCAGAAAATCCACAACCTCCTGCAGAGATTCCTTGGCTTCATCCTGCCCGGCTACGTCCTTAAACGTAACGCCTGTGGATTTCTCCACATAAACCTTGGCTGTGGTCTTGCCTACGCCCATCATTCCGCCGCTTCCCATCTTGCGGAAAATCAGAAAATACAGCAAAACCCATACCAGAACCAACGGAAGAATATAGCTTAACATATTCCACATAATCATAGTGGAGACATCCTCCACTGTACCGCTGAATTTGACATTGTGCTCCTTTAACAGAGGAAGCAGGCTCTCGTCATTCAGTTCTGCGGTGTAGTAATTGATTCTGTATAATTTATTCTCTCCCTTGGGAGTAATGTTGATTCTGCTGGATGTGAAGGTCACGGATTCCACCTTGTCCTTCTCTACCATATCAATAAATTCAGAATACGTGATCTCCTTGTTGGTAGCGTCCTTGGCGCAGCTGTTCAGCAGACTTGTCAAAAACAGCACCAGCAGCGCAGCCAGAATGAATATCATAATTGTCATTCCATTCTTGTTATTGCCGCCGTTATTATTGCCGCCGTTATTATTGTTATTTCCTTTGTTCTCCATCTATTTCCTCCTGCAAGCTGCAATGTTCTGTTTCACAGCACCTTTAATTATAGGTGTATTTGTTCTGAAAAGCAATACAATTCTCCGAAACTTTCTGAAACAATTTCTAAAGTTTTTATAAACACGCTCTCGCACTGCAGCGGACAATTTATATTTCGATACACAGGAAAAGCAGGATCCCAAATATGAAAGTTCGCTGCAGTACCGCGGCCTCTCATAATTAATTGAAGATTTTCTTCAAAAGTTCTGGCATTCTTCTCACGCAGGTTGTATAATGAATGCGTTATATTTCGAAAAATGCGTACAACTATAAAGGAGGAGCTACCTATGCCCGTAAAATACGTCTTTGTCACTGGCGGAGTTGTTTCCGGTCTTGGAAAGGGAATCACTGCTGCTTCCCTGGGCCGTCTGCTGAAAGCCCGGGGATACAAAGTTACCATGCAGAAATTTGACCCTTACATCAACATCGATCCCGGTACAATGAATCCCATTCAGCATGGAGAAGTATTTGTCACGGATGACGGCGCCGAAACGGACCTGGATCTGGGACATTATGAGCGTTTTATTGATGAAAATCTAAGCAAAAATTCCAATGTTACCACCGGAAAGGTTTACTGGTCTGTGCTGCAGAAAGAGCGCCGGGGCGATTACGGCGGCGGCACTGTTCAGGTAATTCCTCATATCACCAACGAAATCAAGAGCCGGTTTTACCGCAATTTCACCACTGAAGAAACCCACATTGCCATTATCGAGGTGGGCGGAACGGTGGGGGACATCGAGAGCCAGCCGTTTTTAGAATCCATCCGCCAGTTTCAGCATGAAATAGGCCACGAAAACGCTATCTTAATCCACGTTACCCTGATTCCCTACATTTCCGCTTCCGGAGAACTCAAGACCAAGCCCACCCAGGCCAGCGTCAAAGAACTGCAGGGCATGGGAATTCAGCCTGACATGATTGTCTGCCGCAGCGAACATCCGCTGGATCAGGCCATCAAGGACAAGATTGCGCTGTTCTGCAATGTGCCGGACAGGCATGTGCTGCAGAATTTGGATGTGGAGTACCTCTATGAAGCCCCCCTTGCCATGGAAAAAGAAAATCTTGCCCAGGTAGCCTGCGAATGTCTCCATCTGGACTGCCCCGAACCGGATCTGTCTGACTGGATCGATATGGTGGACGCGCTGCGCAACCCGGATAAAGAAGTGGAGATCGCCCTGGTTGGAAAATACATCTCCCTGCACGACGCCTACATCTCTGTGGTGGAAGCTTTGAAGCACGGCGGAATTGCGGAACGGGCCACGGTTAATATTAAATGGGTGGATTCTGAACTGTTAAATGAAGAAAATATCAATGAAGTCCTGGGCGGCGTCCAGGGAATCCTGGTGCCCGGCGGTTTCGGAGATCGGGGCATTGACGGGAAAATCCTGGCCTGCCAGTACGCCAGGGAACACAAGGTTCCATTTTTAGGACTCTGTCTGGGAATGCAGCTTGCCATTGTGGAATATGCCCGGCATATCTGCGGCCTTCGGGACGCCCACAGCATTGAACTGAATCCAGGCACCACCCATCCTGTCATTGCGCTGATGCCGGATCAGAGCGATGTGGAGGACATCGGCGGAACTCTGCGCCTGGGCTCTTATCCCTGTATCCTGGACAAGTCCTCCCGGGCTTACCAGGTGTACGGAACAGATACCATCCATGAAAGGCACCGCCACCGTTATGAAGTGAACAATGATTACCGCTCTGTCCTGACGGAACACGGCATGAAGCTGTGCGGCCTGTCCCCGGACGGACGGATTGTGGAAATGGTGGAGATCCCGGATCATCCCTGGTATATCGCCACACAGGCCCATCCGGAATTGAAGTCAAGGCCCAACCGGCCTCATCCTTTGTTCCGCGGATTTGTGGAAGCCGCCGTTAAAATGAAAGTCTAAAAAAGGGCTGTCGGAAAATGGCAATTTTCCGACAGCCTCTTTTTATTCCAGCCACACAGGCAAAAAATTCTTCGACACTTCCATAGTAGGATGTCTAATACTAAACGCTTGATATTTGTGTCAGTGCAAGGCGGAGGAAAGTTTATTTTCCAATGCTCCACAGACATTTGATCTGGCCGCTGAGCCGATCAAATTCCCAGGGTTTTTCGCTGTTCTTCCTGCTGTTGGGATCGTTTACATAAAACCCCTTTTCATCATATCCCCGCAGCAGAATAAAATGCCCGGTAGTGGTAAAATCCCCAGGCCGCATACTCAGAATCACCGCATTTCCCTCATCCAGCGCATTTTTGATCTGAGTTTCTCCTAACGGCAGTTCCCGGCCGGATAATCCAAGGCCCTCTGCCCCGGCGATAAAAAATTCCCAGCTTGTCCCAACTTCTGTGCAGAAGCCGCTTTCGCAGGCATATTCCGCCATTTTCCTGGGATTCATGGAAGTATCCCCGGTGAGAGAAAGATACGCCATTGTCATGCAGGTGGGGCCGCAGCCTGCCACGGCTATCATTTCCTGCCCGTAGCTGTCGTACCCCCAGCGTTTATCCCACTGCATCAGCAGAGGAACCTGGCCTGACATATCATCCTTGGTCAGCTTAATTTCTTTGCCCATATAATCCGCCCGGTTGGGATAGCCTGTCACAAAATCATAGGTTTCTTCATTTTTTTCCAGCATTTCCAGTAATTCTTCCGGATAAGCATCTCCTGAACGCTCCGCTTCCAGACGATTTAGAAACTGTTCCGCCTCTGACCTGCCATTAAGCAGCGCTTTTCCTGCCGCCGGCAGGGTGACTGCAAGCAGATACAGCGCTCCGGCTCCTATTAATATCCTGCCGATTCTATGGCTCTTCCTTTTTCTTCCGCGTCCCGCCGGCCTTTTCTTTCTCCTGTTTTTGGTCCGCCTGTACTCATCCTCTCGATCAAAATCTATATAATAAGTTCCCGGGATTACCTGTAATTCCCAATCACTGTTTCCGGTCCGGTTCCATGCTTTTTGACCCATAAACGCTCCTTCTTTCTCCTGCCGGTTTTATTTGTTTTTCTAAATTAATTATAAGAAAAAGAGTTTATCGGTTCTTGCGTTTTTTCTCCCAATATTTTTAAGATTTTCTTAATATTGCCTTTCGGGATTCCTTAATCTCTCCATTGACCGTTATATTTTTTTTTGATATATTATAAAAAATGCCATAAGAAACGAAAAAATACAAGAAAAAGCGAAGAAAGGTTATACTAAATGGAATTAGATATCAAAGAATTACGCAAGTTATGCCAGGAAGATAAAATAAAATGGTCCCGCCACGCTATCAAAAGGCTCCGGGAACGTAAAATCAGCATTACAGATTTTGAAAGCTGCATTTTATGCGGAGAAATCATAAAGCAATATCCCGATGACCGTCCTACTCCAAGCTGCCTGATTCTTGCTTGGATCAATCAAACTCCTTTACACATCGTAATAGGTTCGGACGGCAATTATATCTATTCCATAACCGCTTACCATCCCAATTCAGAAGAATGGCAGAACGATATGAAAACCAGAAAGGAGCATTAACTATGTGTGTATATTGCGGAGGAACTCTCAAACCTGACCATGTTGATTATATTGAAAAAATTGATAATTATATTATTGTAATCAGAAATGTCCCATGTGAAAAATGCACGCAATGTGGAGAAGAATACTTCTCCGGAACTGTTGCAAAGCAGCTTGAATCCATTGTAAACAATATTCAAATGATTTCCAGCGAAATCACTGTAACTGTTATAGATTACGCATCCAAGGTAGCATGAACCCAAACTGCCCATTTTTTCCTTTAGGAACAAACGGGCAGTTTCACGGTAAATACCGTCCTCTCCTGGCAGCTCTCTGCCTGGATGCTTCCTCCATGCAGCCGCACAATCTCCCTGGCAATGGCAAGTCCCAGGCCGGCTCCGCCGCTTTTACTCTGCCTTGCGCTGTCCAGCCGGAAAAACTGCTCAAAGATACGCTCCAGTTTTTCTTTCGGTATGGTAGCTCCCTGATTTTCCACCTGAATGCAGACATTGTCTTCCTCAAGCTTTGTCCTGATTGTGATGACACTGTTTTCATAGCTGTAGAGCGCGGCGTTCCGCAGAAGATTGTCGAACACCCGCTGCAGCTTTTCCGGATCGCAGGTGATTTTCAGCTGCCCCGATTCCGGCTTCAGTTCACAGGTCAGCTGTTTTTCCGCAAAAACAGGCTGAAATTCATATACAGTCTGTTCCAGCATGAGATTCAAAGAAACTGTGGAACGTTCCAGTTCTAAATGGGTCAGGTTAAACCTGGTAATCTCAAAAAATTCGTTAATCAATTCCTCCAGCCGTTCCGCTTTTTTCAGGGAAACCGACAAGTATTTCTCCTGCAGCTCGGGTGAAATCTGCCTCTCGTCCTTCAATAAAGTCAGATAGCCGATGACCGACGTCAGCGGAGTCTTTAAATCGTGGGCCAGGTATACGATCAAATCGCTTTTGCGCTGTTCCGCCTCTCTGGCCCTCTGTTCGTTTAACCGGTTCTGCAGTTGAATTTCATTCATATACTGCTCCACTTCCCGAAGATCCGGCCGAAGCTGAATCAAATCCTCCTGTCCGTTCAGCCGCTCCATGGCCTCTAACACTTCCTGAAAATAATTTAAAAGCTTCACCCAGTAAAAAATCCCGATTCCCAGCACCCCCGTCAGAAATGACAGCAGCACAAAAATCCCCTGATGATCGGAAATCCAGTGAATCAGGGGATAGAGCCCTTCCGTGCCGTACCAGATGTAAGAGCCCAGAATCGTTTTTCCTAAAAACAGGCAGCCCACAAGAACCGCCATGCATCCTGCGGAAGCCCGGAGCATTTTGGCAAAAAAACGCTGCAGAATCATTGTCTTGATACGATTTTTATTTTTTATTATGACAAAGACCTCCAAACCTTTCCTATTTATTGCAGTTCGGCCCGAACCTGAGGAAACAGTTCCACGCTCCGCTTAAGAATCCCCTGCATATGGGCAATCGCAATCCCGTAATTTGTCATGGGAATCCCCTGATCTTCGGCACATTGCAAGCGGTACTTCATCTCACGTTCATTCAGCATACATCCGCCGCAGTGGATCACCAGGCGGTACGCAGACAAATCCTCTGGAAACTCCCCGCCGGAAGTAAGCTCAATGGACAGCTCCTTCCCTGTATACTCTTTCAGCCAGCGGGGCAATTTTACAGAACCGATATCCTCACACTGGCGATGGTGGGTGCATCCTTCTGAAATCAGCACCCGGTCTCCTTCCCTGAGAGATTCTATGGCCGCAGCCCCCCGCGCAACAGACTGCAGATCTCCTTTATACCGGGCAAATAAAATGGAAAAAGAAGTCAGCGGAATGTCCTTTGGAGTATCAGCATTTACCTGTCCAAAGACCTGGCTGTCTGTAATCACCATGGCGGGCTTCTTCCCTAAACTTTCCAGGGTAGGTTTCAGCGCGTTTTCTTTCACCACAATGGCTGCGGCGTCCGCTTCTAAAATATCCCGAATTGTCTGCTGCTGGGGCAGAATCAGCCTTCCCTTAGGCGCGGCCTTGTCGATGGGCACCACCAGCACCGCCTGATCTCCAGGCTTTAGCAAGTCTCCCACAATTCTGCGCTGAGAGGGCTTAACCGCCGCAAGATCCGCAATTTTTTCTTTCAATTCCTGAATGTGAAACCCTGTTTTGGCGCTGACAATAATCTGGTATTCCTGCTCCCGGAATCCTTTTTCCAATGTTCCTGCTTCTGCCTGCCGCCGGGGCAGCCCTATAGCCGCGTACTCCCGGAACTTTTCTTCCAATCTCCCCTCTTCCGCCTCATCCGCCTTATTCACCGCAATCAGAAATGGAATCTTTTTTTCCTGAAACAGCCTGATCAGTTCCCGATCTGCCTCCGACGTCTCACCGGTTCCGTCCACAATCAGCACTGCCACATCTGTTTTATTCAGAATCTGCCTGGTTTTTCTGATCCGCAGTTCTCCAAGCTCCCCTTCGTCATCAATTCCCGGCGTGTCAATCACCACCACCGGCCCTACCGGCAGAAGCTCCATGGCTTTCTGCACCGGATCGGTGGTGGTTCCCTTTACCTCCGACACTACTGCGAGTTCCTGTCCTGTCACTGCGTTTACCACACTGGATTTCCCTGCATTTCTTCTTCCGAAAAATCCGATATGGACGCGTTCAGCGCCCGGCGTATGATTTAGGCTCATGGCATATTCCTCCTGTTCTTGGTATCCTTCCTCTCATACAGGCCAACAGGGGAAAGTCCTGATTCGCATCTTTCCCCTGTAAAACATCCTATACTTTGGAATCGGCAGTTGTTCTGTTTACTCTTTCTACTCTTTCTACTATCCTATACTTTGGAGTAGGCAGTTTTACTGCTTACTCCCTGCAGTTTCCCCAGTTTTCCGGACAGTGCGCTGATCACGCTCTGGGGCGCATCCACTGCAATGCTGATAATGTTGATTCCCTTCTTGTGATAGGGAATGCCCATTCTGCCGATAATATATTCTCCGTATGCATGGAGAATCTGATTTAATTCTTCAATGGAAGATGATTCTTCCACAATAATGCCGATAATCGCTACCCTGTCTTCCATATGCTTTTTTCGTATTCCTCCTGCCTTCACTTTTGCTCAGCGCATATTTTACTCATCAAATTCCACTGTCACAAAAAAGCCTTTCGGCGTCTCGTGGACTTTCACCACTTTTCCTTCTGTGGATTTCAGCCGTTCACTGAATCCGTAGTTGGCAGACATGGCATAAGCTTTCCCCAGTGTATAGTAATAAGAAGTGGGCAGCTTTCCCTCACTGACCGGCAGCACATCTCCCTCTTTCAGCAGGCCGGTCCGTTCCATTTTAAATTCCATCTGACGCAATTTCATGCCTCCCTTTCCTGCATATCGAAATATAAATTGTTATCTCCGCTTCCAGGTGGAAGGCGCAAACAGCAGCAGCATCGGGAACAGTTCCAGCCGTCCTGCCAGCATGTCGAACATCAGCACATATTTCGCAGGCTGGGAATACACGGAAAAATTCGCCGCTGGCCCCACCTGCCCAAGCCCCGGCCCGATATTGTTCAAGGTAGCCGCCACTGCCGTAAAGTTAGTGGTAAAATCCAGTTCATCCAGGGAAATCAGCAGAACTGACGCCCCGTAGATAATAGCATAGGCAATAAAAAACACGGAAATCGACCGCAGCACGTCCTTATTCACCACATGCTTTTCAAAATGGATCTGCCGCACCCGCTTGGGATGAATCAGATAGGATAATTCATTTTTTACAAGCTTCAACATAATAACCACCCGGGAAACCTTGATGCCGCCTCCGGTGCTGCCTGCGCATGCCCCGATAAACATCAGCAGCACCAGCACAAACTTCGAAAATTCCGGCCACTGATTAAAATCCGTGGTGGAATACCCCGTAGTCGTAATAATGGACGCCACCTGAAAAGCCGCGTGATGAAAGGCGTCAAATACCGTCCGAAAGCTGCCCCGGACATTAATAGTAATCAGTATGACCGCTCCCAGAATAATCCCCAGATAATAGCGCATTTCTTCATGCTGCAGCGCCTGGAGATATTTTTTCTGCCAGAGGAGAAAGTAGGCATTAAAGTTGATCCCGAACAATATCATAAAAATTGTAATAATCGCCTGGGATATCATGGCGTAGCTGCCGATACTGTCATTTAAAACTCCAAATCCTCCCGTACCTGCCGTACCAAAAGACAGCGTCATGGATTCAAACACAGACATCCCCGTCAGCAGAAGCAGAACAATCTCAATAATTGTCAGGACTATGTACATCTTATACAGATTTCTCGCCGTATTTTTCACTCTTGGAACCAGTTTTCCAACGGTAGGCCCCGGGCTTTCCGCCCGCATCAGGTGCATGTTGTAGCCGCCCGCCAAAGGCAGGATCGCCATAATCAGCACCAGCACCCCCATTCCTCCAATCCAGTGGGTAAAGCTGCGCCAGAACAGATTGCATTTGGACAGGGCCTCCACATCTCCCAAAATACTTGCCCCGGTGGTGGTTAACCCGGAAATTGTCTCAAACAGCGCGTCGGTATAACTGGGAAATTCCCCGGATAAAAACAGCGGCAGCGCACCTGTTAAGCTCAACACAATCCAGCTTAAAGATACCGCCACAAATCCTTCTCTTGCATAAAATACATTGCTCCCCGGCTTTCTCATTTTGCCCAGGGTTCCAACCAAAAGACATACTGCCAGAACCGCCGCGTAAGCCCAGCCTTCCTTCTCTCTGTAAATCACGGCCGCAGCGCAGGGAAGCGCAAGAAACATTGCCTGAAATTCCAGCACGCGGCAAAGCAGATATCTGATAATTGAGTAATTCATCGCAACCTTTCCTCCGCCTATTTCAAAATATCCTTCAGGTCATGGAAGCCCTGGTTGGTTGTCACTACCACCACAGTGTCTCCCAGCTCAATGGTGTCCTGCCCCCCTGGAGTGATAATGTTTCCCTTCCGGTTGATGCAGGCAATCAGCAGATTCTCCTTTAACTGCAGCTCCATCAGCGGAATCCCCACAAGGGCAGACCGCTCCTGAACCCTGAATTCCAGCGCTTCCACTTTATCTTCAATTAATTGATATAAAGTCTCAATATTACTTCCGATGGAGTTCTGCATCGCCCGCACATACTGAATGATATATTCTGCCGTTATATGCTTCGGATACAGCACGCTGCCCAAATCCATGCTGTCTATAATCTCGTCATAGGCAATCCGGTGCACTTTGGTTATGGTTTTCGCCTTTGACACGCTTTTCGCAAAGAGGCTCAGCATAATATTTTCCTCGTCCAGATTGGTCCACGCCACAAAGGAATGGGCCTTGGGCATCCCTTCTTCATACAAAAGATTGCGCTCTGTCCCGTCTCCGTGAATAATCATGGCCTGAGGCAGAAGTTCGCTGAGTTCATTGCAGCGTTCCTTGTTCTGTTCGATAATCTTTATCTCAATTCCCATAGGCATCAGCTGTTTGGCCAGATAGTAAGTAGTCTCTCCGCCGCCGATAATCATACAGTTCTTAATCCGGTTGGTGGTCATTCCGATTTTCCGAAAAAATTCATTGGCTTTTCTGGAAGAAGCCACAATGGAAATCACGTCTTTCTCCCGCAGTATAAAATTACCGGAAGGAATAAAGACCTCCTCTCCCCGTTCCACAGCGCAGATCAATACATCGCAATGCAGCCCGCCGGAAATATAGGTCAAGGGCCTTCCGTCCAGCACAGACCCCTCTCCAAGCCTGCATTTCAAAAGCTCCACTCTTCCCTTGGCAAAGCTGTCCACTTTAATTGCGGAAGGAAATTTCAGCAGCCGGGCAATCTCGCTGGCGGCCGCGTATTCCGGATTAATGACCATGGATAAGCCAAGTTCTTCTTTGATATATGTAATCTCCCGGTTATAAATGGGATTGCGCACCCGGGCCACTGTATTGCATCCCCCTGCTTTTCTGGCAATCAGGCAGCAAAGCAGGTTCAGTTCATCGGATGTCGTCACCGCGATCATCAAATCCGCTTCCTCAATGCCTGCTTCATTCTGCACCGCAAAACTTGCGCCGTTGCCCACAATTCCCATCACATCAAACCGGTTGGCCACAGACTCCGCTTTCTTCGGGTCTGTGTCTATCACCGTAATATTATGTCCTTCTCTGCTTAATTGTTCTGTCAAAGTTGTGCCAACATTTCCACAACCCACAATGATAATCTGCATGTCGCCTCCATTTACGGCAGATATCTGTCGTCTTTCTCGTTCCTAAATTATTGTAATCGGCGCTGCTAAGGCAGCTCAAGAGTCATCCCGCAAAATCCTGATCTTGCATTTTACCTGTCATACTGCCTCAGCAGCCCAAGCCCCAGCGGATAGGGGCCGGTGTGAACGCCGATGGTAGCCCCAATCTGGGAAATATCAATGGTTTTGCAGTCGGAATAGGTCTGCAGAGACGCCAGAAGCTGATCTCTGAATTCCACCGCTTCTTCATAATCGTACCCATACCCTACCACGATCCGGTAGTCGTTGGGAGACTCTCCGATTTTCTCAAAATGCCCTTTTGTTTGTTCAATCAGCCGCTTCAGGCCTTTTTTCCGGTTCCTGGTTACCCCTGTGGGGAAGATTTCTCCCTCTTTCAGCATAATCAGAGGCTTTATTCCCAATGTGGAGGCCGCTGTCCCCATCACCTTGCCGATTCTTCCGCCGTGAATCAGATATTCATAATTGCCTACGGTAAAAATAATTCTTCCGGTGGGCTTAATCCGCTCAATCTCCCGCACTGTTTCCTCAAAAGACAGTCCGGCCTGCTGCATTCTGACGGCTTCCAGCACCAGAAGCCCCTGCAGCACTGTATTCACAGAAGTATCCACAACCTGAATCCGAATCTTGGGATATTCTTCCTGCAGCAATTCCGCCGCTGTTTGGGCTGAGTTGTAGGAGCCGCTGAATTTGGTAGTGATGCACAGGCAGATGATATCTTTTCCCTCTTCTGCATAAGGCTTGAACGCCTCCACATAATCCTGCACGGACGGAAGGGACGACATGGGAAATTTATCCGGATGATCCACCATTTCCTGATAAAAATCCCTTACGCCGATTTCCTCAATTTCTTTCTTGTAAGTCTTTCCGTCAAATGTTACATAAAACGGAACTACCTTTACCCCTGCCTGCTGCGCCACTTCCGCGCCTAAATCACAGGAACCGTCTGTAATAATCTGATACGCCATAGAATCCCTCTTTTCTAAAAATACTGTTCTTGACTGCGCCTTGCTTCATCCATCCGCTGGAAAGCGGACTCAGCCAAACTGTACTTTATTGCTTCACTGCAATAATGTATCTTCTGGAATACCACATAAGGGGAAGCCTCCGCTTCCCCGTTCTTCCGCTGTTATTATAATACCTTTTCCCAAAAAAGAAAAGATGTTTTCCTGCATTCCTGTGCAGAATATTCCCGTTATTGTTCCCAGGGCTGCGCCCCGCTGCAGGCGGCCTTCCAGGAACCGGACGAGTTACTATGCAATATATTTCTCAACAAGTCCTGATGGTCCGCGCAGCGCAGGCGGCCTTCCGGGAACTGGACGGGTTACCATGATCGGACCTCTGTTCCGCGAACAGCAGCATATTCTCCGGGCGCATCAAGCCGCAAAATTCCCTGTCTTCGCCCCTGTAATTTCCAGAAAATCCTCCGTTTTCAAACACAAAGTCGTCCCGATTCTGCCTCCGCTGATGTAGATCCTGTCATAATCCAAAGCATTTTCCTGCAAAAACACGGGATACTGCTTTTTCATGCCCAAGGGGCTGCACCCGCCTCTGACATATCCGGTTACCCCGGTAATCTCTTTCACCGGAATCATTTCCAGGGACTTCTCCCCGGCAAGCCTGGCCGCCTCTTTCAAATCAACTTCATCTGCCACCGGCAGGACAAAAACGTAATACTGCCTGCTCTTTCCCTGCAAAACCAGTGTTTTAAAAGATTGCTCCGCCGGCGCTCCCGTCAGTTCTGCAGTGTGAATGCCGTCCACAAATTCACCGCATTCATATTGCAGCGTCTCATAAGAAATCTTATGCCGGTCCAGGATGCGCATGGCGTTTGTTTTAATTTCTTTTTCCTTTTTCGCCAATTTCCTTATTCCTCCAACAAAAACTTTACAAAGTCAGCCGCAGCCTCCTGCTGGCCGGAATATTGAAACACAATGAGATATGCCGGGCCGCTGCTCTGATACCCGTATCTCTCCAGCATTTCGCTGTTCTCCACCCGCACTGCGTCTTTTTCGCAGATATCGGCATGGGCCGCTGTAAACTCCGCGCCCAGAAGCTGTTCCGCCGGGACCAGGAAATTCTCTTCTTTGGAATATTCCTGGTAGATGCTTTCCGGACAGATGAACAAATCCGCCGTATTTGCCCCCACCAGCGTAACTATCTTCATTCTGTTGGCATAATCCATTTGTCCGGAACCATCCTGGCTCAGGGAAGCGACGGAAGTATCCAGAACATACTTGTGCCGGCGGTTATCATCCCCCCGGTAAGCCTGAAAATGCTCCATCATCCTGCTGTCCATTTCACCGCCGTTTATCACGGCCGCATAGAGAACAGTTTCGTTCTGAAAACTGTCAATCCACATGACAATCCCGATGATAAGCGCAACGGCCCCCACAAGGACTGCAATATGCATTTTGTAATAAGTCAGAATATATTCCGCCTTCTCTTTTCCCGTCATGGATGACAGTTTTTGGCGCTCCAGCTCCCGTTTCTCCTTGCTTGTCATATCTGATTCATGCTTTTTCTGATATTTTGTGTCCATGCTCCCTCCTGTCTCCGGTTGTCCTGATATGGAACCTTTCATGCCTTCTCCAATTTATTACCGGCCATCCTGGGCATTAATCTTTTCAGCCAAATCGTTCAGATACACCCATCGTTCCATTTTTTCCTCCAGTTCTGCCTCCGTCTGGGTCTTTTCCTCCATCAATTCTGATAATTTCATAGAATTGGTGGCGTTTTCCATCATTTTTTGATCCAGGCTTTCCAGTTTTTCCTCCAGCGACGCTATTTCATCGTCTATGGCGTCATATTCCCGCTGCTCTTTATAGGAAAATTTCAGTTTTTTTGTTCCGGCGCCTGCCCTGGCTCTCCGGGCTTCCTGCTCTTTCTTTTTCTGTTCCTCTGACTTTTTACTCTTTTTCTCCCGGCCGAAAAGTTCCGGATGACGTTCTTCCCTGGCCCGCAGATAATCCAGATAGCCGCCCTCATACTGCTGCAGACGGCCTTCTCCTTCAAAAGCAAAGATTCTGGTGGCCAGCCGTTCCAGGAAATACCGGTCATGGGAAACGGCAATCACAATCCCGTCAAAAGCATCCAGATAATCCTCTAAGATAGTCAGCGTCCGAATATCCAAATCGTTGGTGGGCTCGTCCAGAATCAGCACATTCGGCGCGCCCATCAGAACCCGAAGGAGGTACAGCCGCCTGCGCTCTCCGCCGGACAATTTTCCTATGGGAGTCCACTGCATGGTTCCGTCAAAAAGAAAACGCTCCATCAGCATAGAAGCGCTGATTTTCCCCTCTCCTGTATCAATATATTCCGCCACTTCTCTCACATAGGCGATGGCTGTCATGGATTCCTCCATATGGGAATTGTCCTGGGAAAAATAGCCGATTCTCACGGTTTCTCCCATCTCGATACTGCCGCTGTCCGCCGCAATCTGCCCCAGAATCAGCTTTAAAAGAGTTGTTTTCCCGCACCCGTTGGGTCCCACAATTCCGATTCTCTCTCCCTTAAGGAAGATATAAGTAAAATCCTGAATTAATTTCCTGTCTCCATATGATTTTGACAGGTTCTTTACCTCAATGGTTTTCTTGCCCATCCGGGCGGAGGCAGAAGACAGCTCCACCGCTTTTTCCTCCAGAGGGCCTTCTGCCGCCAGCATATCTTCAATTCTCTGGATATGGGCTTTCTGCTTGGTGGATCTGGCCCGCGCCCCTCTGGCCAGCCATGCCAGTTCTTTTTTCAGAATGCTTTTCCGCTTCCGCTCGCTGGCCTGCTCCATATTCTGCCTCTGCATTTTCAGGGCCACATAATCCGCGTAACTGCCGGGATAGCTGTAAATATTCCCGTATTCCACTTCCACAATCCGATCCACAATTCTGTCCAGAAAATACCGGTCATGGGTCACCATCACAAGGGTTCCTTTAAATTTCACCAGATATTCCTCCAGCCAGCCGGACATTTCACTGTCCAGGTGGTTGGTGGGCTCGTCCAGAATCAGGATCTCCACCGGCTGCAGCAGGATATTCACCAGCGCCACCCGCTTCTTCTGGCCGCCGGATAAGTGTTTTACCGGCTGATCCATATCCTCAAATCCCAACCGGCGCAGCATGGATCTGGCTTCTCCCTCAAGCACTCCGTCCTGACGATCCAGGCCTTTTAAAGCGGATTTTAAAATGCTGTCTGTCTCTTCTAATGCGGGAGTCTGTTCCAGATAGGCCGTTTTCACATGGTTTCCCATAATTACGCCGCCCTGATCCGGCTCTTCCGCCCCTGCAATGATTTTCAGCAAGGTGGATTTTCCCATGCCGTTGATGCCGATTACACCTACTTTTTCCCCTTCCTGGAGGCTGAACGCCGCATTTTTAAGCAAAATCCGTTCCTCAGTGTATGCTTTCCTTAAATGTTCTGCTGTTAATATATTCATGGTTTTCTCCTGTTACAATTCCCGGCATACCTGAAAAATATAAAATTTCAGATAATACGATTCCTCTGCCGCCCACAAAATAGGATGATCCGGCGCCTGGGTCCGAAATTCCACCTGGCGCAGCCTCCTGTGAACATTGCCCGCCGCCTGATGGATTGTCTTCGCGAACAATTCCGCGTCCATAAAATGAGAACAGGAGCAGGTGGCCAGATATCCTCCGTCCCTTACCCGCTTCATCGCCCGCAGATTGATCTCCCGGTAACCCTTCACTGCGTTTTTGACGGAATTCCTGGACTTGGTAAAGGCCGGCGGATCCAGAATCACCACATCATAAGTTTCTCCCCGGCGCTCTAACTCCGGCAGCAGTTCAAAGACATCGGCGCAGGTAAATTTCACCCGTTCCGACAGCCCGTTTAACGCCGCGTTTTCCTCTGCCTGGGTCACTGCAAGCCGGGAAGCGTCCACCCCCAGCACACAGTCCGCCCCGGCAATCCCTGCATTCAGGGCAAAAGAGCCTGTATGGGTAAAACAGTCCAGCACTTTCGCGTTCCGGCACAAGGACTGAATGGCTCTCCGATTGTACTTCTGGTCCAGGAAAAACCCGGTCTTCTGACCGTCCTTTACATCCACCAGATAGCGGACGCCGTTCTCTGTAATCTCCACTTTGGGATCAAATTCCGGCCCCAGAAATCCTTTTTTCAGTTCCATTCCCTCCTGTAAGCGCACCTTCGCGTCACTGCGCTCATAGACGCCCCGAATCCGGATTCCGTCTTCTGCCAGACATTCTTTCAAATCTGAAATAATTTCTTCCTTGAACCGGTCAATGCCAAGGGCCAGAGACTGTACCACCAAAACATCTGAAAATTTATCAACCACTAGCCCCGGCAGCCAGTCGGCTTCCCCGAAAATCAAACGGCAGGAACCGGTATCTACCGTCCTCTTCCGGTATTCCCAGGCATTCCTTACCCGCATTTTTATAAAATCCTGATTTATTTTCTGTTCTTTATTCCGCGTCATCATACGGACACGGATTTTGGAATTGGTATTCAGGAATCCTCTTCCCAGAGGATAGCCGTCAAAATCATGGACTGCCGCCACATCCCCATCTGCAAAATCTCCCGTCACAGACTCTATTTCATTGTCATAAATCCACAACCCGCCGGATTTCAATGCTCTTCCCTGACCTTTTTTTAGGGTAACTACTGCTTCGCTCATGCACTCTGTCCTCTCATCTTTCCTCTCTGCCATTTTTCTTCCTGCGCTGCGGCAAAACTCTCTGCCGCTTTTTCTTCTTAATAAAATCTACCACAGTCTCTTCTTATTGGCAACCATGAAAATAGCATCTGTAAAAATATCCGTTTTCCAAAAAACTTTAGTTTTCTTTCCCAATTCAGCGCTGCCGAAGAAAAAGACAGACAATATCACAAGTTATTTCTGAACAGTTCCTTATTTCCAAATAAAAGCACTCCGCAAACAAGGCTCTGGAATATCAATTCCGGAGCCTTTTTCCATAAAAATAATTCAAAACAATATGATTCTATTCCTTTTCATCCAATTCTTCATCCGCCACCCGTTCAATATGCATTGCAAGATATCCGATTTCCACTTCGCTCAGTTCACATCTTAAGCTGCGCTCCACCTTCCTGCAGACTTTCTCTGCAATCCGAAACGCATTGGGAAATTTAATCCCCATATAATCATTCATATTAACCTTTAGTTTTTCCCCTTTCATGGCGCGGGCTGCCATATAGCGGATGTGATTCATAAGCCGGTTATAAGCCAGGGACATCACGTCAATGGGCCTGCCGATCTCCTGTTCGATCTGGGAAACGCACTCCCGGACAGCCTGAGCCACCTGCATGGCCTGGGAAACCTTCTCATCATCAATGGCAGAATGAATGTGGAGGGCAATATAGCCCACTTCATCCTCATCAATCTGAATGTTCATCCGTTCTCTCAATATGGGAATAATCTGCCTTGCCACTTTATATTCCATATGAAACAACGCCCGGATATCTTCTGTCAGAGGATTGCTGATCTGTTCATGCTCCTGAATCCTTTTGACGGCATATTCAATATGATCGGCCATAGGGAAAAGTATATTCCGGTCAATTTTTCCGAATTCCTGCTCTGCCGCATCCAAAATCTGCCCGGCAATCTCTAAGCATTCCGGCGATATGGATTTGGCCAGTTCTCTGGCATTTCCCCGTTCTGTGGACTTCTGAAGGGAATACAGGGTCACCTTGGGCCCCGGCTCTATCTGTTCCGTAACTTTTTTGCCGAACCCAATTCCCTTTCCTATCATCAGAAATTCCTGATTGTCCCCTGAACGAATTCCGATGACCGTATTGTGATTTAGCACTTTCTCTATTCTATACATACATTTCCCCGCCTGTAATGTTTCTTTCCCTTATTCGTAGAAATCCACAGCAAACAGCCCTTCTCCGGCTGTAATATTTCCTTCCTTCAGCAATCGGATTTTCTGATTATCCTCCAGTTCCGTACACAAAACCGGGGATGCCAGAGACGGCGCATTGGCTTTCAGATAATCCAAATCCAGCTTCAGCATCGGATCTCCCTTTTTCACCTTCTGCCCGTTTTCCACCAGCACTTCAAAGCCCTGTCCATTTAAGGCAACTGTGTCAATTCCCATATGAATCAGAATGCTTAATCCCGTATCTGTCATAAATCCAACTGCGTGTTTCGTCTCAAAGACAAAGCATACCTCTCCGTCTTCCGGCGCCCTGACAATATTGTCCTCCGGCGTTACCACTGCGCCGTCTCCCATCATCCGGCCTGCGAAAGCCTCATCGGGAGCCTCTGACAAATCTGCAGCAATGCCCGTTACCGGACTGGAAATAATAACCGTCTTTACCACTTTTGTTCCAGCCTCTTCCTTTTGCTCTTTTGCTGCCGTCTCTTTCACTTCGCCTGCCGTATACTCTTCATTGGGGGCTGTCTCCAGGTAATCTTCCAGGTTGGATTTAATCACCGTTACCCTGGGCCCGTAAATAATCTGAACGCCGTTTCCCTTGTGAACTACGCCGGAAGCTCCTGTGGACTTCAGCAGAGCGTCATTGACCAGTTCTGCCTTGAACACCGTACAGCGCAGTCTTGTAGCGCAGCAGTCCACATCTGAAATATTTTTCTTGCCGCCAAGGCCGTGGCAGATTTTTTCTGACAATTCATCTTCTGCCCCTGCGGCCCCTTCGCCGCTTTTCTTGGCTTCCACGTCGCTTCTGCGGTACAGCTTCACTTCTTCGCTGTCGTCGCGTCCTGGCGTCTTCAAATCCATCTTTTTAATCAGGAACGAAAACAGGAAATAGTAAATGGCAAAATAGAACACGCCTACGATTACCACCCAAATCCAATTGGTTTTCGCGTTTCCCTGAAGGATTCCGAACAAAAACAAGTCGATAATACCACCGGAAAAGGTCATGCCCACGCCTACTTCAAAGATATGCATCAGCATATAGGCGAATCCCGCCAGAACACAGTGAATTCCGTAAAGCAGCGGCGCCACAAACAGGAAGGTAAATTCCAAAGGCTCTGTAATACCGGTGAGCATGGAAGTGAGGGCGGCAGACATTAAAAGTCCTGCCACTGCCTGTTTTTTCTCCGGCTTGGATGTCTTATACATAGCCAGTGCCGCTCCCGGAAGGCCGAAAATCATCAGCGGGAATTTTCCTGACATAAATCTGGTGGCAGACACTGCAAATTGTTCCACCGTGGGATCGGATAACTGGGCAAAGAAAATATTCTGCGCCCCCTCAATGGTCTGTCCTGCCACTTCCAGCGTTCCGCCCACTGCCGTCTGCCAGAAGGGAAGGTAAAATACATGGTGAAGCCCAAAGGGAATCAGCAGACGCTCCATAAATCCATATACCCAGGTTCCCGCATAGCCAGAATTGAGCACCACATCTCCTACCCCGTAAATCCCTTTCTGAATCACCGGCCATACAAAGAACATCAAAATCCCCACTGCCGTATAGACCAACGCGCTGACAATGGGCACAAATCTGGTTCCTCCAAAGAAAGACAATACCTGGGGAAGTTCAATTTTGTAAAATTTATTGTGGAGGGCCGCAACTCCCAGGCCCACAATGATACCGCCGAACACACCCATCTGCAGAGAAGTAATGCCGCACACGGAAGCTGTGGCTCCGTCCAGCATATTCTCCGGGCCGCCATTGATCATAATCAATGCCCCGATGGAAGCATGCATAATGAAAAACGCCACCACTGCTGACAATGCCGCAACGTCTTTTTCTTTCTTTGCCATGCCGATGGCAACGCCCATGGCAAATATAATCGGAAGATTGGCAAATACAATGTTTCCTGCTGCGCTCATAATCTGGAAAACCATGTTAAATACCGTTCCCGGCCCCATGATGTCTAATAGCCCGTAGGTGCTTAACATTGTTTCATTTGAAAAGGAACCGCCGATTCCAAGCAGCAGGCCCGCTACCGGAAGAATCGCGATGGGTAGCATGAAGGAACGTCCTACACGCTGCAATACGCCAAAAATTTTGTCTTTCATCTTTTCTTCTCCTTTTTATTTTTTCATATTTGGATGCGGAACAGACCGTCCTTTCTGCAGTATACCGGACATTTCTCTTTTGTGCGCAGTTCCTTTCAAAATGGAACAAAAAAGGCACCAACACACATAAACATCCAAAATATTTATGCATAGTTAATGCCTTATCTTTTAATAAGTAACATACTATATCATATGTACTAAATTACCATTGCTTTTCTGATTTGTCAAGGGTTTTTTAACGTTTCATTTATACTTCCAGTCCGGTATCCTGCCAAATCCATGGAAACATATGTAAATCCATATTTCTTGAACTGGTCAGTAACCTGAGTCCTGATATTTTCCTGAATCAGCTTGGAAAAATCCTCCTGCAGTACCTCAATCCTCGCCATACAACCGTGAATCCGTACCCGAAACTGGGAAAATCCAAGCTGCAGCAGCAGTTCTTCCGCCTGTCCCACCATGGCGAGTTTTTCCGCGGTAATGGGTTCTCCATAGGGAAACCGGGAAGCAAGACAGGCAAAGGAGGGCTTTTCCCAGGAAGCAAGGCCCATATCCCTGGATAACAGGCGGATTTCTTCTTTGGTGAGGCCGGCTTCCCGCAAGGGGCTTTTCACGCCAAGCTCTGCCACTGCCTGCATCCCGGGCCTGTAATCTCCTTCATCATCCACATTAGAGCCCTCCGCCACCCAGGACATTTGGTTCTGGGCCGCAATGCTCTGAATCTTAAGCAGCAGCTGTTTCTTGCAGAGATAGCACCGGTTCGGGGGATTTGCGCCGAAACCCTCAATTTCCAGTTCTTTCGATTCAAAAACAACCTGGCGGACGCCCTCTTTTTTGCAGAATTCTTTTGCTTCTTCCAGTTCTCTGGCTGGAAAAGAACGGGAACTGGCGGTTACCGCAAGAACCCTCTCTCCCAGAACCTCATGGGCAATTTTCAGTAAGAATGTGGAATCCACGCCGCTGGAAAAAGCAACGGCGGCGCTGCCAAGTTCGGCCAGGGATTGCTTTAAAACTTCCAACTTCTGCCGGGTTTCCGCTGAAATCTGATCCTTATTTTCCGTCATATTTATTTACCAGTATCCGTTTCACGCACAATTTTTCTTACCCGCAGCACCATCGCCGGGGATACCGACAATTCGTCCACTCCCATTTTCAGGAAAGTTTCTGTCAGGCTCAAATCCGCGCCCAGCTCTCCGCAGATACCGGCCCAGATGCCGGCTGCGTGGGCATTCTTCACAACAGTTTCAATCATCTTAAGGATGGCTGGATGATGGGAATTGTAGAAATCTCCCAACTTTGCGTTCTGCCTGTCAATAGCAAGGGTGTACTGGGTCAGGTCGTTGGTTCCGATACTGAAAAAGTCCACTTCTTTCGCCAGCTCGTCGCTGACCATCACAGCCGCCGGCGTCTCAATCATGATGCCCAGCTCCACTTCCTTGAAAGGCACTGCAAGTTCTGTCAGCTCTGCCTTTACTTCTTCCACGATCTTCTTGATCTTCCTTACTTCTTCCACGGAAATAATCATGGGGAACATAATGGCAATCTCACCGTAATTGGAGGCCCGGTACAATGCCCGCAGCTGGGTTTTAAAGATTTCCGGCTGGGTTAAGCAGATACGGATCGCGCGGTAGCCCATGGCAGGATTCTCTTCCTTATCCAGCTTGAAATAATCCACTGTCTTATCCGCGCCGATATCCAGGGTACGGATAATCACTTTCTTACCGGCCATATTTTCCGCGACAGCCTTGTAAGCCTTAAACTGTTCCTCTTCTGTGGGAAAATCTTCGCTTTCCAGATAGAGGAACTCACTCCGGAACAGGCCGATTCCCTTGGCGTCGTTGCGCAGCACATTTGCCACGTCCCCGGGATTGCCGATATTTGCATAGAGTTTCAAATGTTTTCCGTCCAGAGTCACATCTTCTTTGCCCTTTAACTGCTGCAGCAATTCTTTTTCCGCCAGACACTCTTTCAGTTTCGCTTCCATCACCTTGGAAGTCTCTTCGTCCGGGTCCACATAAATATCTCCGGTAAATCCGTCTACAATCACGGTTTTGCCGTTATATTCCGGATCCAGCCCGATATCAGCCTGAATCACGGCAGGAATATCCATGGTCCTGGCCAAGATTGCCGTATGGGAGTTGGCGGAACCCTGCTGCGTTACAATGGCAAGCAGTTTGTCTTTCTCAAACTGCACGGTCTCGCTGGGGGCAAGATCCTCTGCCACAATGACAACCGGCTCCTGAAAAGTATCCAGACTGCTCTGGGAATTTGTCAGGATACTGATTAACCGCTCGGAAATATCCCGCACATCCGCCGCCCGCCCCTGCATATAAGCGTCGTCCATGGCGGCAAACATTTCCGCAAAATTGTCGCTGGTCTGAGCTACCGCGAATTCTGCGTTGATCTGCTGTTCTTTGATCATATAATGAATGGAATCCTGGTAATCCAAATCTTCCAGCATCATCTGATGCACTTCAAAAATCATGGCGTTTGCTTCCCCGACGTCCTTAAGAGCTTTGTCATACAGCCCCTTCAGCTGCTCTAACGCCTTCTCTTTTGCCTTTTCAAACCGCTCTGTTTCCTGTTCCACATCCTCGATGTGCCGGCGCTCTACTTTATTCTCATTTTTCCGGAAAATAAAAAGCTTTCCAATCGCCACGCCGCCAAATACGCTGCTCCCGCTGAATTTTAACATTTGGCTTCTCCTTTCTATCTAAAACTTCCATCCCGCTCTGCATGCCGGCCGGCGGGCCGTATGCCCATCCGTAGCGTGGAAGCTTTTGTTTTCATAAGAAACTTCCATCTCGCTCTGCATGCCGGCCGGCGAGCCGTATGCCCATCCATAGCATGGAAGCTTTTGCTTTCATAATAATTCAGGCAATCGCAAAGCCGGCAGCTTCCGGCTTTACAATCACCTGTCCCTGATTCTTTTTACAAATTTTCTTTAAAAAACGCCTCTAATGCAGTACATGCCGCTTCTTCGTCGTCGCCCTCGATTTTCAAAGTTACTGTATTATCTTTTTTTACGCCAAGGCTCATGATCCCAAAGATTCTTTTGGCGTCCACTTCTTTGCCGTCTTTTGCGATGGTAATCTTGCTTGCGAATTTGCCTGCTTCCTTGACAAAAAGCCCTGCTGGTCTTGCATGGATTCCTTCCGGATCTGTGATGGTGTAGTCAAATGTTTTCATAATCTTATTCTCCTTTTCTTTTATAGTAACTGTATTATAATATATTTGTCTTAATTTTTCCAGATGGTTTCTGCAGATGGTTTCTCCTTTTTATCGCCACCCCATCTGCTCTAAAATCCCGTCCACCTCTTCCTGAGTTGCCAGCCGTTCTGAAAACGCGCTGGCGCTGCCGGTGCAGATGCCCATATGGAAGGCTTCTTCATAGCTTTTGCTCTTTAAATATCCAGTGATAAATCCTGCCACCATGGAATCTCCCGCTCCCACGGAATTCACAACCTTTCCCTTCGGCGCAGGGCTCTGCCAAACGCTTCCGTCCGCCGCCACAAGGATTGCTCCGTCGCCGGCCATGGAAATCAGCACATTCTGCGCCCCCATTTCCTGCATTTTCTTTGCGTGATTTACAATGGTTTCCTGGCTGTCCATGGGCACATGGAAAATCTCTTCCAGCTCATGGTTGTTGGGCTTAATCAAAAACGGATGGTATTTCAATACATTTACCAGCAAATCACCGGTGGCGTCCACCACGGCCCGGATATTTTTGTCCTGCACTCTCGCCAGAATCTGCTCATAGCTAGAATCCGGCATGCTGTTGGGAATGCTTCCTGCCAGCACCAGCACATCTTCCGGCTCCATAGCATCCAGCTTCTTATAAAGCTCTTCCAGAGCTTCCTCTGAAATCTTCGGGCCCTGTCCGTTGATCTCGCTTTCTTCCCTGGAACGCAGCTTCATGTTGATTCTGGACATTCCTTCGGGAATCCGGATAAAATCCGTCAGACATCCCCACTCTTTCAATCCCCGTTCAATTTCCGTTCCGGTAAATCCGGCTGTGAACCCGAGGGCTGTATTCTCCATTCCCAGATTCTTCAGCACCAGAGAGACATTGACACCCTTTCCGCCGGGATATACCAGTTCCTTCGTGGTACGGTTCACCCGTCCCAGGGTAAAGTCATCGACGCTTACTATGTAGTCCAGACTCGGATTAAAGGTTACTGTGTAAATCATAATGTGCTCCTTTCCTGTTTTCCTGTTGTTTCAATAATATTCTTTAACTCCCGGAAACCATCGTGTTTGATTTCCGTAGTAATCAGCTCTGCATCTTCAATTCCGGCAAAGGTGACCGGCGAAATCTGGTTGAATTTGCCGGAATCCCCCAAAATATAGGGTCTGCGGCACTGCATCACCGCCCTGCGCTTCACCATGGCCTCGTCAATGTCCGGCGTGGAAAATCCCGCTTTGCGGCTGATCCCGTTGGTGCCGATAAAACCGATGGTAAAGTTGAACTTCTCTAATTCGGATACCGTTTCAATTCCCACCACAGCCTCTGTGGACAGCTTGAACTTCCCGCCCAGAATATGGGCTTCGCATCCGGCCTGCACCAGACGCTTGGCATGGCCGATGGCATTGGTCACATATACAGCCCGTTTCTCCGTAATGAAATCAATGACACGCTCTGTGGTGGTTCCGGCGTCCAGATAAACCAAATCATCCGGCTGAATCAGAGCGGCCGCGTATCTGGCTATTTCCGCTTTCTCTTCCCGCTTCAGATTCTTGCGGTACTCCACCTCCACATCCTTTGCGCTGGCATAAGAGGCGTTGATGGCGGTGGCGCCTCCGTGCACCTTATTCAGCTTTCCCTCTTCATCCAGCAAACATAAATCCCTTCGGATGGTGGACTCAGAAGCTTTCAGATATTCGGTCAGTTCCTGTACGGTAACGCTGCCGTTCTTCTCCACTAATTTCAGAATTTCGCCCAATCTTTTTTCTAACAGCATTTTTGTTCCTCGTTTGAATGATTTTGATTGTTTTCTGTTGTTTTTGACTGTAATTGTATGATATCACCATTTTCAATCATTTTCAATCAAAATAATTCACAAAAGTACTGGAATATTTTTGTGCAATATGCAGTAAAACCTATATGTGATTCATAGACTGGTACAAATCAAAGCATTGGTGGACAATGGCTTTCCGCAAGATGTGGTCCCAATTTATATCAGATTTTATGCTGGATTTCGAAGGTGTAGTGGGCTACATTGACTAAATTCAGCATGAAATCTGGTATGAAGTGGGGCGGCAGATGTAAAAGGACAGGACCGGAAGCTTTTACAGTTTCCGGTCCTGCCATACAAAGCTGTTTTTATTCCATGCCAAGAAATTCAGCCGGCGTCATAATCGTTGGATTCTCCAAACCTGATTCCAGAAAATACGTGTTTTCGTCTGTTGGGATGGGTACTAATTCCAGGGTCAGTAAGGCTATTGAAAGAAATTTGTCCAATGCCGCCAGACGTTTGGGGAATTTTTTATTGAATATCCGTTTCATTTCGTCCACATTCTGCTCACAGATCAATCCGTGGTTAGGATAAGAGGCCGCTTTTACATAAGCCTGATAAGGAACGCCGTTTGCGCTTAATGCAGCAGATATGAGGACGTTCGTATCAATCAGAACCCTCATGCGTTTTCGTCCTCATTTCTCAATTCTTTTACAAGCGCCATAACATCATCGTCAGATGTGAGACCGGCCCGCTCTGCTTCGCCTGCCATTTCCCCCTGGAGCATCTGCATGGCATAGACAGCCGAATTAACGATACGGACAGTGCCACCCTCCACAATAAAAGAAATACGGTCTCCGCTTGCCACGCCAAGCACTTCACGGACATCTTTTGGGATTGTGACCTGCCCTTTGGCCATGACCTTTGCGTTGTCAACAAAAGCGTTTGCTAACATATCTTTCACCTCCTGAAATATGGAAAGTAGGGATTTCCCTACTGGTATTATATGCGACTGCCAAAGAAAAATCAAATGAACTTCATGGAATGGGCTTTATCAGACACTAAAAATGTGATTTGCAATATCTTTGATGGTTGTCATAAGTTCCTCCACATATTTTGCAAATGATAACAAATGAAGCAGATACATTTTTCATCATGTGGAATTTCTGGGAACCGGTAAGCCAGTACATTCCGCTGTTGTCTTCCCCAGACAGGCGGATATTTACAATCCCTGGTCCATTATAAATTAGCGGAATGAATTCATCACATGGTTGCCCGCCAGCATAGATGTCCGCTTATTGCCGTCTAAAAACATCTGCTTCCGTACAAGATAGAGCGTCATGGTCAGCGCCCGACACACTGGTTAATTCTGCATACAAAGGGATAATCTGTAGGGTAGTCCAGAGTATCCAAAACAAACTGCCAGGCATGTTTCAGGTTATTCACCGCCACAATATCTGACACCTTAACCCCCTGGACACTCATGCCGTTATAGATAGCCTCCGTGTCCGGGTAGGTTACAGCCAGTCCCTCCAGCCTTGCGCTCTTCCAAATGTAATCCACAATATTCCTTTTAGCGACGAAAATGTTCTCTTCCCGCGTCATATGGTATTTTGCTTCCAAAGCAATCACCTCGTTTCATTCATTCGAATTTCTTTCCACTCCACATCCACGCTCTTTCCAATACTATGGTAATACATCAGAAACAGGAAAATAGCTGCCAGGCCAAAGAGTCTGCGGAGGCTTCCGCCCTTTTTCGCCCAGGCCACCAGCCGGTAAATGATTTCCTCTTTTTCCTGCTCTGTAATTCCATTTTCTCCTTCAAAATACAGCAAAAGGTAGCCAAAGCCCGCAATCATGGCCAGGGTAGCAAAGATTTTGACCTGACTTCCTTCTCCCGTTTTCGGCTCAGCTCCCAGGGGAGTTCCGTTTCTTCCAGGGGTTTGGGGATCTTTCGGAACCGGGGTTTGCACCGGCGCGTCTTTCTTCTCCTGAATACGCAGCGCCACTTCCGCCGCGCTTTCATTCCCTCCGTGATCCCTGGCTTCCACCCGGAGGGTATGAGCGCCTTCCCCTTTGATTTTCACCGCAAACTCATATTCCTCCACCAGCTTCTGGGCAAACTCTTCATCCGGAAGGGATTTCTTCTTCCCTCCGTCCACATGATAGATAATACAGGAAATTCCGCCGGACACATGTCCTTCCATATCATCTTTGACCTGTACTTTCACTTTCAGAGGCTTTCCGCCGGCGGATTCTCCGGTATTGGAAAAATAGATTTCCGGTGCGTTTTCCTCTACAATAACCCCGCCCCCTTTGGCAGTCAAAATTTTCTGAGCGGATCTGTTTCCGGCATGATCGGTGCAGGTCAGATACACCTTTCCCTTAAATTCCTCTTCAATGGCAATTCTTGCGTTGTATTTTCCCCGCTCTCCTTCCGCCTGCACCCTTCTAAGTACTGCAGCGCCGCTTCCATACGCCGCAGCGGCGGGAGAAATGGAGCGGACTTCATCAAACCAAGCCTCCCCCTCTTTTTCAGCGCCGTCCTCTGCCAACAGCAGATATTCCGCTTTCGCAAGGCCGCTGCCTTCTTCCGTCACCGGGACAGTAATCACCATGCTTTCCTTCTGCAGCAGCCAGTCCAGAAAATTGCGGCTTCCTTCTGTAAACGCTGCTTCTCCCAGAATCGGAGCCAGTTCGTCCGCCCACTTGGCATACAAGGTAGTATGTAATGTCCCTGTGTTATATTCTACCGGGCTTTCAAAATCCCATAGATCCCCCTCCGGTTCCTCTCCGATCTGCCAGCCTTTAAAATAATAACCAGTTCTTGTTGGCTGGGGCGCCTGCTTCAACAGGCCTCCGTAACGGATTTTCTGGGCCTCCGGCTGGGTTCCCCGGCCTCCGTTCAGGTTAAAATCCACCTCGTAGAGGATCCGATCGTAGTAAAGCTTCAGCACAAGGCTTCCGTCCTTTACTATGGTTCCTTTTGGTTTTCCCAAAGGATGAGACAGATTCAAAGTGAAGCCGGGGTAGGTTTTCCCTTGGGCCACTGCTTCTGTTCCGGGTTCTCCGGTCAAGGCTTCTGTGTCGGCGTCTATTCGGGTATATTCATCTCCGGTCAAGTTCTGGCAGTAGTGTTCTACCTGGTAGGAAACCGCGGCAGGAGATTCCGGATCCGGGCTGTCCGGATCTGTTCCTGGGTTATCCGGTTTTGGACCTGGGTTGTCCGGATCTGCTCCTGGATTACCCGGGTCTGCTCCTGGATCGTCCGGGCCGGGATTGTCTGGATCCGGCTTATCTGGATCCGGCTCGTCTGGACCGGGATTATCCGGATCTGGGTTATCCGGGTCGGGATTGCCTGGATCTGGCTTATCCGGATCGGGATTGTCTGGATCCGGGTTATCCGGATCGGGATTGTCTGGATCTGGCTTATCCGGATCGGGATTGTCTGGATCCGGGTTATCCGGATCGGGATTGTCTGGATCTGGCTTATCCGGATCGGGATTGTCCGGATCTGGCTTATCCGGATCGGGATTGTCTGGATCTGGCTTATCTGGATCGGGATCATCAGGATCCGGAATGATCTTTTCCCAGACTGCGTAAAGTGTATTATACAATGTCTTTGTATTTTCTTCCACCGGCCTGCTAAAATTCCACGGGCCGCCCTCCGTTCCCCCTTTATCTTTATACCACCCTTTGAAACGATATCCGGTTCTTTCAGGAGCCTCTGGTTCTTTTGCCTTGTCTCCGTAACGAACGGTTTGGGAAGCCGGGGCAATACCGTCACTTTCGTTCAGGTCAAAGTCCACTTCATAGATATTCCTGTCATAATAAAGTTTTAACACAAGACTTCCATCCGCTTCTATGATTCCCTTACGCTTTCCATCTGGATGTGATAAATTTACGTTAAAACCCGGGTAAGTTTTCTCCCGGATTTCTGCTTCTGTTCCAATTTTTCCAGTCAATGTCTCTGTGTCTGCTTCTACCTTATCGTACCCGTCTCCCTTCAGGTTCTGGCAGTAATATTCCATCTTCCATACTGCTTCTTCAGGCGGGATCTCTTTCCAGACCGCGTAAAGTATGGTATCTTTGTCAAATCTCTGTTTGCTTCCTACTTTATATTCCGCTTCTGTACTGTCCTGATCTCTGCTCCAGCCCGCCAGGATATATTTCTCCCGCTGTATCTCCCCGGTAAGGATAAATTCCGGAATTATGTAAGAAACCCCGCCATCATCTGAATCTTCTTTGTGCACATTGGCATAACTTTGGTTTGTCTCCGCCTCAAGGTCCGGTTTTCCGCCGTTTCCTTTATAAGTGAGCGTAATATCTTTCTCATAGATTCCGCAGAATTCTGTAACGTCTTCTGTTAAAGTACATTCCTCATCCGCACCAATGCTGGCTTCATATGCCTTATTGCTTCTATTCCACCCTAATGGCTTCCAATCGGAAAAATCTTTTAACGACGGCGCTGTAACTTCTCCTTTATCAGCAGGCTCGTACAAGGTTACCGTCTCTGTCTCCTTCTGAACAGGGCTTCCAGAATAAAAATTGGCAGTAAAAGTTCTCTTGTCCTTTTCTTGATAAACAGCATACAGCGTAGTATCCTCCTGTATGGAAAACTCTGTGCCCGCTTTCTGCAGCGTTCCCCCTCCGTCCGCCTGTTCACTCCACCCCTGGAACGTATAACCGAACACCTTCGGCCCTTCCGCAAGGGTAATTTTAGCTTTTTGATATGTGATGGCAGCGTGAACATTGGCATAACAAAACTTCTTCACTTTCGGCACAGACACGTGGATTTCTTTATCCGCGGAAGCATAAGAAAGGGTAACTTCTTTCTGATAGACTCCGTAATAATTCTTTGTATCTTCTGTCAGAGTACATGCTCCGCCCCTTAGGATGATACTGCCGCTGCCATATTCCTCAGGATCTTCACTCCAGCCCTTAGGGGTCCAGCCCTCGAAATCTTTCAAAACCGGAGCATTTATGGTTATCTTGTCTACATCTTCCCCCGCCTCTCTTTCTTGATGAACAGGAGCTGAAAGATCCGGCCCTCCCGAATAAAAGTCTGCAGAAAACTTTCTCTTCTCATAAACCGGATACAGATGGATATCTTCTGTTATCTCTACATTTTCCCCGCCTGTATAATCCACTTTATCAGCACCCTGCTTTTTGCTCCAGCCGAGAAATCTCTCTTGGTTCGGAATAGGGCTTGCAAAATCCTTCACTGAGCGAATTGCAGCAATCTCTCCTGAACTGTATTTCATATCATCTGTAACTTTTCCATCCACATCATAATAGAAAACCCGGAAATAGTATTCAGGATCGGTAAGAGTTAAATAAATCTGATTCTGATCCGTATCCAGCTTTTTATACCATTTGTTCCCATTAACATCTACAACAAATAGTTTCTTTAAATCCTCTATCGTCAGCTGATGTCCGCCTGTCCCTTCTGCAATGACATATCCTTCTCTTCCCTCCAGATAAACAGGCACTGGGTAGCTTAAATCAGTTCCCACCTCTATATCTGAAATGAACGTATATCCGCCATAAGGGATAGTTTGAAGATACACACTATCCTTGTTAGAAGTTGTCTGGCCTCCGCCAAACTTTACGTTGTCATATACCGCAAAATGCCCGTCCTCAGTCTCATGTTTGGAAATAAAAACAGCCCCGCCCGTAGTCGCCGTGCAGCCTTCTACTTTACAGTCTTTCAGGCTTACATTTGAATCAGCGCAGCAAATCCCCCCTCCTTTGCCGTTAGAATCCGCAGAACACCCTTTTATTTTACAATCTCTTATATCTGCTGTTGAATCCACCAGGCAAAGCGCCCCGCCCTGGCCATTGGCGCTTCTTATCGTACACCCTTCTATCACACATCCCTCTTCCATTGTTACTGTTCCTTTTTTTTCACAGTAAATTGCCCCTCCGCAAAAGCCTTTACAATCTTTTATTTTACAGTTTTTCAAATTTGCTGATGATCTTCCAGTCATAGAAACCGCTCCACCAAGGCTGCCGTCACAATTTTCTATCGTACAATCTCTCATACTCATCATTTTTGCGCTTTTTAAACAAATCGCCCCTCCCTCTGCCGAATCACAATCCCGTATCACACACCCCGCCTCCATGATTAATTCACTGCCATAATAGCAGCCAATCGCTCCACCATACCTTTTCGCTGAGCACCTTTCTATCCTGACGTCCTTCAAATTCCCCGTTGAATCGCTCCATAAACCAATTGCTGCTCCATCCTCTGCGGTACAATCCTGTATCACACATCCATTCTGCAACGTCACTGTACTAAAAAAACCGTAAATTGCCGCTCCATCCACTGCAGTACAGTCCCGTATTACACATCCATCCTCTAGCGTTACTGCACTTCTATCACAGTAAATTGCACCTACAGAATCCTGAGAATCTGAAGAACACCTCTCTATCCTGCTGTTTCTCAAATATGCCGTTCCACCATCAACTATGCCTATCTCTCCGCCTCGACCCGAACTACAGTTTTGTATTACACATCCGTCCTCTGCAATTAGTGTACCTCCCGAACACCTGACAATCCCTCCGCGTTTCATGTTCGGCAATGTTGCTCGGCAATTCTGAACAGCGCTTCCTTTCATCGCAAGTTTTCCCTTATTTATATCTAAGATTGGCACAGAAGCAACTAAATTTTTACCGTCTACTATCATATCCTGCACGGTCAAAAAGCCATTTTCCTCCACTACAATTCCGGCACCCGATTTTCCTCTCGCAATTGTCCCGCCGCCCCGAATCGTAACGATTCCTCTTATAGTTAACCTGTCATTCAGTGTCAATGTAGCCCCTTCTTCAATCACAAGCTCCCCGCCGAACAACGTTTTTGACGTATCCCAAACTGTATCCACACTGATCACTTCACTGTCAGAGTCAGCCAATGCCCGTTCTTTCCCCCAACTGCCGTATTCCTCTTCCAGTTCTTCCGCTGCTTTCCGCCTGTTCCGCTTTCCTTCCCCTGCCGCACTCTTCCCTTCTTTCTCCTCTTTTTGACTTTCCTCACCTTCTACCGCTATCTGAATCTCCGGCAAACTCACCCCATCTCCCAGAACATACCCTTCCGGCAAAACCGGCACAAAGACATAGGTTCCTTCTTTCTCACTATCATAAGCAAATACACTGTTCCAGGCAATATGCTCAATCGCAACCGTTTCTTCCGCGGCGCTGCCAGTTTCCGGCTGTTCCTGCGGCGTTTCGCCCGGTTCCTGCGGCGGCTGTTCCACCAAATCTCCCTCTGCCCCCGGCGCAGGCGTCTGGATGCCGCCTTCTGGCTCCGGCTCTGTCTCCCCGCCAGACGCAGGCAGTTCCAGCTCTTCTTCCGGCTCTGTCTCCCCGCCAGATGCAGGTGTTTCCAACTCTTCTTCCGGCTCTGTCTCCCCGCCAGACACAGGCGTTTCCATCTCTTCTTCTGGTTTTATCTCCCCATCAGACGCAGACGTTCCCATCTCTTCTTCCGGCCTTTCCTCCGCGTCAGACGCAGGCAATTCTCCCCCTTCCTCCTGATTTCTCTCTGTGACAGGCGGCAAACTTTCCCCTTCTTCCTCCTGACTTCTCTTTGCGTCAGAAAACAGGCCTTCCATCTCCCCCTGTCCGTCCAAATCAGTTCCTTTCGTCTCAGTATTCATCTCCGCCTGTTCCTGCCTCTCCCCAGGCTCCGGTTCCTCATATTGCAAAGGAACGCAGACCGCTTCCAGAGTTTTTGGCAGATTCAGCTCTTCCAGAGGCGTCCCAGGTTCCACATTCTGGCTTCTTACCTCCTCTGGAAGTTCCGAAAAAGAGAGAATCTTATATTCCTGCCCTTCCGCCCGAACCTGAAAACCATAAAATTCCACAGGCAGCGATGCCAGCAGCAGGCAGAGACTGAGCAGCGCCGATACCAGCTTCGGCCGGATGGGATGCCGCTTTTGCTGTAACAGTTTCTCCAAAAAATTCTCTCTCTTCTTTTTCATTTCCTCACACTCCTTACTTTTTCAATTCATCTGCTCGTGTTCCGCTTTTATCTCCTGAAACAGCTTCCATACATTCCAATTCTGATTAGAAGAAGTCAGCACCGCTTTATAAGGAACAGGGCCGATTCCTGATTTGCGGACAGCTTTCAGCGCCTGATCCACCTGAGAACTGGAAAGCCCCGCCATCAGTATCATTTCCCCCTCTAACTCTTCCCCCTCATATTTCTCATTCAGCGGCAAAATCTCCTTATTTCCCGCCAGATATCCCACCGGCTGCAGGTAATCCTCTCTGGCAACTTCCTTGATTTTCATCCGGAGGGGAAGCAGAGCCCGGGTCAGCCGGTTCCGCCTGTCTTTGTCTGAAAAATGAAATAATAAAATTGTTGCTTTCAATGTGTTCCTCCTTATTCTGGCCGAATGCGGGATTAGAAATTCTCCCACTCCAACAGCGGCCCATTGGCCTTCAGCCAGCTTCTTCGCTCTTTCCAATCCGGCAGAATGCCGCTTACCAGATGCCAGAACTGGCTGGAATGATTCAGATACGCAAGATGGCACAATTCATGAATCACCACATAATCCAAAATCCCCGCCGGCGCCATCACAAGCCGCCAGTTAAAATTCAGATTTCCTTTGCTGCTGCAGCTTCCCCAACGGGTTTTCTGGTTACGTATGGAAATACGGTTCACAGGGCCGATCTCTTTTCCAAGGCTTCCCGCCAGCCGGGATACCAGCGGATAATACTGGCTGACCCGTTCCGGGAATATCTGCTTCGCCTGAAAAAGATACCATTCTTCTATCCTCTCCCGCACAAAGCCGGGGCCTGTCTCAGACATTGACGCGTCTGTCTCCAAACCCGGTTCCATAATAAAAAGCTTTTCACTTTCCTCCAGCGCAATTCCTCTGTATGTTCTTCCAAACTGCTTTCTATCCGAAAACTCCGCGCTTTCGGCAGCCTTCGCGCTGCCCCGGTTTTCCCTGCCCTTATGCCGGTTCCCGGAACCAAATGTCAGCCGGTATGTTTCCCCCTGAAACAAAAAACAGTCTCCCTCCCGGAACGTATGAACCGGTTTTTGCTGCTCCAGCATTGAAATTTCCCGCTGTTTTTCCTGAATCCAGTCTGCTTTCTGCTGGATAAACTGATCTATCTTATATTTCGGCAGCCAGTTGGGCGCCTTCACCTGTATGGTTCCGTCTTTTCCAATGATAATGGAAAGACTTTTTCGTTTACTTCGTGTCAAATGATATGCTTCCATGCTGTAATCCCCATTATTTTCTGCTCCCAGCACTACAGCGGACGTTTCATATTGGGTTACAGACGGAAAGGCAGGATGGCCCTTTGCCACACAAACTGGGCAACGTTCCGGCAAACTAACTGCTAACTCCGACTAAGGAAGTCAGGAAAGCCTTCCTTCCTAAGTCTGCATAAGCAGTGGATTTCGCCTTCACTAAGGACGCCCACGAATCGTTTGCTTAGCCAAAGGGCCATCCTGCCTTTCCTGTGTATCGAAATATAGATTGTTCGCTGTACTAGGGGGTTTTGCCGCAGTTCAAGTACATTTTCTGCCGCAGCTTTTCCTTACTTCATTATAATGGGAACAACGGTTCCTGTCAAAAATATTTTCCCCTAAATATAATGAATTTCCAGACTGCCGAATGTAACTCTTCCGGAAATATACAGCGTATTCCCCAGATCTGAAGGCTTATGCCGGCCGTCTTCCTCCACGCCTCCAAAGGCGGCGTCCACGTCTATCACCGTTTTCCAATCCCCCGGAATATACAGCTCCAGCGATCCAAAGGCAACCCGCACCTCTGCTCTCCCGGTTCCGTCTGCCGGAACTGCCTGGTCAAAATATACGCTGAGGCCGCCAAAAGCGCTTTCCAGATCCGCCCTGCAAAAATCAGGCGTATCAATATATTTCGCACTTTCCCCAAAATGCACGGCGCATTGCACCTGTCCCTCACGTTCCGCGTCTATCACTTCTTTGGCCTCTTTCCAATAGAATTCCGGATCCTTTCTGCCGCTTTTTTTATGAAAAATCATGTTAAGCCCTATGGTTCCAAGCAGGGCCGCCGCCAGAACAGGCAGAGGGGTCAGCGGTTCAATGCCCAATTGCTCATCGTAGAGAATTCCCAAAAACGCCAGAGAAAATAATATTCCGCCGAAGCTTCGCTGAACAATATTTTCGATCAAAATCCCTATGAGAAAAATACTGAACACTACGGTAAAAACTCCTACATTCCGCAAAAACCCCATTTTATTCGCCAAGATAAACAAAGCGCCGAAAATCAACAGCAAACCCCAAAATATTTCTTTTCTTCTTTTCATAATCGTTTCCTCTTTTCCGCCAGTCTTTCCACCAATAATTTATAATACTTTCTGGACACATACACCCGTTTGTGGCTGTGCCTAAACTCCACCAAACTGGATGACGCTAAGTTCCGGGTAATAGAATAAATCTGATTGAGATTTACAATGGCCGATTTGGATATCCTAAAAAACGAGCCTGGCAGCAGTTCTTCCAGCTCATACAGCCGGTACCCTGTCTCCAGCATTTTATCCCGGGTGTGGGCGTATACCGTTTTATGTTCCGTCTCAAAAAACAAAATCTCCCCGATCGGCAGGTAATATTCTGTATCTCCCTGACGCAGATCCATGCAGCGCCCGCTTCTTTCCAAATCCATCACAGCCGCCTGCACCTTCAGGATATCTTCGGTAACGGCACTGCAGCGTATGACAAATTCTTCTTCCTGCAGCGACTCATCTAACTCAATCTTTACTTTCATTTCCCGTTCCTCCATTGCCCTTGAGTATAACGATCCTGTCAGCCTTTGTAAACAGGAAAAGACCAAGAGGTCCGATTTCAAAGCCAACCGGCACGGATCCTGCTCTGCCTGAAACAATTCAAAAATCCAAACACCATTTTTCCTTTTCCTCATATATTGTAGAGATAACAGAAATTGGAGGAAGCACATGGCAAAATCATCCATTGCAATCCTCGGCGGAGATCTGCGGCAGTGTTACACGGCAGAATATCTCCTTTCCTGCGGCTTCCACGTAACCTGCTTCCATACTCCGGATTTCCCATACAATCCTGGCATTGTCCTGGAAAATGACCTGACTCTGGCCCTTTCACAGGCTGAGATTGTTCTTCTGCCAACGCCCCTTTCCAAAGACGGCTCACGCCTGTTTCAGGCAGACGGACAGTATCAGCCCTGCCCCTTAGAGGAATTGTGGAAAACCATTGCGCCCGGGCAGACTCTGGCTGTCTACAGCCTTTCCTCAGACAAAATCCAGGAATTGGAAGAAAAAAACTGCAGGGTCTTCCAGTTCTCCCAGTCCCCTGTTTTTGCCAGAGAAAACGCGTTGCTCACCGCAGAGGGGCTCTTATCCGAAGTGATACGCTTCACCCCCTTTTCTCTGTCCTCGGCCCGGACGCTGCTTTTAGGATACGGCTGCTGCGGCTCGGCCATCGGCACGCTGCTTCATCCTCTGTGCCGCAGCATTTACCTGTTGGAACAGGATCAGGAAAAACGGGCCCTGGCGGAAAAGAAAGGAATCTGTCCCATTCAAAAAAAGGACTTTGCCGCGGTGCTGCCCCATTGCAATCTGGTCGTCAACACCATCCCCGCCGCCGTTTTAGAACCGGAATGGATTCAGGAGCTTCCCGGCTCCTGCCACATTTTTGACATTGCGTCCTCTCCCTTTGGTTTTCCCGGAAATGTAACGGAGGATTACCTGCTGCCTTATTTCCGGCTTCCAGGCCTTCCGGGACGTTTTTCTCCCGCTGCTGCCGGGCAGATCACAGGAAAGACAATAGAAAGGATTACAGATTATGTCATATGATTTTCACGATAAATCCATCGGAATCGGCTTTACCGGTTCCTTCTGCACCTATGAAAAAATTTTCACCGCACTGGAAGAGTTAAAGAAAACCGGGGCCAGCCTGCTGCCCGTATTCTCACTAAACGCCTCCCATCTGGATTCCAGATTCGGCACAAGCGCCTCTTTCCTGGAACGGGCGAAAACCCTTACCGGCAAAGAACCCATTACCACCATACCGGGCGCGGAGCCCATCGGTCCCAAAGGCTTGATGGATATTCTTGTCATCGCGCCCTGCACCGGAAATACCTTATCCAAACTGGCAAACGGCATTTCCGACACTCCTGTGCTGATGGCGGCCAAATCCCATCTGCGCAACAACCGGCCTCTGGTGCTCTCTTTATCCACCAACGACGCCCTGGGCATGAACCTGAAAAACATCGGCATCCTGCTGAACACAAAAAACATCTATTTCGTCCCCTTCGGCCAGGATGACTATCAGGCAAAGCCCAACTCCATGACAGCTTTTACAGAGCTTCTGCCGGAAACCATTGACTGCGCCCTTAAGGGCAGGCAGATCCAGCCGGTGATCCGAAGCCCGCACGGGGCGGTATCCTGAGTCCTGATACAATCTATATTTCGATACACAGGAAAGTCAGGATCTCAATATGAAACGTTCGCCGCAGCACTAAGGCATATACAGGGTATTTCTTGAAATATTTTGTATATGCCGCAAAAAAATTGAACTATCGGGAAATATTATGTATAATAGTACAAGCGATATACTAAAACGATTGGAAGAACTGTCAGAACAGACAAAAAGACTGACGCAGGAAATCTCTATCATAAACTATTCCAATGTTGCGTAAATCTGGAATGACGATACAGCCTGCCGGACAGAAAGGTATTCAAAAGATGAAAAAAGCCACAGCAAATGAACAATTACTTGCCGCCCTGTTAAGGCAGGACCATGACCCGGGACGAAGACAGAAATTATCCGCCGTATGGCGTTTCAGCGTTCCAGCAATTTTAGCGCAGCTTACCTCCATCATGATGCAGTATATTGACACTGCAATGGTGGGCAGTCTGGGCGCAGGCGCGTCCGCCGCCATCGGCGTGGTTTCCACCAGCACCTGGCTGTTAAACGGCCTGTGCAGCGCCGTGTCTACCGGATTTTCCGTACAGGCCGCCCAGAAAATCGGAGCAGGGCAGGACAAAGAGGCAAGACAAGTCTTAAAGCATGGACTGATTTTTGCCCTCTGTTTTTCCGGAATCCTGATGACGGCAGGAATTCTGATCAGCGCCTCTCTGCCCATATGGCTGGGGGCGGGAACTGATATCCGTAAGGACGCTTCCGCCTATTTTCTGATCTATTCCTGTTCTCTGCCCTTCTTTCAGCTGCAGAGCCTGGCCGGTTCCATGCTTCAGTGCAGCGGAAATATGAAAATACCAGCGATTCTGGATGGAACTATGTGCGGCCTGGATGTCATTTTCAATATGCTGTTCATCCAGTTCTGGGGCGTGCCCGGCGCGGCATTGGGCACTGCTCTGGCCACAGCGGTGATCTGCCTGGCCAAGCTCTGGGCCGTGTGCTTTCGTTCTCCCAGCCTTAGCATCAACCGGAAAGAACCCTGCCCCTGCCGCAGGGACATTCTGTCCCGCATGATAACCATCGGACTGCCCATGGGATTTGAACATATTGCCATCTGCGGAGCAATGATTCTCTCCACCCGCATCATTGCCCCTCTGGGCACCGTCGCCATGGCTGCCAACTCCATCGCGGTTACAGCAGAAAGCATCTGCTATATGCCAGGTTACGGAATTGCAAACGCCGCCACCACATTGGTAGGGCAAAGCATCGGGGCCGGCAGGAAAACGCTGGCCAAAAGCTTTTCCAATCTGTCCACGCTGCTGGGCTGCGCAATTATGACGCTGGCCGGGATTCTGATGTATTTTGTATGCCCCGCAATTTTCCGGATGCTGACCCCGGATCCTCAGGTACAGTCTTTGGCCTCTGAGGTACTGCGGATCGAATTATTCGCGGAACCTTTCTACGCCGCCTCCATTGTGGCCTCCGGAGCCCTTCGGGGCGCCGGGGATTCCCTGATTCCCTGCCTGTTAAATCTGGCAAGCATCTGGGGCGTGCGGCTGACGCTGTCCGTCCTTTTGGTGGGGCAATGGGGGCTTCCCGGCGTCTGGCTTGCCATGTGCGCAGAACTGTGCGTGCGGGGCCTCCTGCTGGTATGCCGGCAGCAGAGATTCCAGTGGTAAAACGCTTAGAAAAACAGCAAATCCTTTGGCAAATGAGACATCCCTGCCCCTTTATTTCAGCGTATATTCCATCATCTCATAATGAAGCAGCGAACCCTCTGCAAGCTCCGGCGGAAGCAAAGCCCTTGCCACGCATTTCAGCTCTTCCTCCGGACGGTCTGCCTGCTGCAGATACGCATAATCTCCGTCAATCCGCGCTACCGTGTATTCTATCGGTCCAAAATTCATGATTTCTCTCCTCCTCCCATTTCAGCCGGCATGCTTTCGCTCTCAGAAAAAAGGTTCCTCTACAGTTTCTCTCCCTTTTTCCGGGACAACGCCATAATATCGCCCACTTCCTCAACGGGAATCCTGGTGTATTCGCTTAATTCCTGCATGGACGGGATGGTTCCGTTTTCCTCTGCCAGAATCTTCTGGGCCTCATACACCAGATTGACCTTCGCTAAAATGGCGCTTTCTCCGTGATCCGTTCCCTCTGCTTCCCTGCGGTACTGCTCCATCGCTTCTCTGACATAAGCTTCCAGCTGCTGTTCTATCGCAGGATGTCCATGCGGCCCGCTGGGCATGACGGCGGGGGTACTGTCAAAGTCCAATTCCCCGCACTGTTCTTTTGATCCCAGCAGTTGTTCCATTCCCAGCAAAAGGCCCATATTTCCTTCCTGCACCAAATCCTCCACCAGCGCGCGGCTGGTCACATAAGATTTGGCAATATCCGTAATCTTTTTCAGCCACTGGCCGGAAATAGCGGAAATTGCTGACCTATCTCCGCATAAAAGCCTTTGATACAGCTCTGACTTCCCTTCCTGTGACAAATCGGAAATTTTACTGATATCATTCAGATACATCTGATAATGTTTTGAATGGGAAGTTTTCCTGCCCCTGCTCGGTAAGTCTGAACTCCCAGGCCCGGAAGGCTTCCGGCCAAAATCCCGGGCCGCCTGGCCGGAATCTTCTGGTTCTCCAGAACTTTGAAAATATTGGTAAACCAACTCCCGCTGCTCTGCCGATAACTCCATATCCTTAAAATATTCTAAAAGCTCCTCACGGCTCATAGGCTCCGAAGAAGCCTTTGCCAATTCCTGCACGGAACGAAGCGTTTCCATAAATACTGTTTTATCTACCATAAACTCCTCCTGCCTTTCCCTGCTATTGTAACATGGGAGAAGGATTTTGTCAGCTATGGCTCAAATTTTTTCATATCCTGTATATCAGAATTACAAATTCACCGGCGGCCTGCAGCTGCCCTCTCTGCAGATATACAGAGTGGCCCGGTGATTGATTCTCTCGTATTCTTCCGTTTCCTCCCACAATGCCACAATATCCGCATCTTTTCCATACAGCTTCTGCAATTTCTTCAAATCTTTCTCTTCCTTCAAAACAGCCACGATATGTTCCGGGGGATTCTGGTACAAAAGAGCCGCCAGCAGGGAAAAACTCTGGCCCGCCGGATACTGCTCCGCAAAGAAGGAAAGAAAATCCAATTGCCTTTCCGCCTGCTTTCTCCATTCTTCCTTTCCGGTAATCTGCCACAGCTTTACCAGATTGTAAGCCATCACGGAGTTGCCGCTGGGAACCGCGCCGTCGTAAGTCTCTTTGGAAGGGGCAATCAAAGGCTCATTTTCCGTTCCATAGAGGAAAAATCCTCCCTTTTCTTTATCTGCAAAAAGTTCCATCGCCCTCTCGCAGTAATGCTCTGCCAGTTCCAGGTATCTTTGCTCCAGACAAGCGCCGTAAAGTTCAATCAGCCCGAATCCATAAAATGCGTAGTCCTCCAAAAAACCGGTTCCCTGGCAGCGGCCTCTGCGGCAGCTTACAAACAAAATATCCTTTTTCCCGGCCTGTTTTTCCAAAAATTCACAGGCTGACTTAGCCTGGCGCAGATAACTGTCCTGTCCGAAAATCCGATACATTCTGGCAAAAGCACCTATCATCAAACCATTCCAGGAAGTCAGAATTTTATCGTCCAAAAACAGCTGATACCGCTGTCTCCGATATGCGTACACCTTAGACAGCAGCCGTTCCGGTTCTGTATGAGAATATTCCTCTCTTCCGCCGGAATACAGGATCTCCTTTGCGTTTTTCCCATTAAGCCTGTGTATAGATGCGCTGTATATTGTTCCCTCTGCATTTTCCCCATTGGGCCCGAGTCTGCAGCCGCCGCTTCCGGCTGCGCTGTATACAATCTCCTCTGCATTTTCCTTATGCAGCCGGTTTGGGATGCTTTTCCCCTCAAAGTTCCCTTCTCTGGTAATGTTAAAATATTCATTAAATTTTCTTCCGGCGGAATTGCCCAGCAGGGAAGTAATTTCTTCACAGGCAAACACATAGTATTTTCCTTCTTCCCCCTGGCTGTCTGCGTCCTGGGCAGAATAAAAACCCCCGCCGGAATCCGTCATTTCCCGCTGGATATACTGGGCCGTTTTCCTTGCCACCTGCCGGTAAATTTCTTTTCCGGTGACGGAATAAGCCTGGGTGTAGGCCATCAGCAGAAGGGCATTGTCATACAGCATTTTCTCAAAGTGGGGCACCAGAAAATACCGGTCGGTGGAATATCTGGAAAATCCGCCGCCGATATGATCAAAGATCCCGCCCCGGTACATCTGCATCAGAGTTTTTTCCGCCATTTCCAGGGCGCGCCTGTCCCGGTTCACCCGGTAATATTCCATCAAAAACATCAGATTGTGGGCCATAGGAAATTTAGGGGCATCGCCGAATCCGCCGTATGCCTCATCAAAGCTGCCCTTAAACTGCCGCACGGCCTGAAGAGATAAATGCTGCCAGGAAAGACTGGACTTCTCTGTATCCTGTACCGCCTTCATCTGCTCAATCAGCTCTCTGGCAGATTCTGTCAGCTTCTGCCTGTCCTGCTCCCAGCTCTTGTGCAGAGCCCGCAGCAAATCCAGAAATCCAATCCGGCCGTAAGCGCTCTCCCTGGGAAAATAAGTTCCGGCATAAAAAGGCTTTCGATCCGGCGTCAGAAACAGACTGGCCGGCCACCCGCCGCTTCCGGTAAACAGCACGCAGGCCGTCATGTAAATGCTGTCAATGTCCGGCCGCTCTTCTCTGTCTACTTTCACAGAAATAAAATGACGGTTCAGCTCTTTCGCTACCTCTTCATCCTCAAAATTCTCATGGGCCATCACATGGCACCAGTGGCAGGTGCTGTAGCCGATGCTTAAAAATACCGGCTTGTCCTCTTTTGCCGCCCGCTCAAAAGCTTCCTCACACCAGGGATACCACTCAACCGGGTGTCCCTGGTGCTGCAGAAGATAGGGGCTTGTCTGGTTTTTCAAATGATTTCTCAGTTTTCATCACCTCAGATTCAAAATGTCTCTGGTATAATATCTGCTTTTTTATGGATTCCAAAACTGGGAAAATGTGGGAGAATGGCTGTTAGAAAGTTTGAAAAGTTAAGTTACGTTAAGTTTATGTTTTTCTCCAAAAGGAGTTTATTCTTTGCCTATAAAATGTTATAATTAAGGCAATGAAATTTATAAAACTGGCATCTTGGAAGTCGAATAAGATAGGGCTTAGAGATTCCGAAAGTATACTAATCCCAAAAGGAGGGTCAATATGAGCACTCTTGAGAATACAATTTCCATGATGAAGGCTCTGCCGGAGACTGATTTAGTAAAAATAGAGGATTTTACCAGGAACCTTTTTCAGAAACTGTATACACAAGGTGCGTAGAATATTGATTCCACGCACCTATTCCTAGTACTCCATCCGGCCAGAAATCACACTTGAGTCCTGCCTGTTCCGCACTATTGCGGCGTTAAAATTCCTAGCCGATGGAACCACATCGCCGTCGAAATTTTGCCTTGCACTAGCACGAATCAGGCAGGGCGCAAGTGTAATTTCTGGCCGGATGGAGTACTAGATGAGAAATTGTCTATTTCGTATGTGCGGCTCTCTATCCGTCCAAGGGCTTTCCCTGCTCTTCTTCCAGCACTTCTTCTGCTTCCGGTTTTAACAGTTCTTCCTTCAACACACTTTCCGGTTCTTCTATTTCTTCTGTTTCCGGCCGTCCTGCCTCCAACTCTCCTTGCCTTTCTTCCGGCACTGCCTCCAGCTCTCCTTGCCCTTCTTCCGGCACTGCTTCCGATTTTTCATCTCTTTTCTGGAAACGTGACAGCAAATTATCTTTTTTCTCCAGAAGCTCCTGTTGTTTTTCGTTTTTTACCTGGAGCAATTGCTGCTGCTTTTCTTCTTTTATCAGGCTCTTCTGCTGTTGCTTTTCTTCTTTTTCCAATCGTTTTTGCCGCTGTTTTTCTTCTTTTTCCAATTGCTTCTGCTGCCTGGCCGCTTCCCTGCTCAAGAGTTTTTTCTGCTGCTTTTCTTCTTTTTCCCTGGATTTCTGATTCTTCCGGACTTCTTTCCGGGCTGTTTTTTCAATTTCCCGGAGGGCGTCTCTGGCTTCCCCTACCTTCCGTTTTTCTTTCCGGTAAGGATTGTAGCAGAAATACGCCGCCGTTCCCGCCGCTAATACACAAATTCCAAAAACCGCCAGCCAGGGCAGGATCAGATAATACTCCTGATATCCCAATTCAAAACAGACAAACACCACCATCATCAGCGGAAACATCAGAAGATAGAGAATTTTGCAGATGGCGTCCAGAACCTTCCCCCCTCTCTTCTCCTGTGCCAGAAGCGTTCCCTCAATGCCGGAAAAAGCAATCATAAAAAGGCAAATCTGCGACTGGAATCCATGCAGGACGCCGCACAAGACCACCAATACCACAGACAGCAGAAACAGGGAAAAGGCACAGCCCTGATAATAAGCGTTCCGGTATTCCCGAATCCCCTGCAGTTTATCCTCTGTGATGCCGTACATGGCATAGACCTGGGCGTCCATGTGCTCCTGAAATTCCCGGTTGTATTTCCTGGCCTCTTTGGTCCTCTCCATGTTCCTCTCCATGGACTGGTTCAGCCTGTCCAATACCTCCTGTTCCTGGCGCATCTGTTCAAACAGCGCGTCTTCCGCTTCCCGCTGTTTTTGAATCTGACTGTATATCCACTCTGCCTTCTGTATCTTTAAGCTCTCCTGCGCCCTTTCTTTTTCCGAACCCCTCGTCAAACCGCCGTCCTGCATCGCAAAATCCTGCGGCAGATTCTTACTGTACTCCTGGTTTTGTTCCCGTTCTTCCATTTTCTTTCCTCTCAGTGTAACATTTAAAGACGCAATCCATCGGCTGCAGCAAACATTTTATATTTCGATATGCCGGGGCGCCCTTCATCTCCAAAAATAAAAATTTGCTTCCGCACTCATAGTTACGCTTCTCTGTCCTTCTCCAGTTCTTCCCAGGGAATCTCCCTGTCTTTAAAGTAGTACTTCCTGTCATGCTCGCCGATCTCCCGCATCACCCGGCAGGGATTCCCCACAGCCACCACATTTGCAGGAATGTCCTTCGTCACCACGCTTCCTGCCCCGATTACCGTGTTGTCCCCGATGGTCACCCCGGGCATCACCACCGCTCCGGCTCCAATCCAGCAATTCCTGCCGATGTGAACCGGCATATTGTACTGATAGAGCCGTTCCCGAAGCTCCGGCAGAATCGGATGGCCCGCAGTGGCAATGGTCACATTCGGCCCAAACATAGTATAATCCCCGATATAGATGTGGGTATCATCCACGCAGGTCAAATTGTAGTTGGCATAGACCATTTTCCCAAAATGACAGTTCTTTCCTCCGAAATTGGCATAAAAGGGAGCCTCTATGTATACGCCTTCTCCGCAGTCTCCCAGCATATCCTTTAACATTTCCGCCCTTTTTTCCGACTGGGAAGGCTTCGTCTGATTGTATTCGCAGAGTTTGTCCTGGTAAACCACCTGCTCCTTCATAATTTCTTCATCTCCCGGCAGATACAGTTCTCCGGTGTGCAATTTTTCCTTCATGCTGCTCATGGCAGATACCTCCTGTAAAGAATTTTGTTGAGTATAGCACAAATGAGAAAAAATGTCTATCCGGCCAGCAAAAAATCCGTGAAAGCTGTCGAAAACGGATTACAATTCACACCCATACCAAGCCCCCGCTGATTGGCATGGGTGTGAATTGTAACGAAAACGGGATAATGAAACATGGTATTTTTGTAAAGCACAAACTATGAGAAAGCTATTTTCTATAATATGCCACAACCTTCTTTACCGCCTCGATCACACTGTCCACATCACCATCCGTCATGGAATAATATAACGGGATTGTAATCATCCGTTCATATAAGGCTTCCGCATTTGGACACAGCCCTTTTTTATACCCCATTTTTCTATAATACGTGAAATAATACACCGGGATGTAATGCACATTGCAGCAGACATTCTCTGCTTTCAGCGCGTCAAATATCTCCTTTCTTGTCGCACTCAGCCTTTCCAATCGAAACTGCAGGATGTACAGATGGCGCGCCGTGTCAGACGCCGCTATTTCCTCCTGCAAAACCACCTCCGGCATATCTTGAAAGGCTTTATTGTACCTCTCTGCAATTTGCCTCCGCCTTTCCTTGAAAAGCCCCAGCTTATCCAGCTGGCTGTTAATCAGCGCCGCCTGCATGTCAGTCATGCGGTAGTTATAGCCTAACCCTATCTGATTGTAATACCAGTCCCCATCCGGCGCACGGTCCATCTGGCCGCTGTCCCTGGTAATCCCGTGGGAACGAAACAGCAGAAGCTTCCGGTAATATTCCTCATTGTCCGTCACAATGGCACCGCCCTCGCCGCCCGTCACCGTCTTGACCGGATGAAAGCTGAAGGTAGTCATATCCGCCAAACTGCCAACAGGCTTCCCTTTATAAGTTGTGCCCAGGGAATGGGCCGCGTCCTCAATCAATACAAGCTTATTTTCCCTGCAGATTTCACGAATTTCCTCAATTTCCGCTGCCTGCCCGGTGAAATCAACGGCAACAACCGCTTTCGCCGCTTTCGATATCTGTTTCCTTATCTCTTCCGGTGAAATATTGTAGGTTCGCGGATTAATGTCCGCAAACACCGGCTTTGCCCCCAGATACAGCGCGCAGTTGGCCGATGCGGCAAATGTCATCGGCGTGGTGACCACCTCATCCCCATTTGACGCCCCTGCCGCATAGCAGGCCGCATGAAGCGCCGCTGTCCCGCTGCTTACCGCAACTGCGTACCTGGCTCCTGTGAGCTCTGACAATTTTTTCTCCAGCTTTGTAATTTCAGGCCCGCAGGTAAGGAAATCGCTTTTCATGACATCCACAACCGCTGCGATATCCTTTTCATCTATAAACTGATGTCCATAATAAATCGGGGTTTCTCTTACCGGCTTTCCGCCAAAAATTGCCAATTGACCCATTCCTTTTCCTCCCTATCCTGTCAAATGATCTGCCCTAAAAAATTAAGGAATTTGCCTGTTTATGCCCCAAACCAATTTGGCTATTTCCATCCACACGAAATAAAATCATAATTCCCTCTTATAACGGACAAAAACCCCTTCCGTATCGGAAGCCGTGAATCCAAGCCGCTTTACAAATTCCACCGAAGCATGGTTATCCGCATGGATAATCGCAATACAAGAATCACAATGCCACCGCTTCGCGACAATCCTCATAATACACTTTACTGCTTCGCCAGCGTACCCCTTCCCCTGCGCTTCCGGCGCAAGGAGGTAACTTATTTCCGCTTCTTTTGAAGCTTCATTTTCCCTTTTAATTCCGAATAGCCCGACCGCTTTTTTGCCATCTTTCGTTTCTGCTACCCAATCAAAGCGATTCTTATCCTGCACATAGCTGTTCCGAAACCAATCCAGGTGTTCTCCCTTGCTCAACGGGTGTGGGGAAAGGAAAAACGGATATACCTCCGGATTTGAACGCCATGCAACAATCAGCCTAGTATCTTCCTCTGTAACCCCTTCCAAAATTAACCTTTCTGTTATGAGACACGGCGTGATTTTTTCCATACCCACAATCCCCCTGTTACATCCTATTTACTCCAATTTTGATAATTCCTTTTAATTCCTGAACTTGTTTTTGAATAAGCTGTAATAAGCACTTTCCCCAAACCCATATTTCTATTTCCTGGTGCCGCGCTATCACGCAACGATGCCCTTCATAGGAATCTTCCTACCATATCAAACTGCAATGGTGTGCCCCTTTCTATATCACATAGCGCCGTCTGCCCCAAAATTTCAGAATAAAATTTGGGTGCAAGACCATATCCGGGCCTGATAACTCTTACATTCTCTTCTGTTATCTTTTCTCCCTTTTTTATATCAGCTACACAAAATATAGAACGGCGAAACGCAATATTCGGCTCTTCCTGGGATGACGCTCCATATTTAATTCTTCCGACTGCCTTTTCCGACTGCCTGATATCTGAAACCATCCGCTTAAATTCTGCTGGATTCATGGAAAAAGAAGCGTCCGGATTTTCAATGGAACGATCTAGACAGAAATGCTTCTCGATCACCTTCGCTCCAAGGGCAACTGCAGTAACCGCCCCAACGGAACCCATGGAATGATCAGACAATCCTACCGGCACATGAAATGTTTCCGCCATGTCCTGCATAGTCTTTAGATTCATCTCATCTGTAATCGCCGGATACGCACTTGCACATCGCAGTAACGCCAATTGCTCCACGCCCTGCTCCCGAACTGCGCCGACAGCCTCAGATATTTCCGACAAACTTCCCATCCCGGTAGACATAATGATCGGCTTCCCTTTAGATGCAATATATTTTATCAACGGTATATCTACTAATTCAAAAGAAGCTATCTTATAAAATTCCATGCCAAGCTCTTCTAAAAAATCGACCGAAGTTCTATCAAATGGAGTTGAAAGGAAATCAATACCCGCTTTCTCTGCCTCTTCCTTCAATTCCCCCTGCCACTCCCAAGGCATGTAAGCTTTTTCATACAAACGGTATAAATTTTCGCCTTTCCATGTCCCATCTGTGATTTGAAAATACTTATTATCACAGTCTATCGTAATGGTATCCGGCGTATATGTCTGGAGTTTTATACAGTCCGCGCCAGATTCTTTTGCCGCGTGAATGATCTCTTTCGCTCGCGCCAAGCTGCCTGCATGGTTTGCGGACATCTCAGCAATCACATAAGTTTGTTTGTCTAAACGTCTATATAAATCCATCCAATTCACCTACTTCACAAAAAAAGTTTTCCTTGCAAGCTGTTTGGCAACATTTGGATCCGTATGTATGGATTAATGTCATTCACCATGCGTCCACATCCGATACTTCACCTCTGCCAGTCTCCAGTCCTCATAGTTATCAATATCCTGCACCTCCATTTCGTTTGTAATGATAGGAATCATATTATCTAATAGCATTTTCTTTTCTCTTAAAAACGCGTCAACTCTTAAAAAATAAAACTGCCCGCAGTCATGATACCATTTCTCCAGATCCTGTGACCGGACGAACCGATTTTCTGGCCATTGAAACTGAACCTTTCCATCACGGATCACAAAACATCTCTGCGGCGGGAATGAAAACGCCACAATAGGCAGCACTCCATCCGCTTCTGATTCATCTAAAAGTTCCTTACTCCTTTGCAGCTTTTCTGCCGTAATAAATGGAGCTGTCGGATAAATGCAGCAGACATATTCAAACTCCATCCCTCTTTTTTGATATTCCTCCAAAACTTCAAGCACCACTTCATGTGTCATTGCCATATCATTAGCAGTTTTTTCCGACCTTAAAAAAGGGATTTTTCCACCGCATGATTCCGCAACCTTTCTTATCTCCTCACTGTCTGTCGATACCATTACTTCATCAAAAACCCCGCTCTGGTTTGCCGCGTCTATCGAATATTGAATTATCGGCTTTCCACAAAACTCCTTAATATTTTTCTTGGGAATTCTTTTACTCCCGCCTCTGGCCGTGATAACGGCAAGACATTTTCCTTTCATAATAATATCACCCATTCCTTTCGTTCCATTTAGCGCAAATAGCGATGAAATACTTATTTTTCACAGTATACACTCTCCTATCTCAGCTCATCCAAATGATCTGCAACCTTGTGGAATGCATCTATCACATCATCCAAATCAGCCTTTGTCATAAATGGACGCATCAACTCATGCACAATCGTTTCTGCCGCGCATACCCGCTCGCAGACCGGGCAGCACCCTTTCCCATAAGTTACATTGCCTGAAAATGGATATTCTGTATTTCCATAGGCAATCCTGTTTTGGAAGATCGGCTGATGATACAAAGGCTGCATATAACCCAAATTGATCTTCACGCCTTCCGTTTCCCTCAGCTCGATTGGCATCAGCTCAGCCTGCATTGCCTCGACAAATTTTTCCCGCGTTACTCCCGTCTTGGTTTCATCATATTTTAATGCATGGATATAATAGGAATGTTCGCACCCTTCTCTTACTTTAGGCATGGTTAAAAAATGCAAGTCCTTTAAATTTTCTTCTAAATACGCGACATTCTTCCTTCTCTCTTTTACCAGCCATTCCAACTTTTTCAGCTGCTCCCTTGCAATTGCCGCTTCAATCTCCGTCATCCGAAAATTAAACCCAAACATATTATTAAGATCAGTAACTCCCTTTTTTTCTACCACTGCCTCCGCATGGTTGCGAATCAGCCTAAGACGTTCCGCCAATACATCGTCATCTGTAACCAGAACGCCGCCTTCGCCGCAATGAATATGTTTATGATAATTCAACGAAAAAATGCCGATATCTCCTAAAGTCCCTGCGTACTTACCTCTGTATGACGCCAACGGCCCTTGCGCGTTGTCTTCAATAATATATAGGCCGTATTTCTTTGCAATTGCGTTGATTCTGTCCGCATCGTATGGTTGTCCCAAAATATCCACTACAATAATTGCCTTTGTCTTGTCTGAAATCTTCCGCTCTATATCCTCTGGATCCAAACAATAATAGTCATACTCAATATCCGCAAAAACAGGAACTGCGTTATAGATCAAAGGAGCCGTTGCCGATGCGCACATTGTATAGGGTGAAACGATAATTTGATCTCCCGGCTCTATCCCAACAGCGCCTACTGCGCAGTACAAAGCAGAGGTCGCAGAATTCACTGATATTGCATGCTTTGCCCCAAAATATTTTGCCCATTCCTTCTCCAATTGCTGAACCTGCGGACCGCCGTAAAAGTCATCTGCCCAACACCCCAGATATTTTGACAAAATGCCGCTTCTTAATACCCCAACTACAGCCTCCTCCTCTTCTTTTCCAATGACACGATATGCTGGAAAAAGCTCTGTCCGCACCTTTTCCCCGCCATTCAATGCCAATTTACCCATAAAGCATCGCCTCCTCCATCACAGCCGCTGCACAATCTGCAGCATTCCTAATAAACACAAAACCAGTCTCATATTTATCACATTCTGTTGTGCTTATCATAATATCTCTCAATTCTCTGCATAATGCATCCTCGTCCAATATGCTTTTACATATCTCAAGCTTATCTAATATAAATGGATTCTCCCGCCTCAGTCCAATCTCTATGCTCATGATATGTTTCCCGCAAATCATAGCTTCCAACAAAAACATGGAAGACATACCGCATACCAGATCAGCCGCTTTTAATATAGAAAAACTGTCTGTATCCCTATCGCACTCCACCACGATCTTGTCGTTACTATATTTTGTTTTATAAGCATTCCATTTTTCATTGCCTTCTCTTGGGTGCGGCCTTATGATCAAGCGTACCTTCTTTGTCATTTCAGGCAGGATCTCTGCGATTTGCTTATATAACGCCTCAAATATTGTTATCTCATTATACCCCCAGTACATATGCTGCATGTCATTGGAATCATAGTCATTTAATATCGGCTCCGAAGCAAATACTATATTATAATACTCTTTGTCATATACCCCCAGCGCGCTTTCATATCTTTCTAAAACTGTATCAAAATGGGGCTGCCCTGTTATAATGATTTTCTCTTCTGGAATGCCATCCTCTATCAGCCTTTTTTTCGCCATCTCATCCATCGCCAAAATTCTGTATGGCAAAAACGGATGGCTGCGCTTCCTCACATATTCTTCCATTTGCTTATAATTATATTGCGAAAAACGGATGCCAAGATTCACCCATTGATCCAGAATAGCAAAAGATTTTATATGTAATTTTTCTGCTGCTTTCCACATATAACGTTCAGTATAATCATCCAGGCTGGTAGCAGTAATCACAATATCTATATTTTTATCTTTCAGGAATAACAGGATCTCCTCATATGTTACGTTTTTACACTCTATTAAAATACTGCCTGCCTCATCCCCGATTTCCTGTGAAAGACGTTTCCACGCAAAGTCTTTTGCAAAAACCAAAGTCTTATATTTCTTTTTCAACCTCTTATAAACTGGTAAAATAACATTTGCGCCTGCCGGATCTCTTGCGAAAAAAAGTATTGTCCCCATCTTACATTCTCCCAATCTTGATACATGTCTGTAAAACTGAGATTCCATCTTCTAACGTGCACTTCATTTCTTCCCTGTTTCCCAAAAACAATACTGCATTTTCTACCAGTCCCTGCATGGCTGTGCTATCGTTTGCAGTCACTGCACGCTTTAGCATGTAATTATAATAGCCCTTGTAGGCTGATGATTCTTTTACTTCATAATACTCAATTTTTTTCCCGCCTTCCAAAATGCGGATCCGCGCCTTTTCAAAAAACAATTCCATTTCAAATATAGTGACTATTCGGCTGTCAATTGCTATCATTGAAAACACTCCCTGACCAATACGCATTGACACATCCACACTGGGATCTCCCTTGAAATCTAATACTTTTTCTGTCACTTTCTCCAAAGCTTCTATATTACCCAATAAGTACTGAATAAAGTCAATCATATGAGAACCGTTATGTAAAATTCCCTTTCCGTAATAACCAACGCCTCTCAAAAAGCGTCCAAACTCTTTCAGATTTTTCCGCAAATCATCAAATTCCTTGATATATCTCCTGCTGTAATTCACCATCAAAGGAATCTTCCCCTGGTACAGACGCCGTATTTCCTCCACCTCTTTCATAGAGACCGCCAGCGGTTTTTCCGCAATCACTAATTGCGGCGTATATGCCGCGATTTCTTTTAGCACTTTGCCATGAAATTGATCTGGAACACAGCATACCACAATATCCGCGCGGCATAACGCGTCAGATATTTCCGGATAGGCTTGTCCTCCCCATATCTCTGCCGCATGTACAGCCTTTTTGTAATCTATATCGTAAAATCCATCAAGTATTATTTCCGGATGATTTGACAATGCATGTGCATGGGTCAAAATTTTATCGCTATAAGGAGTATCAAACTCCGATCCTATTTTTCCTGCGCCTACTATCACTGCTTTATACATTTTTTTCAATGCCTTCAAAATCCCTTTTCAGTATCCCATATTCCAGGATATCTCTATACTGGTTATCTTTGAACAATGCCTCTTTTCTTCTGCCTTCCAGAGTAAATCCGAGTTTTGCGGCTACATGCTGCATGCCTATATTATTCTCTGCAGTTCCTAAATAAACTCTATGCAAATTCAATGTAAAAAAAGCGTGCTTTAGCAGCGCTGCCCCGGCCTCTGTTGCATAGGACTTTCCCCAGCTTTCACGATTTCCTATCATAAACGCCATTTCCGCCGACCTGTTAAGATAGTCAATATTTTGTAAGGAAATATTCCCAATATGCTTTTGAGCGCTCAATTCCTCTATTGCTAATACAATCAAACTATTTTTCCCAGAGGACTGCTTGATATACTCTTCAGCATCTTGCAGCGTCATTGGAATCTTATGATGAGAATTGAATTTACAAATCTCCTCATCATTAAACCAATTCCAGTACCCCCTCGCATCTTCTAAAAGCAAGGGTCTTAATCCCAGCCTTTTTGTTTTAAGAAAATAATCTTTCATGCCGCTCCCTCTTCTCCCACTTTCGTATTTGTATGCCTTGGAATATAACCCTTTTTACACAATTCTGCCAAAAAATCCATCAGCAGGTAATCGCTATATTGACGAGCAGATATTTGAATCCCAAAGGGCAGCCCCTCATGTGAGAACAGTGGGACTGAAACAGAACATAAATGAAGCAAATTCCATATCAAACTTGGGTCATCCAGCTCTTTTTGCCCTCTCTTTACCGCAGCGCTTGATGTGGAAATAGAGAGTATTACATCATAATTTTGCAAAAACAAATCCATCTGACAGCACTTTTCCGTCTGAAGAGCAAGAGCATTCATGTACTCTTCGATTTCTATCATTTCTCCATGTTCAATCATTTGATTCATTACATCTGATACTTTATCCTTCTCTAAGCGCTCATTTTTAAAATAATACGCTAACGACTTATCATAAATAGTTTCATGTATTTTATGCGAATCATGAATCATGTTGTCTATGTCCACTTCTTTAACGTCAAGCTCTTGATCCTGTTTCAGCGTCATAATAAAATCCATGATTGCTTCTTTTACATACTGCTCCGCTTGATCCCATATATATGTCTTAACAAAAGCAATCCTCCATTTGCCTCCCCGGTGTTTTCGCCGCGGGTCTGAAACGGCCTCGTAAACATATGGGTAATCTAATCCATGAACCGAAATTGCGTCAAATATAGGCCTTATATTATCTATATTTGATGTGAGGAAGCCAATCGAGTCAAGAGAATCCGTAGTTTTCAGCACGCCAGTGCGAGGCACTGTGCCAAAAGATGGCTTATAGCCATAAACGCCACAAAAACTGGCGGGTCTGATAATAGAACCCGCAGTCTGCGTTGCCAGCGCTGCCGGCACCACCCCCAGCGCAACCGCAGCTGCGGATCCAGATGAGGATGTTCCCGGGGTTCTTTCTATATTGTAGGGATTAAGCGTCTCATTCAGCGCGTGAACCGCAAACTCGGCTGTTACCGTTTTCCCCGCCATTACCCCGCCGTTATATAAGATATTGCCTACTACCCTGGCGTCATTCCCCGCTTCAAATCCCTCCCATATCACGCTCCCCATCTGCGTTGGCAAATCACGAGTATTGAAAACATCTTTGACGCCAATGGGTATTCCTAATAATTTCTTATCTTTCCATTTATCTTTTATCGAATACAAGTTCTGATACTGGCTCTTTAATATTTCCGTATCAAAACTTTTCCAAAATTTATATTTACAGTATCTTTCCGAAAGAGAAACACATTCATCTATAATATCTTCCAATCGGATTTCTCCACTTTTTAATAACGCTGTTATTTCCCCTATACTGTTTTCTATAAAAAGCCTCATGTCAGCCTCACATCCCTTATCCCTTCATATTTACGTATGACTTGTTGTGAAAACGGAAGCCTGCATTCTTTACATAAATGCGTTTTTTCTTTCAGCGGAAGCTCCTCCACTATTTTTTCATGTCTGCATTCTCTCATAACATCGTAAAAATCATCTTTACTCATTCCGGTTATTTCAAGATAATATTCAAGGGACTCCGGAATCTCTGTATCATACCTGGCTGCCAGTTCAAATCCCTGTTCTCTTGTAAGCAGCCCTTTTCGTATGTCCACACAAGCCTGAAAGGTCGACCTTCCATACCCTCTTTTCAAATAACAGGTAAAATCATGCATTCCAGCCATCACACATTCTGCACTCTTATACCCCTTATATGCCCCTTCTATATCTGTCTCTTTCCACCCGTATTCATCCCTTACAAACTCTGTCTGCCTTTCTTCATCCCAAAAAATAAAATCGCCCAGATGAATGCCGTGAACTCCAGCGGCTTCACACTCTTCAATACTTGGCACCTGAAACGGATACAGATCTTTATCTGTTAAATATTCACAAATCATATCTTTCGGCTCTACCTTCGCCGATACTTTTGTAAAATACTCTCTATCATATTTCCTAACAGGGTCAAAATAAGATGCCCTGCCAGATGATTCTGCAATCGATTCCCCAAAGATAAGCAGCGGAATATTAAATTTACATGCAATCTGCAATGGAAATGCTCCAATCCCTGCATGGCAAGTCCAACACGTATCTCCAATCATTCCAAGGGAACGTTTTGCAATTTTGTTTACGAGCTTTCGATTTGGAGTAAACATCATATGATCCAAATCAAATACTTCCAAACATCTTTGCAAATTATAATATCCTGTCTCCGAATACCAGTTATGGGAAAAGGTGACCGCTAATGGCTTCATCCCATAGACCTTACATAAAACATGCGCCTGATAGAAGCTATCCTTCCCCCCTGAAATCGGAAGAATGCAATCGTAATTGTTTCCAGCTTTTTCCTTCGCCTCTTCCAGGATGCTTTTCAGCTCTTTTTCCCTTTCCTTCCAATTGATGTGCATTTTTTCCTCAGAAGACTGACATGCCTTACATATTCCAAATTCATCAAACGTTATCCCTTCCTGTGTCTCCGGCATACAACAACGGGTACAATATTTTGTATTATGTAAAATTCTTTTCTCCTTCATTGATACTCCTTTCGGTCATCAACAATAATGCTTCTCTATGCCCTGGAGCTTTTCCCGCAGCTGTTCTACATCCAGCCACTGTGTGTTTGTGCCGGAGCTGTACTCAAACCCCTCCGCAACCCTTACGCCTCCCGGAAGCACACGATCCGTCTCCCACCAGTTATAATGAGGGTATACGATGTAATGCTTTTCATATTCATAAGTCATGGGGGAATCCTCCCTGGTCACCATAACCTCATGGAGTTTTTCCCCTTCCCGAATGCCGACCTCAGGCATTTCACATCCGGGCAGGATGGCCTGCGCCAGGTCCGTGACTTTAAAGGACGGGATCTTTGAGATAAACGTCTCCCCTCCTTGGGCTTCCTCCAACGCTTTGATCACCAGGCGCACCCCTTCCTCCAGGCTGATCCAGAAGCGCGTCATCCGGTAATCCGTGATGGGCAGCTCTGTCTTTCCCTGCCCCGCAAGGTTTTTGAAAAATGGAATCACGGAGCCGCGGCTTCCGGCCACGTTCCCATAACGCACAATGGAAAAACGGACGTCCTTACCGCCGGAATAAGCGTTAGCCGCAAGGAACAGCTTATCCGACACAAGTTTTGTCCCGCCATAAAGGTTGACGGGGTTTACCGCCTTGTCCGTGGAAAGCGCCACCACCCGCTTCACGCCATTGTCAAGGGCCGCGTCGATCACATTCATGGCCCCGTCGATATTTGTTCTGACCGCCTCCATGGGATTGTACTCACAGGCCGGCACCTGCTTTAACGCCGCCGCGTGCACCACATAATCCACACCGTCAAAGGCACGGTACATCCGTTCCCTGTCCCGGACGTCCCCAATAAAGAACCGCAGCCTTTCTGCATATTGATTCAGCCTGTTCGCCATCACAAACTGTTTGTACTCATCCCTGGAATAGATGATGATCTTCTTCGGCTCATAGTGTGTCAGTACATATTCCGTAAATGCATTTCCGAAAGAGCCTGTCCCGCCTGTAATGAGAATTGTTTTATCGTTTAACATCCTGCCACCTCATTTATCTATTTGATCATTCCCAACATTTTCACATTGTCCATGAACGTTTCCTCCCGCCAATAACTGCTTTGCTATAAAATCCCTAAACAGGTGATCGGATTCCATAGGCCAGTAGGAATTTGGCGTGGGCCGGTATTCCCGCCCTTTTTGGAAGGATATAATCTCCCGGTACAGCTCCTCCTCAAAGCTTGCCATAACAACATCCCCCGCTTCCGCCAGCCTGCACAGGGCCTCCCCATTCCCGGAAATAGCCAAATCCTTTTCCTGCCTCATCACAATGACCTTGATATGGGTATAAGGAAGCGCGTCCACAATGGCCGAGCTTCGGATCCCCACCATGATATCCATCTCTTTCAGGAAATCACGCATGTCTATGCCTCCGCCTGAAAGCTCCAGCCCCGTCCGTTCTGCCTCCTCCCGCTCTGTCTCTGACAGCGTCTCAGAGGAATGGGCCTTATAGCACGCCTGATAGGCTTCCTGCGGCAGACGCGCCGCCATCCGCAGAGCTGTCTCAAAAAATCCCGGTTCCGTGGAGGAAACAAACCCCACCTTCACGGTTTTGGCGTCTGTCCTGTTTTCACAATGGGAGTAGATAAAGGGTTTTCCCACCGCAAAGACATTCCCATACCCGAATCCTTGCATCCCCTCCGCCTCCAGCGGGCTTTGGGTCAGATAGTATTTGGCGTGCCGGAACGCCGGGGGATATACAAGCCTCCACACTCCGAACCCATGGGCGATCTCCACGGTGGGAATCCCCCGCTTCCTGGCCGCCTCATCCAGGTAGCACACCCAGGGAATGGGTCCGTGGGTATATACAATGACCTTTGGCTTCACCCGCTTAAGGGCCTCGGAAAAGAATGCCAGATACGCATTCCGCTCTTTAACGACCATGCTCGCCCGTATGATGGCGTTGCTTTTCAGGTTCGGGTGCAGCTTCACCTGATAGCTTTCCTCCATCGGCCGGAACACATTGGCTTCCAGATATTCGGCAATGTCCGCCCGGTCAGATTCTGCCAGCCCGTATTTTGTAGTGACAGCGGCTGTGGAAAACACATGGCGGTTCCTTGTGCGGTACTCCCCCTCCGGCAGCTCCCGTTCTGGCTCTAATACAAGATACCTGTCCGGATCCATGGAGTCGATATAATCGTCGATTGCCGTATGGTCATATTTTCCCTTATAAAATCTGCGAAACGGGGTTACCGCAAATAAGATCTCTTTTTCCGTAAGCCCTTCCAGCAGCCGTTCATTCCGCTCCATCTCTTCCGCTTCCGCCTCCCGGAACACGTCCGATTCAACCCCGGCGTGAAATATCAGGTTCCTTTCTCCTACCCGGCTAAAGCCTGCCGAAAGATTGTCAATCAGGTACTTCCACAGATGGATCTCGCCCAGATACGGCATTTTTGCCAGCTCATTCACCTGCTCCTGGTATTTTTCTACCGGAGGGACGCCATAGATCTGGTTGCCCAGGGCTTTCGCCTTCACGACGTGTTCCGTCTGCTCTGCATGGTACCCGCAGCTTGAAAGCGTCCGCGCCATTTTTTTATAGTTTGAATACCCGGCCAGGACATAGCCGCCCTCTTTCAGAAGCTCCCGGCAGAGAAGAAGCTCCCTTTCCAGATCCCTCCTCCGGTTCAGCGCTTCATCAAATATGACATAGTCAAAGCTGTTGGGTTCAAACGCCCGGATCCGCTCCTGAAGCCCCTGCGTTCCCACGTCAAAATACCTGGACGCAATCTGGGCCTCCATTTCATTCTCCTCAATTCCATGCACGTCCGCGTTTGGATACCTGTTTTTGACGGCCAGCAGCGTGGCCCCGCAGCCGCAGCCCACCTCCAACACCCGGATGGGCACTTCCGGCTCCGCCTCCATCAGATCCACAATCTCCCGGTTTGCGCGCCTGTCCAGCTGTTTCATGCCCCATTTCCGCTTCAGACACGCCAGATCCCACTCCGCGTTTTTCTCCGGCATTTCTGTCATATGCCATCCCGATGGAAGGTAAAAAACAGAAGCCGTACAGGATACGGCGATATACCCTTCCATAATGGCGCGCAGAATATAATCCCGAATCGCTTCCTTAGCCGTCCCAAACGCCTCATCAAAAAAACCTACCTTTTCCATGACATATTTGCTGAGCAGGAATGTGCCGCCCTGGGCGCCCAGGCTATAGAGCATACGCCCTTCCTCTTCCGCCTCCCCATCCGCGGCAGGCATGGCAATTCCAATATATGGGCGCTCCGCCAACGCGCGCTTCAAGGCGCGGACACTGTGCCTTCCAGCCAGATAAGGCGCCTGGACAAACAAGATGTCATCATAGATCAGATGGTCACAGAATTTTTCATTTGCCATTTGGGAAAAGCTGTGTATGTTTTCTGCCACCAAGATCAAATCCGTTTTTTCTATCTGCTCCTTCACCCGCTGTACCGTTTCCGTAAACTGTTCTGCACTGTCCGTTCCATATACAACCACTACCATATCGATTCCCTTTCATACCATTCTCTGTTCAAAGATCCACTTTAACAGATGATTCACCTGCACCGCAAAATCCGGATAAACTTTCAATGCCGTCTCCACATGCTGTGTCAAATCCTGCACATTCCCGGCGCTTTGAAGACCCAAATAAAGCTCATAGGCTGCCGCCGCCTCCCGCTGGATGTTATCGCCTTCCTCGGCATGCTCCTCTCCTGGCTGGGGATTGGCGTAATACCGGTCCACGAATACACCCTCCAGCTGCACATAACTGAAAAATACCGGAAGATCCTCTGCCCGCTCCGTAATTCGTTCCCGGAGCAGCCCCGCGTAAAAACAGGTTTCACGGACCCCCATGGCTTCCGCTTCTGCATCCAGCAAATATTCTAACAGGTAATCCGGCAATTCCTCAGACATCCCTTTTCCCTTTTCAAACAGATTCAACTGTAAAAACGAAACGTCCAGGCGATCTAACAGATAACTCAGCCGTTCTACGGCTTCCGTTTGTTTTGGAGCCGCATTGTCTGTTTTGGCGCACACATATGCCCAGCAGCCCAGCATCATAGTCAGCCTGTGATCTTTATACCATTCCTCCGGCAGCTTCTTCCAAAGCTTCTCAAACACTTCCCGCTCCGCCGCAAACAGGTACCGGGTCAGAAATCCTTTCTTTGCGTAAACGGTTTTCAGCTCTATGACCGCCGCCGTCCCCAACGCTTCTTCCTGCATATGCAGCGCCACATAAGCAGAAAAAGCCATCACCTCTGCATCCATCTTATAAGAGTCATTGTTGCACACATACAGCCGGGTCAGTGTTTCACTGTTGCTGCGCGTCGGGCTCTTTTCATAGGCAGCCAAAGCTTTGCGGTATTTCTGGTAATATGCCAGAACCTCCTCATGACGTTCCAGCTCCAGTGCCGCCTCCATGGATGAATAGGCAAGGTACGCCTGTTCCGCTTCCGTGTAGTCATACATGTCTTTCACCAGCGCCACCGTGGGCAGTACGCTTTTCATGTCAATGGAATGCGCCGCGTTCACCAGATCCACCGCCTGCAGCCTTCCCCAGAATTCCGTCCCGAAGGCCTCCTTCTGCATGGAGATCCCCCGGATAAAAAACGGCGCCGCCATCCCATAATTTCCGCTGTTGGCCAGTTCGTTGGCCATCTGGTACTGAAAACGCAGGTTCTCTGGATATTCATAGACGTCCTGTAACAAAATGCTGATATTTCGGGCATATTTCTCCTGAACCTTCTGCGGATCGTCATGAACGAACCCATAATGGTGCACATAGGACAAAAGCTGCGCCCTTTTTTCCGTCTCCGGCATACCCTTTAGCATGTCATGGATCCGCCCCTCAAAATGCAGTTCGGGCGTCCATTTCGCCATACGGGTGGTATGGTTGTCCTGATACCCCTCCCCGGATTCGTAAAAATAATTCCGCTGGATATAGGTGGCTGTATCAAAATCCCGGTACGCGCCCGTCTGGAAAAACTTTAAGATATCCTCCACGTCCTCAAACCACTCGTCATCGTCAATGGACATATACCAGAGCCCCCTGGAATGGTAGACCGCCTGGTTCCTGGCGGCGGACATGTTGTCGCACCAGGGGAATTCCACTATCCGCGCGCCATAACTTTGGCACACCTCCACGGTGCCGTCCGTGCTGCCCGTGTCCACAATGACAAGCTCCGCGTCCAACTGATCCAACAACGGCTTGACATGGGACAGGCACCGGTCAATGGTGGCGATCTGGTTGCTCACCGGCATGCCGATGGAAAGCAGCAGCGGACGCCCCTCATAGGGTCCGCCCTTAAGGACTGGGTTGCGCTTATAGGAATAGGCGCCCCCTTTTTTGGTAGGGATGATCTTCGTCTCGTCGAACTTAGCGTCCGGAATCTCACGGAACGAAGGAATCCGGGTTCTGGACGGATACGGCTCCGCACTTTCCTTCCCCTCTTCTCCTGCGTCAAACAGCTTCCCTGTGAGGATCTCGTTCTCGTCCAGTTCCGCGCAGCAGTCATAACGCCCCAGTTTCTCATGGATGCCCTCCGCCATCCATTCCCCGCGGTAAAGGATGTCCCAAAACCTGGACGTTACTCCTTTCTGGGTGGTAAAGGCAATATAGTCTGTTCCCTCTTCTGTGACAAGGGGCGGATAAGGGACGGTGAGATGGCTCTCTTTCCCGGTAAAGATCTGGTAGACCGCCCGCCTCCCATTCTTCCCCTGCCGGTACAGCGCCCCGTATTCCCGTTCAAACAGGCTCCTCCACCGTTCATACTCCGCTGATTCCAGCGGTTCCCCGTCATACAGGCACCAGGGCTCCTCCATCCGGGGCAGCCCCACCTCAAAGCCCGCTTTCTGAAATTCCAGGGACTGGGCGCAGTCGTAAAAATCCCGCCCCAAAAACAAATCCTCCCGCCATGGCAGGTCATACTGGGTCATCAGCGCAAGCCCATCCAAAACCGCCATCTTTTCATACCGATCCACAATCCTGGAAAAAAAACGCCGTTTCCGGCCATCCGCTTCCTCTGAGTAATAGCCCCCCGCACGGCGCCACAGCCCATCCGAAAAGGGGCAGCCATCCTCCGCCAGGCTGCGGTTCCCCACAAGGCCCAGCATCCCGACCTTTTTATGTCTTGTGAAAATATTCAGCGTCCGCTCCAGAAAGCCGGCGTAAATCAAAAACACGCCCGGCCGCAGGTAAACCTTATACTTCGCGTCGGTCTTTTCCATGGCGTCATTGTAAGCGGCCGCCACACTGCCCTCCGCCCTGCCCACAAGAATCTCCACTGCGTACCCTTCCGGCACAGTAAGCCGGCGGACATATCGGGCGGATTCCTCCGCAAGCCCCTGGTCATCCATGCACAGGATAAAACATATTTTTTTTTCGTCCACTACCTGTTTTTCATTTGACATCTGCAATCCCATCCTTCTCGCCTACCGCTGCCCTTGCCTTTTTTATCCCAATCCCAAGCCTCCAAAGCTCCTGCACCGACTCTGACTGGGTTCCCTCATGCTCTTTCCACAGGGAAATCAGTTTTTTGCACACATCCTCCGGATTGAATGCATGCGCTTTTATAATTGAAAACAACTCAGCCTCCGGTATCTGACGCCTGGCGCAGCGCTCATAAAGCTCCTGCCAGGATTCCCTGGGCAGGCCAAACTCCAAACGCCTCACTAAAAGCCGCAGCCTTCTTTTTTCCTGCGAATCCATCTGTTTCCCTCATGCCTTTCCCTTTTCAAAAAAAAGCCTCCGGTTTGATGCCGGAGGCTTTCTCCTTTTTGGTTACATGTAGGGCCTTCCAAAAGGCTGCCCTGCAATGCAATTCCTGTTTCATGCCGCATGAAACTGCCGCGTATTATCCAAGCAAGGACAGAACGCCCTGGTTGGACTGGTTGGCCTGTGCCAGCATGGACTGACCAGCCTGCGCAAGGATGTTGTTCTTGCTGTATTCCACCATTTCGTCCGCCATGTCGGTGTCACGGATTCTGGATTCAGCCGCAGTGGTGTTCTCCACAACATTATCCAGGTTGGCAATGGTGTGCTCTAAGCGGTTCTGCACTGCGCCAAGAGCGGAACGCTGCGCGGATACCTTGGAGATGGCGTCCGCAATGGAGTCGATGGCATAGGTTGCTGAAATACCGCCGTCATTGCCTTCTCCTATCACATCCAGCTTCTGAATTCCAAGGTAAGCTGTATTCATTGTATCAATCTTCACATTAATCTTATTGGTCATGTCGGCGTCCGCGCCTACATGCAGGTTGAAGTTCAGAGTATTGGCATATTCCACGGTACCCTGGGTGATGGTGAACTTGCCATCGCCATTGTTGGCCACGCTGGCCTCTTTTCCGTCGTCCGTTCCAATCGAGCTGGCCTTCTGCAGTTCCTCTGCCATCTTTGCGTAGGCTTCCTCCGCGCTGATGGTGTTCTCCGCTCCGCCTTTCTTTTCTTCCGGCCCGATATCGCCGATTACAGTAAGCGCATTGGCCGCACCAGTATAATTTACAGTATCGCCGTCATGGATCTTTGCCAGAATGGATTCTTTTGTCAGTTTATAAGCCTCTGCATCCTCTTCCTCCGCGCTGTCCACAATGGTATAGGTTTTGGCATCTTTACCGTCGCCAACTGTAACTGTACTGCCAGTCGCAAGACCATTAATTGCGTCATAGATATCTTTGGCAGCCTTCGGCTCGTATTTTGTCGCTGTTGTTGTATCACCATCCTTTGTAACGCTGTCGCCGGCTTGCGCAGCACTCACCGACTGCCCCGTAACCATCGCCAGGATGTCGTTTGCCTTAGCATCTGCTCCAATGCCAGTGCTAAGATTTCCCCTGCTGATCTCACCGTCCTCAAGAGCCAGCACCACATTGCCTGCCGTCAATGCTTTATTTACTGCTGTAGAAGTAGTCGCCGCATCATATGCTCCTACAGTCGCAGCTAATACCGTCACCTGTTTGCCTTCTGCCAAAGCTTCTTTGATCGCCGCCTGCGCCGCCTTGGTATCCTTCACCGCTGTCATCGTAGCAGCATTCGGTGTAGCACCGCCATTCACGGTATATACAGTATCGCCAATCTTAAAGCTGCCCGCACCACCATTAAATTTCAATTCATCAACAGAAATGTTATCCGTCAGCGTATAGGTCTTGCCGCCAATCGTCATACTGTCGCCTGCGCTCAGGCCAGTCACTGCGCTCAAAGCAGAAGCCGCAGTATAACCGGTGATATCTTTATTCAATGTTCTCGGATCAATCTTATCAGCCGAAGCTCCCGCTACTCCCTTGCCACCGATAGTGTACTCTACGCCTGCGATATTGACCTTGTCACCATCCTTCAGCGCGTCTGCCTGGAATACGCTTGTGCCGTCGCCATTATCGATAAGTTTCCCCTTCAACCCTGCGTCATGGGCAGCAACTGCGGTTGTCTGCTTACCCTCGTCGCCCTTCAGCAGATACAGTTCGTTGAACTTGGTGGTCTCAGCAACACGGTCGATCTCAGTATTCAGCTGATCAATCTCGTTCTGGATGGCCTGACGGTCAGCTTCGCTGTTGGTTCCGTTGGAAGCCTGGGTTGCCAGCTCGTTCATACGCTGTAACATGGAATGCACTTCCGTCAGGGCGCCTTCTGCGGTCTGCACTGCGCTAACGCCGTCCTGCGCGTTGGTGGAAGCGCGATCAAGACCACGCATCTGCTTCCGCATTTTCTCGGAAATCGTTAAGCCTGCCGCGTCATCAGCTGCACGGTTGATTCTGTAACCGGAAGATAACTTCTCCGTTGATTTTGCCTGCGCGCTTGTGGTTATGCCCAACATTCTGTTGGAATTCATTGCTGTTAAGTTGTGTTGTACTACCATTGACATGATTTTACCTCCTTGTTATGAGCACTTAAAGGACAGCGAAGCCAGCCTCTAAGTGATTTTCGCTCTGTACCCCGGAACTCCGTTTCACGGGGTGATTTTGGGTTAATAGGTTCTTGTATCGGAATTGTTTTGCAATCGCTTTGCAATTCCTTAATAAACCAGAGCCTCTAGCCGGATGAAGCACTAGGTCAGCCCCGGATTATTATCAGGTTCATGATCCGCCGTATTTTTTCAGCGGGTTCTTTGCCGTCTCGGCTCTTCTGGTCTTTCTGCGTTCTTCCATGAGGATGGCCTTGATTTTCTCCTTTGCCTCTGGGGAAAGTTCCCGATCTCTATAATGCTTTACTTCATTTCCCGGATCCGGAGCCATTCCATAACGCTCCAATGCCTCACTCCTGGCGATGTTATAAGATTTAGGCGCATCCACCAGAATCCGTATATTGTTGGAACTGCCTCCGGCAAACACAATTTTGATGTCATTGCCGATCAGAACATATTCTCCCGGCTTTACTGACAATTTCAGCATAAATAACCTCCTGTTCTTTTTCCGGTATCCCCGTACTGCTGTCTGCCTTGCAATGCAACAGTTGTGCTAAACTGTTGCATTAGCGGTAATTTTTTCGGGCAAAGATGAACCTTTTATCCTGATTTTTCATAGAATAGTGGTAAAATGGCAGAAATGCCAGACTATGGTCAAAGAATTTTTCTGATATTCTGAAATGGCTGCACTGCCAGGTTCTGAAAACCTGACGGTGCAGCCATTTTTATTATAAAAAAAGAGGGAGTCAGAAATCTCCGTATTTCATACAATATATGGTACGAAGATTTTATTACACACCTATATATTGTTGTAGAAATATCTTATCCTGGCGGCCCTGGAAGAGTAGCGCAGAAGATAAAATCTGATTTTTTTCATTTTCACTGTTAAGTATTTTTCGTTTGGTTCGATATATATGGTGTAAAAGAAAATGCAACAATTTAGCACAATTGTTGCATTTTCTTTAAAGATAATTGCACATATAATTACGAATAATACTTTTTTAGGGTATGCGTCCCGTATGCTTAAAAACGGAACAGCCTCCCGTTTAAAGGTATCTTCGCCGGCAATATTGTCACTGACTTGAACATACATTTTTTCACTTCCGCGCCTCATCTACAAAGACATAATTTGTCTTTCCTGCCTGATGCCGCTCTTCCACATAATTATGAAGCGCATGATACTCTTTAATTTCTTCAAATGCCAGATCCATATAATCTACGTAAATAATATTGGTATTGTTAAAATGATTCCGCAAATATTCTATATAAGCCTGCATCAGCTGAGATTTCCTAGAGCGTGTTTGAAAAATGCTTTCTGCCAGATGTATTCCACAATTTGTGGGACACCGAAGGCGCCCTGTGGGGATTTGCGCCAAATGAAGGGCGCATAGTGGGCTAGGTAACCTGAATTCATGCAGATTGAACTACTAATGTTCAATCTGATAGCGCAAATATCGCGCAAAGTGGGGAATGCTTGGCGCTAAGGGGTATCAGACGCGAAGCCTGGTGGATTCCTTAGTGCAGATGGCGGGAATGAATTTTCAAACACGCTCTATTCTCAAATTCAAAAACTGCAAGACAATATTCCTCATATATTGTCCCATGGATTTCTGAGTGATTTAATTATAAGTCAACTTCTTTAGATTCATACTCTCTGCGTAATGCTTCCACATCATTCTGCGAGTAACTGGACACCAAAGATACGATTTCCTCTGTAGAATAATTCTTTTTTATCATTCGCAGCACTATCTGCTTAGATGTATTCTTTACTTCTTGCTGTTTCTCTTCCTCAAATATCTGCGCTACCTGCGTCATCTCAATCGCCCTCCTAATCTTATTTGCTGTCTTGCGGTCAATGACTTTGTCTGTAAACGCCAGGATTCCCGCCAGGGTGAATAACTGCTGGCCTCGGTCCTGAATTTGAGTGGCCAGCTTTACTGTTTCCTGGATTTTCTTTTGCTTCTCCGCCTTTGTCCGGTAGGACAGGGGGAGTATGATAAATTCCATAAGCTCCCGGTCGTCCAGGCGCTCATTCTGCCCCACTTTCCTTTTCAGGCGCTGGAAAATCCCTTCCCCGTCCAACTCGGAAAGGAAAGCGCGCTCCACCGTCAGCTTCACCGCCCCAAGGTCGTATTCCCCGGACGTCTGCTCTCTTTCAATGTCCCCGGTGTAAATTACCACCATCCGCAGTTTCGGGCAGGATTCTTTCTCTTTCCGGTAACGGTTCGCGATTCCCGTCAGGTAATTTAAGTATTTTACCTTATCCTCTTCCTTATACGCGCTCTCATAGTCCACAATGGCCGCTGTCCCGTCCGCGAGCTCAAACAAATTGTCCAGCCGAAGCTCATTGGCCTTCACCGTCGGGATATTTGTGGGGAGCGCCCGCCTGATTTCCGGCAGATCCAAGCCATACGCCTGAAAGGACTTCCCTTTCATCTGTTCCGCCAGCGCTTTGCTGGTGATGTCTTTGTTCTGATACGCTATTTCATCTGTTCCCATGTTTTTCCTTTCCGGGATGTTTTTCTGCTGCTGCTTTTATTATATCCGCTTTCGTTCTGGAAAGCAATGGTTCCCTGTTTTTCTTGCTGTCCCGTTGTAACAGTTCGTTACTTTTCACGAAATGGAGAGAGGGTATAACAACCAAGAGCACATTTGAGCCCCGCATCTGGCTTGTTATTCAGATTGAGTCCTATTTAGAATCCCCTGACCTTTCGCGCTTCGGTTTGAAGAGGATTTGCCTTTTAAATATTCTTTCTATAGATTCGTAAAGATTATCTGCATTTTCTGCCGCGAAATGATCCACCACGCCTAAACATTCACAGAAATAAGTGAAATGCTCAAAACTACGCAATGAGATGGCCTGATTGAATTTTCCCTTTAAGACCCTGGTCTTTTGTTCACAGAGATTATTATCTGGGGCTACAAGTGGGTTCGACAGGAACCGGAGATGGTGATGACTGTATTTCACCATCCGCAGGTATAGATTGTACCCATCCCTATAATAATCTGATGGCGGATTGTCCTCATATTCTTTCGTTGCCATTCTACGATGTCATCATGGTTGGTTTTCCCCACCCCGTGAACCAATGTCATTTAGTTAGTGACTGTGAAGCCACCCCTGTATTTGATATCTGAACTTATCGTTTCCATGATTTATACAGCTTCCGGACGCATGCCGGCGGGAATTTGTCTCTTGGCAGGTTTGTGACAACGCACTCGTAACTCCCATCAGCAATGGGAAACCGGACAACGCGAAATGTCACGCAGTAAGTGTCCTTTGAGCCGTATTCAATAAAATCAAAAGAAGTTGGCTTGTCTACAAATCGGCGGTAGCCGCTTTCAATTTTTAATTTTTGAGGAATGGTTTCTGACAAGAGTTACGTCCGCGTCAATGTCAAAAGCCTCCTTATTTGGGAAATCAAATCCCCAACCAGTCCTTTGGAATGGAACGCTGTAAAATCCTTTCGCGGAATGGCCCGGTTCCACAAAATACTCATTCGGAGAAAACCTGGGTTTGCTAAAAAAGTGGCGGTTGATCCATCCGCCGCAAGGAAACGATACTCCGGCGAGGCGTCCAGAGAATCCACGGATTCATTGAACTTCTGGAACACGGTTTCGAGAGCTTCCGGCTTGAGTTTGGCTCTTTGCTGGTTAAAAGCGGAATCCGTAGGCTTATCAATATCCATGTCAAAAAAATCAATCAGCAGCGAGAGCGGCCGCACATTTTCACATTTTTATCAACCTCTTTAGAGAAAATTTCATAAAAATTTAGGTTAGACCCTGTAAGAGAATCTAACCCAATACTTAACTAAATGACATTGCCCCGTGAACAGTAACCCTCAAAATTCAGCCGGCAACTGCTAATCCATCTTTACATGCTTTTCAATCTGACATGTATGAACTTTGGTTTCTTTCTCATAGTTAATCCCCACCAAAAGAATATCCCCTGTATATCCCTCAATCCACGATGCATATTCTTTTTCACGGATCTGCCTAAGGGCGCCGCCGGCTGTCCTGTCCCACTTCAGCTCAACCACCAGCGCAGGAAAATCCGCGTTCCGCTTCGGCAGATAAACCACATCCGCAAATCCTTTTCCGGAGGGAAACTCCATAACCGGGTTAACATAATAGTTTTTCGCGCTGTAATACGCCATAAGCACCGCACAGGTAAGCGCGCTTTCCTGATTGTATTTTAAAACAGATGACGTCTCATGATGAATCCTGGACATTCCCTCTGCCACTGCAGCCCCGTCCAGCGCCCACGTGCTCTTCAAAAGTTCCTCGGAACGATTCAAGGACTGAATCACTCCGTCCCATCCTCCTACTCTCACCGCCCGCAGAAACTCCTGTTCAATCTCCTGGTTCGGGATAAATACTTCGCTGGTTTCTTTCTTATAGGTAAGATAACCAAGATGAACCAGAAGCGTCAGCACATCATCTTTTGTCCGAAATGTGGTCATGTCATTCTGACATGTGGAAGGATCAATGACGCAGCCGCCATTCCCGAGCATCACCGTAACAGCTTCCTTAAGCCCGTCAAAATTCAAATCTATATAAATTTTCAGCGCCTCATAGGTTTCTGTCCCGGTCCAATAACTCTGGACTTCTCCCCAGATCAGCGCGTCCGCTACAGATTTCGGATTGTAGATATGGAACTTTCCCACGCGATATCCGTCATACCATCGTTCCACCTCCCCAAAATCCATGCCCCGCTGCCTGCAGGCATCATTTACTTCTTCTTGTGTGAAGCCAAAATATTCTCCCAGATTCTTCGGAGAGATCATGGAATATTCATCAAAAATATTAAGGGCAGAGTGCTCCCCGTATTTCTTGATAGGCAGAATCCCGGTCATATAGACCAGATCCGCATAATCAGCTCCCTTAAAAAGCCCCCGCAGAAAATCCAAATATTCCTTCTGCGTTTCTTTCCGGTTTTTTGCGATACGGAATACACAATCCCATTCATCAATGATAAAAACGAATCCTGTTCCCGATTGGAGGAAAATCTGGTCAAGGGCAGTTTTTAATCTGCTGCCGGAATCAAAACCCTCATATTCCGGAAATTCCTTCATCAATTCTGACACTATACTCCGCTCTATCTCGCCAATAAAGGTATCCAGTTCCTTTTCTGATTCTAAGAAACGCTGTATATCAATTCTGATTACATTATGCTGATTCAAATGCTTTTGAAAGCTCTTTTCTTTTTCGATCTTCAATCCGGCAAACAATTCCGCCGAATCACAGCCGCAGCTGTAATAGGCTGCCAGCATATTTACGGCCATTGATTTTCCAAAACGGCGCGGGCGGCTGACACATATAAATCCTTTTTCTGTGCCGTATACAGCATTCATCTTAGAAATCAGCATGCTTTTATCAATATATACCTCCAACCTGCAAGCCTTTTGAAATGGAATATTCCCAGGATTCACATATATGCCCATCCTCTGCCATCTCCTTTCCGAATTATGCTGCTTTTATTTTATCATTCTGCCTATGCCGGGACAAGCAAAACCTCAAAAAGGTTATGAATTTCAAAAATCACAAGTATTTCTGCAATGTTCCTCTCACATTCCCAATTCCCCCGCTTAATTCCTTCAGGTATCCGCATATTTTATCCGCCAGCCCCGCTTCATACAAATCCACGCCGAAGATGTCCTTCCGCTCCAAAATCGGCCGGACGGCCTGGGCTGCCCCGTCATCCCCAAGCTCAAAATCTTCCACATAAGGCCGAAGTTCTCCCAGCAGCGGATCCGGGCTGAGTTCAAAACGCTCTCCGTTGTCGTCAATTCCCATCAGATACCGAAGCCAGCCTGCCAGTACCATAGGAATCACATTCAAATCGCTTACGTTAAGGATTTCGCTCTCCTGATAGGCCTTGATGGTCTCCCCAAAACGGATGGCCAGCTTCTGGGAGGTATCCGTGGCAATCCGCTGGGGCGTATCCGGCAGAAACGGGTTGGTGACACGCAGGTTTAACACTGTATCAATGAATTCTTTCGGATCTAAAATCCCGGGATTTACCACCGCCGGAAGTCCCTCCCGGTATCCCAGGGCTTCTACCAGCTTTTTCAGTTCTGGATCTCTCATCTCATCGGAAATTTTCTGATACCCAAGCAGGCAGCCGAAGACAGCCAGGCAGGTATGCAGCGGATTCAGGCAGGTGCAGACTTTCATCTTCTCCACTTTATCCACCGTTTCCCTGTCTGTAAAAATCACTCCGCCTTTTTCCAAATCCGGCCTTCCGTTTGGAAAATCGTCTTCCACCACAAGATACTCTGTCTCTTCCGCATTGACAAAAGGCGCCACATAGGTATTCCTGGAGGTAACTGCCGGCTCTGTCCCTTCCAGTCCATCTGATTTCAGGATTGCTTCTACGGAAGCGTCCGGCCTTGGGGTAATCTTATCAATCATGCTCCAGGGGAAGGATACCAGGGACGAGTTGAGATAAGCGGTAAATCCTTCCTCCGCCTTGCCCTTTTCCACCCATGCTTTCGCGAATTCCTGTACTGCTTCATATAATTTATCCCCGTTGTGGGAGCAGTTGTCTGTGCTCACCATGGCAATGGGTTTCTTTCCTGCCAGATACCTGGCGTACAAAAGCGCGGATACCTTGCCCATATAGCTGGCGGGTTTTCCCGGGCCCTGCTTAAAATCCTCCGCAACATCGGGAAACAATTCCCCTTTTCCGTTTTTCAGGCTGTATCCTTTCTCCGTGATGGTAAAGGTAGCCATTTTCAGGGAATCCTTTTCAAATATTTCCTTTAACCTGCCGTAAGCAGCTTCATTGGAAGCGTCCAGAGGCAGCGCTTCCGCCACGCTTCCAATCACCGTCTTTTCCACGGTGCCGTCTGCTTTCAGGGCTGCCAGGATTCCCAGGTTGTCATGGGCTTGGTACATTTTATCAATAATCTCATAATCAAAGCCTTCCGCCGCCACCAGGCCCCTGGTAAGGCTTCCCTCGTTCAGCATCCGCTCCGCAATATTTGCGTGGAAAGCCCGGAACAGATTTCCTGCGCCGAAATGAATCCAAAAAGGATTTTCCTTTGTCTCTTCCCGCATTTTTTCAATATCATATTTGGGAAGGCGGTATCCTTTCGCTTCCCAGGCCTCCCTGTCCTTTATGCCTTGTAATGATAATTTCATCTTTTATTCCTCCAATATTCACTGTCTGTCTTTTACTTGCGCCCTTTTGCAGGCAAACCCTTCTCACTGTCTGTCTTTTACTTGCGCCCTTTTGCAGGCAAACCCTTCTCACTGTCTG